>NZ_CADIJR010000199.1 GCF_902859645.1 Achromobacter insuavis | reverse complement strand
ACCTCGGCGGCGGCCTGGTCGCGGCTGGCGAACAGCGCCTGCACGCGGCGCCGGGCGCGCGCCAGGTCGGCGCGGGCGCCGGCCAGCGCGATCTGGATGTCGGCGGGGTCCACTTCCACCAGGGTCTGGCCGGCGGCGATGCGGTCGGCGTTGTCGGCCCAGATGGCCGAGACGGCGCCCGCCACCTGCGGGGTGATGGCCACGATGTGGCCGTTGACGTAGGCGTTGTCGGTGGTCTGGCTGGCGGCGCCGGCCAGGAAGGTCCAGGCGGCCCAGCCGGCGCCGGCCAGCACGGTTGCGCCGCCGGCGAGCATCAGGCGGGTTTTGCGGGTCGAGGTCCGCGAGTCGGGAGTTTGCGTGGCAGTCATTTCAGCACTTCGTTGTCAGAGGATTGGGAGGGCGACCAGCGGCCGCCGAGCGCGCCGGCCAGCGCCGTCTGGGCCAGGCCCAGGTCGCGGTCGGCCGCGGCCAGCGCGCTGTCGGCGCGCAGGCGTTCCAGGTCGGCGTCGATTTCGTCCTGGC
>NZ_CADIJR010000198.1 GCF_902859645.1 Achromobacter insuavis | reverse complement strand
GTCGAAGGCCAGCCCGACCACGCCGGCACCACGCCCATGGACATCCGCCGCGACGCCCTGGTGGGCGCGGCCCGCATCATCGACGCCGCCAGCCGCCAGGCCAGCGCCGCCAGCGGCAATCCGCACTACGTGGTCGCCACCGTCGGCAAACTCGCCATGACGCCCAACGCCGCCAACGCCGTGCCCGGCCGCGTCGAGCTGACGCTGGAAATGCGCAGCGACAGCAACGCGGTGCTGGACGCCTTCCCCGAAACGCTGATGGCCGGCGTGGCCGCCGACCTGAAGGCGCTGCGCCTGACCGCCGGCTTCGTGCCACTGAGCCGGGCCCAGCCCACCGACTGCACCCCGCTGGTGATGGACGCGGTGCAGGCCGCCGCCGACCAGCTCGGCTACGCCAACATGCGCCTGCCCAGCGGCGCCGGCCACGACGCCGTCTACATGGCGCCCACCGGCCCCATCGGCATGATCTTCATCCCCTGCCTGAACGGGCGCAGCCACTGCCCCGAGGAATGGATCGAGCCGGC
>NZ_CADIJR010000197.1 GCF_902859645.1 Achromobacter insuavis | reverse complement strand
GGCCCGCCAGCGCGGCCAGCGCGTGGCGCTGGCGCGCGATCTCGCGGTCCAGCGCGTCGACCTGGGCATCGCTCTGCGCCAGGCGGCTGCGCGCCTCGGCGACCGGGACGTCGCTGCCCAGGCCGGCCTGGCGGCGCGTCTGGTGCAGGTCCAGCAATTGGCGTTGCCGTTCGCGCTGTTGCTGCGCCAGCTCGTGCAGGCGGAAGGCGGCGTCCAGGCGCAGGTAGGCCGCCGCGATGCCTTGCTGCAACGCCAGCTGCGCATCGGCATGGGCCAGGGCCGCGCCTTCGGCATCCAGCCGGGCGGCGTCGACCAGCGCGCGCCATTTGCCCCAGACATCCAGGCGCAGGCGCAGCGAGGCCAGCAGCGAACCGCTGCCGCCGGTGTTGTCGGCGTAGGGCGCGCCGTAGGTGTAGTGGCCGGGGTAGCGATCGGCGCTGACGCTGGCGCTGGCATCCAGCGTCGGCTGGCGCGCCGCGTCGGCGTTGCCGAGCGCGGCTTCGGCCTGGCGCAGCCGCGCCTGCGCGGCGCGGACGCCGGGCGCCTGCCGCTGCGCATCGGCCATCAGGCGGTCGAGTTGATCGTCGCCCCAGG
>NZ_CADIJR010000196.1 GCF_902859645.1 Achromobacter insuavis | reverse complement strand
AGCGGCCGCCACGCTCTGGCCGCTGTGGCTGGCGCTGGCCTGGCTGGCCGGCTGCGCGCTGGCGGCGCTGCGGCTGCTGTTCGGACTGGCCTGGTTGCGCGGCGTGCTGCGCGCCAGCCAGCCCTGGCAAGATCCCGCCTGGCAGGCGCGCGTGGCGGACATGGCGCACCGCCTGCGGCTGTCGCGCACGGTCGGCCTGCGCGTGGCGCGCCACCTGTCCACGCCGGTCACCGCCGGCTGGCTCAAGCCGGTGATCCTGGTGCCGGCCTCGCTCGTCACCGGCATGCCGGCGGACCTGCTGGCCGCGCTGCTGGCGCATGAGCTGGCCCACGTACGACGCCACGATTACCTGGTCAACCTGCTGCAGCACGCGGCCGAGGTGCTGCTGTTCTTCCATCCGTCGATCTGGTGGCTGTCGCGCCGCCTGCGGATCGAGCGCGAGCGCATTGCCGACCAGATGGCCGCGGCCCTGATCGGCGGCCCCATGCCGCTGGCGCGCGCCCTGCACGCGCTGGAACGCGCCAACGATGCGCCGGCGCCGGTGGCGCCCGCCGCGCGCGACGGCGACCTGCTCGACCGCATCCGCCGCCTGGTGCGTCCCGACACGCTCGCCG
>NZ_CADIJR010000195.1 GCF_902859645.1 Achromobacter insuavis | reverse complement strand
CCGTCGCGGCAGGTCAGCGCCACCACCGGCGCCGGGATCGCCGGCATGCCCGCGCCGCCGCCGGCGCCGTAGGCCTGCAGCCGCAGATAGTCCAGCACCTGCCAGATCTGGTCCGGCGTCAGCGCCTCGCCCGGCGCCTGCGTCGCGCCGCCGTGCGCCGTCCCCTCGCGCGCCAGGCGCGCATACAGCTCGCCCTCCAGGCGGTTGTCGAACAGCGCCGCCCCCAGCACGCTGGGCCAGGCGGGCAGACCGGCCGCGAGCACGCCGCGCCCATCCGCCCGCGCGCCGTGGCAGGCGGCGCAATGCGCCTGGTAGAGGCGCGCGCCCCGCAGCAGGTTGTCATCCGAAAACACCAGCGGCGACCGCTGATAGGACGTATGCGTCGCCTCCGTCAGCAGCAGCCGCGGCGCCGGCCAACTGGCGCTCGCCAGCAGCCCCGCGGCGGCCGTCAGCAACACCAGCCGGCCACGCCGCGCGAACAGTGCCGCCGTCAACAACGCCAGCGCCAACAGCGTCAGCCCCAGCGCCAGCCACAGGCGGCGCCAGGTATGGCCGCTGACCGGCAGGTCGGCGTCGTAGCGCCAGGCGAACGGCCAGTGCGCGATCGCCAGCGCCTCGTCCGGCTGCCAGGCGATCGCCGCGGCCAGCAATGCCGCCAGCAGCGCCAGCGCGCCCAGCAGCATGGCCCCGGCCCGGCGCCACGCCGCC
>NZ_CADIJR010000194.1 GCF_902859645.1 Achromobacter insuavis | reverse complement strand
AGTTCGCGCGGCGCGGCGGGCAGGGCGGCGATCAGCGCGGCGGGCGGCGCCTGCGGTGCGGCCGCGTCGTAGGCGCCGCCCGCGTAGGCCGATTGCGCCAGCGGCGCCGCGCCGCTGCTGAACACCTTCCACGGATTCATCGACATCAGCCCGCTGAAGATCCAGGTGAGGGTGATGCCGGCGAACATCAGGCCGGCCAGGTGGTGCCAGCGCATCATGTTCTCGCGGTAGGGCGAGCGGCTGCCGCTGGCGTAGGGCCGCGAGAAGCGCCAGCGCAGGATGCCGACCACCGTGCCGGTCAGCGCCACGGCCACGCCGGCCACCGACAGCCAGACGACGATGTCGTGCCACCACGGATCGAAGAGGTTGCCGCGGAACGGATACAGCCAGTGAATCCAGGCGCCGACGTAGTTCCACAGCCGTTCGCGGCGGGTGGCGTCCAGCACCACTTCGCCGGTGGCGGACGAGACGTACAGCCGGGTGCGGGCGGGATCGTCCAGGTCGATGCGGTGCAGCGGCCGGTGCATGTCGAGCGCGCCCGAGTGGGTGTATACGTCCTCCTCCACCTCGCCCTGGTAGTGCGCGGCGTACTGGCCGTCGAACCAGGCCGTGGCGCTGGCGGTGGCGACCGCGGCGTCGGCGCGCGGCAGCAGCGCGCCGCTGGCGGCATCCACCACCCTGGGCGCGCGGCCGCGGCCCATCGGCACCAGGTAGACCG
>NZ_CADIJR010000193.1 GCF_902859645.1 Achromobacter insuavis | reverse complement strand
GATCCCGGGAGGTTGAACCTGAAAACAGCTTGATCCGGACCATAGAATCTCGTCCTCGCCTTCGGCGACTCCTTCGGATTCCCTCGGGCGCATCTACACGCCCCGCCATCCTCCGCCTGCCCCGACACCCGCTCACGATGAGACGTCATTCCGGTCGCTGGGGGGAACGGTTTGCTTGGCGTGCAGGTGACCATCAGAGGGTGGGGGAGAGGGTCTTGCGGGGCCCGCCTCAAACGGCCGCGCGGGCGGCCTTTTTGAGGCTTACGCGGCGTCTTGCGTCGTCGCGATGGCGCTGTCGCGCGTGGATGGCTCTCGCGCGTGGATGCGGCCCTGTCGAGCACAACTGAGAGATTGCGCGCACTTCGCCTGTTTGTGGGCGGCGCGGCAGACTCGTCACGCGCAACATGACATCCATCGCGCCGCCCACCACCGCCCCTCCCCCTGACGCGCGGCCCAATAGAAAACCACTCCACACCAGCGCACCGCGCACCCGCCTCACCTTCAAATGCACAGACGCCCCTTGCGGCCGCCCGCGCGGCCACAAGGGGCAGCCCCGCAAATTTCATTCCCCGCACACGGGTGCAGCAGCGCGACAAGCCCAGACGCACGTAGCCCCTCGGGCAGGCGGCCCCCGTGGCGGGCAACCTTGATGCGCCCGAGGGAATCCGTAGGGAGCCGAAGGCGTACGAGATTCTATGGTCCGGATCAAGCTGCTTTC
>NZ_CADIJR010000192.1 GCF_902859645.1 Achromobacter insuavis | reverse complement strand
GGCGCGCCCGCGGCGTTCTGCGGCAGCGGCTGGCCTGCCGCGCCATCGGCCTGCGCCACGCGCCGCGGCTGCGCCGAAGGCGCCAGCGACGACGCCAGTGGCGGCACCTGATCGATCGACAGTTCGCCCCTGCGGCGATCATCGCCCTGCGGCGACGCGCAGGCGGCCAGGGCCAGCGACAGGGCCAGGCCGAGGACGCTGCGATGGGCAGGAATGCGCTCGGGCGTGCGGCGCAAGCGGGACGGCGTCACGGGCTCACCTCTGGTCGCGGGAAATGGGGCTCAACAGCACGACGCCCGCCAGGCCTTCGCCCGGCGCCACCGCGGGATCGCCGGGTTCGGCCTGGTCCTGGCGCTGCAAGGCAACGCGCGTCAACGCCAGCGGAAACGGCGCCGGTCCGGCCAGCAGCCAGGCCGCCAGCGGCGCCGCCGGCGCCCGGTGGAACACGATGCGCCAGGCGCCGGCCGCGCTCTCGTCGGCGCCGAGTTCGTAGCGCCCCGCCAATCCGGCCGCGTCGAGCCAGCGGCCCAGCGTCTCGGGGGAGACCGCGGCCTGGCGCGCCGCCGGCGCCGGACCCGCCTGGCGCAGGACCGCCTCCAGGTCGCGCGCGTTCGTTTCCAGGCGCCGCAATTCCTCCGCGCCGCGATCCGCGCGCGCCAGGGACGGCTCGATCACCGCCAGCCAGCAGCCCGCGGCCGCGACCACCGCGGCGCATAGCGCCAGC
>NZ_CADIJR010000191.1 GCF_902859645.1 Achromobacter insuavis | reverse complement strand
GGCATCCGGCCAGCGGCGCCGCCGTCAGCGCCGCCGCCGCATGCGCGCCGGGCCTGCGCATCCTCAACGCCGGCGATGGCGCGCACGCCGATCCGCTGCCGGCGCTGGCCCGCGTGCAGGCCATGCTGCAGGCCAGACAGGATCTGACCAACCTGGCCGTGGCGCTGGTGGGCGACATCCGCCACAGCGCCGTGGCGCGCAGCCTGATCCATGCCATGACCACGCTGGGCGTGCCCGAAGTGCGCGCCGCCGCGCCGCGCACCCTGCTGCCCGACGGCCTGCCGCAACTCGGCGTGCGCGCCTGTGCCACCCTGCACGAATGCCTGGCCGAGGCCGATGTGGTGATCGCGCTGCCCCTGCGGGCCGAGCGCATGAGCGGCGCGCTGCTGCCGTCGGCGCGCGAATACGCCGCCGCTTACGGCCTGACGCCCGCCCGCCTGGCCGCGGCCCGGCCCGATGTCCTGCTGCTGCCCGCCGCCGCGCTGACGCCCGGCATCGAGGTCGATGGCGACGTCGCCGCCGGCCTGGGCGAGATCGAGGCCGGCCTGGCCCGGTCCGAAGGCCATCTGCGCCTGGCCGCCCTGAGCGTGCTGGCCGGAGTCGCCGCATGAGGCTGCACATCGCCAATGGCCGCCTGATCGACCCGGCCCACGACCGCGACGGCTTGCAGGACCTGTTCATCGCCGACGGCCGCGTGGCGGCGGTCGGCCAGGCGCCCGACGGCTTCCAGGCCGATCGCCGCATCGACGCCGCCGGCCTGGCCGTGCTGCCGGGCCTGGTGGACCTGTCGGCGCGCGTGCTGCGCCAGGACGCCGGCGCC
>NZ_CADIJR010000190.1 GCF_902859645.1 Achromobacter insuavis | reverse complement strand
CCGACCCTGCGCCTGCCCGCGGCATCGCCGCCGCCGGCGCCCGTGGCGCGCGGCGGCCTGGCCAGCTTCGATGCCGCCACCCTGGGCGCGTTGGCGCGCGCGGTGCATCTGTCGGACGCGGGCGTCTCGATCCTGCTGCAGGGCGAGACCGGCGCGGGCAAGGAGATCTTCGCGCGCCAGCTGCATGCGCGCAGCCGGCGCGCGGCCGGCCCGTTCGTGGCGGTCAATTGCGCGGCGCTGCCCGAGAGCCTGATCGAGTCCGAGCTGTTCGGGTACGAGGACGGCGCCTTCACCGGCGCGCGCCGCCAGGGCAGCAAGGGGCTGCTGCGGCAGGCGCATGGCGGCGTGCTGTTCCTGGATGAGATCGGCGACATGCCGCTGGCGCTGCAGTCGCGCCTGCTGCGGGTGCTGCAGTCACGCGAGGTATCGCCGCTGGGGGCGGCGCGGCCGGTGCCGGTGGACTTCACGCTGGTGTGCGCGACGCATCGCGCGCTGGCGCACGATGGCCCCGATGCGCCGGTGCGCGCCGACCTGTATTTCCGCATTGCCGAATACACGGTGACGCTGGCGCCGCTGCGCGCCCGCGCCGACCTGCGCGAGCTGCTGCGCTCGCTATGGGCCGCGCAGGGCGCGGGGCCGGTGCTGCCGACCGAGATCGAGGACACGCTGGCGCATTACGCCTGGCCCGGCAATTACCGGCAGCTGGCCGCGGTGCTGCGCACGCTGCACGTGCTGGCGGGGGCCGCGGGCGTGGTCGATCGCGAGATGTTGCCGGCGGACCTCCGCGGCCAGCCGGCCGAGACGCCCGCGGCGGCGGCGGGCACGACCAATCTGCAAGCCATGGCCGACGACGCGATCCGCGCCGCGCTGGCCGCGCATGCGGGCAACGTCAGCGCCGCG
>NZ_CADIJR010000189.1 GCF_902859645.1 Achromobacter insuavis | reverse complement strand
GCCCTGGCGCTGCGCGGCATCGCGCTGGCGCAGTTGGGCGACTTTGAACGCGCCCGGCCGCTGGTGCGCCGCGCCGCCCGCGCGTTCGGCGCCAGGGATCCGGTGGCGCGCGCCCGCTGCGTGGTGGCCGAGGCCGAGATCGCGCTGGCCTCGCGCGACCTGGGCTGGCCGACGGCGGCGCTCGAGGCCGCCCGCGCCGCGCTCGAACAGCATGGCGACCGGCGCAATGCGGCCTATGCCGGCTACCTGGCCGGGCGCCGCCTGATCCTGATGGGACGCCTGGAACAGGCCGAGCAAGTGCTGTCGGGACTGGACCCCGCGCCCTTCCCGCCGGCCTTGCGGGCGGTGCACGAGCTGGCCCTGGCCGGCATCGCGCTTCGCCGGGTACAGGCCGCCACCGCCCGCGCCGCCCTGGCGCGGGCCGCGCACGCCGCGCAGGCGGCGGCCATTCCCGCCCTGCAGGCCGAAGTGCGCCAGGCGGCGCTGGCGCTGGAGACGCCGGCGGCGCAACTGCACCACGCGGGCGAAATCCGCGCGCTGCGCCTGGACGAGGTGGAAACGCTGCTGGCGTCCGACACGCTGGTGATCGACGCCTGCCGCTATGCCGTGCATGGCGCGGGCCACAGCCTGACGCTGGCCAGCCGCCCGGTCCTGTTCACCCTGGCGCAGGCGCTGGGCCAGGCGTGGCCGGGCGATGCGCCGCGCGACGCCTTGATCGCGCAGGCCTTCCGCGCCCGACATCCGGACGACACGCACCGCGCGCGGTTGCGGGTGGAAATCGGCCGGTTGCGGACGGCGCTGGGAACACTGGCCGGCATCCGCGCGACGCGGCTGGGCTTCGCGCTGGCGCCGGCGGCCGGCGCCGTCGCGGTGCTGGCGCCGCCCGTGCAAGACCGCCACGCCGCCGTGCTGG
>NZ_CADIJR010000188.1 GCF_902859645.1 Achromobacter insuavis | reverse complement strand
CTGGCCGCGTTGTACAGCAACGTCCTGGCGGCCTTGTCGCCCTGTTTGCTCAAGCGTCGCCGGCCAACTTTGCGGCCAGATTCGTTGGGCCGCGGATCCAGCCCGCAGAACGCCACCGCCGCATCGCTGCTGGCGAAGTGGATACGGTTGAACAACGCCGTCAGGGCGGCCCCATTGATCGGCCCGATGCCGCAGATGCCGGTCAACAGACCGTAGGTCTTGGCCCACTCGCTCTGGGCCTTGATCTTGGCGATCAACTCGCGTTCGAGCTGCTCGGCCCAGGCGCTCAAGCTGGCCAGGGCCTGCTTCTGATGCTTGCTGGCGCAGCCATGGCGCTGCGCCGACAGTCTCAAGGACGTGCCGACCCGCACGACCGTTGACCTCAGTGCCTGAAGCGCCCGAACCTGTTGCAGCTCGGGCGAGATCGGCTCGTAGCGGTGCAACTTGGTGTGGCGCTGCGCGATGTACTGGGCAATGACTTGGGCATCCAGCCGGTCGGTCTTGCCTCGGTTGCCCAGCGAGATCGCGTAGTGGTGCACGTGCGTCGGGTTCAAGACGTACACCACGAAGCCGCGCTCGTGCGCCAGGCGGGCCAACAACTCCTGGTAACCCCCCGTCGCCTCCATCGCGATCACGCTGCTGGCCGGCAGACGCTTGAGCCAACCGACGATGCCCGATCGGTTGTTGGGCACGATCCCGGACACGATTGCGCCCTCGTGGCCGGCCACTTGCAACTCGAACTTACCGACATCGACCCCAATAAAGCAGCCAGATATTTGCATGATGGCTCTCCCTGCGATACGTTTAGTCCGCTGGGGTAGCCTCGCCTCGGGCGTTACCTTGCGATCAATCGGCGGTCCTAGGCCGCTAGATTCCTTATCGACGCTGTGAGGCGGGGTGGGATGCTCTCGTTGTGGCAGTCCGG
>NZ_CADIJR010000187.1 GCF_902859645.1 Achromobacter insuavis | reverse complement strand
CGCCGGACTCGGCGCGCGACGACGTCGCGCCGCCATCCCGGGCGGCGCCGCCGGCGGGTTCGGCGCCGCCCGCCGCGCCGGGGCCGATGGGCAATGAGGGCGTGCTGCTCAACTTCGTCGATGCCGACATTCCCGCCGTCCTGCGGGTGCTGGCGCGCTATACCGGCCGCCATTTCCTGGTGGATGCGCGGGTCAAGGGCACGCTGACTCTGGTGTCGCAGGGCCCGGTCGCGCCGGACACTGCCTACGGCATGCTGCTGGGCGCCCTGCGCATGCAGGGCTTCGCCGCGGTGGACGTGGCCGGCGGCACCCGCGTGGTGCCGGAGGCCGACGCCAAGCTGCAGGGCGGCCCGGTCGCCAATGCCGGCGCGCCGGGGGACGGCGCGGTGGTGACGCGCACCTTCCGCCTCAGCTACGAGAACGCCGCCGCGCTGGTGCCGGTGCTGCGGCCGATGATCGCGCCGAACAATCCGATCACCGCCTATCCGGCCAACAACACGCTGGTCATCACCGACTACGCCGACAACCTGGACCGCATCGGCCGCATCATCGCCAGCATCGACAACCCGTCCTCGCTGGTGACCGAGGTGGTCAAGATCCGCCAGGGCATCGCGGTCGACATCGCCGGCATGGCCTCGGAGCTGCTGGACACGCAGCAGGGCGGCGATCCGAGCCAGCGCGTGGCCGTGGTGGCCGATCCGCGCGCCAACAGCGTGATTCTGCGGTCGTCCAGCCCCGGGCGCGCCAAGCTGGCGCGCGACCTGATCCGGCAGCTGGACAGCTCGCAGAGCGATCCCGACAACCTGCACGTGGTGTATCTGCGCAACGCCCAGGCCACTCACCTGGCCAAGGTGCTGCGCGGCCTGCTGACGGGCGAGAGCGAGGGCGCGGCGGCCGGCGGCGACGCGGCGATGCGGGCCGCGCTGAGCGCCGGCG
>NZ_CADIJR010000186.1 GCF_902859645.1 Achromobacter insuavis | reverse complement strand
CGGGGCGGCGGCGGGCGTGGCCGGATCGTCGAAGCTGCGCTTGGGCGTCAGCGTCGGGCCGGACGTGGCGGGCTGGGCCCCGGGACTGCGCGTGCCGGTGGCGGAAGCAGGCGACTGGGCCTGGGCGGCGCCGACGGCGGCGACGCAGAACGCGGCGGCGAGGACCGCGCGCGCAAGGGGATCGATTCGGGCGCGAAGGAGACGCTGTCGCATGGCAATCCTGAAAAATCGAAGTCAGCCCGGATCGTACCGCGACCGGGCGCCGAAATCGAATGGCCTGGACGGGGCGCCGCCGGACCGTGGATTCCCCGGCGGGCGATGCCGGAACGGCAGCGACGCACAGTCCCTGGCCATGCCGGAACGGCCGCGACGCACGGTCCCTGGCCAGGCCGGAACCGTCGCGGGGCGCCGTCTCAGGCCGGGCCGGGCGCCAGGCTGGCCGGTGGCTGGCGCAACACCCGCCGGCAGAGCGCCAGCGCCAGCAGGCTCGACAGGGCGAAGCCCAGGGTCTGCCCCAGCAGCACGCCCTGCGCGCCGCCGTAGTGGGCGCCGACCCACACGAACGGCAGCGTGCCGACGGTGGCGCGCAGCCAGCCGATGGCGGTGGCATAGGTGGCGTAGCCCAGGTTGTTGAACACCGCCACGGATACGAAGAACACGCTGTTGATCGCCCAGATGAAGCTGGCGTAGCGGCAGAAGATCAGCACCAGGTCGCGACCCGGCCCGGTGACCTGGAACAGGTCGGGAATCCACGGCGCCAGCAAGGCCAGCAGCGTGGCCGCGCCGAAGCCATAGGCCAGCGCCAGGCCGAGCGTGATGCGCACGGTCTGCCGCACCCGCGGCCACTGCCCCGCCCCCAGGTTCTGGCCCAGGATCGGGCCGATGGCGCCGGGCAGCACGAAGAACAGCGAGTACGACAGTTGCAGCACCCGGTCCACCACGGTCGCGCCGGCCATGACGCTGGGACCGAAGCCGGCGTAGGTGGAGGCGGTGAAGACCACCGCCGCGGGCGTGGCCAGCGCGCTCAGCGTGGCCGGCAGCGCGATGCCGCCGACGGCGGCCAGATCGGCGCGCAGGCTGGC
>NZ_CADIJR010000185.1 GCF_902859645.1 Achromobacter insuavis | reverse complement strand
CTGCGCGGCCTGCAACTGGCGCGCCGCCGGCGCCAGCTGCTGCCAGGCGCCGCGCGTTTCCTTGAAGACGCGCGCGTGCTCGGCGCTCTGCGCGCACCAGCGGCGGAAGGCCTCGCCATCGGCCACGCTGGCCTGGCCCGAGGCCAGCCGCACGACCCACGCCTGGGCCTCGCGCTGGAGCGCGGCCGCGGGGTCGCCGCCGGGGCGGGAGCGTCTGAAGAGGGTCGTCATGGATCTAAGACGTTTCCCGGGCCTGGGGACCGTAGCGCTGGACATACTTTTTTTCCAATTTCCCGCAACAGTGCTCCAGCCCCGCGCGCAATTCCTTTTCCACGGTCCGCACCGAAATGCCGAAACGCTCGGCGATCTCGCGGTGCGGCACCTCGTCGACCCGCGCCGCGATCACGATCGCCTGGCGCCGGCGCGGCAGCTCGGCCAGCGCCGCCTCCAGCGCCGCCAGTTGCTCGCGGCCCTCGGCCACCTGGGCCGGGCCGGCGGCCTCGTCGGCCATGTCGTACAGCTCCTCGATCTCGGCCATCGACAGGATGCGGGCATTGGCGCGGCGCTGATCCTCGGCGATGTTCGAGGCGATCTTGAAGAGATAGGCGGCCGGATACTCGACCGGCGCGGTCTCGGCCAGGCTGTCGACCCGCAGCCAGGCCTCCTGCATGGCGTCGTTGGCCAGGTCTTCCGACCCCAGCCGGATGCGCAGGCGCTTGCGGAATTCCTGGTACTTGGACAGGAACAGGTTGCGCAGGGCGTCGCCGGTCATGGACATGCGGTTCAGCCCGCGGCGCCGGCCAGCCGGCAATCGGTCCGCGGATCGGGCCGCGGCGCCAGCACGATGGTCACCGGCTGCGGCAGGTCGGCCGGCGGCGGCGCATCCATGATGAGTCCGGACAGCACGCCGGCCAGCGCCTCGTCGCGGCGCGCGTCGCCGGTGCCCGACAGCACCCGCGCCTGGCGCACCACGCCATTGCGGCCGATCCACAGCTGCAGCGAGGCGCGGTAGCGGCCGAACTGCGCGCCGGTCCACTGGCACAACGCGCGCGTCACGGTGTTCTGCAGGACGCCGGCATAGCGCGTCACCGCCGCCGGCGACGGCGCCGTGGCCGGCGCGCGCGGCG
>NZ_CADIJR010000184.1 GCF_902859645.1 Achromobacter insuavis | reverse complement strand
TTACTTCAGGATCTTGGCGACGACGCCGGCGCCGACGGTACGACCGCCTTCACGGATGGCGAAACGCAGACCTTCTTCCATGGCGATCGGGGCCAGCAGCTTGACGGTCATCGTCACGTTGTCGCCCGGCAGAACCATTTCCTTGTCGGCCGGCAGGTCGATCGTGCCCGTCACGTCCGTCGTGCGGAAGTAGAACTGGGGACGGTAGCCGTTGAAGAACGGGGTGTGGCGGCCGCCTTCTTCCTTGGACAGGATGTACACCTCGGACGTGAAGTCCGTGTGCGGGGTGATCGAGCCCGGCTTGGCCAGAACCTGGCCGCGCTGGACGTCTTCACGCTTGGTGCCGCGCAGCAGGATGCCCACGTTGTCGCCGGCTTGACCTTGGTCCAGCAGCTTGCGGAACATTTCCACGCCGGTGCAGGTCGTCTTGACCGTCGGGACGATACCGACGATTTCGATTTCTTCGCCGACCTTGATGATGCCGCGTTCGATACGGCCGGTCACCACGGTGCCGCGACCCGAGATCGAGAACACGTCTTCAACCGGCATCAGGAACGCGCCGTCAACGGCACGCTCGGGCGTCGGGATGTAGGTGTCCAGGGCTTGGGCCAGCGACAGGATCGCTTGCTCGCCCAGTTCGCCCTTGTCGCCTTCCAGCGCCAGCTTGGCCGAACCCTTCACGATCGGGGTGTCGTCGCCCGGGAAGTCGTACTTGCTCAGCAGTTCGCGAACTTCCATTTCCACCAGCTCGAGCAGCTCGGCGTCGTCAACCATGTCGGCCTTGTTCAGGAAGACGATGATGTACGGCACGCCAACCTGGCGGCTCAGCAGGATGTGTTCACGCGTTTGCGGCATCGGGCCGTCAGCGGCCGACACGACCAGGATCGCGCCGTCCATCTGGGCGGCGCCCGTGATCATGTTCTTGACGTAGTCAGCGTGGCCCGGGCAGTCAACGTGCGCGTAGTGGCGCGATTCCGTTTCGTACTCGACGTGAGCCGTGTTGATCGTGATGCCGCGTGCCTTTTCTTCAGGAGCCGCGTCGATCTGGTCGTAGCCCTTGGCTTCGCCGCCGAACTTGCTCGACAGAACGGTCGTGATCGCCGCCGTCAACGTCGTTTTGCCGTGGTCAACGTGACC
>NZ_CADIJR010000183.1 GCF_902859645.1 Achromobacter insuavis | reverse complement strand
CCGCCTGCGCCGCCTGCTGCGCGGCCACCGCCGCCGCGGTGCGGTTCAGGTTGTCCAGCGAGCGCTGCAGCTGCTGGCGCGATTGCGCCTGCTGGCGGGCCGTGTTGCCGATGCCGGCCAGGCTGCCGTCGGGCATGCGGCCGGTGCGCTGCGCCGTCGATTGCACCGCCCCCTTGTCGGCGAACCAGCCCGGGCTGAACGCCCGCGCCTGGGCCTGCGCCGCGCCATGCCCGCCCCCCGCCACCAGCAACACCGCCAACGCCTGGGTCAGCGGCGCCAGGCGCCAGGCCGGACGGCGCGAACGCCGCTGGGGATTGCGGGAAACGAGGGCGTGATTACGGCTGGGCATGACGGCTTTTCCTTCGTGGAATCGGATCTGGCATCTGCAGCGCCAGGACCGGCACGCCGGAAAAAACGGCGACGCGGACCGGGCAGTTCTGCGCATGGGTGCCTAGACCGCTTCAAGCGTCATCGACTGCGCCTTTTCACAAAAAATTCATATTTCACGTTTGGGACAATGCGCGCGACGGCGCTCAGCTCAGCAGCACGATCCCGCCCGGCAGCGACGTGACCTGGGCGCCATAGGCATCGCGGATCAGTTGCGCGGCGTCGGCCAGCTGGTCCAGCGAAAAGCGCGCCTGCACCAGGCTGCCCGCCAGCCGGTCGCTCACCAACACGATGCGGCCGGGGCGATAGCGGTTGATCTCGTCGACCACCTGCGCCAGCGGCACATTGTTGAATTCCAGCACGCCACGGCGCCACGCCGTGACCTGGTCGGGGTCCACCCTTTGCGGCCCGCTGGCGCCGCCGGCGCCCAGCACCACCTGCTGCGCGGCCGTCAATTCAATGGAGTCCTTGCGCAGCGCGACGCGGGCGCTGCCCTCCAGGCAGGTCACGCGCACCAGGCCATCGGTGTAGCGCACGTTGACGCACCCCGAGGTGGCGCTGACGCGACCCGCGCCCGCCGTCAGACTGACCAGTTGGCCGGACGTCAGCAGCTCGACCTCGCCGGCCAGCAGATCGATCTGCTGCGCCGGGCCGCTGCGCGACAGGTTGATGCGGGTCTGGGTATTGAGCTGCACGCTGGCGTCGCCCGCCAGCGCCACGCGGCGCTGTTCGCCGGTGCCGCTGCGCACATCCGCGGTCAATTCGTCCACCGCCGGCCACAGGCCCAGCGGCGGCTTGAACGCCAGCCACGCGCCGCAGGCCGCCACCGCGCCGCCCAGGAACGCGCGCC
>NZ_CADIJR010000182.1 GCF_902859645.1 Achromobacter insuavis | reverse complement strand
CGCCGCGGGCCGCGCCGCCCGGCCGCTGGAGGGCGTGCCCGTGGCCATCAAGGACAACATCCACGTCGCGGGACTGCCCAACACCGCCGGCACCCCCGCCCTGCGCCACTTCCGTCCGGCCGAGGACGCGCCTGTGGTGCGGCGGCTGCGCGAGGCCGGCGCCGTCATCGTCGGCAAGACGCACATGCATGAACTGGCGTTCGGCGTGTCCGGCTTCAACACCGCCTATCCCGGCCCGCGCGGCGCGGGCACCCGCAACGCCTATGACCCCGAGCGCATCGCCGGCGGCTCGTCCTCGGGCAGCGGCGCCGCCGTGGGCGCGCGGCTGGTCCCGGCCGCGCTCGGCACCGACACGGGCGCCTCGGTGCGGCTGCCGGCCGCGCTCAACGGCGCCGTCGGTTTCCGGCCATCGGTGGGGCGTTATGACGGCGCCGCCATCACGCCGATTTCGCATACCCGCGACACCCCCGGCCCCATCGCCAACGAAATGGCCGACATCGCGCTGCTGGACGCCGTGCTGAGCGGCGACGCCGCGCCGCTGCCGGCGCTGAAGGCCGCCGACCTGCGGCTGGGCCTGCCCGCCTATTTCTGGCAGGACCTGGACCCGCAGGTCGAGGCCGCGACGCAGGCCGCCCTGGCGCGCCTGCGCGCGGCCGGCGTGACCCTGGTCCCGCTCGACATGCCCGGCCTGGAAGCCAGCAACGCCGCCACCAGCATGCCGCTCTGCCTGTACGAGCAGAAGCCCGACCTGATCGATTACCTGCAACGCCATGCGGTCGGGGTGAGCTTCGAGGACGTCGTCGCGCAGATCTCCAGCCCGGACGTCAAGGCCATCTTCGACAACCTGATCGTGCCGGGCGTGCTGCCCACGCCATCGGGCGAGGTGTTGCCGCTGCGGCCTCTGTACGACAGCG
The DNA here is from genome assembly GCF_902859645.1 of Achromobacter insuavis. Classification (GTDB taxonomy): domain Bacteria; phylum Pseudomonadota; class Gammaproteobacteria; order Burkholderiales; family Burkholderiaceae_B; genus Achromobacter; species Achromobacter insuavis. Next base: position 540 of record NZ_CADIJR010000182.1, on the reverse strand, counting down.
CCATCGCGGTGCATCGCGACGCGCTCATCGACGTCTACCGCCGCGCGTTCGAGCAGCACGCGCTGCACGGCCTGCTGTTTCCCACGGTGCCGGTGCCGCCGCCGCTGGCCGCGCCGGAAGCCAGCAGCCTGGAAACGTTCCAGCGGCTGGCGCGCAACGTCGATCCGGGCAGCAATGCCGGGCTGCCCGGCCTGAGCCTGCCGGCCGGCCTGTCGGCGGACGGGCTGCCGATCGGACTGGAAGTGGATGGGCTGCCCGGCGCGGATCGCCAGATCCTCGCGGTCGGCATGGCGCTCGAACCGCTGCTGGGCCGGCTGGCGCCGCCGCAAGCATGATGCGCCTGCCCGCCCAGGCGGCGGCTGCGCCTCAGGCGGGGTCCGCGCGCATGGCGGCCAGGGTCGCGTCCAGCGCGCCGGCCACGCCCAGCGTGCGCAGCGATTGCGCCGCCTGCGCCACCTCGCGCACGAAGCGCGCGTCGCCGCCCAGGTCGCCGAACACGGCGGCCAGGGCCGTCATCTCCCGCGCCCAGGCCAGCGCGGC
>NZ_CADIJR010000181.1 GCF_902859645.1 Achromobacter insuavis | reverse complement strand
GCTGCGCTGCGCCAGCGAGCGCACTTCGCCCGCCACCACCGCGAAGCCCTTACCCTGCTCGCCGGCACGAGCGGCTTCCACCGCCGCGTTCAGCGCCAGGATGTTGGTCTGGAAGGCGATGCCGTCGATGACCGACACGATTTCCGAGATCTTGCGCGAGCTGGCGGAAATGCCCTGCATCGTGTTGACCACTTCGGCCACCGCCGAACCACCGCGCTCGGCCACATCCGAGGCGCTCGCGGCCAGCTGGTTGGCCTGGCGCGCGTTGTCGGCGTTCTGCTTGACGGTCGAGGCCAGCTCTTCCATCGAAGCGGCGGTCTCTTCCAGCGAAGCTGCCTGCTGCTCGGTGCGGCTGGACAGGTCGGTGTTGCCGGCCGAGATCTCGCGCGAACCGACGTTGATCTCGTCGACGCCGCGGCGCACGGTCGACACCGTGCGCGCCAGGCTTTCCTGCATACGCTTGACCGCCGCCATCAGCGCGCCGATCTCGTTGGTCGACTGCACCTCGACGCGCGTGGTCAGATCGCCGCCGGCGATTCGGTCGAAGCTTTCGCCAACCGCGCGCAGCGGGCGCAGCACGACTCGATTCATGAACAGGAAGGCGCCCAGCGACACGGCCAGGATCACCAGGACCAGCGCGAGGTAGACATACGCCATGACCGCGCCCTCCGAGCGCGACGCCGCCACCCGCTCTTCGCTGTAGGTGGTGATCGCGGTCGCGAACTCGGTCAACTGCTTGGAGAACGCGCCGCTGGCCGCGGCGGTCTTGGTGTTCTTCAGGTTCAGGTACTCGGCGTTGTCACCCCGGTCCAGCGCGCCCAGCATGGCTTGCAGGCCTTCGGCAAAGCCGTTGAACGAGGCCAGCAACTGGCCTTCGGCGGCGCGGCCGATATCGGTGGTCTTAGGAATCGCCTTGAACTTCTCGAGCTTGGCCCTGCCGTCGGTCAGCAGTTGCTGGACGATGCGGGTGTTCTCGGCCGCGCCCGCCTTGTCGCCGGCGGCGCGCTGGGCGGCGGCGATGTCCGCGCGGATGGTGGCGCGCAGCATCTGCACGTAAGAGTCCTTGACCAGATTGCTCTGCTGGACGCTCAGGCTATCCAAAGCGTTGATCGCCTCGGCGTTGGATCGCATGCTGTTCCAACCCAGGGCGATGGCAATCAGCGCGGCCACGGCGACGGCCAATTGGGCAAGCATCAACCCCGTGCGCACCTTCAGATTGCTTAACATTTTCCGATATTTCCGGTAACCGCCAGGGCGGCATGATATTGCCGCCCTGTCGTAAAAGGGATGTGTTCTCTACTACCTATTCAATGCAACGAAATACCTGGACAAATCACGCCGTCAGAACGATTCCCAATCGTCATCCGCCGGCGGCGTCCTGCGCGTCGCGGCCGGCGCCGGCTTGACGGGCTTGACGTCGGTGGCGTCGCTGGTCTTGACGACCGGACGACGCAGCGGCCGCGCCGCCGTGGCGCCGCTGTTCGGCGTGGGCCTGGCGCGGGCCGGCTGGGCCAGGCGCG
>NZ_CADIJR010000180.1 GCF_902859645.1 Achromobacter insuavis | reverse complement strand
GTTGCCAGGGCGTGCGCGGCAGGGCGCCGGCGGCCGCTTCCAGGGCGGCCAGCTGCGCCGGGTCGGCCTGCACGCCGGCCACGTGCAGCGCGGCGGGGGCCAGCTTGACCTTGGCGCGCAGCACGAACATGGACAGGCGCTTGATCAGCGCCGCGGCCAGGTCCTGGCGCACCAGGGCGTACAACTGCGGGGCGTCCTCGGCCGGGGCGGCGCCGCGCCACATCACCAGGGTCGCCAGCAGGCGGCCCTTGGCGGTGCAGTAGCCGGCCAGGCGGGCGGCATCGGCGGGCAGGCCGGTGACGTCCTGGGTCAGCTGGCCGTGCAGAAAGGTCAGCGCGTCGGCGCCGCTGGCGCTGAAAACGGCGAAATCGTCCAACGGCGCCAATTGCGCGCAACCTTCGGCGCGCGCCGGGATCGAAGAATGGAAAGCATGCATGGCTGCGTGGGCCCGTGACTCGTCATCAAAGGGTTGATGATAGCTGTGTTCTCATCCTGGCAGGCCGATGCCCGCGCAGGGCAAAGGGGCGCGCGACGCGCTCCGGCCCTCGTTTTGCGCCGACAGGTCCGCGCGATCCATTAAACTTCCCAGACTTATGAAGAAGCGACTCCGTTTTTACGTCCTGTGGTCATTCCTGCTCATCGTGTTGGCCGTCGCCGCGACCGTCGGCGCCGCCTGGCACTGGATGCATCGACCCATTCCTCTGTCGGCCGACAGGATCGATTTCGTGGTGGACCCGGGCAGCAGCCCGCGCACCGTCGCGCGCGCGCTCAACGCGGCCGGCGTGCCGGTCTGGGAGCCGGGTTTCGTCTGGATGGCGCGCCTGACCGAGCAGGACAAGCTGATCAAGGCCGGCGGCTACCAGGCCATCAACGGCGACACGCCCTGGCTGCTGCTGGAACGCATGGCGCGCGGCGACATGACCCAGCGCCAGATCACCTTCCTGGAAGGCTGGACCTTCCGCCAGATCCGCCAGGCGCTGCGCGAGAATCCCGACGTCAAGCAGACCCTGGGCGACATCAGCGACGAAGCCCTGATGGAGCGCCTGGGCTCGGACATCAAGCATCCGGAAGGCCTGTTCTTCCCCGACACCTACATCTTCACGCCGGGCAGCTCCGACTACGACCTGCTGCGCCGCGCCTACCAGGAAGGCCAGCGCATCCTGGACGACACCTGGGCCAAGCGCCAGGCCGACCTGCCGCTGTCCACGCCCTATGAGGCGCTGGTGCTGGCGTCCATCATCGAGAAAGAAACCGGCCATGGCCCGGAGCGCCGCCGCGTCTCGGGCGTGTTCACCAACCGCCTGAAGATCGGCATGCTGCTGCAGACCGACCCCACCGTCATCTACGGCATGGGCGACGCCTACCAGGGCCGCATCCGCAAGCGCGACCTGCAGACCGACACGCCCTGGAACACCTATACGCGCCCGGGCCTGCCGCCCACGCCGATCGCCGCCGCCGGCCGCGCGGCGCTGCTGGCCGCGGTGCAGCCCGAGCAGCACAAATTCCTGTTTTTCGTCTCGCGCGGCAACGGCACCAGCGAGTTCTCGGTGAACCTGTCCGAGCACAACCGCAACGTCTCCCGCTATATCCTTGGCCGGACGCCAGCGGCGCGGCCGGCGCCGGCGGGCAGGCCCGCCGCGTCCGCGCCCG
>NZ_CADIJR010000179.1 GCF_902859645.1 Achromobacter insuavis | reverse complement strand
GCCGCGGCCGCGGCGCGGGCTTCGCGGCGCGCGCGGGCGATGCGCAGGCCGGCCCAGCCGGCGGCGATCAGCGCCAGCGGCAACGCGAACAGGTACAGGCCGATGTCCAGCCCGGTGGGCAGCGTGCGGGACTCCTGCCACCAGATGATGACGGCCAGCCAGACGACCCCGAACACCAGGGCCAGCACCAGGCCGGTTTTGAGAAAACGGGTCATGTGGGTTCGTCGCGGTGATCGGTTGGTCGGGAGAGCAAGAGGGTCAGGGTAGTCGCGCGAGATGATCGGATCATTGCGCGGCTCCCGCGTCGCGCCGCATGACGCCCGGCCGCCGCAATTCGGTGTGGCCGAAGTCCATCAGCTTCCAGCGGCCGCCCCACGTCAGGCCGACCCGTTCGGCGGTCTCGCCGAACAGTTCGTAGCCGCGCATGGCCCACGGGTCTTTTTCCGAGACCACCACCTTGCCATCGCGCAGGAAGGCGCTGTCGGCCGCGAGGCCATATTGGTGATAGCTCTGGTAGGCGCCGGCGTTGGTCACGTGCGAGCCTTTGCTCGCCAATTCTTCCTGGCGCTCGGGACTGCGGTAGCCCTCGATTAGCACCATTTCATAGCCATGCTCTTCACGCATGATGCGATACGCGGCCAGCAGGCGCTGGCGGTAATCGGCGTCCAGCAGGTTCCAGTCGCGGCTCGCGCCGCCCAGGTTCGGACGCACCAATTCCACTTCGCGCGTGGTGAAGACTTCGGGCGGCAACGGCGGCGGCGGAACCAGCCGTTCGCCGGTCAACAGCGCCTGGATACGAGGGTCCGGACCGGCCATCCGATCCTCGTAAATAAATGTGTGATTGTGTCGCATGACGAAAGCGAAAAGGGACGGAAGCAACACGACCGCGAGGCCCGCGGCGATCTGCCAGCGGTAGGCGGAAAACGTATTGCCGGCCCGGCCGACGCCCGCGCGGACCACCTGCGCGGAGCCGCCGACCACATCGCCCGCCTGCCCCGCGCCGCGCGCCACACGGCGCCGCATTCCCTGCGCGAACGCGCGTACGCTCCGCGCGGTTCCCGCCCGGAAGGAAGGGAAGACCAGCAGCGCGGAGACGCCTATCGCGAGCAGAAAATATAGGGGCAGTAGAACTAGCAACGGTATCCCTCAATCACGAAGGCGTAATCTTTTGTTCTATTCGGGATTGAGGCAAGCGCTTGGGCGTTGCAGACGGCGTCGATGCTTTAGGAATCGTAACAACAAGCCGTGATCTAAAAGGTGTCATCAGGTATTCTCGGACACCTTGGTTAAAGGGGCTTCGTGCGCCCCTGCCGACACGGGACCTCGCATGGCAGAAGACGAAAAAAGATCGCGACCACCGCCCTCTATTCCCAGCTTGCTTGCCGGGCGCTCATCCTCCCCGGATGCGCAGCCGTCGTCGCGCATTCTTGCCACGCTCGAAGGCCGCGTGCCCGAGGCCGAGGCCAAACACCTGCCGCCCAAACAACGTTCGAAGACGCCGTTGCTGGTGTTGCTGGCGCTGTTTCTGGGATGTGTCGGCGCGGGACTGTGGGCGGTCTATGACACGGCGGAATTGCCGGTGGTGGTGGCGCGCACGGAACCCGAGTCCCGGCCGGCCGTCGCCGGCAAGCCCGTCGCCGGCAATGGCGCCGCCGCGGCCATGACGCAGGCCAATGCCAGCGCGACCGCGCAGGCGCGCATGCCGGCGAACACGGAAGCGCCGCCCTCCAATGCCGCCGCCATCATCGACGATCATCCGTTGGCGCAACTGACGCAGCCCGCGCCGGCCGCCGATGAAGGCGAGCCCGCCAATCCGTTGGCCGCGCTGGCCGTGACGGCGGCCGCGCCCAAGCCCGCCGCCGTGCCGCGCGCCGCGCCGTCCAG
>NZ_CADIJR010000178.1 GCF_902859645.1 Achromobacter insuavis | reverse complement strand
CGCCGCGGCCGATGCCGCGCCGGCCAAGCCGGCGCGCAAGACCGCCCCGCGCGCACGCCGTCCGCGCAAGGCCGCCGACGCCGAGTAAACCGGCGCGTTGGCACGGGCCGGCGCCACGCCGCCGGCCGTTCAATCCCCCACCGGACCCCGGCCGTCGTAGCGGCCGGGCGTGACGCCGTATTCCCGCTTGAACATCGCGATGAAGGCGCTGACGTTGTCATAGCCCGATTCCAGCGCGGCGGCCGTCACGCCTTGGCCGGCCGCCAGTATTTCCTGCGCCCGCATCAACCGCGCGCGCTGACGCCACGCCCCCAGCGACAGGCCGGTCTCGGCCAGGAAGCGGCGCGCCAGCGTGCGCGGCGCCATGCCGATCGTGTCGGCCCAGGCGGCCAGCGGCCGGGTATCGGCCGGCGCGTCGGACAACGCCAGCGCCAGGCGCTGTAGCCGCGGGTCGCGCGACAGCGTCAGGCCGTCGCCGGCGCGCGGCAGGGTGCGGATCTCGTCGCGCACCACTTCGGCGATGCGGCGCTGGGCGGCGTCCCAGACCGTATCCGACCAACCGGCGGCGCGCTCGACCGCCGCCAGCAGCAGCGCCGACGCCCGCAGGGCGCAGGGCGCCGCCGGCAGGTCGGCGCAGGCCGCGGGGCTGAGGTAGACGCTGTAGCCCGCGTACGGGCCATGCGAACGCAGCCCGTGCGGGCAGTCGGGCGGAATCCAGATCGCGTGCGCGGGCGGCGCGACCCATTGGCGGTCGCCGGCCACCACCGTCAGCAGCCCGCGATACGCGCCGAACAGCTGGCCGCGCGCGTGCCGGTGCGTGGCGGTGTGGCGCAGCGCCGCGTCCTGGCGCCGCACGGCCAGCAGGGGCGGCCCGTCGGGCGCGGCGGCCAGGTCGGGGGCGATCAGGGGCGAGGCGGCCTCGGCGGGCGTCGGGGGCGGGCAGGGGCGGCGCATGGACATGGCGGATCCAGGTTGGCACAAACACGGTATTGATTGTCGAAATTACCGCAGATTTGCCGAGCGGGGGCGACTATCGTGAGCCTGTGCCCATCGACAGGAGAACATCATGCAAGCACAGGACTTATTGCCGGACGACCGCAATGCCGCCCAATTCGAGGGCGTGACCGTGCGCAAGGGCACGGTCGGCGCCTTTCTGCTGAACGCGCGGGTGTGGTGCGACGCCGACGCGGCGCCGGCCGCGCGCGAGGTCGCCGCCCGCGACATGCGGGAGGCCTTGCCGGCGCTGCGCGCGCTGGGGCTGTTCGAGGTGCTGGAAGTGCGCGATCCGGCGCTGCGGCGCTGGCTGGACGCGGCCGGGGCCGCGTCCGCCGGCGGCGAGGTTACGGCGTGATGGAATAGGGCAGCGGCGCGGCGGCGATGCGCGGGCCGTCGGCCGCGCCCAGCCGCAGGTCGCCCTCGGGCAGCGCGGCCAGCGTGGTCTCGAACAGCACCGACACGCCGTCGTCGCCGCGGGCCGCGTCGACGATGCGGCCGGTCGGCTCGCCCGGCTGGGTGGCGTCGAACACGTCCTGGCCGGCCAGTGCGGCATCGGCCACGCCGGCATCGACGATGGTGCCGAACGCCATGCGGCGCTTGACGGTGCCGCGGTAGTGGCTGCGCGCCACCACTTCCTGGCCGGGATAACAGCCCTTGGTGAAGCTGACGCCCTGGATCAGGTCCAGGTTGACGGTCTGCGGAATGAAGACGTCCTGGGTCGCCGTGGTGATCCAGGGGATGCCGGCGGCCAGGTCGGCCGCGTGCCATTGCGCGGCCGGGATCTGCCCGAGCACGGCGGCCAGCGGCGCGGCCGCGGCCAGTTGCTCGTCGGACGCGATCCACCACCAGCGCGCCACGGCGCCGGCCGCGGGCGCGGCGATCCAGGTGCCGGAGGGCAGCTCGGCGCGTTGCCAG
>NZ_CADIJR010000177.1 GCF_902859645.1 Achromobacter insuavis | reverse complement strand
TGATGGTTGAGCACGTCCCTACCCCAGCACCCTCCCACTGCGGAAGGTGCACCCACACCATACAAGGTTGAGCACGGGGAAGTCCGGAGCGAACGCTCCGGACCGCAATCGTGGGCGCCCGCCACCCGCTTCGCCTGCCCGAGGGGCAACCTACGAAGCTGACCGACGCCAAGAAAAAAAAGCTAGAAACGAACGTTCAAACCAGAAGCAGCACCGTCAAAGCACCGCCTGAATCGCATCCCGAGCCTGATGCGACAGTTCCAACCGCGTCGGCAACGTCCCATCCGCATGCTGTGTCGCCAGCACCGGCAAGAACACCACCTCCACCGACAGCCCCGTCGTCCCCATCACCCGCCACAGATTCGCCACCAGCGTTTCCTCGCCCACGAACGCCGCAAAACCGCTGCGTTCGCCGTGCTGCAGGAAACGCAGCGCCACCGGCTGGATTTCGACCGTGGCCGCGCGCGCCGGTTCGAACAGGCTGGCGTGGAACGGGCGCAGCGTGAAACCCTCGCTCGTCGTGCCTTCCGGGAACAGGCCGACCGCATCGCCCTGCTTGAAGCGAGCTTGCATCGACTCGCCCATCGCATGCACCGCGTGGCGCTGGCCGCGTTCGATGAACAGCGTGCCCGCCCCCGCCACCAGCCAGCCGATCACCGGCCAGCTGCGGATCTCGCTCTTGGCCACGAACGACGTCGCCCGCGCCGAATTCAGCACGAAGATATCGATCCACGACACATGGTTCGCCACCAGCAGCACCGGACCCGTCATGCGCGGCTCGCCCTTGAAGACGACCCGCAGGCCACAGGCCGCCATCAGGCAGCGCGACCAAGTACGGTTCAGCCAGGCCCGCGACTTCGGGCGCAGCAGCGGATACACCAGGCCCACGCACAGCAGGCCGAAGACAATCAACGGCACCACCAGCATCAGGCGGAGGACAAAGCGCAGCAGCTTCAAACAGGGGTCTCCCAGGCCGGGCGGCCACTCACCAGGGTGGCGCGGACACGACCGGGCAGCATCATACCCGCGAACGGCGTATGACGGCTGTGGCTTTGCAGGGCGCCGGGCGTCACCAGCCATTCGGCCTCCAGGTCCACCAGGCACAGGTCGGCCGGCGCCCCCACGCCCAGTTGCCCCAGGCCCGCCAGCGCCGGCGACAGGCCGCGCAGCACCGCCGCCGGCCCCGACGTCACCCGGGCCAGCGCCTGCGGCAGCGGCAGGCGGCTGTCGCGGGCCCATTTCAGCGCCAGCGACAGCAGCAGCTCCAGGCCCGTGGCACCGGGCTGCGATTGCGGGAACGGCACGGACTTGCCCGCGTCGTCCACCACCGCATGGTCCGAACACAAGGCGTCCACCAGGCCCTCGCGCAGCGCCGCCTGGATCGCGTCGCGGTCGCGCTGGCCGCGCAGCGGCGGGCGCAGGTGGAAATCCGTATTGAAATAGCCGATGTCCACATCGGTCAGGTGCAGGCTGTTGGCCGAGACATCGGCGCTGACCGGCAGCCCTTCGCGGCGCGCCGCGCGCAGCAGTTCCAGGCCGCGCGCGGTGGACAGGCGCGACAGGTGCACGCGCGCGCCGGTGGCGCGCTGCAACTCGAAGATCGTCTGCAGGGCCAGCGCCTCGGCCTGCGGCGGCAGGCCTTCCAGGCCCAGGCGGTCGGCATAGGCGCCGGCGGCGACCACCGCGCCCTGCGCCAGCCACGGGTCCTGCGGCCGCAGCCACAGCGCCAGGCCCTGCCCGGCCGCATAGCGCATGGCGCCCCACAGCACCCGGGTGTCGACGATGCCGGATTCGCCCTGCGAGAACGCCAGGCAGCCCGCCTGCGCCAGCAGGCCCATCTCGGCCAGGGTCTCGCCGCGCAGGGCGACCGTGAGCGCGCCCAGGGGCAGCACCCGGCCGTGGCCGGGCGGCGCCTCGCGCAGCAGCGCCTCGACCTGGTGTTCACGGTGATCTGGTTCACCTTCGCCTACATCCCCATCGCGCACATGGTCTGGTTCGCCTCGGAAACCGCGCCG
>NZ_CADIJR010000176.1 GCF_902859645.1 Achromobacter insuavis | reverse complement strand
CGACAGCAGCAGCGGATGGCCCGGCGCGCCGTCCACGCGCGGGCGCAGGCTGTCTGCGCCGGGCGCGCAGGCGCGCCATTGCGCCAGCAGGTCGGCGATGGCGTTCGCGTCGAGCAGGGGCAGGTCGGCCAGCACCAGCAGCAGGTCATGGTCGGGATGGGCGCGGACGTGTTCGCGCAGCGCCAGGCGCTGGGAATCGGCGAGCGAGGCGTCCGGCAGCGCCTGCGCCAGCGGCGCGATCGCGGCGCGTTGCGCCAGCGGCATCAGGATATCCGCATAGGGGCCGATGACGGCGCGCACCGGCGCGACGCCCGCGTCGCGCAGGCCGCGGGCCAGCCGTTCCAGCAGGCTCACGCCGTCGATGCGCAGCGCCGGCTTGGCGCGGCCGCCCAGGCGCGATCCCTGCCCGGCGGCGAGGATGATGGCGGCAATGGGGGCGGGCATGGCGTAATCAGAGGGGGCAGGCGGTGGCCAGATCGACAGGAGCGATGCGGACGCCGTCGCGCGCCTTGCCGGCGGCCACGCTGTCGAGCGCGCCGCGCGCCACGCCGTTCTTGGCGGCGACGATCTCGGCCATGATCGATAGCGCGATCTCGGCGGGCGTCTTGCTGCCGATATAGAGGCCGGCGGGGCCGCGCAACCGCGCCAGGTCGGCGTCGCCCAGGTCGAAATGCTCGCGCAGCCGCGCGCGGCGCGCGTCGCTGTTGCGGCGCGAGCCGATCGCGCCGACGTAGAACGCTTGCGACTGCAGGGCGTCGATCAGCGCCAGGTCGTCGAGCTTGGGATCGTGGCTCAGCGCGATGATGGCGGTGCGGCGGTCGGGCCGCAGGCGCAGGATCAGGTCGTCGGGCATCTCGCGGCTGTGGACCGCGCCGGGCATTGTCCAGGCCGGCGACTGGGTGTCGCGCGGATCGCAGACGATGACCTCGAAGCCGAGCGTCAGCGCGATCTGGCACAGATAGCCGGTGGTGTCGCCGGCGCCGATCACGATCAGCCGCACCGACGGGCCGAAGTGCGAGGTGAAGGCGGCGGCCGTCAGGCGCGGCAGCCCATCGGCGGGGCCGGGGCGCAGGCTGACGGCGCCGGTGGCCAGGTCCAGCTCGCGCTCGATGCAGTCGCGGCGCAGGCAGTGATCGCGCAGCGCCGGCAGCTGGCTGGCGGGACCGATGCGTTCCATCACCAGTTCGAGGGTGCCGCCGCAGGGCAGGCCGAACTGGCGCGCCTGGTCGGCGTGCACGCCGTAGCGCAGCACCTCGGGCCGCGCCGCCGGGGCCGCGCCGGCGCGCACGCGCGCCACCAGATCGTCCTCGATGCAGCCGCCGGACACCGAGCCGGCGACCTCGCCGCGGGCGTTCAGGGCCATCAGCGCGCCCGGCGGCCGCGGCGACGAGCCCCAGGTGCGCGCCACGGTGACGAGCCACGCGGGCACGCCGTCGCGCTGCCATTGCGCGGCCTGCTGCAGGACCAGGGTGTCGATATCAATCATGCGGACCTCGGGGAGCGGTCTGGATGGGCGAGGGCGGCGCGCACCACGTCGGGCGTGAAGGGCGCCTGGTGGAAGCGCCGGCCGGTGGCGTCGAACAGGGCGTTGGCGATGGCCGCGGGCCCGGGGACCGAGGCGGATTCGCCGGCGCCCATGGGCGGTTCGTCCTGGCGCGGCATCAGCAGCACGTCGATGGGCGGCAGGTCCTTGAAACCGATGATGGGGTAGCCGCCCCATTCGCGGCTGACCACGCCGGCCGCGTCGAACTGCACGCGTTCGAGCAGGCAGCGGCTCAGGGTCTGGTTGATGTTGCCATGGATCTGGTGGCGCACGCCATCGGGGTTGACGATCATGCCGGTGTCCTGGCCGACCACCACGCGCGCCAGGGCGATGCGGCCGCTGGCCGGGTCCACGCTCAGGTCGATGACCCAGGCCGCCCAGGCGGCGCCGAAGCCGGGGAACTTGCTGTGCACGTAGCGCGCGTAGGCCACGCCGCGCCCGTGCAGGCGGCCGTCGGCGGCGGGCCGGCCGCGGCTGCCCGCCGCGCC
>NZ_CADIJR010000175.1 GCF_902859645.1 Achromobacter insuavis | reverse complement strand
ATCGGCAGCGCCAACCCGGCCAGCCGGGCGCAAGGCGAGGCCCTGCGGGCCGCTGGCGCGCAGGTGGCGCATCGCGCCGACGAGATCGCCGCGGACGCCGGGCTGGCCTGCCTGATGGCGCCCGGCTCGCCCCAGGCCGATCCGGCCGCGGTGCTGGCGGCGCTGGCGCGGCAGGCGACGCTGGCGCTGGCGCGGCACCGCTTCGACGGCCTGATCGCGACCGGCGGCGACACCCTGGCGGCGCTGCTCGACGCGCTGGCCATCGACACATTTACCTTGACCTGCGAACTGGCGCCCGGCTTTCCCGCCGGGACCGCCGCGTGCGCGGGTCGGCAACTGGCGATCGCCATGAAGGCGGGCGGCTTCGGCGGCCCCGAGGCCTTGCGCGACGCCGCCTGGAGACTGCTGTGCCGATGAATCCTTCCCGCGCGGGCGCCGACCTGCCCGCGCCCGCCTTGCCCCTGGCCATCACCCTGGGCGACCCCGCCGGCATCGGGCCGGAGATCGTCGCCAAGACGCTGCTGTTGCCGGGTTACGCCGAGCGCTGCGTGGCGGTGGGCGATCCCGCCGTCATGGCACGCGCGTTGGCGCCGCTGGGCGCGGCCGAACGGCTGCGGGTGGTGGCCGATGTGGCCGACGCCGAGCTGCGGCCGGACCGCGTCTGCCTAGTGCCGTCATCCGCGCTGCCGCTGCCGCCGCCATTCGGCCGGGTCGACGCGGCCTGCGGCCGGGCGGCGTACCAGGCGATCTGCCTGGCCATCGACCTGGCGCGCCAGGGGCGGGTGGCCGGCATGGTCACCGCGCCGATCCACAAGGAAGCGCTGGCCGCGGCCGGCGTGCCGTATCCAGGCCATACCGAGATCCTGGCCGAGCGCGGCGGCGCGCGGCGCGTGGCGATGATGCTGGCCAATGACGCCATCGCCACGGTGCTGGTCACCATTCATTGTTCGCTGCGCCAGGCCATCGAGCGCGCCGACTTCGAGGCGCAGTTGTCGGCGATCCGGCTGGCCCACCAGGGCGGCCGCGCGCGCGGCGCGCCGGCGCCGCGCGTGGCGGTGGCCGGCCTGAATCCGCATGCCGGCGAGGGCGGCCTGTTCGGCGACGAGGAACGGCGCATCATCCGGCCGGCGATCGAGGCCGCGCGCCGCGAGGGCATCGACGCCAGCGGCCCGTGGCCCGGCGACACGGTCTTCATGCAGGCGCGGCAGGGGCGCTTCGACTTGGTGGTGGCGCAGTACCACGACCAGGGCCTGATCCCGGTGAAGTACCTTGGCCTGGAGCAGGGCGTGAACATCACCCTGGGGCTGCCGTTCGTGCGCACCAGCCCCGATCACGGCACCGCGTTCGACATCGCCGGGCAGGGCATCGCCGATCCCGCCAGCCTGCGGACCGCCATCGACCACGCCTTCCGGCTCGCCGCCCATGCGGCATCCCTTTGAACCTCCTATCATCCTGGACATCATGCCCGCCGACTTCATCTTCATGCTGACCCGCAACGACCGCACCGTGGCGGACGCCGACGCCCACCTGGACACGGCGCTCGCGTGCGGGGTGCGCCATATCGGCTTCAAGGACATCGGCCAGCCGCCAGCGGTCCTGCGGCGGCTCAACGCCGCCATCCGCGCGGCGGGCGCGCGCAGCTACCTGGAAGTGGTGTCGCAGGACCGGGACAGCGAGCTGGCGTCGGTGCGCGCCGCGCGCGAACTGGAGGTCGACTGTCTGCTGGGCGGCACGCACGTGGCCGACGCGCTGCCGCTGCTGGCCGGCTCGCCCATCCGCTATTACCCGTTTCCCGGGCGGGTCCATGGGCATCCCAGCATCCTGGGCGGCACGCGCGAGGAGATCGCGCGCAGCGCCGCGCGGCTGGCCGGCCTGCCCGGCGTGCATGGGCTGGACCTGCTGGCCTACCGCGCCGACGTCGATGTGCCGGCGCTGATGGCGCAGGTGTGCGCGGCGGGCGCGCCGGTGATCGTGGCCGGCTCGCTCGACACGCCCGAGCGCATCCGGGCGGCATGCCGCGCCGGGGCGGCGGGGTTCACGGTGGGCACGGCGGCGCTGGATGGCCGCTTTCCCGCCCCGCGCGCCGGAC
>NZ_CADIJR010000174.1 GCF_902859645.1 Achromobacter insuavis | reverse complement strand
CCGTCCCCGGCGCGCAGCCGGGCGGCGCGGCGGCGGGCCCGCGCCCGGCGCCACAGCGAGCCGGCCTCCCAGCCGATCAGCGCCAGCGTCACGCCATAGGCGCCCAGCAGATAGGGGCCGTGGCCCTGCAGCGAGAACAGCGTGTCCCAGCTCATCGGCGCTCCCGGGCGGGTTCGGTGGCGGCCGGTTCGCGTTCGGCGATGATGCCGCGCACCCGCGCCAGCGACGCGGCCGCGCTGTACAGCCAGAACGCGATCACCATCAGCAGCATCGCCGCCAGCATGACGCGCGCCATGCTGGGCGCGGTGGTCAGGTTGATCGAGGCGCCCTGGTGCAGCGTGCTCCACCAGCGCACCGAGAAATAGATAATGGGCACGTTGACCACGCCGGCCAGCAGCAGGATGGCGCCGCCGCGGTCGCCGCGGCGCGGATCGTCGCTGGCCGCCTGCAGCGCCATGAAGCCCAGGTACAGGAACAGCAGGATCAGCTCCGAGGTCAGGCGCGCGTCCCACACCCACCAGGCGCCCCAGGTCGGCTTGCCCCACAGCGCGCCGGTCCACAGCGTCAGGAAGGTGAACAGCGCGCCGGTGGGCGCCAGCGCCCGCATCATCATGAACGACAGCCGCGTCTGCAGGATCAGCCCGAGCGCGGCGTACAGCGCCATCACCAGGTACAGGAACATCGACATCCAGGCCGCCGCCACGTGGATGAAGAGGATGCGGTAGACCTCGCCCTGCTGGCTGTCGACCGGGGCCTTGACCAGGCCCACGTAGAGCCCGGCGGCGGCGAACAGCGCCGCGGCCAGCGCCAGCCACGGGATCAGCCGGCCGGCCAGCGGATAGAAGCGTTGTGGCGCGGCGTAGCGCAGCCAGCCCGGGCGCGCGGGCGGGGTCGGCAGCAGGGTGAGATGCGGGGGCGAGTGCATGATGGCCGGTCCTCAGTCCAGCGCCACGCGCAGCGCGGCCGAGGCGCTCCACGGGCAGAGCAGCAGCGCCAGGCACAGGCCGGCGCCCAGCAACGACAATTGCGGGCCGGCGCCCAAGCCGGCATGCACCGCCGCCACCGCGCCGCTGCCGAAGATCAGCACCGGCACGTACAGCGGCAGCACCAGCAGCGGCAGCAGCGCGCCGCCGCGCAGGCCCAGGGTCAGCGCCGCGCCCAGTCCGCCGATCAGCGCCAGCGTCGGCGTGCCCAGCAGCAGCGACAGCGCCAGCACGCCGATGGCGCCCGGCGTCAGGCCGAACTGCAGCGCCAGCACCGGGCTGGCCAGGATCAGCGGCAGGCAGCTGCTGAACCAGTGCGCGGCCAGCTTGGTGGCCACCAGCAGGGGCAGGGGATGGGGCGACACCAGCAACTGTTCCAGCGCGCCGTTGTCGTAGTCCTGGGCGAAGGGGCGTTGCAGCGTCAGCAGGATGCCGAGCAGGGCGCAGACCCACAGCACGCCGGGGCCGATGGCGGCCAGCAGCGCCGGGTCGGGGCCGATGGCCAGCGGGAACAGCGAGCCCGCCACCACGAAGAACAGCGTCGCGCCCAGCGTTTCCGCCGGCCGCCGCCAGGCCAGCCGCAGTTCACGGCGCGCCAACTGCCACAGCGTTGCCAGCATCGGCGTAGTCATCCATGTCCAGGGTTTGCATATCGGCGAAGGCCAGGCCGGGCGGGCGGTGCGAGGCCACCACGGCCAGGCCGCCGCCGGCCAGGTGCGCGGCCAGCGCCTGGTCCAGCAGGTCGAGGCTGGCGGCATCGAGCCCCGCGTCGGGTTCATCCAGCAGCCACAGCGGCTTGCCCGCCAGCACCGTGGCCGCCAGCGCCAGCCGCCGGCCCTGGCCCTGCGACAGCCGCGCCGCCGGCTGGTCGGCGCAGGCTTCCAGGCGCCAGGCGCGCAGGGCCGGCCCGGTGTCGACGGCGGGCGCGCCGGCTATCGCCAGCGCATAGCGCAGGTTGTCGGCCGCGCTCAGCTCGCCGCACAGGCCGTTGCCGTGCGACAGGAAGGCCATATGCGCGTGATAGGAGGCCGGGTCGCGGCGGATGTCGCGGCCGCGCCATTGCACGCCGCCGGCCAGCGGCCGCAGCAGGCCGGCTAGCATGCGCAGCAGGCTGGTCTTGCCGCTGCCGTTGGCGCCGCGCACCCGCAGCAGCTGGCCCGGGGCCAGCGCCAGGT
>NZ_CADIJR010000173.1 GCF_902859645.1 Achromobacter insuavis | reverse complement strand
GGGGCCGTGCCGGGGGGCGCGGCCAGCAGGGGCGCGGCGAGCGCCAGGGCCGCCAGCGGCGGCAGCCGGGGCGCCAGGCGGCGCAGGAAGAGGCGCATGTTCGGCATGAAGCGGGCACCTTGCGGGTTGACGGTTGCGGCCTGCCGTCAGCAGGCGGTCAGGGCCGGCCGGCGGCGGGGGATGCGGCAGGCCCTGAGCGTGTGACAGGATAGTCGCACCGCGATTCCCGTCGCGACGCCGCTTGAAACGCAAGGAAACCGATGCTTGTGCCATGCGCCGCCGCTTTCCCTGCGCGGCGCGGGGCCATTGCCGCCGATGCGCGGTCCGCGGCCTATCATGTGCCATCGTAGTCAGCGCAATCGGCGCAAAGGAGGCCGGCCATGCGGGAAATGATCGATCGTCTGGAAACCATGTTGGCCAAGGGCACCGACAACATGTTGTTGCGATTCTCGCTGGGCAAGGCCTACGCCGAGCAGGAGTGCTACGGCGATGCCGAGACGCACCTGCGCGCCTCGCTGGTGTTCGATCCGGCCTATTCGGTGGCCTGGAAATGGCTGGGCAAGGCCTGCCTGGGCCGCGGCGACAAGGCCGGCGCCCGCGCCGCCTGGGAGTCGGGCCTGAAGGCCGCGCAGGCGCGCGGCGACAAACAGGTCGAAAAGGAATTGCTGGTGTTCATCAAGCGGCTCGACAAGGACGCCGCCGTGCCGCAATAACGGCGCCGGCAACCGTCCTTTTCTTCAGGCCTCGGCCGCCGCTTCGGCCAGCCACTGCTTCAACGCCGCCAGCGCCGGCGCCGCGCCCGCCGGGGCGCCGCGCGACTCGATCAATCCGTAGTGCGAGCCATCCGGGGCGAATCCGGCCGGCGCGACCAGGCGTCCGCTGCGCAGGTCGTCCAGCGCCAGCAGGCGCGGACTGAGCGCCACGCCCAGGCCGGCGGCAGCCGCTTCCACCATCAGGAAATGATGATCCAGGCTGCGCGTGGCGCGCGGGGCGGGAAGCCCCGCCTGACGCAGCCAGTCGTCCCAGGCGCGCGGCCGGGTGCGTGAAGACAGCGCCACGTAGTCGCCGGCCTCGAACGCGGGCAGCAGCGACGGAGCCATCACCGGTCCCATGCGCTCCGCCATCAGCGGGGTGACGATCCAGTCGGGATGCACCGGAAAATCCAGCCGCCGCAGCGCCAGCGTGACCTGGTCGCGGGTGAAGTCCAGCGGTCCGCCGCCGACCGACAGATGCAGCTCGATGTCCGGGTGCCGGTCCTGGAACCGCGACAGGCGAGGAATCAGCCAGCGCATGGTGATCGACCGTTCACACGACAGCACCACGGGGCGCTGCGCGTCGCGCGCCTGCAAGGTGTCGATGGCGTCGTGGATCAGCGCCAGCGCCCGGCCCATGGACGAGGCCAGCAAGCGGCCGTCGGCGGTGACGCGCAGGCCGCGTCCGGCCGGTTCGACCAGCGTCAGGCCCAGGTCGTCGGCCAGCTTGGTCACGCGGCGGCTGACCGCCCCATGGGTCAGCGACAGTTCGTCGGCGGCGGCGCGCACGGAACCCAGGCGCGCCACCGCCTCGAAGGCGCGCAGGTCGTTCAACGAGGGACGGCGGGTAGCGGTCATTGGTGATGATAGATCACGAATAAACGTCAGAAATGATGGATTTTCCTGGTGGGTGATCTGCATTTTAATCACCGGTATGGACACACCGGAATCGTTATCCCGACAAGTCGGCATCATTGCCGACGACCTGACCAGCGCCGCCGATGGCGCCGGCCCGTTCCTGCCCTGGGCCGGTTCGGCGCGGGTGCATCGGGGCGCCGCCGCGCCGGCGGGTGAGCGCGTGCTGTCGGTCGACACCGGCAGCCGCGGGCAGGCCGAAGCCGGCGCCGTGGACGCGGTGGCGCGGGCCGCCGCCGCGCTGGCCGGGCGCGGCGTTCTCTACAAGACCCTGGATTCGACCTTGCGCGGCCATATCCGGGCGGAACTGGCCACGGCCCTGCGTGCCAGCGGGCGGCGCCTGCTGGTGGTGGCGCCGGCCTTTCCCGCGGCCGGGCGCGTGACGCGCGGCGGGATCCAGTACGTGCACGGTGAGCCGGTCGATGTCAGTGTCTATGCCGCCGATCCGGTGCATCCGGCGCGCACCGCGCGCCTGCTCGACCTGATCGATCCGGCCATCGGGCCGGCCCGGGTGGTGCCCGAGGACGCGGACGCGGCGCAATTGCGCGATGCCGCGCGGCAAGCCCGGACGCTGGTGCTGGACGCCACCACGCAGGCGGCGCTGGACCAACGGGTCGCGCAATTGTGGACGCACGGGTCCTGCCTGTGGGCCGGCTCTCCCGGCCTGGCCCGGGCGCTGGCGGTGCGTTGCGGCGCGGCGGCCGCCGGTCCGGCGCGG
>NZ_CADIJR010000172.1 GCF_902859645.1 Achromobacter insuavis | reverse complement strand
CGCCAGCGCCGCGTAGGGCCGCGGCGGATCGCTGGCGGCGAGCAGCGCCGGCCAGGCGCCGCGCAACGCCCGCCATTGCAGCGCCATCGCCGACAGCGCCTCGGCCATGGCGGGTTGGCCGCAGACGCGCGCGGCCTCGGCATCGGCCTGGACTTCGCACTGCCGGGCGAAGTCCAGGCTGACCTGCAGGAAGCGCGGCACGTACCAGGCCACGAACAGCCGCAGCGGCGCGTTCGACAGGCGCCGGCGCCGATCCAGCCGCTGGCTGACGTCCTGCCATTGCAGGCGCGCGAAATACACGCGGCTGGCGTAGCGGCCGTGGCGTTGCGCGATGTGGGCGGTTTCATGGGCCAGGATGGCGCGGCACGCGGCCGGCGACAGCATTTCGAGCAACGGTTGTCCCAGCCACAGGACGTTGCGGGTCCGGCCGCCCAGCGTGCGGTGCTGGCGGATGGCGGCATTGAATTCGCCGTCCAGATAGATCGCGTCCAGCGGCGGCGAGGCCAGGGCGGCGCGAAGGCGGTCGAGTTCCTCGAACAGGCCGGGCGCGTCGTCGCGGCGCAGCGGCACGCCGTCCTCGGGGTGGTCGGGGGCGGCGCTGAACGGTGTCCTGAGCATGATGACGCCCGACACCAGGGCGGGCAGCGTCAGCGCCACGCGCAGGACGGCGGCGGCGCCGGGCAGCGACGCCCAGGCCAGCAGCGGCAGCGCGCACAGCGCCGCGCCGGCGGCCAGCAAGGCGCCATCGCCCAGGGCCAGCCAGGCGCCGATGCGCAGTCGTTGCAGGGTGAAGCGGGTCATGGCGTGACGAAGCCTCCTAGTCGCCGGCCCGGCGCCGCAACTGCGCGTCGATAAAGGCGAGGATGGCCCGGGTTTCGTCATTGTCGCCGCCGACGTCGGCGTTGATCTGCCCGTGGTTGCGCGCCACCGGCAGCACCTGCGCCTGGCCGCCGTGCGCCATCAATCGCTGCGCGTAGTCGCGCGAACGCTGGCACGACTGCGGCCGCAATGACGAGCAGACCAGCAGCGTCGGCGGATTGGGGCCGCTCAGTTGCGCGGCGGGCGAGGCGGCGCGCCAATAGGCCGGATCGTTGCCGAATGCCTTGTCATAGAACGGCGCGTGCTCGGCGGCCATGATGCCCGGCAGGTCGAAGGGCGTGCCGTCCAGGATGATGTTGGCCAACCAGGGCCGGGCGCCGGTGCGCTCGCGCAGCGGGGCGTCGGCCGCCAGCAGGGCCTGCAGATGGCCGCCCGAGGAGTGGCCCATGATCAGGATGCGCGCTGGATCGGCCCGCCAGTCGGCGGCCTGGCGCTGGATCCAGGCGAGGGCCAGGCCCAGGTCCTCGGCCTGTTCCCGCGGCCCCGCGTCGGGCAGCAGGCGGGTATTGACGGAGACGACCACGAAGCCCAGCGGCAGCCAGCGCGCCAGCTTGTCCCGGATGAAATCGGGTTCGGCCTTGTCGCCGTGCAACCAGGAGCCGCCATGCACCAGCACCAGGATCGGCGCCAGGCCAGGCGTGGCCGATGAGGCGGCGGGAAGGTGGACGTCGGCCAGTTGCGCCGACGCCGGACCGTAGCGCAGGTCCTTGAACCCGGCGGCCCAGCCCGCGGCGGGCAGCGCACAGGCCAGCGCAAGCAGGCAGAGCAGACGGAGAAGCGGCATGGCGGGCCCGGGATGATCCATGAGCCGGCTACTGTAGCTCGGCGGGCCGGTCCGTGGCGAGCCGGCGGGGTTTCATGGCATGCTGCCGGGCGTTGGCGCGTTTGCGCCGTCTTTCCCATTGTTCGGCCATGTCCAGATTCCTGCGCGGGGTATGCGATCTTCTGTTGCTCGTGGCGGTCGCCGCGCTGTACGGCGCCTGCCTGACGGCGAAGCTGCAGACCGGCGCCTATGGCCTGGCGATTCCCGACGCGCCCTATACCTACGAGCGCGCCGATTTCCTTATCGATGCGGTGTTCGCCGGCCTCGTCGCGCTGGCGGCGTTGATCGTGGCGGAACGGCTGTGGCGGCGCCGGGCGCCGGGGCGCGGACGCGTGGCCGTGACGTTCGTGGCGGCGTTGCTGGCCATGTATCTGGGCATGCCCGATCCGCGCGTGTTCGGCAATACCTGGGCCCGCTGGGAGCCGACCTTCGAATTGTTCCTGCACCAATGGGATATCGTGCTGCCGCTGGCGCTGGCGGCAGCGGCGGCGCGCCGGATGTGGCGCGCGCCGCGGCGGTCAGCGTGACAGCCTGCGATCCAGTTCCAGCACGGTCTGGTACAGCACGCGGGTGCCGTCCAGCAGTTGCGCCGGCTCGATCCATTCCTCGGGGCAGTGGCTGCGCCCGTTCAGGCAGGGGATGAAGATCATGCCGATGGGGCCGGTGGGCGCCATGTAGACGGCGTCGTGGCCGGCGCCG
>NZ_CADIJR010000171.1 GCF_902859645.1 Achromobacter insuavis | reverse complement strand
CCCGGCCGAATTCCAGATCGATCCGCCGCCGCCGCCCGCCGCGCCGCCGTCCGTGGCGCCACCGCCCCCGGCCGCGCCGCCACCCAAGCCGCGGTCCGATTGCGACTGCGTATCGCCCTACCGCGAATACCAGGCGGCCGAGACCGCCGAGACCCGCGCCTTGTTCAGCGCCGCCGCCGCCGGCGACGAGGCGGCCTTCACCGCCGCGCTGGCCAAAGTGAAGCAGCCGGGCGACTACGCGCTGGAAGGCGTGCCGCTGCTGCACGCGCTGCTGAGGCCGGCGGGCGAGCGCGGCAAGCACGTGTATTGGGACATGCCGGCGGACGAGGCGGCGCGCCTGCGCCAGGCCTATCAGGCCGCGCTGCCGGCCCGCAGCCGCATGCTGGCGGCGCTGCTGGCGACCCGGCCGGCGCTCGACGACATCACCTACGAATCGCGCCGTCCGTCGCTGCAACTGGCCCTGCTGTACGGCACGCCCGAGATCCTGGACATGCTGCTGGCCGCCGGCGCCCGGCCCGACCAGCGCGGCGACGAGAACAAGACCCCGCTCGAATTCCTGCTCAATCGCGATTTCGAATTCGCGGTGCGCATGACGTATCTGCCGCGGCTGGTCGACCGGCCGCAGACCACGCGCATGGTGCTGGCGCTGCTCAAGGCCGGCGCCGCGCGCCCCTTCGCCTATATCGACGAGCACGCCGACGACGCCACGCGCCAGGCCTTCAAGGACGCGCAGGGCCAACCGCGCCACGCCGCGGACTACCTGGCGTGGGGGCCGCTGGTCGAACTGACCGAAGGCGCCGAGGTGGTGCGGGCGCTGGCCGCCACCGGCACCCGGCCCGCCTATGGCGAGGGCGTCAGTCCGCTGGCGCTGGCCGCCTACACCGGCAACGCCGGCGCGGTCACGGCGCTGGCCGAACTGGGGCCGCGCACGACGCCGGAGACGGGCTATGGCGCCAGCGGCGACCGCGACCTGTGGCTGGACGCGGCGCAGGCGGCCGTGGCGGCGGGGCACGGCGACATCGCCGTGCCGCTGCTGCGCGCCGGCATGCCGTTCAACCAGCGCGGACCGCAGACCGGCGACGCGGCGGTCTTCCTGAGGATGGAGGCCGACGAGCGCCCCATCATGAACCTGGCGGCCCGCAAGGGCGACGTCGCCGTGCTGCGGCGCCTGCTGGCGCTGGGCGCGGCGGTCGATGGCGACGGCGCCGAACAGAATGGCGACACGCCGCTGGCGGACGCGGTCGGCGCGCGCCAGGCGGATGCCGTGCGCGTTCTGCTGGCCGCGGGCGCCAACCCCGCGCTGGTGCGCGAAGGCTACGACCGCAAGTCCGCGCTGCAACGCGCGATCGAGGCGGACGACGCGCCGCTGCTGCACGACCTGCTGGCGGCCACGCCGCCGGCCGCCTTGCAGGCCTTGCTGGCCGACCCCGCGCGGTCGCCGCTGGCGCAGGCGCTGCGCCAGCCGGGCAAGCAGGGCGCGGCCATGTTGCGCAACCTGGTCGACGCCGGCCTCGACCTGAAGACGCTCGATGCCGGCGCCATCCGCCAGGCGCTGGAGAACCGCGATGCGGAGATGGCCAGATACCTGATCGACGCCGGCGTGGCGGTCAATCCGCCGGCCACGGCGGCGGCGTCGGACGACCCTTATGACAACAAGGGCGTGCCGCCCTTGCTGGTGGCGGTGACCTCGGGCCAGGCGGCCGTGGTTGAAGCGCTGCTGGCCAAGGGCGCCGATCCGCTCGGCCTGGCGCCCGACGGCCGCAGCGCCCTGTATTGGGCCATCGGCGGCGGCGATAGCGCCATGCTCGACCGCCTGCTGGGCGCGGGCGCGCGGCTCGACGATCCGCGCCTGCCGCGCGCGCCGGCCAGCCATGCCTTGCTGAACGCGGCGCTGGCCTCCGGCGACATGGCGCTGGTCAAGCGCGTGGAGCAGGGCGCCAAACAGCCGCTGGCCGATGCCTGCCTGCCGTCGGGCGCGGAATACGCGCTGCTCGACCGGCCCGGGTACTTCGCGCAATTGCAGGCGGCGGGCTACGCCGGCGCGCGCGCCGAGTGCGCCGGCAAGGACGGGGCCTTGCCGCAGCGGCTGTTGTCGGCGCTGTTGCGCGACCGCCAGTTGGCGATCGCGCGCCGCGACACGGTGATCGATGTGCTCACGCGCCTGAAGGCCATGGGCGCCGACCTGGACGCGCGCCAGGCCGAGAGCGGCGCCACGCCGCTGGTGGCCGCCATCGAGCTGGGCCGCGCCGATCTGGCCGACGCCCTGCTGGCGGCGGGCGCCAGCCCGGATGCGGCCGATGCGCAAGGCCGCAGTCCGGCCTGGACGGCGCTGGCCAGCGGCCAGCCGGACATGCTGGCGCTGCTGGCGCGGCGCCACGCGCGCTTCGATGGCGCGGCGGCGCCCTCGGGCCAGTCCTTCAGCCAGACGCTGGCATGCCAGGCCGCGCCCGACTTCGCCGCCGCGCTGCAGGC
>NZ_CADIJR010000170.1 GCF_902859645.1 Achromobacter insuavis | reverse complement strand
AGCGCGGCCAGGCTCAGGCCCGCCATGTCGGTCGCGCCGGCGGCGGCCAGCGCCTGGGCCGGCGTGGCGGCGACGCGGGCCGGGTCGAGCGGCGCCAGGTGCGTCATGCGTTCCTGCGGCGTGAGCTTGGGGTAGCCCACGTACATCATCACCACGCCCGAGATGAACCACATGGCGAAGAACAGGCACAGCACGATGCCGGCCCAGCGGTGCGTAAGGTACAGCCAGCGCTTGGCGCGGGTGGACCACGGCACGGGCGCGGGCCGGCGGCGGGGAGAGGGGATGGCGTCCATGGCTGTCCTCAGAACCGCGCCTGCAGCGTCAGTTCGAACGAGCGCGGCGCGCCCAGGTAGAACATCGGCGTGCCGCTGACGTTGGCCGCGTACACCTTGTCGGTCAGGTTGCGGACCCGGCCGGTGATAGTGAAGTGGCGGTCGATGCGATGCGACAGCGCCGCGTCGAACACGGTGTACGACGGCGCCCAGACGGTGTTGGCGGCATCGGCGTAGGCGCGGCCGACATAGCGCGCGGCCAGGCTGGCGTTCCAGTCCGGCAGGAAGGCGTAGTCGATCCAGGCGTTGGCCACGCGCCGCGGCGTGTTGGTCGGCACATTGCCGTTGCGCGAGACGCGCACGCCGCCGATCGTTTCAGAGAAGTCGTCGTACTTGGGATCGACGAAGGCGACGTTGGCCTGCAGCGACAGGGTGCGCGTCAGGCGCAGCCCGCCGGCCAGTTCCAGCCCGCGCGCCGACTGCTGGCCCACCGGGACGCTGACCGCCGGGTTGCTGGCGTCGGGCGCCGAGATGTTCTTGCGCGTGATCTCGTAGGCGGCGACGGTGGCCGAGCCGCGGCCGTCCCAGAACTCGAACTTGCCGCCCACTTCCTTCTGCGTGCCGGTGGTCAGCTTGTCGTTGTTGAGCACGTCGGCGAACGAGGCGGTGGCCATGATGCCGGACGGGGGATCGGCGGCCGTGGCGTATTGCGCGTAGAGCGAGGCCTGCGGCGTGATGGCCCAGTTCAGCGCCAGCCGGCCGGTGGTGGGCGAATAGCTGCGCGAGGCCGAGGCCGGCGAGCTGGCGGTGACCGCGCGGCGGTTGGTCAGGTCCAGGTCGATGAAGTCCTTGCGCAGGGCCGACACGATGGCCACGCCGGGCAGCACCTCGGTGCGGTTCTCCAGCGTGAAGGCCAGCGTCCGGACGCGGTTGTCGCGGTCCGGATTGTGGCCGCGCGTCATGCCGGGGATGTCGTAGAAATAGCCCGGCTGGAAATCGTACGGATCGACCGCGTCCACCGTGGCCGGCAGGCTGGTGGGATAGCGGGTCTGCTTGTTCACGCTCAGGTCGGCGCCGAACGACCAGCTGGTGGGCAGGCCGGCCAGCGTCGATTCGACCAGGCCTTCGACGCGGTTGCCGATCAGGCTCTGTTCGTGGCGCTGCAGCAGCGCGCCCGAGCGCAGCACGCGGCTGTTGGCGGCGTTGTAGCGGTAGGTCTCCAGGTTGCGGAAGTCGCGTTCGGCGCGGTAGTAGTACAGCGTGTTCTTGAACGTGACGCCCGGCGCCGCGCGCCATTCCGTGAGCGAGCGGGCCCACAGCACCGACTGCTCGTACAGGCCGTCGTCGACGTTGTAGTTCTTGAAACGCGTGCCGCCGCGGATCTGGCCTTCGCCGCTTACCTTGCCGTTCGCGCCCACCGTCAGCGGCGTGCCCCAGTAGGGGCGGTCGACGCGTTCGCGCTGGTACTCGAAGGCCCAGGTCTGCGTGACGTCGTCGCCCAGGTCGGACAGCAGCGAGGCCGCCACCTGGGTGGAATTTGACCGCTCGCCGTCGACCCAGCCGTGGCTGGCGGTGGTGTTGGCGTCGATGCGCAGGTAATGGCCGCGTCCGCCCGGCGAGCCGGCCAGCTGCTGGTTGATGCCGACCGACGCCTGGCGCGTGTCGAACGATCCCAGGCGCAGCTGGCCCTCATAGAACGTGTCGCGCTCGGCCAGCTTGGTGACGTAGTTGATGGCGCCGCCGACCGCGCCGGCGCCGAACAGGAAGGTCGACGGGCCGCCGATGGCCTCGACCCGGTCGTAGATCCAGCTGTCGATCGGCCGCGCGGCCACCGAGTCGTACTGCACCGAGATGCCGTTGAACAGCTGCGACACCTGGCCGCCGCTGAAGCCGCGGTAGCTGACGGCGCCGGCCATGCCGGGGGGCGCGGCGTTGTTCACGCCCGGGATGCCGCGCGCGATGTCCTGGGTGTTGAGCGCGCCGCGCGCCTCGATCTGCTGGCGCGAGATGACGGTGACGGAAGCCGGCGTGTCCTTGATCCGCAGGCCGAGGCGGCTGCCGGTGCCGTCGATGCGCTCCAGGTTGATCGGGCCGTTGGGCGAGTCCTCGGCGCGTTCGCCTTCGACCCGGGTCGGGGCCAGGGTCTCGATGGCGGGTTCGGCGGTCAGCGCGAACGCGGGGTTGGCCGCGCAGGCGCCGGCCAGCAGGGATGCTGCGTAGTTTTTTTTCATGGTCCAGGCCGGCGGGGCCGGCATGCACGCTCGCGCGGGCGCCGCGGTCAGGGGCGGCGAAAAGGCGCGGGCGCGGGGTCTCCAGGGCGTCGCCGCCGGAAACGGGCGGCGCGGGCTCGGGCGGAAGCGGCGCGGCGGCCGTCCGCGGGGGAC
>NZ_CADIJR010000169.1 GCF_902859645.1 Achromobacter insuavis | reverse complement strand
GAGCGGGCGCCGGCGCGGCGGCCGCGGCGGGCGGCGTGGCGGCGGTCTGCTCGGCCATGGCGGCGGCCCAGTCGTCCTGGGCGGGCTTCAGGCCATCCGCCTGGGTGGGCGGATTGGCGCGGGATTGTTCGGCGAGCGCGTCGGCCCAGTCGTCGGCCGGGGACGAGCCGGAGCCGGGCTCGTTCTTGTCAGTCATGGTCGGGGGCCTCGTTAGATTCGGTATCGTAGGTAAACATGTTCTGCACGCGCAGGGCGTACTGGCCGTTAAAGACGCCGTAGCCGCATTCCATCAGCGGCACGCCGTCGACGTGGGCAATGACGGTCTGCGGCACATCCACGGGCAGGATGTCGCCGACCTTCATGCGCATCAGTTCGCGGATGTTGGACGGAATGCGCGCGAATTCGGCGACCACGTCGATGTCGGCGCTGCGCACCTGGCGTGAAAGCTGTTGCGACCAGCGCTGGTCGACTTCTTCCAGCGTGGTTTCCTGCAGCGGCCGCGTGAGCAGGTCGCGCACCGGCTCGATCATGGAGTAGGGCAGGCAGATGTTCAGGTCGCCGCCGGTCGCGCCGAATTCGATGTGGAACGAGGTGACGACCACCACTTCATTGTTGCCGGTGATGCTGGCGAACTTGGTGTGCATCTCCGAGCGGACGTAATCGAATTCGATCGGGTAGACGGGGTCCCAGGACTTGCCGTAGCTTTCCAGGGTCAGGTTGAGCAGGCGCCGGATGATGCGCTGTTCGGTGGTGGTGAAGTCACGGCCCTCGACCCGCGTGTGGTAGCGGCCATCGCCGCCGAACAGGCTGTCGATGACCAGGAACACCAGGTTCGGGTCATAGGTGAACAGGGCGGTGCCGCGCAGCGGCTTCATCTGCACCATGTTCAGGTTGCTGGGAACCGGCAGGTTGCGTTCGAAGTCCGCGTACTTCTGGATCTTGATGGAACCGACGGTGATGTCGGCGCTGCGGCGCATGAAATTCAGCAACACGCTGCGCATCTGGCGCGCAAAGCGTTCGTTGATGAGTTCCAGCGTCTGCATGCGCCGGCGCACCACGCGGTCCGGCGAGCTCAGGTCATAGGCACGGGCGCCGTCGTTGGGGCCCGCGGATTCCTTTTTGCTGTCGCTCTCGCCCGTGACGCCGGCCAGCAGCGCGTCGACTTCGTCCTGCGAAAGAAACGCCTCGTAGGCCATGCTTATTGCACCACGAACGCCGTATACAGTACGTCGGTGACATACTGGCCGTCCGGCAGGGGCGCGAACGGGCGGTTGACGGCTTGCTTGATGGCGTTGGCCATGTCGGTCTTGCCCTGTTGCGTCTGCACGCCGGTGGGCGATTGCGAAGACAGCACCATCAGGATGCGGCTGCGCACTTCAGGCATGTACTTTTCAAGGCGGATACGGGTCTGCTCGTCGCTGACGCGCAGGGTCAGGCCGACGTGCATGATGCGCTCGGTGTCGGCGTTCTGCAGCGTGACCGTGAAGGCCTCGATCGGCACGAAGATCGGCGCGGGCACCGCGGCCGGCGTGGTCGGCGGGGCAACGAAGGTGGTCGGCGTGGCTTGCGGACCCGCGGCGCCGGGCTGGCCCGGCTGGCCGCCGGTCTGGCCGACGCCCAACTGCACCGGCGCGCCGCCCTGCGGCTGCATGCGCTGCGCGACGAACCAGGTCGCGCCCGCGCTCGCGGCCGCCACCAGCAACAGCACCAATATCATGAGCAACGGGCGAAGGATGCGGCCTATGCCGCCGGAGCGTGTCGGAAGCGCGCCGCGCGGCGGCATGGTTGTGGGTTTGGAAGTCGCCATCTCGGTGTCGATGCGTGTTTTGCCGCTGATGAAAACGGATTCTTAGTGGATGAAAGCATTCTGCCCGAAATGCGTCCCCGGCTTGGAGGCGAAAAACAGGGCGAAAGCCGCGTATCTCAAGCTATTGCTGCACCGCCCGCAACCGTTGCCAGCCGCGGGCCGCGCGATTGTTACGCGAAGGTGTCGACC
The DNA here is from genome assembly GCF_902859645.1 of Achromobacter insuavis. Taxonomy (GTDB): domain Bacteria; phylum Pseudomonadota; class Gammaproteobacteria; order Burkholderiales; family Burkholderiaceae_B; genus Achromobacter; species Achromobacter insuavis. The sequence goes on along the minus strand of NZ_CADIJR010000169.1, from coordinate 682 downwards.
AGCGCATTGGCGTTGCGCGAAGCCGTCACGGCGACCGCCTGGCCATCGCTCGCGCCGTCGGCCACGGCGGCGCCGTTGCCGCCACCCTGGCGCTGCGAACCGCCGCCATTCTGCTGGGCGAATTCCTGCTGCGCGGCCTGTTCACCGACGCTGGTCTGACCCAGCGAGATGCCGGCCTGGGCCAGCGCCTGCTGCAACTGCGGCAGCGCGGTTTCGATGGCCTGGCGCACCGAGGCATGGGCCGAGACGAACGAGGCGCTGGCCACGCCGTCGGCCAGGTTGATGCTGACGCGCAGCGGGCCGAGGTCGGGCGGATCCAGGCGCAGTTCGGCGGTCTGGGTGCCCTGGCGCGCGTTGTTGCTCATGACGACCATCTGCTGGCCCAGTTCGGTGCCCCAGTGCGTGCCGCCCACGGGGGTGGCGACCTGCAGCACGACCGGCACAACGGGCACGGCGACGCTGGCGGGGTTGGCGATGGGCGCGGGCTGCTGGCGCTGCGAGGCGGCGGCGATGGCCTGGGCCAGGTGATCCTGGGCGTTGGCGGCGTGCTGCGGCACCTGGAACTGTTGCGCGGTGCTGAGCGCCGGCGCGTTGGTTTCCTCTTCGGTGCGCGCATGCTGCGGCGCGGCCGGCGCCGGCTCGGCGGCGGCCACGCGCACGTTGGCGGCGCGGGGCTGCGCGG
>NZ_CADIJR010000168.1 GCF_902859645.1 Achromobacter insuavis | reverse complement strand
GACCGCCCGACGCACTCTTGCGGCCGCCGCGCGCGCCGCGGGCGGGCTTGGCATCGGCCTCGTCGGCCTGGGAACCCGAGGCCGCATCGGCCGCGCTCTCGGGCGCCTCGACCGCCGCCGCCATGGCGCGCAGCGCAGGCTTGCCGCCAACCCTGGCCGGCGTGCCGCCCGCGCTGTCGCGGTAGACATAGGTGCCCGACTTCTCCTCGCGCCCGACGTCCAGGAAGCCGCGCGACTGCGCTTCGTCCAGCAGGTTGCCGAAGGCGCGGAAGCCGTAGTACGACTCGTTGAAATCGGGCCGGCGGCGCTTGAGCGCGTCCTTCAGGGCCGAGGCCCAGACCTTGCCGCTGTCGCCGCGTTCGGCCATCAGCGCCTCGAAGGTCTCGACCACCATGTCCACCGCCTGGGTCTTGCGCGCCTCCAGCTCTTCCTTGCGGCGGCGCTCTTCATCGGGCGAGCGGCGCTGGCCGGCATTGCCGCCGCCGCGGTTGTCGCGGCGGGCGTCGGCGGCGCGCTGGCCTTCGCGGGCCAGGTCGTCATAGAAGATGAATTCGTCGCAGTTGGCGATCAGCAGGTCCGAGGTGGATTGCTTGACCCCCACCCCGATCACCTTCTTGTTGTTCTCGCGCAGCTTGGACACCAGCGGCGAGAAATCGGAATCGCCGCTGATGATGACGAAGGTGTTGACGTGCGACTTGGTGTAGCAGAAGTCCAGCGCGTCCACCACCAGCCGGATGTCGGCCGAGTTCTTGCCCGACTGGCGCACGTGCGGGATCTCGATCAGCTCGAAATTGGCCTCGTGCATCGGCGCCTTGAATTCCTTGTAGCGCTCCCAGTCGCAATAGGCCTTCTTGACCACGATGCTGCCCTTGAGCAGCAGGCGCTCCAGCACCGGCCGGATGTCGAACTTCTGGTACTTGGTGTCGCGCACGCCAAGCGCCACGTTCTCGAAGTCGCAAAAAAGCGCCATGCTGACGTTTTCGTTGGCTGCATTCATAAGTGTTTCTCCGTTGCGGCGGCCATCCCGGCCGCCTGGCCGGGGCGATTGGCCGCGTTTTGCCGCCCATGATATACATTTCCGTCCACTCACCTTCCCCGACCGCGATGCGTGACGATATCCCCCATCCCCCATTGAGCACCGAACGCCTGCTGCTGCAACCGCTGTGCCTGGACGACGCGCCCGCCATCCAGCGCATCTTTCCGCAGTGGGAAGTGGTGCGCTACCTGGCCGAACAGGTGCCCTGGCCCTACCCCGAGGACGGCGCGCGCACCTATGTGGAACAGGTGGCGCTGCCGGCCATGCGGCGTGGCGTGCAGTGGCATTGGTCCTTGCGTCCGCGCGCCGAACCGGACCGCCTGATCGGCCTCATCAGCCTGATGCGCGACGATCCGGGCAACCACCGCGGCTTCTGGCTCGACCCGCAATACCGGGGCCAGGGCTACATGACCGAGGCCAGCGAGGCGGTCACCGGCTATTGGTTCGAGGTGCTGGACCAGCCCGTGTTGCGCGCCCCCAAGGCGGTGGCCAACGAGGGCTCGCGCCGGCTGTCCGACCGCACCGGCATGCGGCGGGTGGCCACCGAAGAGCGCGGCTTCGTGTCGGGACGCCAGATGGCCGAAATCTGGGAAATCACGCGCGAGGAATGGCGGGCGCGCAAGCGCTGATCCCGGCCGGCGGCGTCGGCTCGTCCGGCGCGGCGCCGGCAAATCCGGCCCCGTTTCTTTGCCCGAGGGCCAGACCCGGCCAGCCAGCTGACCGGGGGTTTAAGCCGGCGCTTACCGCCCCTTTCGCCCCGTTTTCCGGCGGATTGCCCCGGCCGCGGCGTGGCTAGAATTTGCCACCATCCCGCATTCCGTGAACCGGATGCCCTCGCTATCGGCAAGATCCATGAATCCGTCTACCGTCATCGGCGCCATCGTCGGCCTGCTCACCCTGGTCATCGTCATCGCGCTGGCCGCCACCAACCCCGGCATGTACTTCAACCTGCCGGGCCTGGCCATCGTGCTGGGCGGCACCGCCGCCGCGCTGTTCATCGCCTATCCGCTGTCCGAAGTGATGCGGGTCTTCAAGCTGGTCGGCACGGTGTTCCGCCACGACCAGCACGACCAGCAGCGCGACATCGAGGAACTGGTCAACATGGCGCAGCTGTGGATGAACACCGACGTCCACAAGGTCGAACTGGAACTCAAGAAGGTCACCAACCCGTTCCTGCGCACCGGCGTGCAGCTGATCATCGACAACACCCCCGAAGACCAGATCATCGAACTGCTGCAATGGCGCGTGGCGCGGCTCAAGGCGCGTGAAATGGCCGAAGCGCAGATGTTCCGCGTCATGGCCACGTTCGCGCCGGCCTTCGGCATGCTCGGCACGCTGGTCGGCCTGATCAACCTGATGGCCGTGCTGGGCGACGGCAGCATGACCACCATCGGCCAACAGCTGGCCATCGGCCTGATGACCACCTTCTACGGCATCCTGCTGGCCAACCTGGTGTGCAAGCCGATCGCCGTCAAGCTCGAGCGCCGCACCGCGCGCCGCGTCGAGTCCATGAACATGGTGCTGCAGGGCATCTCGATGATGTGCGAGAAGCGCGGCCCGGCCGTGGTGCGCGAGACCCTGAACTCGTTCGTCATGCACGTCGAGGACGAAATCTATGACGGCGGCGCCTCCGCGCCGCGCGGCAAGACCGAGGGCCAGGTGCCCACGGCCGCCAAACCCGTGTCCATCACCCGCCCGGCCGCCGCGCGTCAATGAGCCTGATTTCCCCCTCCCTGGCGCAGCGGATCGAGCAGGCCCGCCAGGCCCAGCTGCGCGCGCAGAAGGCGGCCGCCAACAGCGGCTGGCGCCCGAGCAAGAGCGACCGCAAGGACCGCTACGCCCGCTGGCACGTCGATGAAACGGTCGAGAGCGATGCCGAGAACTGGTTGCTGAGCTACCTGGACCTGATCACGTTGCTGCTGGCCATGCTGGTGGTGATGCTGGCCGTCTCGCGCCTGCATGGCGGCTTCTACGAATCCGGCGAGCAGCCCGTCGACCTGGTCGGCAGCCTGGCGGCCAAGGGCCTGCCCGCCTATGACGGCGAGTACGCCGAATTCGACACCCCGGCCATTCCCGCCAGCTGGGCCGACGCCGGCAAGCCCGCCGCCGCGGCCGCCGGCGCGCCGGCCACGGCCGCCCC
>NZ_CADIJR010000167.1 GCF_902859645.1 Achromobacter insuavis | reverse complement strand
CAGGCCCTGGCCGCGCTGCGGGCGCCGTTGCGCCAGGCCTGGGAGGCCGCCAGCCAGGCGCTGACGGCCGGCGACCTGCCGCGCGCCGCCGGCCTGCTGCGTCAGGCGCGCCAGTCACTGATCGATGCGCTGTCCGACCTGCGCCTGGCGGATGCGCGCCAGGAAGCGACGCTGCTGATCGCCGCCGACCGCCTGGGCGAACAGCTCGACGCCTATCTGGACGCGCTCGAAGGCCTGGCCGCGCTGGCGCACCCGCGCCCGCCCGCCGGCGCCGCGCCGGTGCGCTTTCACCGTGACTACGCCAGCGCCGTGCGGAACGGCCTGCGCTCGATGGCCGCCATCGTGCTGGCCGGCCTTTTCTGGCTCTGGAGCGGCTGGACCGACGGCGACATGATGCTGCTGGTGCTGGCGCCCTACTGCTCGCTGCTGGCCACCGCCGGCGATCCGCCGGCCGGCGCCCGCGCCTTTCTGCGGGGCTGCCTCTATGCCGTCCCCGCGGCCTGGGTCTGCGCCTTCGGCGTGCTGCCGCACCTGGACGGCTTCGCGCTGCTGGCCGTGGCGCTGGCCGTGTTCTGGCTGCCCGGCATCCTCGCCACCAGCTCGCCCCGCACGGCGTTCGGCGGCCTGGCCTACCTGGTCGCATTCAACACGCTGACCGCCGCCGACAACCCCATGCAGTATTCGATGCAGGCCTTCGCCAACCACGCGGTGGCCTGGGTGCTGGCGACGTCCTTCGCGCTGCTGTGCTTCCAGGTGATCCTGCCGCGCCACCCGGGCCGCGACATCGCCCGCCTGCGGCGCGTCATCCGCGACGACGCGCTGGCGCTGCTGCGCGGCAAGCGGCTCGCCGACGCCGGCTGGCAACAGCGCCAGCAGCACCGCGTGGCGCAACTGGGCGCGTTGCTCAAAGGCCGGCCGGCGCAACTGGCCGATGCGCTGGCGCAAAGCCTGGCGGCGCTGCGCGTCGGCCTGGAGACGCAGCGGATCCAGCGGCTGCTGGCCAACCGCGCCTTGCCGCCCCAGGCGCAACGCCTGGCGCAAGCGGGCCTGGATCGCCTCGCGCGCGGCGGCGCCCCCGCGTCCCGCCGGTCGCAACATGCGCGCCGCGCCGCCCGCCTGCTGGCGGGGCAGCTGGGCCTGGCTGGTCCGCAACGCCCGGCCGTGCAGAAGGCCATGGCCGCCTTCGCCGACATCCACTGGCTGATCCAAGGCCATGCCGCCTATTTCGATGCCCATCCTTTCCTGGAGCCGCCCCGTGCTGAGTGAAGTCGCCATTGCCGGCATCTACGTGCCGCCGTTCTTTTTCTATGCCTGCGTGGCCGTGCCGCTGTACTGGCTGGCGCGTGCCGTGATGGCGCGCAGCGGACTGCTGCGGCGGGTCTGGCACCCCGCCCTGTTCGAGTTCGCCGTGTCGCTGGCGCTGGTGTCCCTGTTGATCCTGACCCTTTGATTGCCGTATTCCCATGTCTCCGTCATTGCAGAAAACCTTTCGCGTGGTCCTGACCCTGGCCGCGCTCGCCCTGGCCGGCGCCCTCGTCGCCGCGCTCTGGAGCGCCTACGTCCTGGCGCCGTGGACTCGCGACGGGCGCGTCAGCGCGCACGTGGTGCGGGTCGCGCCCGAAGTGTCCGGCACCGTCGCCGACGTCGCCGTCGACGACAACCAGCCGGTCAAGCGCGGCGACGTGCTCTACCGCATCGATCCCAGCCGCTTCGAGCTGGCGGTGGCCCAGGCCCGCGCCCTGGCGGCGGCGGCCGATGAAACCCTGCGCCAGCGCCAGGACGAGGCGCGCCGCCGCCACGGCCTGGACGACCTGGTCTCGCGCGAGGACATCCAGCGCGCCGGCCGCGCCGTCGCCATCGCCCAGGCCGAGGCGCAACGCGCCCGCGCCGCGCTGGACGTGGCCGAGCTGGACCTGGCGCGCAGCGTGCTGCGCGCGCCGGTGGACGGCTTCGTCACGCGGCTGCGCCTGCGCCGCGGCGATTACGCGGTGGCCGGCAAGCCCGACATCGCCATCCTCGACGCCCACAGCTTCTGGATCACCGGCTATTTCGAGGAGACCAAGCTGGAACGGATCCGGCCCGGCGCGCCGGCGCAGATCAAGCTGATGGGCTTCGCGCCGCTGCTGACCGGCCGCGTCGCCTCGATCGGACACGGCATCGCGGACGACAACGACGGCCCCGACGAATACGGGCTGCCCGCGGTCAAGGCCAACTTCAGCTGGGTGCGGCTGGCGCAGCGCATTCCGGTGCGTATCGAGATCGACGCGGTGCCCGACGGCGTCCAGCTGGCGGCGGGCATGACGTGCAGCGTCGACATCGGCGCGCCGGGCGAGCAGCGCGTGGCGCGCGGCCGGCTGGCCGGCTGGCTGCACAACCTGATGTAGGAGGCGCCATGCGTATCCCCTCCGCCCTCGCTCGAACCGCCGCGCCACGCCGCGCCGCCGCCATTGCCGCGTTGTCCGCGACGCTCGCGGGCTGCGCCGCGGTGGGACCCGACTACCACGCCGAGCCCCCGATCCACCCGCAAGCCTGGTCGACGCCGCTGGCCGGCGCCGCCCCCGTCGATCCGGCCGCGCTGGCGCAATGGTGGCGCGCCTTCGACGATCCGCTGCTCGATGAATTGCTGCAACAGGCGCTGGCGCACAACCAGGACCTGGCGATCGCCCGCCTGCGGCTGCTGCAGGCCCGCGCCGAACGCGATCAGGTCGCCAGCCGCCTGGGCCCCGACGTCGGCGCCCGCGCCGACGCCACCGCCTCGCGCACGTCGCTGGCGCTGCGCCCGCCCGGCGTCGGCGAATCGCGCGCCTATCAGCTGGGGCTGGACGCCAGCTGGGAGATCGACGTCTTCGGCGGCCGCCGCCGCGCCGTCGAACGCGCCGACGCCGACGCGCAGGCGATCGAGGAAGACGGCCATGCCCTGCGCATCAGCCTGCTGGCCGAACTGGCCGGCGACTATGCCGCGCTGCGCGCCACCCAGGCGCGCGGCGCCATCGCCCGCGACAACATCGCCACGCTGACCGCCGCCGAACGCCTGGCGCAACGCGCCGCCACGCATGGCCTGGGCACGCGCGCCGAGGCCTCGCAGGCGCGCGCCGAACGCGAATCGGCCGAGGCCCGCGTGCCCGAGCTGGCCGCCGACGAAGCACGCCTGGCGCATGCCATCGGCGTGCTGGCGGGCGGCTTCCCCGGCGACCTCAAGGTGCGCCTGCTGGCCGGCGGGCGGCCCCT
>NZ_CADIJR010000166.1 GCF_902859645.1 Achromobacter insuavis | reverse complement strand
CGAACCCGCGCCCACCTTGGTCACGGAATCCTCGATCAGGCCCTTGATTTCCTTGGCCGCCTGCGCGCTGCGCTGCGCCAGCGAGCGCACTTCGCCCGCCACCACCGCGAAACCCTTACCCTGCTCGCCGGCACGAGCGGCTTCCACCGCCGCGTTCAGCGCCAGGATGTTCGTCTGGAAGGCAATGCCGTCGATGACCGACACGATTTCGGAAATCTTGCGCGAGCTGGCCGAGATGCCGTGCATGGTGTTGACCACCTCGGCCACCGCCGAACCGCCGCGCTCGGCCACGTCCGACGCACTGGCCGCCAGCTGGTTGGCCTGGCGCGCGTTGTCGGCGTTCTGCTTGACGGTCGAGGCCAGTTGCTCCATCGAGGCCGCGGTCTCTTCCAGCGAAGCTGCCTGCTGCTCGGTGCGGCTGGACAGGTCGGTGTTGCCCGCGGCGATCTCGTGCGAACCGGTATTGATTTCGTCGACGCCGCGGCGCACCGAGGACACCGTGCGCGTCAGGCTTTCCTGCATGCGCTTGAGCGCGGCGAACAGCTGGCCGATCTCGTTGGTATTGCGGACTTCGACGCGGGCGGTCAGATCCCCGCCGGCAATGCGGTCGAAGTGATGGCCGGCATCCTTGAGCGGCTGCAGCACGCGGCGACGCAGGAACACATAGGTGGCGAACACCAGCAGCGCGGCGATCACGCCGCCGGCGCTCACCGCCAGCAGCACGAACTGGTAGCGCACCTGGGCCACCTCGAACGCGTCCAGCATCTTGCTGGCGCGCCAGAAATCAAACCCCTCGACGGCGCGGGCGAAGCGCCCTTCGAGCGCGTCCTGCACCTTCTGCACCTGCGTCTGGTAGGCCGGCATGTCGGCCTTCTCCAGCGCGGCGGTCAGCGGCTGCACGCCTTGCTGGATCAAGGCGCCGTACGAATCCTCGACTTCCTTGAGGGACTCGGCCGCCTCGGCCGGCCTGGGCAAGGTCTTGAAATAGTCGAATTCCGCCTGGCCCTTGTTCTGCGCCGCCTTGGCGCGCTCGAGCAGGCCGGCGGCCTCGCTCGACAGGCCCTGCGTCAGCAGCGTGGGCTGGCCGACGCTGCGCACGATGTCGGCATAATTGGACGAGGCCGTGCGGCCCAGGCCATTGAGGGTGTCTTTGTAGCTCGACACGACGCGGCCCAGCGCATCGTTCAGTTCTTGCGATTGCTTGATTTCCGCCAGCGTCGCGTTGCTGATGCGCAACGACAGCACGCCCAGTGCGGCTCCGATCACCAACATGAATGAGAAGAACGCCAGCACCCACAACAGGCTGCTGCGTATCGTCATGTTCGCGAAAAACTTGCGCATCACAAGCACCACTCCAGACTGAAATCGTTAAGAAAAGCGCCATATCGAATCCAATATGGCGCGCCCTACCCCTCTCTGCTGGGCGGTCGGCCGCGTAGCGGACCGAGGCGCCCGGATCCCGCCGCTCCGATCAGGAGGCGACCTTCTCCACCAGAGCCATTTCGTCGCTGGTCATCATCTTCTCGATGTCGACCAGGATCAGCATGCGTTCGTCGACCGTCCCCAGGCCCGTCAGGTACTCGGTGGACAGGGTGGCGCCGAATTCCGGCGCCGGGCGGATCTGGCCGGCGTTGAGCATCAGCACGTCCGACACGCCGTCGACCACGATGCCGACCACGCGGCGATCGAGGTTCAGGATGATGACGACGGTCTGCTCGTTGTATTCGACGCTGCCCAGGTTGAACTTGATGCGCAGGTCGACGATCGGCACGATGATGCCGCGCAGGTTGGTCACGCCCTTGATGAACGGCGGGACATTGGCGATACGGGTCACCGTGTCGGCGTCGTAGCCGCGGATTTCCTGCACCTTCAGGATGTCGATGCCGTACTCTTCGTCGCCCAGCGTGAACACCAGGAACTCGTTGCCGACATCTTCATTGCGCGCGGCTTGCGCTTGCGGTTTGGCTGCCATGGGGCTATTTCTCCATCAATTCAGAATGGCTTCGGGCTGCGACCAACGCTCACGGTTGGCGCGCGCAAGCGCAAATACGTCGACGATCAGCGCCACGCTGCCATCGCCCAGGATGGTGGCGGCGGAGATGCCGGGGACCTTGCGGTAATTCGACTCGAGGTTCTTCACCACCACCTGGTGCTGGCCGATCAGGTGATCCACCAGCAGCGCGAAACGGCGGTCCTCGGCCTGCATGATGACGGCGATGGCCTGGGTCGGGTCGGTCTGCGCCTCGCTGACCGAGAACACGCGGTGCATCTCGACCAGCGGCAGGTATTCGCCGCGCACGTGCATGACGCGCTCGTTGCCGGCCACGGAGTAGATCTGGTCGTTGGTCGGCTGCAGCGATTCGGTCACATGGTTGAGCGGCAGGATGAAGGTTTCCTCGCCCACCCGCACCGACATGCCGTCCAGGATCGCCAGCGTCAGCGGCAGCACGATGCGCGTGGTGGTGCCGTTGCCCGGCTCGCACGACAGCTGCACGTGACCGCCCATGTCCTGAATGTTCCGGCGCACCACGTCCATGCCGACGCCGCGGCCGGAAATGTCGGTGACCTTCTCGGCCGTGGAGAAGCCCGGCGCGAAGATCAGTTGCCAGATTTCGTCGTCCGGCGAGTTTTCGTTGACCGGCAGGCCCTGGGCCATTGCCTTCTTGAGGATCTTTTCGCGGTTCAGGCCGGCGCCGTCGTCGCTGACTTCGATGACAATGTTGCCGCCGTTGTGCTGGGCCGACAGCACCAGCTGGCCGACCGGATCCTTGCCGGCGGCGACGCGCTTCTCGGGCGTCTCGATGCCGTGGTCCAGGCTGTTGCGCACCAGGTGCGTCAGCGGGTCGATGATGCGTTCGATCAGGCTCTTGTCGAGTTCGGTGGCGCGGCCGTAGGTCTGCAGTTCGATCTGCTTGCCCATCTTGCCGGCAATGTCGCGCACCAGGCGCGGGAAGCGGCTGAAGACGTAGTCCATCGGCATCATGCGGATCGACATGACGGCTTCCTGCAGGTCGCGCGCGTTGCGCTCGAGCTGCTCCATGCCGTTGAGCAGGCGGTCGTGCAGCACCGGATCCAGCGTCGACGCGGTCTGCGCCAGCATGGCCTGGGTGATGACCAGTTCGCCCACCAGGTTGATGACCTGATCGACCTTTTCCACGCCCACGCGGATCGAGGTGGATTCCTTGTCGACGTGGGCCGGGGCGGCGGCGCGGCTGGTGCGCGCGGCCTGCGAGATGGCTTCGGCGGCGGCGGCGGATTCGGCCACGGCGGGCGCGGCGGCGGCCGGCGCGGCT
>NZ_CADIJR010000165.1 GCF_902859645.1 Achromobacter insuavis | reverse complement strand
GCCGCCGTGGCCGCGGCGGCGGGATCGGCGGCGACGGGCTCGGCCAGGGACGGCATGGCCGACCCCAAGGCCAGCAACGCCGATAGCAGCGCCCGCCGCAGGACGGGCTGCGCGGGGGACGGGCAAGGCCGGGGCGGCCAAGCATCAAGCCTGGGAATCATCGCTCTGTCGTCCTCTAGTTTTTGGTGGACACGGACGTGGGACGGCGCACGGCCGCAAGGCTGCGATCGCGCAACTGGCGCAGCAGCAACGAAAAACCGCGGACGCCGATGCTCGAGATCTGTCTCAACGCGACCCACGGCGAGTCGGGCGCGTTGTTGCCCCAGGTGCTGGCCCAGGTATCGGCGCGGCCAAAGGTCATCTGCGCCAGGTCGCGTTCCTGCTCCAGCGTCAGCGACTGGAAGCTGATCCCCAGGCGGTCGCCGCGGCTGAACGTGACCAGCGCCGGGAACATCGCTTCCTCGTCATTGCGGAACAGCGACACGCTCAGCGGCATGCCATTGGGCACCAGCACGCCGGGCGGCAGCACCAGGCCCAGGCCGCCCTGCGAGTAATCGCTGGTGCGGCAGGCGACGGTGCGGCCATCCGGCAGCAGCAGCATGGCCGCCAGCGAAATCGCCACGCGCGGCGTGTTGCGCAGTTGCCGGACCTCGCCGGCCACGGCCACGCTGGCGCTGGTCATGACGATGTTGTAGACGGTCCAGATCAGGTTCAGCACGATGGTCAGGCGCGCATCCACGCCCCCGTACCCCGTGACCAGGCTGATCACGCCGACGATGAAGCCGGCCAGGTTCAGCCCCAGCAGCACCACGTAGGGCCGCGCCAGCGTCCAGTCGAAATACGATTCGCGGATGATGCCGCCCTTGGCCGTCACGTTGAACAGCGCGGTCTTGGGACTGATCAGCGTCACCAGCGCCGGGCGCATGATGTACCAGGCCAGCACCGATTCGTAGACCTCGTTCCAGAACGAGTGGCGGAACCGCCCCTGGATGCGCGAGCCGGTCAGGTTGGACAGGACGATGTGCGGCAGGGCATAGGCCGCCACCATGATGGCCGAGGCCTGGAACACGTTGGCATGGAAGAACAGGTAGGCCAGCGGCGCCGTCAGGAACACCACCCGCGGCAGGCCGAAGAAGAAGTGCAGCATCGCGCTCAGGTAGCACAGCCGCTGCCCGATCTTCAGGCCCTTGCCCAGCAGGGGATTGTTGGTGCGGATGATCTGCGCCATGCCGCGCGCCCAGCGCGTGCGCTGGCCGATGTGGCGCGACAGGTTCTCGGTCGCCAGGCCCGCGGCCTGCGGCACCGCCAGATAGGCGGTGTTGAAGCCCAGCCGGTTCATCTTCAGGGCGGTCAGCGCGTCCTCGGTCACGCTCTCGACCGCCACGCCGCCGACGGCGTCCAGCGACGAGCGGCGCATCACGGCGCACGAACCGCAGAAGAACGTGGCGTTCCACAGATCGTTGCCGTCCTGGATCACGCCGTAGAACAGTTCGCCTTCATTGGGCACGTTGCGGAAGGTGCCCAGGTTGCGCTCGAAGGGATCGGGCGAGAAGAACACGTGCGGCGTCTGCAGCAGCGCCAGCCGCTTGTCCTTGAGGAACCAGCCCATGCAGATCTGCAGGAACGAGCGCACCGTGACGTGGTCGCAGTCGAACACCGCGATGAATTCGCCGTCGGTCTTGGTCAGCGCGGCGTTGATGTTGCCGGCCTTGGCGTGCTTGTTGTCCGGGCGCGTCAGGTAGCCGACACCTGCCTGCTCGCTGAACTCGCGGAACTCCTGACGGCGGCCGTCATCGAGCACGTAGACGCGCAGCTTGTCCGCCGGCCAGTCCAGCGACTGCGCCGCCAGCACCGACTGACGCACCACGTCCAGCGGCTCGTTGTAGGTGGGAATGTAGACATCCACGGTCGGCCAGAGGGATCGATCGACCGGCAACGGCGTGGGCTTGCACCGCAGCGGCCAGGCCGTCTGGAAATAGCTCAGCAGCATGACCGTCAGGGCGTAGATTTCCGCCAGCAGCAGCCCGTAGCCGAAGAACGCGTCCACCACGTTGTGAAAGCCGATGGTGTCGGTGATACGCCAATACATGTAGCGCAACGACGTGATGACCGACAGCATCACCAGCGTGAGCGTCTCCAGCCGTCCGCCCACGCGGTGCAGCAGCAGCGCCACGATCACACAGAACGCCGCGAACATCATCTGTTGCAGCAGGCCCATCTCGACCGCCACCGCCAGCACCGACAGCACGCCGGCCAGCACCAGCGACAACACCCGGACCCAGCCCATCTTCCAGATGCGCCAGGACAACAGGCTGTTGCCCAGGCGCGAGAGACGCGGATTGTGCGCCGCGGTCTCGTTGGTCACCGACTTCATGGCTGGTCCTCCCGGGGCTCGCGCAGTTGCCGCAGCAGCCATTGCGCACTGATGCCGATGTCATTGCTGGCCTGGCTGTGCGGCGCGTGGTCGATCACCGTCGTGCCGAAGGCCAGCGCCTCGCTGACCGTGGCGTCGCGGTGGATCACGCCGGCCAGGCGGTCGGCCAGGATGCCGCGCATCACCTGCAGGGTGTCCTTGGCCAGCGCGGCGGCGCTGTCGGCCTGGTTGACCACGAAGGCATGGCCCAGGAATTCCGGGCGCCCTTCGCAGTACTGCGCGATCAGGTTCTCGACCTGCGGCAGCGTGGCGTACGAGGCGGCGTCCGGCAGCGTCACCACCAGCACCAGGTCGGCGCAGCGCAAGGCCTGGCTGAGATAGATGGACGGTCCCGGCGGCGTATCCACCAGCACCACGGTATCGGGTTCGAGATCGAGCGCCCGCAGGTGGTTCGCCAACCAGGCGTCGTCCTGGCGCATCTGCTGCTCCAGCGCCAGGCGGTCCGCTTCATTGATCTGGCCGAACGGCAACAGATAGGGGCCGGCATCGCCCCGCACCACCGTTTCGCGCCAGGGGATGTCCGCCAGGCTGGCGCGCGCCAGTCCAGCCTCGGCGGCCTGCGATTCGGCACCCAGGTGAAAACGCAACGCGTTCTGCGGATCCAGGTCCACCAGCAGGGCGGGATGGCCGGCCCGGCTCAGGGCTAGGCCCAGCGTGGCGGCTATCGTGGTCTTTCCTACCCCGCCCTTGGCGGAAACAATCGCGATGGTTTTCATTTTTTCGCCGCTTTCGAAGATGGCGGATCCTGGGTCGCGTCCGCGCGGGCCGTCCGCGCCAGGCGCGCGAAGACGCCTTGCAACGGCGTCGCCGCGCTGGCGGGCGCGGGCTCGGGGGCAATCGCCGCCGGCCGCTCGGGCGCGAGGGTGGGTTCGATGAGGACTTTCGGCGCGGGACGCGCGGGCGGCTCGGCGGC
>NZ_CADIJR010000164.1 GCF_902859645.1 Achromobacter insuavis | reverse complement strand
GGCCTCGGCCGGCCTGCAGGCGGCGCTGGCGCCGCCCCGCCGCCGCCATCTGCGCACGCTGGCGCTGCTGTCCGGCGGGCTGCTGGGCGGCTCGCTGGCCTGGCGTCATACCCCGCTGCGCGACGAACTGCTGGCGCTGGCGGCCGACTACCGCAGCGCCGTCGGCCAGGTCCGCGAATGGCGGCTGGCCGATGGCAGCGCGCTGTGGCTGAACACCGCCAGCGCCGTCGACTTCGACGACGGGCCGGACGAACGCCGCCTGACGCTGCTGCGCGGCGAGATCCTCGTGAACGCCATCGGCGCCGCGCGGCCGTTCGTGGTGGCCACGCCCCATGGACGGCTGCGCACGCGCGCCGCGCGCTTCAACCTGCGGCTGCTGGCGGATGCGGCGCGGCTGGCCGTGTTCGAAGGCACGGTCGAGATCCGCAGCGCCGCTCGTGGCGACACGCTGGCGCTGTCCGCGGGCGGCCAGGTTTCGTTCAGCGCCGACGGCATCGGCCGCCCGGACCTTGCCGACCCCGCCGCTGGCGCCTGGACCCGCGGCATGCTCGTGGCCAACGACATGCGCCTGGCGGATCTGGTGGCCGAGCTGGCGCGCTACCGCCACGGCCACCTGGGCGTGGCGCCCGAGGTCGCCGATCTGCGCGTGATGGGCACCTATCCGCTGGCCGACGCCGACCGTACGCTGCAATTGCTGGCCCGCGCCCTGTCCCTGCGGGTGGAACAGAAGCTGCCCTGGTGGACCACGTTGGCGCCGGCGTGAACGCCGGCCTTCCCTTTTTTCCGTTTCGTTCGATCTGGTAAGTGCGGGACCGCCATTCATCGCCGTCCCGCTTGCCGATGCACGAATACGGAACCGTCATGACACGCGCTTACGCTTTGCCCCCCACTTCTCCCGCGCCCCAAGGGCTGCGTCCCTGGCTGCTGGCCGCCAGCCTGGCGCTGGCCGGCCTGGCGCCCGCCCTGCCCACGCTGGCCCAGCCCGCGCCCACCGCGGCCGATGGCCGCCGCGCCTACCAGATCCCCGCCGGCCCCCTGACCGAAGCGCTCAATGCCTTCGGCCTGGCGGCGGGCGTGCCGCTCGGCGGCGCGATGCCCTTGACGCAGGGCAAGACCAGCCCCGGCCTGTCCGGCCGCTACACGGTGCCGGAGGCGCTGGCCGCGCTGCTGGCCGGCAGCGGCCTGGCCGCCACCCGCACGCCGGACGGACAGTACGTGCTGCAGCCGCAGGCGTCGGGGCCGGCCACGCTGGCGCCGATCGCGGTGGTCGGCGCGTCCGCCCGCGATGCCGATGCCTTCGTGGCGCAGGCCAGCGGCAGCGCCCTCAAGGGCGACACCTCGCTGATGGAGACGCCGCGCTCGGTCAGCGTGGTGACCCGCGCGCAGATGGACGCCCGCGGCGCCACCTCGATGATCGAGGCGGTGCGCTATTCGGCGGGTGTCAGCACCGGCGTGGCGGGCTTCGACCCGCGCTTCGACCAGATCTCGATCCGCGGCTTTCCGGTGAACACCACCGGCGACTATCTGGACGGCCTGCGCCAGACGCCGGGCTCCTACGCCTACTTCCGCACCGAACCCTACGCGCTGGAACGCGTCGACATCGTCAAAGGCCCGATGTCGGTGCTCTACGGCCAGGGCACGCCCGGGGGCATTGTCAACCGGATCTCGAAGCGTCCCGGCCCGGACCCGGTCCACGAAATCATGCTGCAGGGGTCGACCCACGACCGCAAGCAGGCCGCCTTCGACATCGGCGACGATATCAACGAGGCCGGCACCGCGCGTTTCCGCGTGATCGGACTGATGCGGCGCGGCGACACCGAACGCATGATCGCCGACGACCGCGACCTGTTCGCGCCGTCGTTCGAGTTCCGCCTGGGCGAGAACACCACGCTGACGCTGCTGGGCCAGTACATGAAGGACGAGACCGACGCCAACGTCGGCAACTATGTCGAAAACGGCAAGGTCACCAAGATCCGCGTCAGCGATCCGCGCTACGACCACCAGCGCCAGACGCAGTACCAGGCCGGCTACGAGCTGGAGCATCGCCTGGGCCAGGACGTCACGCTGCGCCAGCAATTGCGCTACGGCCATATCGACCTGGACGCGCGCTACCTCAGCGGGGCCGGCCTGGAGCCGGGCACCCGCCTGCTCCAGCGCAGCGCGTGGAGCGTCGAAAGCACGCTCAGAAACGTGTCGCTGGACAACAACGCCACCGTGCGCTTTGCCACCGGCCAGGCCGCCCACAGCCTGCTGGCCGGCTTCGACTACCAGTGGCTGAAGTGGGACCAGGGCGTGGGCTATCTGGCCTCCGGCTACCCTTCGCTGGACCTAGACAACCCGCAGTACGGCTACGTGCCGGGCCCGACCCCGCCGATGAACATGGTGTCGGTGCTGAAACGCAATTCGCAATACGGCTTCTACCTGTCCGACCAGGCCTCGCTGGGCAACTGGCGCCTGACGCTGGGCGGCCGCTATGACACGCTGCGCCAGGACAACCGCAACCTGCTGGCCGGCACGCCCGCGCAGACCAAGTCCGACCAGGCCTTCACCTGGCAGGCCGGCGCGCTGTACCTGGCCGACAACGGCCTGGCTCCGTACGTCAACTATTCCACGTCGTTCACGCCCAATACCAGCCTCACCAAATCGGGCGACGTGCTGGATCCGACCCACGGCGAGCAGATCGAGGCGGGCATCAAGTACCAGCCGCCCGGCTCGCACAGCTACGTGACCCTGGCCGCCTACCGCATCGAGGAAAAGGACGCCGCCCGCGCCGTGCCGGGCCAGCCGTGGTCGGAACTGGCCGGCACCATCCGTTCCACCGGCATCGAGCTGGAAGGCCTGGCCGAGCTGGACCGCGGCCTGCAGCTGATCGCCAGCTACAGCTACAACCAGGGCAAGGTGGTCAAGAGCAATGACCCGGCCGAGATCGGCAAGGTGCCGTCCTACCAGCCGCGCCACCTGGCCAGCCTGTGGCTCGACTACCGCCTGCCGCAGGGGCCGCTGGCGGGCCTGGGCCTGGGCGCCGGCGCCCGTTACGTCGGCGCCAGCTATGGCGACAAGCTCAACCTGATGCGCAATCCGGCGGCCACGCTGTTCGACGTATCGGTGAGCTACGAGCCCGGCTATGCGCATCCGGCGCTGAAGGGATGGCAGGCGCGCCTGAGCGTGCAGAACCTGGCCGACAAGCAGGTGCAGACGTGCAGCGACGGCTATTGCTACCTGGGCCAGGGACGCCAGATCGTCGGTTCGGTGCGCTACAAATGGTGAGCCGCCCCATGCCCCTGCGCCCTTCCCGCCCGCGCCGCATGGCGCGCCTGATGGGCGCGGCCTGGCTGGCGCTCGCCAGCGCCGGCGCCCTGGCGGCGCCGCCGCGGCAGCCC
>NZ_CADIJR010000163.1 GCF_902859645.1 Achromobacter insuavis | reverse complement strand
GACGCCGGTCGCCGCCTCGGCGGCCTCGGCCGGGTCCGGTTCCGGCTCGGCCGGGCCGCTGGCGCGGCGAGCGCGCTTGGCCGCCTCCTGCTGGGCGATCAGCGTCTGCAGCTCGGCGGCCAGGCTGGTCGACTTGCCGGTGCGGGCCCAGTCCGCGGCGTTCTGGTCCTTGGTATCGCGGGTGGTGACGTCGGCGCCGGCCTTCAGCAGCAGCTCCACCATCGCCTTGTTGCCCGACAGCGCCGCCATCATCAGCGGCGTTTCACCGTTGGGCGCCGGCGCGTTCACCATCGCCTTGCGTTCCAGCAGCAGGCTGGCCATGGCCAGCTGGCCCTTGGAGGCCGCATAGTGCAGCGGCGTCCAGCCCAGGCGGTTGACCTGGGCGCCGCGCGCCATCAGCGCCCGCGCCCGGTCGGTCTGGCCGGCGATGGCCAGGTACATCAGCGGCGTCTCGCCGGCCGGGTTCTCGGCATTGACGTCCGTGCGCGGGTTGGCCGCCAGCACGTCGAACACCTTCCAGGCGCCGTCGACCACCGCCCGCATCAGGGCCGGCTGGCCATTGCGGTAGCGCACGTTGGGGTCGGCGCCCTGCGCCAGCAGGTCCTTGATTTCGTCGGGGTAGTCGTTGGCGACATAGACCCACCAATCCGACGGATTGGCGGCCTGGGCCAGCGCCGGCGTCGAAACGGCGACGCACAACGCCAGCAGTGCGCTGCGGCAGTGCGAGACGAGGCGGTGACGGGAGAACGCAGCGCTGGCAGCCATGGGCAATCCTGATAAATTACTTTAAATAATTGACGTTAGATTATTTCTTTATCTTATTGAAAAGATTAAAGAAATTTTCCGTTGAGGCACGCGCCACCTCGGCCACGCTGATGCCCTTCAGATCCGCGATCTTCTCGGCCACGTGGATCACCTTGGACGGGTCGTTGAGCTTGCCCCGGTACGGCACCGGCGCCAGGTACGGCGAGTCGGTTTCGATCAGCAGGCGGTCCAGCGGCACCTTGGCGGCCACCTCGTGCACCACATGCGCGTTCTTGAACGTCACGATGCCGGACAGCGAGATGTGGAAATTCTGGTCGAGCGCGGCCTGGGCCACTTCCCAGGTCTCGGTGAAACAGTGCATCACCCCGCCGACCTCGGCGGCGCGCTCCTCGCGCAGCATCCGCACCGTGTCCTCGGCCGACGAGCGCGTGTGCACGATCAGCGGCAGGCCGGTGTCGCGGGCGGCGCGGATATGGCGGCGGAAACGCTCGCGCTGCCAGTCCAGCGGCTCGGACAGGCGGTAGTAGTCCAGCCCGGTCTCGCCGATGGCCACCACCTTCGGGTGGGCCGCCAGGCGCGCCAGCTCCTCGGGCTCGGGGTCCGGCGTGTCCTCGTAGTCGGGGTGCACGCCGACCGAGGCCCACAGGTTCGGCTGCGGCTCGACCAGCGACATCAGGCCCGGCCATTCGGGCATGTTGACGCTGACCACCAGCGCGTGGGTCACCTGGTTGGCGGCCATCCGTTCGAGGATGGCGGGCAGGTCGGCCGCCAGCTCGGGGAAATTCAAATGGCAGTGGGAATCGACGTACATGAGACTTGGATGAGGAAAGGCGCGGCGTCTGGACGGCGGCCCGGACAGGCCGGATCCGTCGCCGCGCCGCGGCAGGTTACGCCTGGCAGGATAGCACCACGCGCTGCAGCGTCGCGTGGGCGAAAAGCTTGGCATTCAAGGGATGCGTGGCCAGCGCCCGCTGGCGCGTCAGCCAGCGCGCGGCCTCGGCCGCGCGCGCCGTGTTCATGCGCGCGGCGACCTCGGCCACGACGGCGGCCAGCGCCGGGAAATAACGCACCGGCGCGCCGGCGGCGGCCAGCATCAGATCGGTATAGAGGCGTTGCAGCGCGTCGATCCACTCGGCCGGCGGGGCCTTTTCCAGGGCCTCGGCCAGGGTGCCGACGTCGGGCGTCTGGCCCTTGGCCAGCGGGCCGACCAACTGGGTCAGCCACGGCGGGCAGGCGGTTTCGGCGTTCTGGGCCAGGCGCAACGCGGCCAGCGGCGCGCCGCCGGCGGCGGCCAGCCATTCGCGCGCCGGCTCCACGTTCTGGTCGCGCAGCCATTGCAGCGCGGTGTCGGGATCGGGCCCCGGCAGCGGCAGGCGGCGGCAGCGCGACACCAGCGTCGGCAACAGCCGGTCGGGCGCGTCGGCCACCAAGAGGAACACGGTATGCGGCGGCGGCTCTTCCAGCACCTTGAGCAAGGCGTTGGACGACACCACGTTCAGCGCGTGCGCGGGGTACAGCAGCGCCACGCGCCAGCCGCCGCGGTGGGTGGCGGTGTTGAACCAGGATTCCAGCGAGCGGATCTGGTCGATGCGGATTTCCTTGGACGGCGCCTTCTTGGCCGCGCCCGTGGCCGGCTCGGCCTCTTCCGCGCCCTCGGCGGCGTCGGCGCCCTCCTCGACCGCCACGGCCTCGGGCCGGATGCGGCGCAGGTCGGGGTGGTTGCCGCTGGCGAACCAGGCACAGGCGGCGCAATGGCCGCAGGCCAGGCCGTCCTGCGGCGTCTCGCACAGCAGGCTGGCGGCGGCGGCATTGGCGAAGTCGAGCTTGCCGATGCCGGCCAGGCCGTGCACCAGCCAGGCGTGGGCGAAGCGCTCGCGGTTGCCCAGCCAGGCCCGCGCCGTCTCCATCTGCCAGGGCAGGAACTGGGGCGCGCTCATGGCCGGGCCGCCACCAGTTGGCGCAGGCCGGCTTCCAGCTCGGCGCGGATCTCGGGAATGGCGCGGGTCGAATCGATCACCTGGATGCGGTCAGGCTCGGCCGCGGCGCGCGCCTGGTAGGCCGTGCGCGTGCGTTCGAAGAAGGCGGCGCCTTCGCGCTCGAAGCGGTCGGGCTCGCGGGCGTCGGCCAGGCGCGCCCGCGCCACCGCCAGCGGCACGTCGAACAGCCAGGTGCGGTCGGGACGGCCGGCCTGCATCCAGGTTTCCAGCGCGGCCACGCGCGCGGCGCCCAGGCCGCGGCCGCCGCCCTGGTAGGCGTAGGTGGCGTCGGTGTAGCGGTCGCAGACCACCCAGGCGCCACGCGCCAGCGCCGGCTCGATCACCTGGTGCAGGTGCTCGCAGCGGGCGGCGAACATCAGCAGGGTCTCGGTATCCAGGCCCATCGGGTCGGTCAGCACCAGGGCGCGCAGCTTTTCGCCCAGCGGCGTGCCGCCGGGCTCGCGGGTGGAGACCACCTCCAGGCCCTGGCCGCGCAGGAACTCGGCGATCCACTCGGTGTGCGTGCTCTTGCCGGCCCCGTCGACCCCCTCCAGCGTGATGAAGCGTCCGCGTGAGGTCATTGTTCTTGTCCTTGTGCTGGCGCCGGATCGTCGTCCGGCGTGGAAGTGGGTGCCGTCTCGGGCGTCGGCGCGGCGGCGGGCGCGGACGCGGCGGGCCTGCCC
>NZ_CADIJR010000162.1 GCF_902859645.1 Achromobacter insuavis | reverse complement strand
CCGGCACCTACGAACCGTCGGCCTGACCCCGCCGGCGGCCGGCGCCCGCCTGCGCCGCGCCACCGCGCCGGGCCGCGCCGAGGCCCCAGGCCTTACACTGTCGGCCGTATCCGCATTTATCGCAGTTCCTGCGAGAGCCCGACCGTGACCCAGACGCCCTTTACCACCCTGCCCCTCCTGCCCGCCCTGCTCGACAACCTGCAAAGCCTGGGGTTCGAGCACATGACGCCGATCCAGGCGCAAAGCCTGCCGCTGATCCTGGAGGGCCGCGACCTGATCGCGCAGGCCAAGACCGGCAGCGGCAAGACCGCGGCCTTCGGCCTGGGCGTGCTGCAGAAGCTCGACGCCACCCGCCTGACGCCGCAGGCGCTGCTGCTCTGTCCGACCCGCGAGCTGGCCGACCAGGTGGCGCAGGAACTGCGCCGGCTGGCGCGCCAGATCGCCAACGTCAAGATCCTGACGCTGTGCGGCGGCGCCGCGGCCCGCCCGCAAGCGGAATCGCTGGCGCGCGGCACCCACATCGTGGTGGGCACGCCCGGCCGCATCCAGGACCACCTGGAACGCGGCAGCCTGGACCTGTCCGGCCTGACCACGCTGGTGCTGGACGAGGCCGACCGCATGGTCGACATGGGCTTCTACGACGATATCGTGGCGATCGCCTCGCATTGCCCCGCCAAGCGCCAGACCCTGCTGTTCTCGGCCACCTACCCCGACAATATCCGCAAGCTGAGCGCGCGCTTCCTGCGCAACCCGGCCGAGGTCAAGGTCGAGGCCCAGCACGACGCCAGCCGCATCGAACAGATCTTCTACGAGATCGACCCCGACGAGCGCCTGGACGCCGTGGCCAGGCTGCTGGCGCATTTCCGCCCGGTCTCGACGCTGGCCTTCTGCAACACCAAGATCCGCAGCCACGACTTGGTCGAACGGCTGCAGGCCGAGGGCATCAGCGCCCTGGCGCTGAACGGCGACCTGGAACAGCGCGAGCGCGACGAGATCCTGATCCAGTTCGCCAACCAGAGCTGCGCCGTGCTGGTGGCCACCGACGTGGCCGCGCGCGGCCTGGACATCCAGAACCTGGGCGCGGTCATCAACGTCGACGTCACCAAGGACACCGAGGTCCACGTGCACCGCATCGGCCGCAGCGGCCGCGGCGAGCAGAAGGGCCTGGCCCTGAGCCTGTGCTCGCCCGACGAAATGCGCTGGGCCAACCTGATCGAGCAATACCAGGGCGCGCCGCTGACCTGGGGCGACCTGAAATCGCTGCGCCCCAAGGCCGACCGGCCGCTGCGCGCGCCCATGGTGACCCTGTGCATCCAGGGCGGCAAGAAGGACAAGCTGCGCCCCGGCGACCTGCTGGGCGCCCTGACCGGCGACGGCGGCCTGGCCTTCGAGCAGGTCGGCAAGATCAACATCACCGAGTTCAACGCCTACGTGGCGCTGGACCGCAAGATCGCCAAGCAGGCCTTCTCGCGCCTGTCCAACAGCAATATCAAGGGCCGGCGCTTCCGCATGCGCTACCTCGAGGAACTGTAAGCATTCGTCAGCGGGCGCCCGCCACGCGGACGTAAACGCTTGATGGTCATATTCGGGATTTGCAATAATGGCCCACCTCGCGCCACCCCGGCGCGGGAGCGGGAACCAAAGGCTCGGCGTGCGCTCCAACCGGCGCATTGCATCCCTTAACCATCAAAAGAGAAATCCACCATGATCAAGTCCGATGACACCGGCAAGCTGATCCTGCGCCTGACCCTCGGTATTCTGATTCTGCTCCATGGCCTGTTCAAGATCACCGGCGGCGGCGTCGGCGGCATTGGCGGCATGCTGTCCTCGCACGGACTGCCCGGCTTCCTGGCCTATGGCGTCTACATCGGCGAAATCCTCGCGCCGGTGCTGCTGATCGTTGGCATCTACACCCGCCTGGGCGGCCTGATCATCGCCATCAACATGGTGGTCGCGATCCTGCTGGCGCACACCGGCCAATTCACCAGCCTGACCAACAACGGCGGCTGGGCGCTGGAACTGCAAGGCATGTTCCTGTTCACGGCCCTGGCCATCGCCTTCATGGGCGCCGGCCGCTTCAGCCTGGCCGGCAACGGCGGCCGCTGGAACTGACCGCCCCGGCGCAAACCGCGCCACCCGGAAGGCCGCCGCGAGGCGGCCTTTTTTCATGGGCGCAAGGCCGGCGCGCGCCGGAACAATTGCTACGAACGACATCAACGGTCACGCCGGCGCAAACATCCGTCACCTGAAAGCTGTTTCGGATCCATTACAGACCCAGAACTCGCCCCCGCGGCCATGGCCTAATCCCTACGAGCCCAAAGAAGGCGTGACGCACGCCAGGCGCTCGGCAGGAGATCCCAAATGAAGAAGACGATTCTGTTGATGCTGGCGATGGCCAGCGCCCTTTCCGGTTGCGTGGTGGTGCCGGCGCGTCCGGCCTACTACCGGCCGGCGCCCGCCTATTACTATTACCCTGCGCCGCATTACTACTACCACGGCTATTGATCCACGCGCCCCATCGCGCAAAGGAAACGCCATGAATGCCATCGCCAGGATTCCCCACTTGCGTCCGTTGGCCGCCGCCATCCTGATGACGGTCGGCGCGGGCGCGGTGGCGCAGACCTATGCGCCGCCGCCCGCGCCGCCCGCGCCAGCCGCCCCGGCCTACGACAGCGGCGATCCCGCCAATGCCAACCTGGCGCCGATCGACCGCAGCCCCCAACCGCCCCCGCCCCTGCCGGTCTACACCCAGCCGCCCGCCCCCGGCGACGGCTACATGTGGGTTCCGGGTTACTGGAGCCTGAACCGCTACGGCTATTTCTGGGTCCCCGGCGCCTGGGTGCTGGCGCCCTACACCGGCGCGCTGTGGACCCCGGGGTACTGGGGCTTCGTCGACGGCGTCTACCTGTGGCACGCCGGCTACTGGGGCCCGCATATCGGCTTTTATGGCGGCATCAACTATGGTTTTGGTTATATCGGCATCGGCTTCGTCGGCGGCTATTGGGACCATGACCGGTTCTTCTACAACCGCGCCGTGACCAACATCAACGTCACCCGCGTCACCAACGTCTACAACCACACGGTGGTGGTCAACAACAATATCGACAACCGCCGCATCAGCTACAACGGCGGTCCGGCGGGCATCCAGCGCCGGGCCGATCCGCGCGAGGTTGCCGCGCGCAACGAGCCGCACCGTCCGCCCACCGACTTGCAACGCGGCTTCGCCCGCGATGCCGGCGGCAACCGCGCCCAGTTCTTCGACCGCAACCAGGGACGTCCGCCGCAAGCCTTCGTCGACCACGCGCCGCCGCAAGGCCAGCGCCCTGGCGGCGGCCCCGGCAATGGCCCCAATGGCGCCGGACCCGGCGCGCGGCCGGACATGAACCGCGGCAATCCCGCCGCCATGCCGGCAGGCGCGGCCCCGGGGCAGGCGCGCACGCCGCCCCAGGCGCAGCAGCCCGGTCCGGGACGCGCGCC
>NZ_CADIJR010000161.1 GCF_902859645.1 Achromobacter insuavis | reverse complement strand
AGATCGGCGCGCAGGCTGGCCCGCGCCGGCCGCGCCACCAGCCGGTAGCGCCCGAACACCAGCCAGGCGCCCAGCGCCACCGTCGCCACGCGACCGACGCCGCCGGCCCAGGCCACGCCGCGCATGCCGCCGTCGAACACGAAAATCACCAGCGGATCCAGCGCCGCCACGGTGGCGGTGCCGGCCAGCAGCACCCACATCGACTGGCGTCCGCGACCGGCGGCGCGCAGCAGGTTGGACAGCATCATGCCCAGGCCCATCGCCACCGAGAACGGCGCGGTGATGGCCACATAGGACAGCAGCAACGCCCGCACGTCCGGCGCCAGCCCGATCGCCCGCGTGAACGGCCCGATCGCCAGCAGAAACACCGCCGCCGACAGCAGCGTGGCCGCGCCCATCAGCACCAGCGAGGCCGCCGCCAGCCGGCGCGCGCGCAAGGCATCGCCGGCGCCGAGGGCGCGCGACACCTGCGCCGCGCCGCCCACGGTCACGCCGATGCAGATCGACGTGATGGTGAACAGCGTCATCGAGCCGAAGCCCACCGCCGCCAGCACCGCCTCGTCGCGCAGCGTGCCCAGGTACAGCAGGGTCAGGAATTCAACGGCGAACACGGCCAGCATGCTGGCCCAGCCGGTCAGGACCATCTCGAGCACATGGCCGCGCAACGGTCCGGAGACGAAACGCGCGGGCATGGCGGCGGCGGCGTCCAGGCGGCTCTCCTAGCGCGGCGCGAACCAGTATTGCGCGCGGACCTCATCCGACGAATACCAGGGCAGCAGGCCGATGCTCTGCGACTCGCGCTGCACGGTCACCAGCAGCCCGCCCGCCAGCGGCCGCAGCAGCGCCATGGTGCGGTACATGCCCATCGATTCGTACTGGTGCCAGTCGCGCCGGGCGCTGATCCAGAAACGGCCCTGGGTACAGCCGCTGAAGCGCTGGATGCCGGGCACGTTCTCGCCCGGCGCATCGGGATCGGCGGCGCCATCGCGTTGCCGCAGCAGGTCGGCGCTGCCGCCGCCCAGGCCGTCGTCGGCCTCGACGCGCCAGCCGCCCGCGACGCTGACCAGGGTCACGCTGGCGGCCGCCGTGGGGCGCCAGGCGCGCTCGGCGGTGTCGCGCAGGCCGGGCAGGCCGAGCATGTCGGCCAGGAAGCGTTGCAGGTCGGCGGCGCCGGCCATGGCCTTGCCGTCACGCAATTCGCCGGCGGCGCGATAGCGGCCGGCCAGGTCCGGGCACTGCGCCGGATCCGAGGGCAGCACTAGCGCCGCGCCATCCTTGAAGGGCGGCCACTCGACCCTGACCCCGTCCACCGTCGACGTGCCGCATCCGGCCAGCGCCGCCAACGCCAGGAAGGCCGCCAGCCGCCGCGCGGCCAGCCCCAGGGTGGCGCCCATCATCCTCGTCATTGCCCGCTCCCCTCCGTTTCCATGGCGAGCAACTATACCGAAACCCGTCACCCGCGTTGCCAAGGCCCCGGCGCCGGAGAATAATCGGCGCATCGCTACTCTGCCGCCCGCCATGACGCCCTTCAAAGGAAAACTCCGCACCCGGCACCTGGAGATCGTGCTGACGGTCGCCGAGCTGGGCAACCTGTCCAAGGCGGCGGCGCAGTTGCACAGCACGCAGTCGGGCCTGTCGCGCGCCATCGCCGAGATCGAGGAACTGGTGGGCGCGCGGCTGTTCGAGCGCACCGCCCGCGGCACCAGCTGTACGCCGCTGGGCGAGGCCATGTGCCGCCACGCGCGCCAGCTGCTGACCGGCTTTCGCAAGGCCGAGATCGACCTGGCGGCGCTGTTGCGCGGCGACGAGGGCAGCCTGACGGTGGGCTGCTTCTCGATGTTCGCCGGCTGGCCGGTGGCGCAGGCCGCCTCGCGCTTTCGCGAGCGGCATCCGCGCATCACGCTGACACTGGAGATCGGCACGCACGAGCGCCTGATCGAGGACCTGGACGCCGGCGCGCTGGACGTGCTGATCAGCCGCTTCTCGTCCACGGTCGATCCGCGCATCTACCGCTCGGCCACCCTGCTGGAAGACGCCGTGGTGCTGGCCTGCGCGCCCGCCCATCCGCTGGCCGAACGGCCCGAGGTCACGCTGGCCGATTGCGTCGCCTACCCGTGGATCACGGCGCTGCCCGGCAGCCGCATCCGCGGCGAGCTGGAAATGCTGCTGTTACGGGAAGGCCTGCCGATTCCGGATATGATCGGCGCCCTATCCCTGGAATTCGGCCGCGAACTGCTGACGGTCGGACCCTATCTGTGGATGCTGCCCGGCAGCGTCGCGGCGGTGCGCGCCGCGCGCGGCGAGGTGGTGGTACTGGCGCCCCGTCCCGCCCTGCGGCGCTCGCCGCTGGCGGCCATCTGGCGCCGCGACCGGCCCAGCACCCGCCAGGCCCGCGCCTTCGCCGACACGCTGGCCGAGGCCATCCAATCTTCTTCTTAGGAGCGCCCATGTACGACTGGCTCAACACCCTGCCCAAGGCGGAACTGCACCTGCACCTGGAAGGCACGCTCGAACCCGAGCTGCTGTTCCGGCTGGCCCACCGCAACGGCGTGGCGCTGCCATGGCCGGACATGGACGCCCTGCGCGCCGCCTACAACTACGGCAACCTGCAGGAATTCCTCGACCTGTACTACCGCGGCGCCGACGTGCTGCGCACCGAGCAGGATTTCTACGACCTGACCTGGGACTACCTGGTCAAGTGCCACGAGCAGAACGTGGTGCACACCGAGCCCTTTTTCGATCCGCAGACCCACACCGACCGCGGCGTGCCGTTCAAGGTGGTGCTGGACGGCATCAGCCAGGCGCTCGAAGACGGCCGCAAGAAGCTCGGCATCAGCAGCGGCCTGATCCTCAGCTTCCTGCGCCACCTGCCCGAGGAGCAGGCCATGCGCACGCTGGAAGAGGCGCTGCCCTACCGCGACGCCTTCATCGCCGTCGGCCTGGACAGCAGCGAAAAGGGCTTTCCGCCGCGCCTGTTCCAGCGCGTCTTCGACCGCGCCCGCGCCGAAGGCCTGCCGGCCGTGGCTCATGCGGGCGAGGAAGGCCCGCCCGAGTACATCTGGGAGGCGCTGGACCTGCTGAAGGTACTGCGCATCGACCACGGCGTGCGCGCCGCCGAGGACCCGCGCCTGATGGCGCGCCTGATCGACGAACAGATCCCCCTGACGGTATGTCCGCTGTCGAACACCCGCCTGCGCGTGTTCGACCACATGTCGCAGCACAACATCCTGTCGCTGCTGGACGCCGGCGTGAAGGTCACGGTCAACTCCGACGACCCGGCCTACTTCGGCGGCTACGTCACCGAGAACTTCCACGCGCTGTACGAGCACCTGGGCATGAGCCAGGCGCAGGCCCAGGCGCTGGCCGACAACAGCATGGATGCGCGCATCCTGAAGTAGCCCCGGCCGGCAGCCCCGGTCGCGGCACGGGGTATGCGGGTTGCGCATGGCCCGGTTCGAAACCGGCATGTCTGCCCGCCCCCTTTCGTCCCTACCATAGTCCCGAGCGGATGGCGGCCCTGCATGCCCTCCGCCGGAAACCAGGACGACAAGGGACCAGACCATGACTGACACCGTTCAGGCCGACCTGCGCGCCGGCAGGTTGACCGGACTGCGCGACGGCGACGCCTGCCGCTTCAGCGCCATTCCATATGCCGAACCGCCCGTGGGCGCGCTGCGCTTCGCGCCGCCCCAGCCGGCCCGCTGGCGCGGCCCGCGCGATGCCACCCGCCCCGGCAGCGTG
>NZ_CADIJR010000160.1 GCF_902859645.1 Achromobacter insuavis | reverse complement strand
CGCCGGCCGAGCGCACCGCGCCGGCCTCGGTGGCGCCGCAGTAACGCGCCAATGCGGCGGCGCCGGGCAGGGCGGGCGCCGCGGCGCTCAGTCGCCCGCGCTGCCGGTGATCGGCAGCACGATCCCGGTGATGTAGCTGGCGCAGCACGGCGCGGCCAGGAACACGTAGGCAGGAGAGATCTCTTCGGGCTGGGCCGGCCGGCCCAGGTCCGTGTCCTTGCCGAAGGACTTGATCTGCTCGGCGTCGCGGTCCGCGGGATTCAGCGGGGTCCAGACCGGGCCGGGCGCCACCGCATTGACGCGAATGGCCTTGTCGGCCAGATTGGCCGCCAGCGAACGGGTGAATGCATGGATGGCGCCCTTGCTGGCGGAATAATCGAGCAGCCCGGCGCTGCCGCGCAGGCCGGTGACGGAACCCGTGTTGATGATGCTGGCGCCCGCCCGCAAATGCGGCAGCGCGGCGCGGGCCATGTAGAAATAACCATGGATGTTGGTGCGCAGGGTCTTGTCCCATTTCTCGTCGCTGATGGCCTCCAGCCCGTCGTCATGGTCCTGGAACGCGGCGTTGTTGACCAGCACGTCGAGCCGGCCGAAGGCCTGCGCCGCCTGCGCCACGGCCTGGTTGCAGAAAGCCGATTCGCGCACGTCGCCGGCGATCAGCAGGCAGCGGCGGCCTTCGGCCTCGACCGCGCGCCGGGTTTCGCGCGCGTCGTCGTGTTCGTTCAGATAGATGATGGCGATGTCGGCGCCTTCGCGCGCGAACAGCACGCTCACCGCGCGGCCGATGCCGGAATCGCCGCCGGTGACGATGGCGGCCATGCCGGCCAGTTTGCCGCTGCCCTGGTAGTCGGGCGCCAGGTATTGCGGGGCCAAGGCCATTTCGCCTTCCCTGCCGGGCTTGGACAGGTGCTGCCCGGGCATGGGGGGGACGGGATGAGGCCGGCTGCCGGTATTGCTGGGTGTGGACATGCGGATCTCCCTGAATGATGGTGGGACGCCGTGGCGTCATCGGGAGGATCGAGCAAATGGTGTTCCCGCGGGCGCGGCCCGGCCCGGCCGCACCCGCCGCCGCCGGGCCCTGGGCGGCGTTATTGCCGGCCGACGATCACGCCGAACAGGAATGCCGCGCCGGCCACCAGGCCGATGGCCTGCCAGGGGCGGGCGTGGATGTATTCCTCGGTGCAATCAATGGTCTCGCGCACCATGTCCTGGGCGCTGTCGGAGGCATCGCGCAGGCTGTGGCGGGTGTCGCGCAATTGCTCGGCAAGGCGTGCCTTGAGCGCTTCCAGGTCAGTGCTGGTGGCGTCGCTCAAGGTGGCTTCCAGCTCGTCGATCCAGCTTTCCGGATGGCGCCTGCGACGGCGGGCGGCGCGGTCGTCGGGGCCGTTCTCGGGGAAGTCCGAGGGGACGGGAGTGTGGTTGTTGGCCATGAATAGCTCCTGCTGTTAGCGTTGGCGAAGGCATGGCCGCGGTCCGCTGCGGGCGCGGCGCATACAAGGAAGGTGGCACGGATCAGCGCCTGCCGGGGTCTTGCATTGCATCTCGTTGTGAATGTTCGTTTTACCCACGAACTTGCATCCCTGCGCGCGTTGCCACATCCGCTTGCAATTTGGGCAGGGGCGGGACGGCGTGCCGACCCGGCCGGCCTGACCGGCCGCGTTCAGGCATCGCCCAGAAAGGCCAGCAGCCGGCGTTCGTCGGCGTTGAGCCCGCGGGCCCCCGTCGGCGCGGCCGTCCGTGGCGGCAGGCGCCCGGCCAGATAGGACTCGATGATCGCGGGATGCACGTAGCAGGCGCGGCATACCGCAGGCGTATTCGCCAGCCGCTGTGAGACCTGCCGGATGACCTCCACCACTTCCTGCCGGGCCTGCCGTTCGTCTTGGCGGGGGCGCGCCTGCAAGGCCGCGTAGGCCAGCACCGACCCAGCCCAGGTGCGATAGTGCTTGGCGGTGAAATCGGCGGCCCCGGCTTCGCGCAGATAGGCGTTGACCGCCTCCGAGTCGATCGCATGGGCCTCGCCGGCCTCATCCAGATACTGAAACAGCTGCTGTCCGGGAATATCCAGGCAGCGTTTGATGATGCGCGCGATGCGGCGGTCCTTGACGGTGACGTCGTGCGCCACGCCGCTCTTGCCGCGAAAACGCAGGCGCAGGCGGTCGCCGCTGACACGCGTGTGGCGCCGCGTCAGCGTGGTCAGCCCATAGGAGCGGTTGGCGCGGGCGTATTCGCGCGCGCCGATGCGGATCAGCGTGTCTTCCAGCAGACGCACCACCACCGCGATCACTTTGGCGCGCGGCAGGCCGGACGCCTGCAAGTCGCGCGCCACCTGGCGCCGGATGCGCGGCAGTTGCGCGCCGAACGAACTCAGGCTCTGATACTTGTCGGCATCGCGCAACTGCGCCCAGGCGGCGTGGTAGCGGTATTGCTTGCGGCCACGGGCATCGCGCCCGGTGGCCTGCAGATGGCCTTGGGCATGCGGGCAGATCCACACGTCCTCATAGGCCGGCGGGATCGCCAGCGCGCGGATGCGGGCCAATTCGGTTGCGTCGGTGATGCGTCTGTCGACGGTGTCGAGGTAGTGGAAGGTCGTGCCATTGACCCGCACCCGACGGTAGCCGGGGCCGGTGTCATCCATGTACACGAGTTCGTCGTTGGCGGGGCGGGCCGCCGGCGCCCGGCTGCGGTTTGCCATGTCCTCTCCTGCGCGTCGCCGCTGCGCCGAGCAAGTGGCGTGCCCGCCGCGGGCGGCGGGCGGCGGGCGGCGGTCCCCGGGCACGCCACTTGCTGCATGGCGTGCTGCAACCAGGGAGCATTGCATGACGCATTCATTACAGGACTTCAACGTGGCCATTCTGGTGACAGATGGCTTCGAACAAGTGGAGCTGACCGATCCGCGCGACGCGCTGCAGCAGCAGGGCGCGCGCACGGTGGTCGTTTCGGCGCGGCGCGGGCCGGTGCAGGGCATGCGCCACAACGACAAGGGCGATAGGGTCGAGGCGGACCTGACCTTCGCCGAGGCGAATCCGGCGTCGTTTGACGCGGTGCTGCTGCCTGGCGGCGTGATCAATGCCGACGAGATCCGGCTGCATTCGCAGGCGCGCGCATTCGTGCAGGCCATGCACGAGGCCGGCAAGCCGCTGGCGGTGATCTGCCACGGTGCCTGGCTGCTGATATCGGCGGGACTGGTCAAGGATCGCAAACTGACCAGTTGGCCATCGCTGGCCGATGACCTGCGCAATGCCGGCGCGCGGTGGGTGGACGAGGAAGTGGTGGTGGACGGCCGCTGGATCAGCAGCCGCAAGCCGGACGACATCCCCGCGTTCAACCGGCAGTTGTTGCGCGTTTTCGCGCTGGCGCGCCATTGATGCCGGCGTGGCGCGAGCAGGAGCGCGGCCTGGAATGGTCCGGCCGCGCAGCAGGTTGCGTCTTCAAGGAGAACGCCATGTCAGACCTTCTGTATTTGCATGTCCCGCCCAAGCCGGACCCCATTCCGCCCGGTTCGCCGCCCGGCGACCTGCCGGTGGACCCGGATACCGACGAGCCGGAAGTGGACCTGCCGCCGCTCGAGCCGCCGTCGCCGCGCGGCAAGCGGACGACCCTTCACTGAGCGCCGCGACGCTCGCCCCAGCCACCAAGAACAACTCCCGGAGTCATCATGTCCACCATCCTGTTGATCATCCTGATCCTTTTGCTCGTCGGTGCGGTGCCCGCCTGGCCGTACAGCCGCGGTTGGGGCTATTACCCCAGCGGCCTGCTCGGCATTGTGCTGATCGTGCTGATCGTATTGTTGCTGACAGGCCGCTTGTAGCGCCTCGGCGCCCGATCCGGGCCCGGCCCGTTCAGG
>NZ_CADIJR010000159.1 GCF_902859645.1 Achromobacter insuavis | reverse complement strand
GCCGCGGCGGGCAACGGGGCCGGCAGGCCGCGCCAGGCGAGCGCCACGTCGGTCACGCCCAGGCCCACGCCGGCGAACAACGCCGCGCCCAGCAGCGCGTAGCGCAGCCGGGCATCGTCGGGGCGCGTCAGCGCCAGCAGCGCCAGCGTGGCGGCGTGCAGGCACAGGATCTTCCAGGCCAGCGCCGGCAGGCTGCCGCCCAGGGTCCAGGCCGTGGCCAGCAGAAAGTCGGTCACAGCTTGTCGTCGCGCAGCAGGGCTTCGATTTCCGCGCGGTCCTTCCTGCTGACATGGCCTTCGCGCAGGGCGGCCAGCACCAGCGCCTTGCCGGAGCCGGCGAAGGCCT
Organism: Achromobacter insuavis; assembly: GCF_902859645.1. Taxonomy (GTDB): domain Bacteria; phylum Pseudomonadota; class Gammaproteobacteria; order Burkholderiales; family Burkholderiaceae_B; genus Achromobacter; species Achromobacter insuavis. Next base: position 4,128 of record NZ_CADIJR010000159.1, on the reverse strand, counting down.
TGCCGATCAGGTCCTTGATCAGGCCGCCCTGGGTCGCCTTCTGGCTCTGGGCGGCGGCGTAGACGTGCGAGCGTTCGCTTTCATCGCGCGTCAGCAGGCCCTTGCCGTGCATGATCTGCATCAGCCGCAGCACGTTGGCGTAGGTCAGGCCGTCGCGCCCGGCCGCCATCGCGGCGTGGACCTGCTTGACGGTGGCGGGGCCGGTTTCCCAGAGCGCCTGCAACACGTCGAGTTCGGCGCTGGTGGGCTTGGCGGTGGCGGAAGGGGAGGCGGTCATGAAGCGGGGAAGTCGACAAAAGGCCGATCTAGAATAAATGTTCTAGAAAAGTTTGTCTACTTCCGTTTCTTCCGCCCCTTTCGCCGCCGACGCGCCGCCGCCGCGCCGGGCCGACGAGGCCTCAGCGCGACAGTCGCGGATTGAAGGCGTCGTTCAGGGCATCGCCCAGCAGGTTCAGCGACAGCACCGTCAGGATGATGGACACGCCCGGCAGCGCCGCCAGGTACCAGGCGGTGCGCAGCATCTCGCGGGCGTCGCCGATCATGCTGCCCCACGACACGGCGTTGGGATCGCCCATGTTCATGAACGACAGCGCCGATTCCATCAGGATGGCGTTGGCCACCAGCACCGACGTGGTCACGATCACCGGTGGCAGGGCATTGGGCAGGATCTCCAGCAGGGCGATGCGGGCGTGGCTGAAGCCCAGGCTGCGGGCCGCCTGCACGAACTCGGATTCGCGCAGGGTGCGGAATTCGGCCCGCACGAGCCGCGCCACCACCGGCCAGGAGGCCACGCCGATCGACAGCGCGATCACCGTCACCGAGGGCCGCGCGATCGCCACGATGACCACCACCAGCAAGAAGGCCGGAATGGTCTGCAGCAGCTCGGTCACGCGCATCAACACCACGTCGACCCAGCCGCCGAAGTAGCCGGCCGCCGCGCCGATGGCGATGCCGATCACCAGGCTCAGCAGCGCCGCGGTGACGCCCACGGTCAGCGACACCCGCGCGCCATGCGCCAGGCCGGCGGCCACGTCGCGGCCCATGGTGTCGGTGCCCAGCCAGAATTCGTGGTCCTGCCCCGGCCACAGGATGGGCGGCCCCACCATGTCGAGCGGGTCGTGCGGAAACACCCACGGCGCGGTGAGCGCGGCCAGCAGGATCAGGAGCAGCAGCAGCGCGCCGGCCACGGCGGCCGGGTTGGCCAGCAGGCGGCCCAGCGCGCCGCGGCGCAGCCGGGGCAGGGGGGCGGCCGGCGCCGGCGCGGAAGCGGATTGAACGGTCATCGTGAATCGGGAAATGAAGGGGTCAGCGCACGCGGATGCGCGGGTCGAGCAGGGTCTGCAGCAGGTCGACGATGATGTTGGCCAGGATCACCAGCAGTGACGACAGCACCAGGATGCCCAGCAGCACCACGTAGTCGCGCGCCATCACGGACTCGTAGGCCAGCCGGCCCAGGCCGGGCCAGCTGAACACGGTCTCCACCACCACCGCGCCGCCCAGCAGCGTGCCGACGTTCAGGCCGGCCACGGTGGTGACGGGAATCAGCGCGTTGCGCAGCACGTGGCGCAGCGCCACGGCGCGCGGCGTCAGGCCCTTGGCGTGGGCGGTGCGCACGAAGTCCTGGCGGTTCACCTCCAGCATCGAGGCGCGCGTCAGGCGGGCGAAGATGGCGACGTAGAAGCCGGTCAGCGCCAGCGTCGGCAGCACCAGGTGGCGCGCCACGTCGAGCGCGTAGGCCCAGCCGGTGGCGCCCGAGCCGATGGTGGACACGCCGCCGGGCGGCAGCCAGCCCAGCTTCACCGACAGCAGGATGATGGCCATCAACCCGAGCCAGAAGCCGGGCGTGGAATACAGCAGCAGCGCCGCCAGCGACAGCACGCGGTCGAGCCAGCGGCCGGCGAAGCTGGCCATGACCGCGCCCAGCGCGATGCCGGCCGCCAGCGCGCAGGCCAGCGCGCTGCCCATCAGCAGCACCGTGTTGCCCAGCCGGCTGAAGATCAGCTCGGACACCGGCAGGTTGTAGCGCGGCGACACGCCCAGGTTGAGCGTGGCCAGGTCGCGCAGGTAGGCGCCCAGCTGCTGCAGCACCGGCTGGTCCAGCCCGAAGTGGCTGCGCAGCGCCGCCATGCTGGCCTCGGTGGCCGAGCCGGACTCCGCCGCGATCACGTCGGCGGCGTCGCCCGGCACCGCCTGCAGCAGGAAGAAGCTCAGCAGCACCACGCCGATGACGGTGGGGATGGCCTGCAGCAGCGAGCGGCCCAGCACCCGCAGGGAACGATGCGCCGTCATGGCTGCAGATAGACGTCGGCCAGGTTGGACTCGACGCCGTCGGCCGTCAGCGAGTGGTCATGCACGCGCTGGTTGGCGATGGTGATGAACTCCGGCTGGTACAGGTTCAGGTCGGGCACCTCGCGCGCCACGATCTGCTGGAACTCCTTGAACAGCTGCACGCGGCGGGCCGGATCGTTCTCGACCGCGGCGGCTTCCAGCAACTGGTCCACCTTCGGGTTCTGGTAGTGCGTGCCGTTGGAGAACGGCACGCCCTTGATGAAGTTCTTCGACCAGTACAGCCGCTGCACGCCGACGGTGGGGTCGAACAGGTTGCTGGCGCCGTTGGTGGTGAAGGCGAAGTCGCGGTCGGTGTAGACGCGCTTGATGAAGGCCGAGGCGTCCTGCGCCCGCACCGTCACCGCGACGCCGACGCGCGCCAGCGTGGTGCGCAGGTAGTCGGCCAGGCGCGGGCCGTCGGCGCCGATCGGGTTGTAGTCCAGCGTCACGCGAAAGCGCACGCCGTCGGCGCCCTTGGGATAGCCGGCCTCGTCCAGCAGCGCGTTGGCGCGCTTCAGGTCGAAGGGGTAGGGCGTGGGCGTCGGGTCGTTGTAGGTCTTCAGGCCCGGCGCGATGGGCGAATACGCCACCTGGCCGACGCCGTAGTTCACCACCTTCAGGATGACGTTGCGGTCGATGGCGTGGGCCACCGCCTGGCGCACCTTCTCGTTCTTGAAGTGCGGATCGTCCAGGTTGAATTCCAGGCGCGTGACGTTGTAGGAGTAGCTGTTGCCCTTGGTCTCGAAGCGCAGCGACGGCACGGCCTTGAGACGCGCCAGGTCGGCCAGCGGCACGGGCGTGCGGTAGCCCAGGTCGACCGTGCCGGTCTCGAAGGCGATGGCGGCCGCCGCCGGGTCGGCGACGATGCGCACGATCAGGCGGTCGATGTAGGGTTTGGGCTTGTCCCAGTAGTCCGGGTTGCGCTCGTAGACGATGTGACTGCCGCGCACCCACTCCTTGAACTTGTACGGGCCGGTGCCGATCGGCGCCGAGGTGGCCGGGTTGGTCAGCGGATCGGTGCCTTCGTAGATGTGCTTGGGGATGATCGGCGTTTCGGTCGCGACGAAGGCGCGGATCAGGTAGGGCGCCGGCTTGGACAGGCGCAGCACCACGGTGTGGTCGTCCGGCGTCTCGATGGCGGTGACGTTGGCGAAGGTGTTGCGGCCGCGCGGGTGGATCTTCTTGAGCAGCTCGATGGAGAAGGCCACGTCCGCCGCCGTGAACGGCTTGCCGTCGTGCCACTTGACGCCCTGGCGCAGCGTGAAGGTGTACACGGTGCCGTCGGGGCTGATGTTCCAGGCGGTGGCCAGCTGCGGCTCGGGGTTCAGGTCGTAGTCGTACTTGAGCAGGCCTTCGGTGACCTTGGCGCTGACGCTCAGGATCGGCGTGGCGACGTTGCCCACGGTGACCAGCGCGGTGGGTTCGGACGGCAGCAGCAGCGTCAGCGTGCCGCCGCGGGTGGGTTCCGCATGGGTGTACGGGCTGGCGGCCAGCAGCAGGCCGGCAAGGGTCAGGCTGAGAAAGGAACGGCGGGTTGGCTTCATGATCGTCGCGAAAACAGGGGATGAGATGGGCCCCGGGACGCGCCCGGGGCGATCCAGGAAAAGGGAGCGGTCAGGCGGGCGCGCCGTCGTGCTGGTAGGCGCTGCCGGCCTGCTCCACGCTGACCAGGCCGTAGCGCACGTCGCGCTCGACGCGCGCGGCGTCGCGGCGGGCCGGGTCGCCCAGTCCGCCGCCGCCCGGAGTGTGCACCACCAGGCGTTCGCCGGCCGGCACCAGCTGGCGGCCCTTCGCGCGCAG
>NZ_CADIJR010000158.1 GCF_902859645.1 Achromobacter insuavis | reverse complement strand
GGCCACCGGTGCGGCGGGCGGGCGCGACAGCGGTTCGGTCAGGCGCAGGCCCCACCAGGCCAGCCCAGCGATCAGCGCCGCGGCGCCCGCCAGGCTGGCCAGGCGCGGCCAGGACGTGCCCGCGCTCGAGTCGATTCGGAAATTCAGCGCCATGGCGGCAGGCTCCAGGTCATGGGTCAATGCAACAGCAGCACGCGGCGATAGCGCAGCGGCGTCTGCCCCAGCACGCCGCGCGAGATCACCAGCTCCAGCGCCGTGGCCGGCTGCTCGCCCCGCCCCGGCAGCGCCACCCAGCCGCGTCCGGGCGCCCAGGCCCGCACGCTGAAATCCAGCAATTCGTCCAGCACCGGCGTGCCGGTATCCGGCGCGGGCATGGGCAGCGGCATGGCGTCGGTCGGCCGTCCCGCCGTGCGCAGCAGGCGGCCGCCCTGGCGTTCCCAGATCACGCGCTGGCGCGCCTGCGGCTGCCCGGGCGCGCCGCGCACGATGTCGATGCGCGGCGCCGGCGTCTTCATGCCGCTGACATGGATCGCGTCGGGCAGCAGTTGCGGCGCGATGACCGCCGGTTCGGCGTCTTCGGCCCCGGGCGCGGCCGGGGCCTCGGCCGCCGGCGGCTCGGCCAGCACCAGGCTGCGCGCGGCGACATCGCGTTCGAACTGGTCGAAGGCGCGCTGCAGCGCCAGCGCGTCGTCGGTGTGCTGATCGAGCTTGCGGCTGGTCAGCGCCACGCTGTCGATGGCGCGCCAGGAGATGAGGCTGATGATGGCCATGATCATGATGGCGATGATCACCTCGATCAACGTGAACCCGGCCTGGCGTCGCGGCATCATGGAGAGCGGTTCTCGACGATGCCGGACAGCGTGGCCAGGCGCGGCGTCGGGCGATGGTCGAGATAGACCTCGACGGTGACCGTGCGCGCGCCCTCGCGGGCGTCGGTGTAGCGGCTGTAGCACACCAGGGCCAGCGGCCCCTGCGGGCAGGCGGCCTTGTCGCCGCTGGCGGTCAGCGCCGGCGGCGCCAGCTGCAGCTCGATCAGCCGGTTCTGCGCCGACAGCAACGCCAGCGCCCGTTCGCGCAACACGCCGTTGTTGGTCGTCAGCATGCCGGTGGTTCGCATGACGGCCGCCAGCGCCACGCTGACGATGGCCAGCGCGATAAGGATCTCCAGCAACGTGAAGCCGGCCGCGCGCGCCGGGCGGCGCGGCGGCGGGCGGGACGGCTGGCGCGCACGCCGCACGTCAGCGCACCAGGAAGCGGCCGCTGGCATCGCGCTGCACGTCGACCTGGCCCGCCGCGTTGGACAGCGTCAGCCGCCACGGCGGGCCGAACCACTCGGCCGTCAGCAGCACCGGGCCGGCGGGCGATACCCGCACCGGGCCGGCCTGCCAGGGACGCGGCCGCAGCGCCGGATCCCGCGCGAAGTCCTCGATCCTCGTGGCGTCCAGCAGCGGCACCGCACCGTCCAGCGCCCAGGCGCCGCGCACGAAACGGTAGCCGTCCGCGTCGGCCTGCCACGCAATGACGCGGCCATCGCCGCGCGCTTCGCCCTGCGCGGCGGCGAAACTCTCGGCCAGCCGCTGCGCGTCGTCGCGCAGGCGGCGCGCCGGATCGCTGCGGATGCTCAACCCCAGCGCGGCCGTGGCGATGCCCACGATCACCAGCACCACCATCAGTTCGATCAGCGTGAAGCCGCGCTGAGGCGCCGCGCGGCGGCCGGCCCGGGCATGCGGGGCCCGGGGCGAAGACGAGGTTGCGGCCGCGCGCCGTGTCATGCCCGCAACCGCGCCGCCTGGCTCTCGACGTGGCGACAGGCGTCGCGCAGGTGGCGCCGGACGATGCGTCCGGACACGCCATAGCGCGCCGCCACCTCGCTCTGCAGCATGCCTTCGATGCGCACGCCGATGAAGATCTCGCGCTGCTGCCGCGGCATCGCCTCGATCAGGCGCAGCACGCCGCGCATCGAGGAACGGGCCTGCGCGATCCGCTGCGGCCCCGGCGCCGTGTCCTCGATGTCGTCCCAGATCACCTCGGCCGCGCCCGGCAGCCGTTCCGCGCGCAGGCGGTCGATGGCGATGTTGCAGGCCATGCGGAACACGTAGGCGCCGGGATTGAGGACGGCGGGCGCCGGCGCCGCCCCGCCCTCGGCCACGCGCAGCCAGGCGTCGTGCAGGCTGTCCGCGGCCAAGTCCGGGCAACCGAGGTGGCCGCGCAGCGCCTGCATCAGGCGCCCATAGTTCGCCGCCACGAATTCGCCCAGGCAGAGCGGGCGCGGACGCGCCGCCTGCGCGCCGCCCGCGGCGAACTCGTCGCGGCGCCGTCGCGCCGGCGGCGCCGGTTCAAGACACAGGGACATGGCGGCTCTCCGTGGCGGCCCGGCCGCCGGGCGCAAGCGGGCGCCGTCCGGTGCCGGCCGGACGCTGGGCAGCCCGCTTGCGCATTGCCCAATTGGCCGGCGTCAGCAGGCCGTCGTCCAGCGCCTGGCGCAACAGCTCGGCAACGCCGGCGTGGCCCGCGACCGCGTCGAGCTCGTCGTCGAAGGTCGGCGCGCACTCGCAGCCGTTGCCCTCCGACAGGCCGGCGAACCAGCGGAACAACAGGTTGTAGGCGATCTGTTCATGGAAGTACGTCTTGCTGCCGGCGGGATACAGCAGCTGCAGGATGTGGGTGCGGCACAGGATCGCCGCATCCAGCGTCAGCCCGCATTCCAGGCTGGCCTGGCGCAGCAGCGCGGCGTGCGCCCGCAGCGTGTCGTCGATGTGCTCGCGCAACGCCACCAGCGGATGGCGCGGCGGCACGTAGCGGGTCAGCTGGATCTGGCCGATCCAGGTTTCGTGCGACACGACCCAGACCCAGGGAGAACCGTAGCGGGATACCGATACGGGTTGCTGCCTGGCGCAATCGAGCACCTTCGACAATTTGCGGTCCAGCTCGAGCATGCCTACGTTGACGGTCGCCGACATCACGCGCTCCTGGGGCCTGTTGGGCCCATGTCCGGTTTGGCCGCGCTGCGTATGGCGCGGCCTGTACCCCTAAGACGACTCGGCGCGGCGGAACCCGCCAGGTTTTTTATTCAGGACGGATCGCCCGCGCGCGCCACGCCTGCAGCAGCGGGCGGTTCAACGCGATGCCGGTGGCCTGCTCGATCGGCGTGACCGGCGCCCCGTCCAGCGACTGCGCCAGGATGTCGATCATGTCGGCGCTGGCCAGCACCCGTTCCAGCGCCTGGCCGAATTCCTGCGGGCTCCAGATTTCCTGGTCCAGCGACAGGCCAACGAACCAGCGGAACAGCAGGTTGCAGGAAATCTGTTCGTGCAGGCCGGCCTCGGTCTCGACGCCGTAGAGCAGCTGGATCGCCAGCGCCCGCAGCAGCGGCTGCACCTCGATGCGCAGCATGGCGCGGATCGCGGCCGCGTGCAGCCGCGGCTGGCTGGCGGCCACCGCCCGGTCCAGGTGCTCGCGCAGCGCGGCCAGCGGATGGCCGGCCGGATTGAACTCGACCCGACGGGTGTTGCGGGACCAGACCTCGTGCGACACGATCCAGACCCAGGGCGAGCCGTAACGATGCACCGACACGGGATGCTCCCACGCCGAATCCACCACGGCCGACAGATTCTCCTTCAACTCTCGAATACCGATATTCGGTTTACGCGACACGACTGCTCCCCATCGCGCGGACGCGGCATGCGCCCTCGATGGCGGTCATGCGCGGCCTGCCTGTATAGGACGAGATGGGCGGGCCAAACCCGCCACGCGGCCCTCAGCCGAGCAGCACCACGTTGCCCGGCAGATGCGTGGCGGTCAGGCCGAAGGCCTTTTCGATCTGCACCAGCACCTTGTCGGTGTCGCGGATCTCGAAGCGGCCGCTGAGCGCGCTGGCGCCGCGCGCGCCGTCCAGCAGCACCACGCGGCCACGGCGGTAGCGGTTGATCTCGGCCACCACCTCGGCCAGCGGCGTCTGCCGGAACACCAGCGAGCCCTGGCGCCAGGCCGAGGTCTCGGCCGGGTCGATGCGCTGCACCTGGCCCAGTCCCTGCCCGTCGTAGAACAGGCGCTCGCTGGGGCCGAGCAAGGTGGCGCCACCGCCCAGCGCCACGCGCACCGAGCCGGCGATGCAGGTGACGCAGACCGTGCCGCCCAGGTTGCGCAGTTCGAAGCGCGCGCCGCGGGCCTCGGCGCGGCCCTGGCCCGCCATCACCGTAACGGCGGTCGGCGAGGCCAGGCCGTCGAACGCGGCTTCGCCGGCGATCAGCTCGACCCGCACCGCGCCCGGCTGTTCCGAACGCAGCGCGATGCTGGTCTGGGTGTTCATGTCCACCTGCACCCGCTCGCCCAGCCCGAACTGGCGCCGGTCGCCGGTGTCGGTGCGGTAGTCGGCCGACCATTCGTCCCAGGCCGGCCACAGGCGGAACGGCGGCGCCACCACGGCGGCCACCGCCGCGGCGGCCGCGCCGCCCAGGCTGGCGCCCAGGAACGCGCGCCGGCCCCAGC
>NZ_CADIJR010000157.1 GCF_902859645.1 Achromobacter insuavis | reverse complement strand
AGCGCGGCGCGGGCGCCGGCGGCCGGCTCCAGCGCGACCTCGTCGACGCGGCCCGCCGCGCCGGGCTGGCGCAGCGTATTGCCGGCCTGGATCAGGCCGCCGCGGCTGACCAGGTCGGCGTTGATGTCGATGGTGGGCGCATACAGCGTGATCTCGCCGCCATCGGCGCTGCGCAGGGTGGCGTCCACGCTCAGGCTGCGGCCGGCGGCGATGCGCACCGCGCCCAGGCCGAAGCCGTTCAGGCGGTCGGCGTCCAGGAACAGCTTGCCCCGCAGGTCCGCCGGCAGCGCATCGGCCAGTTCCAGGCCGGCCGAACGGCCCGCCAGGCCCTTGCCCACCGCCACATCGGCGGCCGTGCCGGTCGCGCCCAGCTGGTAGCGCAGGAAGTTGCCGGCGGTGTCGTAGAACGGCTTGTAGGCGCCCACCACGAACTGCGCCGCGCGCGCCGCGTTGCGATGCGACTGGCTGTAGCCGTCCTGGCCGGTCACCGGCGCGCGCGTCTGGCGGTCGCCCTGGTAGGTGTCGCTGATCAGGTCGCCGTCCAGCACCGCGTTGCGGGTCGAGACCACCAGCGTGCCGGCATCGCGGCCCACGGTGTAGCCCGACTCGTAGCGGGTCGGCGGCGCGATCAGCGGGCTGTAGAAGCGCCGCGTGGCGTTCTCGCCCCAACGTCGCGACACCGCCTCGTAGCCCTGGTACAGGCCGGTATAGAGCAGGTCGCCCGGCGCGCGATCGGCCAGGTACAGGCGGCCGTCCTCGCCGCGCAGCCAGCTCTGGCGGATCTCGCCGCTCTGCACGTCGAGCGTGCCGCCCGACAGGTTGATTGCCGAGCCGGCCTGCGTCACCACCTCGGCGCCATCGAAGCGCACCACGCCGCCCTGCGCCAGCCAGTGGCTCACCGGCACGCCCAGCGTGCCCAGGTAACCGCCCACTTCCAGCAGCCCGCCGGCCGTGTACCAGCGGTCGGCATCGTTGCCGCCGCTGCCCGCCGCCAGGCGCACCAGGTCGCGGCGATCGAGCCAGACGTCGCTGTTGTTCAGCAGCTTGCTGTCGCGGTTGATCGGGGCGTCGCGCTGTTCGTTGCCCTGCAGGTTGATCTTGAGGTTGTTGGACTCCATCGACACGATCACGCCGACCGCGCCGCCCACGTCGATGCGCGCGCCGTCGCGCACCAGCGCGCGGCCATCGGCCTTGACCGCCACCTGCCCGCCGGTGGCCAGCGACAGCGAACCGCCCTGGAAGTCCACCGTGCCCTGGCTGCTGATGCGCAGCAGCGACAGGTCGCGGCGGAATTCGTCGCCGGGGATGAGCGCGGTGTTGCCGCCCACGGCCGGCTGCAGCAGGCTGCCGCGCTGGCCGTCCAGCGCCGTCGTCAGGCTGGCGTCCACCAGGATGGCGCTGATGGCGGATTCGCTCAGCGTCACGGCCGCGCCGGCGCCGCGCGCGTCCAGGTGGATGGTGCCGCGCGCGTCCACCGACGTCGTCGACACCAGCACGCCGGCCTGCTCCACGCGCTGCGCGGTCAGGGTGATGTCGCCCTGCGGCGCCTGGATCAGGCCGGTGTTGCGCACCAGCCCGGCGCCGGTCGTCTGCGCCTCGTTGCCGCGCGTGGTGGAGGCGATGTTGCTGTCCGATCCCTGGCCGCGGCGGATGATGAAACTGTCGCCCGCCGCCAGCAGCGCCTGGCCCTGCGGCGTGCTGATCTCGCCGGCGTTGCGGACTTCCTTGCCGGCCAGCAGCACATAGCCACCGCCGCGCGTGGCGCTGCCGGGCGTGGCCGTGGACAGGCGCGCGCCGGCCTGAACCTCGATGTTGCCGAGCGCGTCCTTGAAGGTCGGGATGGTGCCGTCGGCGTCGGCGTAGATGCCGCGCTCGCGGAACTGCGCATCCGTCATGGTCGCGGCCGCGGCCACCAGGTTGCGCGCGTTGACCTGGCTGGCGCCGCTGAAGATCACGCCGTTCTGGTTGACCACCAGCACCGTGCCGTCGGCCTTGATCGCGCCCTGGATCTGGCTGGGCCGGGCCGACGCGCCCACTACCCGGTTCAGCACCGCGTCGTCGGCGCCCTGCTTGAACTGCAGCGTGGTGTTGCGGCCGATGTTGAACGTGTCCCAGTTCAGGATGGCGCGCGATTGCGTCTGCTCGATCGTCACCAGTTGGCGTCCGCCCTCGGTGCCGGTGGTCGGCTTCTTGGCGCCTTCCCACTTGGCCTGCGCGCCTTCGGCGATCCACAGGCCGCCCTGCGCCAGGCCGTCCGGCACCCCCGCGCCATTGGCGGCCGCGCGCGCCGCCGCCTGCGCCGCCTGCTGCGCGGCCACCGCCGCCGCGGTGCGGTTCAGGTTGTCCAGCGAGCGCTGCAGCTGCTGGCGCGATTGCGCCTGCTGGCGGGCGCTGTTGCCGATGCCGGCCAGCGAGCCATCCGGCATGCGGCCGGTGCGCTGCGCGGTGGACTGCACCGCGTTCTTGTCGGCGAACCAGCCGGGGCTGAAGGCCCGCGCCTGGGCCTGCGCCGTGCCGCTCCAGCCGCCGGCGATCAGCAGCACCGCCAGCGCCTGGCGCAGCGGCGTCGGGCGCCAGTCTGGACGGCGGCGCCCCGTCTTGCGCGCCATGAATGCCTTACCGCCGCGTTGCGCCAACCGTGCCTGCATGATCGTCTTTCCTTATTCCAATCGCGGTGTTCGCCACCTAGAACAAGACAGACGGATGGAAAAATGCCGACCAGAACCCTGTCATAAATAATTCATGAACCCCGCCGGGCCGCGGCGCCGGCCGGCTCAGGACAGCAGCACCACGCCGCCCGGCAGCCGGGTCACCTCGGCGCCATAGGCGTCGCGGATCAGCTGCTCGGCGTCCGCCACCTGCGCCAGCGCGAAGCGCGCCTGCACCCGGCGTTGGCCAAGCTGCCTGTTGAGCAACACCAGCCGGCCGCGCCGATAGCGGTTCAACTCGTCCACGACGTCCGCCAGCGGCACCCGGTCGAACACCAGCCAGCCGCGCCGCCAGGCGGTCACGGCTTCGGTATTCACCTTCGCCGGCGGCATCACCCGGCGGTCGTCGTAGCGCAGCTCCTGGCCGGCGCCGACCTCGTAGGTGCCCTGCGCGTGCGCCAGCCGCACGCTGCCGGCCAGGCAACACAGGCTGGCCTCGCCGCCCAGATAGCGCAGGTTGAACAGCGCCTCGCGCGCCGAGACCCGTCCCGCCCCCGCCACCACCTGCGCCACCGGCGCCGGCAGCGCGGGATTCGCATCGGCCTGCCGGCCGACGCGGACCTCGGCCTCGCCCGCGGCCAGCTCGATCACCGCGCCCGCCGAAGCCCCCGCCGCCGAGCGCACATTGATGCGCGTCTGCGTGTTCAGTTCCAGTTCCAGCGCATCTCCCAGCGCCACCCGGCGCTGCTCGCCGGTCGCCGTGCGGTAATCGGCGCCCAGCTCGTCCAGTCCGGGCCACAGCCCCAACGGCGGCCGCCACGCCAGATAGGCCGCCGACGCCGCCACCGCGCCGCCCAGGAACGCGCGCCGGCCCGACCGCGACGGACGCCGCGTCGTGGCCCGCGCCGCCGCTTCTTCGCGCACCGCCGGCCCCAGCGCCTGCCACAGCCGCTTCTGTTCGGCGAAGGCGGCCTCGTGCCCCGGGTCCGCCCGCAGCCAGGCGCGGAACGCCTCCGCATCCGCTTCGGTGGCGGCGCCCGAGGTCAGCGTCAGCAGCCAATGGCGCGCATCGCGGTCGTGCGACGCCCGTCCGCCCCCGCGCCTTCCCGGCAGCATCATCAGCGCCATGATTCGTCTTCCTCGCCCGCGTCCGGCGCGGGTCCTTCCTGCGCTTGCAGCGCCTTGCCGCAATGGGCCAACGCGCGCTTGAGCTCCTTGGATACGATGCGCTCGGACACGCCGTAGCGCCGGGCGATCTCGGCATGCGGCACATCGTGCACCCGGGCGGCCAGCAGCATCTGCTGGGTCCGCTCCGGCAGCTGCCGCAGGGCGCGGCGAAACGCATCGATCTGGCTGCGGCCCTGCGCGATGCGCGCGGGGTCCTCCGCCTCGTCCGTCGCACCGACCAGCTCGATGATCTCCACCCCCGTCAACAGGCGCGAATCGCGGCGGCGCTGATCCTCGGCGATGTTCACCGCCACCCGGAACAGATAGGCCGCCGGCTGCTGGATCGACGAGCTCGATGGCATGTCGTTCACCTTCAGGAAGGCTTCCTGCATGGCGTCGTGCGCCAGGTCGTCCGACCCCAGGCGGCGCTTGAGCTGGCTGCGAAAATCGTTGTAGCGCTCCAGGAACAAGGCGCGCAGGGAACCCGCCGGCTTGTCATCCCGCATGGCTTGCCCCTCGCAGCGCGGCGCAATCATCCGCGTCGCTCGCCTGCAGCAGGATCGTCACCGGCTGCGCCATGCCGCCCGGCAGCGGTCCGGCCGTCACGCCGCGCAACGCGGCCTCCAGCCGCCGATTCAGCGGCGCCGATCCGGTATCCGAGACCCAATCCACCCGGTCGACGCGCCAGGCCTTGTCGAACCACAGCTTGACCAGGGCGCGATAGCGGCCCGGCTCGGCGCCCTGTCCTTTGCACAGCGCCCGCTTGAGCGCGCCTTGCAGCGCGGCCGCGTACGGCGTGTCGCGCAGCCGCGCCGCGGCGGCCGACCGCGCG
>NZ_CADIJR010000156.1 GCF_902859645.1 Achromobacter insuavis | reverse complement strand
GTGGACCCGGCGCTGCTGGCGCCGCTGGCCGGCGACGACACCGACGCCCGGCTGCAGGCCATCGCCGCCCTGGGCCAGCAGACCGGCCCGGGCGCGGCCGCGGTGCTGCAGGCGCTGGGCAGCGACCAGCTGTATGCGCTGCCGGACGGCCGCGTGCTGATCGGCGACGGCAAGGGCCAGGCCACCGATCCGGTCTCCGGCGCGGCCCTGGCGCTGCCGGCCGAGGCGTCCTCCATCGGCATCAACAACCGGCTGCGGCGCGCGATCGAGGCGGCGCTGGCCGGCTCGCGGCTGTTCTCCGACAACCCGCAGGAACGACTGGCCGCCGCCCGCCGCCTGCAACAGACCGGCGATCCGGCGCGCCTGCCGCTGCTGGAGAAGGCGCTGGCCGCCGAAAAGGACCCGGCCGTGCGCGCCGCGCTGGAAATCGCGCAGGCCAATCTCGAACTCAAGAGCGCCGACCCCGCGGTGCGGCGCCACGCGGTCGATCTGCTCGGCCGCACCGACAACGCCGCCTTCCGGCCGACGCTGGCGGCGCTGACGCAACAGCAGGACGGCGTCTACGCCGAACCCGACGCCGGCGTGCGCGAAGCGGCCGCCAACGCGCTCAAGCGCATCGACCGCCACCTGGCCACCATCGAGTGGGCCGGCAACCTGTTCTACGGCCTCAGCCTGGGCAGCGTGCTGCTGCTGGCGGCGCTGGGGCTGGCCATCACCTTCGGCCTGATGGGCGTCATCAACATGGCGCACGGCGAGCTGCTGATGATCGGCGCCTACGTCACCTACCTGGTGCAGACGGCGTTCCGCGCCTGGCTGCCGGGCTGGCTCGACTGGTACGTGGCGGCGGCGCTGCCGCTGGCCTTCGTGGTCACCGCGCTGGTCGGCATGGCGCTGGAACGCACCGTCATCCGCTGGCTCTACGGCCGGCCGCTGGAAACGCTGCTGGCCACCTGGGGCATCAGCCTGATGCTGATGCAGGGCGTGCGCACGCTGTTCGGCGCGCAGAACGTGGAGGTGGGCAACCCCAGCTGGATGTCCGGCGGCTTCACGGTGCTGGGCGGCCTGGTGCTGACCTACAACCGGCTGGTCATCATCGGCTTCGCCCTGTTCGTGGTGTTCCTGGTGTGGGCGCTGCTGAACCACACCCGGCTCGGCCTGTTCGTGCGCGCCATCACCCAGAACCGGCGCATGGCCGATTGCGTCGGCGTGCCCACCGGCCGCGTCGACATGCTGGCCTTCGGCCTGGGCTCGGGCATCGCCGGGCTGGCCGGCGTGGCGCTGTCGCAGCTGGGCAACGTGGGCCCGGACCTGGGCCGCGGCTACATCGTCGATTCGTTCATGGTGGTGGTGCTGGGCGGCGTCGGCCAGCTGGCCGGCACCGTCATCGCCGCGCTGGGCCTGGGCGGCGTCAACAAATTCCTGGAGCCTTACGCGGGAGCGGTCATGGCCAAGATCACCATCCTGGTGCTCATCGTGCTTTTCGTGCAGAAGCGGCCGCAAGGCCTGTTCGCCCCGCGCGGCCGGAGCGTCGAATGAAGCAGACCGCGCTGACCGATCTCAACCTGCTGGCGCGCCGCCCCCTGTTCAGCGGCCGCGCCTGGGCCGCGCTGGCCGCGGGCGTGCTGTTGCTGGCGCTGGCGCCGCTGCTGAACCTGGCGTTTCCCGCCGGCCATCCGCTGCACATCTCGGCCTACGCGGTGGCGCTGCTGGGCAAGTTCATGTGCTACGCCCTGGCGGCGCTGGCGCTGGACCTGGTGTGGGGCTACGCCGGCATCCTGTCGCTGGGCCATGGCCTGTTCTTCGCGCTGGGCGGCTATGCCCACGGCATGTACCTGATGCGCGCCATCGGCCACGACGGCGTCTACCAGAGCCGCCTGCCGGACTTCATGGTGTTCCTGGACTGGAAGGACTACCCCTGGTACTGGGCCTTCACCGAGCACTTCTGGTACGCCATGCTGCTGGTGGTGCTGGTGCCCGGCGCGCTGGCTTTCGTGTTCGGCTACTTCGCCTTCCGTTCGCGCATCAAGGGCGTGTATTTCTCCATCATCACGCAGGCGCTGACCTTCGCCGCCATGCTGCTGTTCTTCCGCAACGACACCGGCTTTGGCGGCAACAACGGCTTCACCGACTTCAAGCGCATCCTGGGCTTCGACATCACCGCGCCGGGCACCCGCGCCGCGCTGTACTGGATCACGCTGGCGGCGCTGGCCGGCGCGCTGGTGCTGGCGCGCGCCGTCACCCAGTCCAAGCTGGGCCGGGTGCTGACGGCGGTGCGCGACGCCGAGAGCCGGCTGCGCTTCATCGGCTACGACCCGCTCGGCTTCAAGCTGTTCGTGTGGACGCTGTCGGCGGTGCTGTGCGGCATCGCCGGGGCGCTGTACGTGCCGCAGGTCGGCATCATCAACCCCAGCGAGATGTCCACCGAGAACTCCATCGAGATGGTGATCTGGGTGGCCACCGGCGGCCGCGGCACGCTGATCGGCCCCATCATCGGCGCCGGCGCCGTGAACGGCCTGAAGACCTGGTTCACCAGCGTGCTGCCCGAATTCTGGCTGTACGCGCTGGGCCTGATCTTCGTGCTGGTGACCCTCTTCCTGCCCACCGGCATCGTCGGCCTGGCCCGGCGCCTGGCCGCCCGCTACCAGGAGCGACGCGCATGACCAGCACCCATACCGAAAGCGCCATACTGGATGGCGGCCCCAGCGGCGACGCCGGCTACGGCCGCGTCAGCCCCAAGGGCCTGGACACCAGCCACGGCGCCATCCTGTACCTGGAGGGCATCACCGTCAGCTTCGACGGCTTCAAGGCCCTCAACGACCTGACGCTGGACATCGGCGTGGGCGAGCTGCGCTGCATCATCGGCCCCAACGGCGCCGGCAAGACCACCATGATGGACGTCATCACCGGCAAGACGCGCCCCACCGCCGGCACCGCGTTCTTCGGCCAGAGCATCGACCTGACCACGCTGAGCGAGGCGCAGATCGCGCACGCCGGCATCGGCCGCAAGTTCCAGCGCCCCACCGTGTTCGAGCAGCACACGGTGTTCGAGAACCTGGAGCTGGCGATGAAGACCGACAAGCGCGTGCGGCCCACGCTGTTCGCGCGCCTGACCGGCGCGCAGGCCGACCGCATCGGCGAGACGCTCGACCTGATCCGGCTGCGGCCCGAGGCCTTCCGCCCCGCCGGCCTGCTGTCGCACGGCCAGAAGCAATGGCTGGAGATCGGCATGCTGCTGATGCAGGAGCCGCAGTTGCTGCTGCTGGACGAACCGGTGGCCGGCATGACCGATGCCGAGACCGAGCGCACCGGCGAACTACTCAACGAGCTGCGCGGCCGCCATTCGCTGATGGTGGTCGAGCACGACATGGATTTCGTCAACCAGATCGCCGGCGACGGCAAGGTGACCGTGCTGCACGAGGGCTCGGTGCTGGCCGAGGGGCCGATGGCCAAGGTGCAGGCCGACCCGCGCGTGATCGAAGTCTACCTGGGGCGCTGACATGCTGAACGTGAACACCATCGACCAGTACTACGGCGGCAGCCACACCCTGCGCGGCGTGTCGCTGGCCGTGAACCAGGGCGAATGCCTGGCGCTGCTGGGCCGCAACGGCGTCGGCAAGACCACCCTGCTCAAGTGCGTGATGGGCGTGCTGCCGGTGGCGCGCGGCGCCATCGACTTCGACGGCGCCGACATCACCCGCCTGGCGCCGCACCAGCGCGCCGCGCGCGGCATGGCCTACGTGCCGCAGGGCCGCGACATCTTCGCCCGGCTGACGGTGGAAGAGAACATCCTGATGGGCATGGCCACCAAGCCGGCCGCCCGCGCGCGCCGCATCAAGGAGGAAGTGTTCGAGCTGTTCCCGGTGCTCAAGAGCATGCTGGCGCGGCGCGGCGGCGACCTGTCCGGCGGCCAGCAGCAGCAACTGGCCATCGCCCGCGCGCTGGTGGCCGAGCCCAGGCTGATCATCCTGGACGAGCCGACCGAGGGCATCCAGCCGTCCATCATCAAGGACATCGGCCGCGTCATCCACATGCTGCGCCAACGCGGCGACATCGCCATCCTGCTGTGCGAGCAGTACTTCGACTTCGCCCGCGAGCTGGCCGACCGCTTCGTGGTGCTGTCGCGCGGCGAGGTGGTGGCCAGCGGCGACCGCGCCGCCATCGACGGGGAGGACGTGCGGCGCCATCTTTCCGTCTGAAAAGGCTTGGATATAATGCGCCGTCATGCACCTCGCCCACTTCCTGAACCGCGGCTACGCCTGGATCGCCCTGATCGCGATCCTGTGGGCGTCGCTGGTTCCGTCGTTGGCGCATGGCAATCACCTGCCCAACGCCAGCCGCCAGGTCACGGTGGACTACTGCGCCCCGGACGGCCGCTCGTCCCTGACCATCGAGGTGCAGAGCGATGACGGCGCCGGCGACCACGCCGCCCATCATGGCGACAGCAACCACTGCCCGTTCTGCCGCAATCCGCAGGCCGATCTCGGCATTCCCCCCGCTTCCCTGACCGTGCTGCCGGCGCCCGCCAGCGGCGGCGTCACCTACCCGGCGCTGTTCTACCGCGCCTCGCACCCGCTCCACGCCTGGCACGCGGCCCAGCCGCGCGCCCCGCCCGCGGCCTGAGCGCGCGCACGCCGTCCCCCGCGGACGGCC
>NZ_CADIJR010000155.1 GCF_902859645.1 Achromobacter insuavis | reverse complement strand
CCTGGCCCCCGCCCTGCCCCGCGGCCGCGCCGGCCTCGCCGCCGCCTTGCGGAAAGGCCGGCGGATTGTCGCGCAGCGGCGCCGCGATGGCCGCCAGCGTTTCATTGTTGGCCCCGCCGCCGCCGCCCGTGATCAGGTTGCGCAGCACCGTGGACAGGCCGGGCGTCACCACCTTCTGGTCGCGATAGCTGATGGTGCGGTCATTGACCGAGGCGTGCTTGAGCCGGAACACCGCCACCTGCTGGCCGCCGGCGCCCATCGGCAGCGCGGCCACGGTGCGCTCCACCAGGTCGACGTAGCCCGGCGGACCCGACACCAGCGCGATGCCCTGGTCGGGCAGCTCGCCCCAGCCGAAGCGCGGATCCAGCACGCCCAGCTGCTGCAACGCCTGGCGCAGCGCGCTGATGGAGCTGCCCATGGCGCTGACCGAGCGCGTCTTCATGTCGTTGGTGCGGCTGACGAACAACGTGCCCGCATAGACGAACCAGTTGAAGCCGTACACGCCGCCCAGCCGGTCCATGAACTCGGTCGGCGTATTGGCATTGAACTTGCCGTTGACCGTGCCGGTGACATTGGGCCCGAGCTGCAATGACAGGCTGAAGCCGCCGGCGAATTCGCGCAGCAGCGTCTGCAAGTTTTCGTCGCGGGCATAGTAGCTGTAGGGCACGTTCGGCCAGTTCGGCGCGGCCTGCGCGCCGGCCGCCAGGCCCAGCGACAACGCGGTCGCCAGAATCATCCGCTTCAACACTCTATCTCCTCGGGCGACATGCCCGTCACGCGTATTCATGCCAGCCGCCGCACGGCGCCGGCCCAAAAGGACAGCGCATTGGTGAATGCGCCCATGGCTTCGTCCAGCGCCAGTTCGCCGCTGCCGGGCTGCAGCGATTGCTGCAGCCACAGCGCGCGGCCCTGCGGATCGACCACGCAGGCGGCCGCGTGGCGCGCCAGCATGCCCGCGGCCAGCTTGCCGATTTCGGTCACCAGCCGGTCGCGGTCGACGTCGCTGGCCGGCAGCGCGCACAGGCGCGCGCTCATCGCCAGCCAGCCGTCGCGCGCCGGCTGCAGATGCACGCGGTAGGTCTGGTCGACCACCACGGTGAGGCGGCCGTCGGCGCGGGTCGACGGCGGCAGGCCGTGGCGCGCCGCGTAGGCGGATATCAGGGGATGCTGGAGTGCGTTCATGTCGGATCGTCCGGATTGCCGGCCAGCTTCCTGACCAGCCGCAGGACTTCGGCGACGGGCTCTATCAGTTCGCTGGGGATGTATTGGTCGGGCTGCGCGGACGCCATCAGCGCGCGCGCCAGGGGAATGTTCTGCATCACCGGCACGCCGGCCTCGCGCGCGGCCGCCATCATCTGTTCGGCCAGCGCGCCCTCGCCCTTGGCCAGCACCACCGGCAGCGGCGTCTCGTCGGGCTCGTAGTAGATCGCCACCGCCAGGTGGGTCGGGTTGGTCACCAGCACCGAGGCCTTGCGCGTGCTGGCGACCGCGCCGTGCATCACCATTTCCTGGTGCAGGTGCTTGCGCTTGTGCTTGATGTGGGGGTCGCCCTCCATCTCCTTGAATTCCTGCTTGATGTCTTCCTTGCTCATCATCAGCCCCTTGCGGTACTGCATGCGTTGCCAGACGAAGTCGGCCAGGGAAATCACCACATAGGCCACCGCGATGTTCACGATCAGCGTGCGCATCATGCCGCCCACGCCCGCCTCCAGGCCGGCCAGGCCGCTGTGCGGCACCGCCATCAGCTCAGGCAACGCATCGCGCACCACCAGCGTCACCAGCACCGACAGGAAAGCGATCTTGATGACGGACTTGAGCAGCTCGACCAGGTTCTTCTTGGAGAAGATGTTCTTCAGGTTGCTCATGACGTTGAGCTTCTTGGCCGAGGGCTTGAGCTTCTCGAACGCCAGCACCACGCCCACCTGCAGGAACTCGGCGAACATGCCCACGATCAACACGATCAGCACGAACGGCAGCACCAGGTAGACGGCTTCGCGCAGCGCCGCGTCCAGCGCCACCGGCAGCGCCTGCTCGAACGGCTGCCCCACCAGCGTCGACGGGATCAGCACCAGCCGCCCCAGCGACTCGATGATGCCGTGGGCGTTGCCCAGCATGTAGCCGAACAGCGCCAGCACCAGCAGCGTCTGGGTGAAGTCCTTGCTGTGCGCGACGTCGCCCTTCTGGCGCGCGTCGCGCAGCTTCTTGTGGGTGGGCTGTTCGGTCTTTTCGCCGCTCATGGCGCCCGCCACTGGTTGTCGAGGAAGGGCAAGGCCGAGCCGATCTGGCCGGTGGCCTCGGCGGCGTACTCGAACAGCGTGTTCATGTAGAGCACCATCACCAGCAGCGCCAGCGCGCTCTTGATCGGCATCGCCAGGAAGAACACCTGCAACTGCGGCGCGAAGCGGCTCACCAGCGCCAGCCCGACCTCGGCCAGGAACATCGAGATGATGGCGGGCGCGGCGAACAGCAGCGTCAGCCGCAGGAAGCGGCCCAGCTGGTCCAGCATCAGCGGCACGCTTTCCTGGCGCAGCGTCGGCGTCCAGTCCCACAAGTCCCACAGCCGGAAGCTGTCGTACAGCATGGTCAGCATCAGCATGAAGCCGCCGCCCACCAGGAAGAACACCATGAAGGCCTGGTTGAACAGGATGCCGAGCGGCGACGAGTCGTTGCCGGTGGCCGGATTGATGGTCGCGCCCAGGCTGGCGCCGCGCTGGTTGTCGACCACGAAGCCCACCGCCTCGAAGATCCAGAACGGGATCGCCACCAGGAACCCCATCACCAGGCCGATGAAGACTTCCTTGGCCACCAGCAGCACCAGCTCGATCGCGCCCAGGTCGGTCACGGCATAGCGCGGCGCCAGCGCCGGCACCAGCACCAGGCCGATGGCGGCGCAGATGGCGTAGCGCAGCATGCCGGGCAGCAGCTGGCGGTTGAACAGGGGCAGCATCGCGCACAGCGCCAGGATCCGCGGCTGCGTCAGCGCCAGCGTGCCCAGGAAGACTTTCGCTTCGACGTAGGTGATGCCCGAGATCATGTTGCCGGCCGCTCCTAGTGGATCTTGTAGAAGAGATCGAACACGGAGATCGTGAAGTTGTACAGCTCGGCGCTGAGCCAGCGCGCCGTCAGCAGGATCGTGGCGAACACCGCGATCAGCTTGACGGCGAACGACAGCGTCTGCTCCTGGATCTGCGTCAGCGCCTGGAACAGCGAAAACAGCGTGCCCACGATCGCGGCGACGGCGATCGGCGGCAGCGACAGCCACAGCACCAGGTAGAGCGCCTGGGTCATGTACGAGACGAGGTCGACGGTTCCCATGGCGGCCTCAGGTGTAGGACAGCACCAGGCCCTGGATCAGCCGCGTCCAGCCGTCGACCATGACGAACAGGAACAGCTTCAGGGGCATGGAGATCGTGACCGGCGACACCATCATCATGCCCATCGCCAGCAGGATGTTGGAGACGATCAGGTCGATGATGACGAACGGCAGGTACAGCAGGAAGCCGATCTGGAACGCGGCGGTCAGCTCCGACAGCAGGAACGACGGGATCAGCACCAGCAGGTCGTCTTCCTTGAGGTTGCGGGCCTGCTGCTCGCCCCACAGCCCGCGCGCGGTGCGCAGGAAGAAATCGCGCTGCTCGGGGCGGCTGTTCTTGAGCATGAAGCCGCGCATCGGCTCGGCGCCGCGCGCCACCGCGTCGAGAATGCCTTCGAGCCGGTCCGGCTGCGCCGCCCCGGGCGCCACCACCGCGGGCGGCGCGCGCAGCTCGTCGCCGATCTGCATCACCACCGGCCCCATGACGTAGGCCGACAGGATCAGCGCCAGCCCGTACAACGCCATGTTGGGCGGCACCTGCTGCACGCCCAGGGCATTGCGCACCAGCGTCAGCACCACCGCGATCTTCAGGAACGAGGTGGTCATGACGGCGGCCAGCGGCACCAGCGCCAGCAGCGCCAGCACCACCGCCAGGCTGATCGGATCCGCGCCGTTCATGCGCCCGCCTTGCCCAGCCGGTGCAGCGTCACGCCGATGCGGCCGTCGATCTCGACCAGTTCGCCGCTGCCCACCAGCGCGCCGTTGGCGCGCACCAGCACCGGGCCGTCGGCCAGCGGCCGTTCCAGATCGAAGGTTTCGCCGGGCTGCAGCTGCCGCAGCTCGCCCAGGGTGATCAGGCGTTCGCCCAGTTCGAAGGTCAGTCGGACGGGAATGGCGTCGATATCGAGCGGTGTCTGGGCGCCCGCTTCGGCATCCAGCGGCGGTTGCGGCGTCTCGGTCATGAGGGAAGTCCAGCCTTGGGTAACGAGGTATGAGGAGCCCTGGCGGCGCACGCGCAGCCCTTGGCCGTCCGCGCCCAGCCACAGTTCGCCGTCGGGCGAGACCAGGCAGTGGTCCAGGAAAAGGGTGTCGCGCGGCGCCAGGCCGCGCAGTTCGGCCGCGGCCAGGTGGGTCCAGCCCAGGCAGGCGCGGATGCGCACCGGCACCGCATCGAGGTCGATCTCGCTGGCCGCCGGCGCGGCGCGGCCGACCAGGCCGGCCAGCAGCATCAGGCCGAGGCCGTCGGTGTCCAGCGTGGCGTAGATCGCGGCGCCGTTGGCGGGATGGCGCGCGGCCACGGTCCAGCCATGCGCCAGGGCCGGGGCCGGGCCATCGCGGCCGACCACCCGCAGCGGACCGCCCGGCGACACCTCGGCCAGGCCCGCGACCACCTCGGCCAACAGCGTCTCGATGGCGGTCGACACCAGGGCCGGCGGCAGCGCGCCAGCGTCAACGTCCGGCAGGCGCGCCGCCAGCCAGGCATCGGCGGCGCT
>NZ_CADIJR010000154.1 GCF_902859645.1 Achromobacter insuavis | reverse complement strand
GGCCGCCGCCCGGACGCGGCGCGTCAGGCCGGGTCCGCGGCCGGACCGGTGGCCAGGCGGGCGTGGATCTGGTCGATGCGCAGTCCATCGCGGCGGGTGATCTCGAAGCGCCAGTCGCGCCATGCGATCACATCGCCGGTGTCGGGAATGCGGCCTTCGGCGCGCAGCAGCCGGCCCGCCAGCGTCGCGTCGCCGGCGTCATCGGCCAGGTCCGCCACCTCCAGCACCCGCGCCGCCTCGGCCAGGGCCAGGCGCCCGTCGAGCAGCCACGAGCCGTCGGACAGTTGCAGCGCCTCGGGCGGCGCCTCGCTGTCCTCCGGCAGCTCGCCGGCCACCGCGGTCAGCACGTCCATCGGCGTCACCAGCCCTTCGCACACGCCGTGTTCGTCGACCACGATCAACATGTGGTCGCGCGAGGCGCGCAGTTCTTCCAGCACCTTCAGCACCGGCGTGGTCTCCATCACGTAGCGTGGCTCGCGCGCCAGCTCGACCAGGTCGATCGGGCCCGGGTTCTGCAACAGCGGCAGCAGGTCCTTGAAGTGCAGCACGCCCAGCACGTTGGCCGGATCGCCGGCGCACAGCGGCAGGCGCGAGTGGCCCGAGGCGAACTTGCGCACGATCACGTCGGGCGTATCGGCCACGTCCAGCCAGATCATCTCGCCGCGCGCCACCATGATGGCGCGCACGTCGTGCCCGCCGATGGCCAGCACGCGTTCGATCATGGAGCTTTCCTCCGGCGCGAAGGCCGGCTCCTCGCCGGCGCCGTCCACCAGCGCCACCACATCGTCGGCCTGCTGCGACGCCTGGCCGCCGCGGCCGGCGCGCAACAGCCGCAGCACGGCCTGCGCGGTGCGCTGGCGGCGGCCCAGGGCGTGCGTGCCCTTGGCCCGGTTGCGGCGCGCCAGCTGGTTGCACAGCTCGATCAGGATCGAGAAGCCGATCGCGGCGTACAGATAGCCCTTGGGCACGTGGAAGCCCAGGCCTTCGGCCACCAGGCTGAAACCGATCATCAGCAGCAGGCCCAGGCACAGGATCACCACGGTCGGGTGACGCGCCACGAAGCCCATCAGCGGGCGGCTGGCCAACATCATCACGGCCATCGCCACCACCACCGCGATCATCATGATGCTCAGGTCCTGCACCATGCCGACCGCCGTGATCACCGAGTCCAGCGAAAACACCGCGTCCAGCACCACGATCTGCAGGATCACCTGCCAGAACACGGCGTGCTGCACCTTCTGGCCGCTGTCGTGGCCGCTGCTGCCTTCGACGCGCTCGTGCAGCTCCATGGTGCCCTTGAACAGCAGGAACAGGCCGCCCAGGATCAGAATCAGGTCGCGCCCGGAGATCTCGGCGCCCAGCACGGTGAACAGCGGCGTCGTCAGCGTCACCACCCAGGCGATACTGGCCAGCAGGCCCAGCCGCATCAGCATGGCCAGCGTCAGGCCGATCATGCGGGCGCGGTTGCGCTGCGCCGGCGGCAGCTTGTCGGCCAGGATGGCAATGAACACCAGGTTGTCGATACCCAGCACGATTTCAAGAATGACCAGCGTCGCCAGGCCAAGCCAGGCGGTCGGGTCGGACATCCAGTCGAAGATCATCAACGTTCCACAAGAAGGATCAGGATCGAGTGCGCGCGGGCGCCCGGCAAAGCCGGCGCCATCGCCAGGGACGGACTCGGACAGAATAGATCAGGCGCACGGGTCCGGGTGGGACGCGCGGGCGGTGTCGGACGGATCGGCGGCGGCGCGCGGCCGCCTATGCGAGGCGTGGGCGCTGCCGCGAGATCGTGGGGAACCGGCCGGGAACGGCCGGATGCCGGAAGTCGGCAGGGAGGGGAAACCGGGCGCCGCCACGTGAGCGGCGCCTTACTAGGAGGCGGGTCGTCGGTCATAGATGGCGAAACCGTCCGCGCTTGCCGGGCAAGCGCAGGCCGCGTGTTCCGCCGTGCTCTCATTCTTTCAGGAACCTGAATATTAGCTGAAATGCAGCAATCGAAAAAATCCGGGTTGGCCCGCATCGGGGAGTTGTCGCGGCACCCGGATCGGTGACACACTCAGTGCACGTACACATAGGCTGTCGCGGGATCCCTTTCACTCGGGAGCCGAACGCTCCGGAGGTCGTCGCCTCGCGGGCCGCAGCGCCTTGGGGCCGGCCTCGCCGGACGTCGGCTCCGCCGCTGGAGCGATGAATGAAAGACCAACCTGTTTCCGCACGGCGCGGGCTGCTCAAAGCCCTGGCCGTGGGCGTGCCCGGCGCCGTCTGGGCGCCCCACGCCGCCGCCGCGCCCGACCCCATGGCCGCCCCGGCCGCCGCCCCGCCCAACCGCACGCTCAAGTTCTTCAACGCCCAGGAAGCCCTGGCGATGGACGCCATCGCCGCGCGCCTGATCCCGGCCGACGAGCTCGGCCCCGGCGCCAAGGAAGCCGGCGTGACCCAGTTCCTCGATGGCCAGCTGGCGGGCGCCTGGGGCGCGGGCGAGCAGTTCTACCGCCAGGGGCCGTTCGAGGCCGGCACGCCCGAACAGGGCTATCAGCTGTCGTTCACGCCCGCCGAGATGTTCCGGCGCGGCCTGGCGGCGCTGGACGCCGCCGCCCGCAAGCAGGACGGCAAGCCCTACGCCGAACTGGACGCCCAGCGCCAGGACGCCTGGCTGCACGACATGCAAGCCGGCAAGCCGGATTTTTCGCCGCTGCCGTCGGCGGTGTTCTTCCAGGCCCTGCTGGACGCCACCATCGAGGGCTTTTTCTCCGACCCGCTGTATGGCGGCAACATCGACATGGTGGGCTGGAAGCTGGTGGGCTTTCCCGGCGCCTACGCCTCGTTCTCCAACGACATCGAGCGCCACGGCGTGATCTGGGCCGGCCGGCCCGTGTCCATCGCCAATGCGCGCGTGCACACGATGAAACCGGGAGACGGCCATGGCTAAGACGCTCCCCCCGGTGGACGTAGCGATCGTCGGCGGCGGCTGGACCGGCGCCATCATCGGCAAGGAACTGGCCGCGGCGGGCCAGCGCGTGGTGGTGCTGGAACGCGGCGAGGCGCGCTGGCCCTCGCCCGACTTCCAGGGCCCCTACGTCCACGACGAACTGAAGTACACGCGGCGCCACGAACTGCACCAGAACGCGGCCACCGAGACCTTCACCTTCCGCAACCACACCGACCAGAAGGCGCTGCCGATGCGGCGCTGGCAGTTCGCCTATCCCGGCACCCACCTGGGCGGCGCCGGCAACCACTGGTCGGGCGCCTACTACCGCTTCGACCCCACCGACTTCCGCCTGCGCAGCCACTACACCGAACGCTACGGCGCCAAGATCTTCGACCCGGAACTGACCTGCCAGGACTGGCCGCTGACCTACGACGAACTGGAGCCGTACTTCGACCGCTACGATTACCTGATCGGCGCCTCCGGCCAGGCCGGCAACCTCAAGGGCCAGAAGCAGGAAGGCGGCAACCCGTTCGAGCCCTGGCGCTCGCGGCCCTACCCCAACCCGCCCATGAAGGTGCCGTATGCGCCGGCCCTGTTCGGCGAGGCGGCGCGCAAGCTCGGCTACCACCCCTATGTACAGCCGTCCGCGCTCTGTACCCGGCCCTACGTGAACAGCGAAGGCCTGCACATGAGCGCCTGCGTGTACTGCGGCTTCTGTTCCAACTTCGGCTGCGAGCACTTCGCCAAGGCCTCGCCGCAGGTCTGTATCCTGCCGGTGGCGATGAAGCTGCCGACCTTCGAGATCCGCACCGGCGCGCACGTGCTGCGGGTCGAGCTGACGCCCGACAAGCAGCGCGCGCGCGGCGTGACCTACGTGGACGCGGCCGGCGCCGAGATGTTCCAGCCGGCCGAGATCGTGGTGCTGTGCGCCTTCGGCATCAACAACGTGCGCCTGCTGCTGCTGTCCGGCATCGGCCAGCCCTACGACCCGGTGACCGACAAGGGCGTGGTGGGCCGCAACTACACGCACCAGACCACCTCCGGCGTGAACCTGTTCTTCGACGAATCCGTGAACATCAATCCGTTCATGGGCGCCGGCGCCGTGGCGGTCACCATGGACGACTTCAGCGCCGACAACTTCGATCATGGCCCGCACGGCTTCGTCGGCGGCGGCTACCTGCAGATCCAGGTGGTCAGCGGCGCGCCGATCGGCTTTCACCCCACGCCCAAGGGCACGCCGGGCTGGGGCGCCGAGTGGAAGAAAGCGGTCAAGCGCTACTACAACCACGCCGCCAACATCACCATCACCGGCTCGGCCCAGCCCTGGCGCGGCGGCTACCTCAGCCTGGATCCCACCTATAAGGACGCCTGGGGCCTGCCGCTGCTGCGCGTGACCTACGACTTCCCCGACAACGACATCCGCATGTCGGCGTTCCTGACCGAGCGCGGCGACGAGATCGGCCGCGCCATGAAGGGCGTGACCCAGACCGAGCCCGGACCGCGCAAGCGGCCGTTCTCGGCCACGGTGTACCAGTCGACCCACCTGACCGGCGGCGCGGCCATGGGCAGCGATCCTGCCACCAGCGTGGTCAACCGCTACGGCCAGTCGTGGGACGTGCCCAACGTCTTCGTCACGGGCGCGGCGCTGTTTCCCCAGAACTCGGGCTACAACCCCACGGGCACGGTGGGCGCCACCGCCTACTGGATCGTCGAGAAAATCAAGGCGGACTACCTACGTTCGCCGGGACGGCTGGTGTCATCATGATCGAACATCGCAACGGCATCCTCATCGCGGTGGCGCTGATGGTGGGCGTGCCCGCCATCACCCTGATTGCCACCCTGCACCAGATGTTCGGCACCGGCGGCGACGGCCCGATCCGCGCCTCCGCCGTGCAGGCCCCGCCCGCGCCGGCCCAGCCCGCCGCGCCGGCCGCACC
>NZ_CADIJR010000153.1 GCF_902859645.1 Achromobacter insuavis | reverse complement strand
CGCCCTGCACCACGGGCGCCGCCATGGCGCCAGCGGCGCCCGCGGCCGGCGCGGCGCCGCCGCTGCTCTTGAGCGCCGCGGCGGCCTGGCCGAGTTCGCCGGACAGCTGGCGCAGTTCCTGCAGGATGGATTTGGCCGCGGCCTTGCCCAGGAACATCAGCATTTTCTTGAGCATCTCGATGCGCTGCTTGATCTGCGAGACGCGGGAACGGGCGAAGTCCTGGCGCGACTGGGCCGCATCGACGGCGAGCTGCGAGATGGCCTTGCGCGCCTTGGCGGCGCGCTCCAGGGCGTCGTCGCTCAGCACCACGCGGACCGAGACTGGGCGATCGCTGGCCGCGGTTTCCGGGTCCTGCGCCTTGGTATCGGCGTCGGCGTCGCGTCTGGCGGCGCGCGGATCGTTGCCCGTGGGGGCGGCGGGGGGAAGGACGCTGTCGGTGGCCAAGGGCTGCATGGGAGATTCCGGTAAGGCGGGACACGTGGCATCGGGGACGGGCCGGGCGGCCGCTGCCCGCGATGGCGAGGTGACACGACATGTACGGCAGTCCGGCACGCATTCTTTAACCGGAGGGAGGCGGGAATCGGTCCGAGAACACGCCGTGGCCATGCGGCGGTGGTATCTTCTGCCCCATGTCCGCCCGTGATTCCTCCCTGTCCCTGTCCAGCGCGCCGGTGGCGCCCGGCGCCGCTCAGCCCTACGTGCAGGCCGCCGGCACCACGCGCACCCTGCACTTTTCCGAAAAGGTGATCCAGAGCCGCATGTCGACGCTCAACCCGGACGCGCTCGACCTCGAATACACGCGGATGATGATGGGGTTCGTGCTGTTCGCGCCGGAGCCCGCCGACATCCTGATGGTGGGGCTGGGCGGCGGTTCGCTGGCCAAGTTCTGCCATCGCTACCTGGCGCGCTCGCGCATCGAGGTGGTCGAGATCGATCCGGCGGTGATCGCGCTGCGCGAGGCGTTCATGGTGCCGTCCGACAGCGACCGCTTCCGGGTGGTGCAGGCCGATGGCGCCGATCACGTGCGTGGCCTGCGCGAGGCCGCCGACGTGCTGCTGCTCGACGGTTTCGACGATGCCGGGATTCCGGACGCGCTGTGCTCGGCGGACTTCTACGCCGACTGCCACCGCGCGCTGCGCGACGACGGCATCCTGGTGATCAACTTCCATGTGAATCATCCGCTTCACCACGAGTACCTGGACCGGGTGCGGGCCGCGTTCGGCAGCGCGATGTTCGAAGTGGTGGACGACGACATGACCAACAGCATCGTGTTCGCCTGCAAGGGCGATCTGCTGGACGATCCGGCGGCGGCCGACCTGAAGCGGCCGGCCGCCATCGCCAAGGACGCCTGGCGCCAGCTGATGCCGACCCTGCGCGTGATCGGGGCGACGCGGGAATTGAAGTAGCGCCATGGCCGGCTGACGGCGCGGCCGTCCAACATCTGGTTGCGGGCGGCGGGCTTTTGTTGCAACTGGCCGGCCAACGTGTCGCGAGGGCTTGATAGCATCCCCGCTTTCCCCCGACAGGCAGGCTCCCGACCATGAGTATCTTCTCCCGCTTTTTCGGCCGCTCCGATTCACCGGGCGAGACCGCGGCCTTGACGGCCAATCCCGATATCGACAATCCGTTGAGCCTGCAGGTCGTGTTCGCGGCGCCGCTGGCCGTGAAGGCCGATGCGTTGGCGGCGGCCTTGCGCGCCTATCACCCGGAGACGCGCCAGGCGCGCGCCGAGATCGAGCCGGACATGCCGCAGCTGCTGGGCATGGTCGGCTGGGGCAAGCACGTGGTGCGCCTGGTGGGATTCGACGCGCCGTTGCCGCACGATGCCCTGGAAGTCTGCGTGGCGCCGGCGCACTACCCGGCGCAGGTCAAGGAACAGGTGCGCGCCCACGTCAGCCACGTGCTGCTGTATTACGCCGGCTTCGACGAGGATCCGCTGGAGCAATACGTGGCGATGGCCGCGGTGGCCGGCGCGTTGGGCCGCTTCAACGCGATCGCGGTGCTGAACGAGCATGCGCATACTTCGCTGCCGGCCGGCGTCTTCACCGACGATTCGCTGGGCGACGAAAGCCTGGAGGTGCTGCGCTCATTGCCGCTGACTATGCTGTATTGCGGCTTCGTGAAATACGAGGTCGAAGGCGTGCAGGGCGTGTGGATGCGCACCTACGGCGGCGACGCCTTCGACCTGCCCGATTTCGCCGTGCTGGCCGACGGCCACCACCAGGGCGAGGAGTATTCCGGCATGTTCAACAACATCATGGCCTACATGCTCGACAGCGGCGCCGAACTGGCCGCCGGGCATACCATGCAGATCGGCGAAAACCGCTACATGAAGCTGCGCGAGCCGCAGGAAGCCGAGTACTACCTGCAAGGCCCGGGCCCGGTGCTGGTGGCGGAGATCATCGACGCCTCGCAGATCAACCAGCCCGAAGCCGACACCCAGCACTGACGCCCCGCCGGGCCGGCGTTCGTCCGGCCCATCGCGGCGCCCCGGCCGGGCGCCGCCGCATCCTGCCTTTTCTTCCCTCTAAATGGTTTCATTTGGAAATATTATTTCCAGGGAAGCGCTATTTTTGTCCTGATAAAAAAGTGCCGTAATACGGTATGTCAAAAATAGGACATGTAGAAGCGCCGTCATAGGCCATCAATCGCCGGAGTTACGGGCATTAATGCGAAATACCGCATTTCGATCCGTCACTTCCAAATATGACCTATGTATTCAATTGTATATACTCGCTGCCGGATTTCTTTCTTTCAATCGACGCCCGGCGGGGTTTGGCGCGGGCTTGCAGGAGAGTGGCATGTTGAAGAAGGCTGTACAGCTTGGCGCGGTAACGATGTTGTCGCTGGTGGTCGCGGGTTGCGCCACCGAACGCTCCCAGTCCGTGGCGGTCCCCGCCGTGGCAGCGGCCAGCAAGCCCTATCAAGGCGTGCGCAGCCCGATTTCGGTGGGCAAGTTCGACAACCGCACCAACTACCTGCGTGGCGTGTTCTCCGACGGCGTGGACCGTCTGGGCGGCCAGGCCAAGACCATTCTCGTCAGCCATCTGCAGCGCAGCGGCCGGTTCCAGGTGATGGACCGCGAGAACCTCTCCGAGATTGCCCAGGAAGCGGCGTTCAACAAGAAGGCCAGCCAGATCAAGGGCGCGCGCTACGTGGTGACGGGCGACGTGACCGCCTTCGGCCGCAAGGTGACGGGCGACCAGCAGTTGTTCGGCATTCTCGGCCGCGGCAAGGAACAGGTGGCCTACGCCAAGGTCGACCTCAACGTGGTCGACGTGACGACGTCCGAAGTGGTGTATTCCGCGTCCGGCGCCGGCGAATACAGCCTGTCCAACCGTGAAGTCATCGGCTTCGGCGGCACCGCCGGCTACGACTCGACGCTGAACGGCAAGGTGCTGGATCTGGCGATCCGCGAAGCGGTCGACCGCCTGGTCGACGGTATCGAACAGGGCGCCTGGCAGCCCGCCCAACAGTGAGAGGACGTCCCATGTTGAACAATCTGGCGAAGGGTCGCCCGGTCGCGCTCGGGCGCGCCGGTCGCATCCTGGCGGTGGCCGCCCTGGCGGGCGCGCTGAGCGCGTGCGCGCAACCCAAGAGCATGTACAGCTGGCAGTCGTACCAGCCCTCGGTCTACGCCTACCTCAAGGACGACGGCGCCGACCACGCGGCGCAGACGCTGGCGATGGAAAAGAACATCGAGACCGCGCGGGCGACCAACGCGGAACTGCCGCCGGGCTTCCGCGCGCATCTCGGCATGCTGTACCTGAAGATGGGTGAAGGCGCCAAGGGTGTGGAACAGCTGGAAGGCGAAAAGGCGGCCTTCCCGGAGGCCAAGCCGTTCATGGACTTCCTGCTGCGCAATGCCAGCAAGACCGCGGAAAACGCGCCGCAGGCCACTCAGCCCGAGGCGGCAAAGCCCGAGGCGCCGGCTGGCCAGGCCGCGCCCGCGCAACCATCCAAGAAGGGAGCCTGACATGACCACGACCCTCCGTATCGCCGTTCTGGCGCTGGTGGCCCTGCTGGCCGGTTGCGCCGCGCCGCAACGCAATGTGGACTACGCCGCCTTCCGCGAAAGCAAGCCGGCGTCGATCCTGGTGCTGCCGCCGCTCAATACCTCGGTGGACGTGGCCGCGACCGCCGCGGTGCTGTCGCAGGCCACCCTGCCGCTGGCGGAATCGGGTTACTACGTGATCCCGGTGGCGGTGATGGAAGAGACGTTCAAGCAGAACGGCCTGACCAGCGCGGATGAAATCCATGAACTGCCGGCGCCCCGGCTGCGCGAGATTTTCGGCGCCGACGCCGCGTTGTACATGACCGTCAAGCAGTACG
Source organism: Achromobacter insuavis (assembly GCF_902859645.1). GTDB lineage: Bacteria > Pseudomonadota > Gammaproteobacteria > Burkholderiales > Burkholderiaceae_B > Achromobacter > Achromobacter insuavis. Next base: position 831 of record NZ_CADIJR010000153.1, on the reverse strand, counting down.
GCTCGAGCTACGCCGTGCTTTCCAGCTCGATCACCGTCTCCATCGACGCCGCGCTGGTCGACCTGCGCACGGGCGCCAAGCTGTGGGATGGCAGCAAGCAGGTGGTGCAGGCCAGCAATGGCGGCGGCGGCCTGATCGGCATGCTGGTGCAGGCAGTGGTGGACCAGGTGGTCAACACGCTGTCCGATCGCAGCTTCGGCGTGGCGGGCATGACCAACAACATGCTGCTCAGCGCCGGCACGCCGGGCGGCATCCTGTACGGCCCGCGTTCGCCGCGCTACGCCGCGCAGTAAGTCCCCGACGCTCGCATCGGGTCGCACAGCCCTCGAACCGTTGCCACCGTTCGAGGGCTGTGTCGCATTCGGCGCCCGCTGGCGTGGGCCGTCCGATCAGGCCGCGCAGTTCGCGCTCTGCGCCACGCGGCGCCGGGCCGGCCAGACGCGCAGGGCCAGGGCGCCGAGCGCCGCCGCCGTGGCCACCGCGGTCACGCCGATCCAGCCCCAGTGCGCCAACGCCAGGCTGCCGAGCGCGCCGCCCGCGGCCATGCCGATGAAGACGCTGACCATCAGCACCGCGTTGAGCCGGCTGCGCGCGGCGGGGTCGATGCCGTAGACGATGCTCTGGTGCGCGATCAGCGCCACCTGGATGCCCAGGTCGAAGCCGATGGCGCTGGCGGCGATCAGCCACAGGCCGGATTGGGCCGACAGCAGCGGCAGCAGCGCCATGGTGGCGAACGACACCGCGGTCAGCGCGGCGCCCAGGCGGCTGACGGCGTTGGGGCCGCGCCGGTCGGCGTAGCGGCCGGCCAGCGGCGCCGCCAGGGCGCCAGCG
>NZ_CADIJR010000152.1 GCF_902859645.1 Achromobacter insuavis | reverse complement strand
CGGGTCGAGGGCGGGCGTGGCGGCGGCGGGGCGCGGGGCGGACGCCGCGGCGCGCGGGGTTGCGGGACGGCGGGTCATGGCGTGGCGTCCTCGGCGTCGAGCGCCGCGTTCTGCAGCAGGGTGTGCGCCAGGCCGGCCAGGGCGCAGAGCGGGATGGAGATCCAGTCGGGCCGATGGCCTGCCTCGTAAGCGATTTCGTAGGCGGCCTTTTCCAATTGCGCCAGTTGCAGCAGCGTGCGCCAGGCCGCGGACGGAGGCGGGCCGGCCTCCTCGTAGCCTTGCAGGAAGGCCTCGGTGGCGCGGGCGCGAAAACGCGCCAGCAGCGTGTCGCGCAACTGCGCCGGCGAATTGGCGGCGGCGCTGTCCACCGGCGCCGCGTTGGCGTCCAGCGGCGCGCCGCCCAGCGGGTCCAGGCGCGCCACCGCCGCCGCCGCGTAGTCGAACGAGCGCAGCATGCCCGCCACGTCGCGGGCCGGGCACGCCAGTTGGCGGCGCAATGGCAGGGGGTGGTCGGGTTCGCCCTCGAAGTCGATCAGGTAGGCGTCGGTCTGCGCCACCAGCACCTGGCCCAGGTGCAGGTCGCCATGCACGCGGATGAGAGGGGTGCCGGTCAACGCCTGCGCCATGCGCTCGACCCGCGCCGCCAGCCGGTCATGGTGTTCGGACAGCCATTGGGCGCAGGCGCGCGAAGGCTCCTCCAGCGCGTCGGCGTGCTGGCGCAGCGCCCGGGCGGCGCGGTCGAGCTGCGCCGTGACGTGCGCGGCGAGGGCGTCGGCCGCCTCCGGGGTGGCCACCGCGGGCGTGAATGCCGGATCGTCGGCCGGCTGCGACAGGGTCTGGTGCAACTGCGCCAGGCGCCGGCCGATGGTGGTGGCCATGGTGGCATAGCCCTCCAGGCTGGCCTCGAATTCCTCGGGGCTGTCACCGCCGAGCAAGGCGGTGGCCAGCGTGCGTTTCAGGTAGTCCAGCGTCCAGGTCCAGGCATCGCCTTCGTTGGCGACATAGGCATACACGACCGCCAGCGTGCACGGCACGCCCTCGGCGTCGACCCGTTGCACTTCGCCCAGCAGCGCGGGGATGTTGGCGTAGCCCGCGCGGGTCAGGTGACGGGTCATTTCCACTTCGGCCGACAGCCCGGGGTGGACGCTGCGCAGCAGTTTCAGGATGGCCTGCCCGGCCACCACCACGGAACTGTTGGACTGCTCGCCGCTGATCCATTGCAGCGCCGGCGCCTCGCCCAGGTCCAGCCCGTCCAGCCCGGGTTCGGCCAGGCAGCGGATCACGCCCGGCCGCTCGCCCGGCTTGCCGCCCTGGCGGCCGTCCCACTCGCGGCCGGCGCGCAGGGCGTCCAGCACGCCGAGCACGAAGCCGGGCTGCAGGAAGGCGTCGGCGAGGATGCCGACTTCGGGGCCGCGCCGGACCCGCGCGATCGGATACTGGATCTCGGCGCTCTCGTCCCACACCAGCGCGAACGGGATCTGCACCCGCAGGCCGGGTTCGCCGTCGGCCGGCTCGGCCTCGCCCCAGTAGTATTCCGTGCCGTCGGCGCCGAACGGCGTGGCGTACGCCAGCCGCACGCGCGGCAGCGCCGTGGCGCCGGGAAACCAGCGCTGGCGCGCCAGGTATTCGGGCAGCACTTCGGTCTCCAGCGCCTGGCGCGAGGCATCCGTCAGGACCGCGTCGGCGCGGCCGCGCAGCACCAGGGTGATCAACTCCGGCATGCGTTGCGGCGCGCTGGCGTGCCAGCCCGGCGGCGCCGCGTCGGCGCTCAGGTCCATCCAGTAAAAGCCGTAGGGCGGCAGCGTCAGCAGGTAGGGCAGCTCGCCGATGGCCGGAAACGGCGTGCCGCCCAGCATTTCCACCGGCACCCGGCCCTTGAAGGCCTGCAGCGCCAGTTCGACCGGCTGCGCGGCATTGGACAGGTTGGCCACGCACAGGATGGTGGTGTCGCGCCATTGACGCAGATAGGCCAGGATCTTGCGGTTGCCGGCCTGGATGAAGCGCAGGGCGCCGCGGCCGAAGGCGTGGCTCTGGCGGCGTTGCGCCAGCATGCGGCGGGTCCAGTTCAGCAGCGAGTGCGGGTCGCGTTGCTGGGCCTCGACGTTGACGGCCTCGTAGCCGTACAGCGGCCCCATCAGCACCGGCAGCGGCAGCCGCTCGGGGTCGGCGCGCGAGAAGCCGCCATTGCGGTCGGGCGACCACTGCATCGGCGTGCGCACGCCGTCGCGGTCGCCCAGGTGCACGTTGTCGCCCATGCCCAGTTCGTCGCCGTAGTAAAGCACCGGCGTGCCCGGCATGGACAGCAGCAGGCTGTTCATCAATTCGACGCGGCGCCGGTCGCGTTCCAGCAGCGGCGCCAGCCGGCGGCGGATGCCCAGGTTGATGCGCGCGCGCGGATCGGCCGCATAGACGCTCCACAGGTAGTCGCGTTCGCGGCTGGTGACCATCTCCAGCGTCAGTTCGTCGTGGTTGCGCAGGAAGATGGCCCACTGGCAGGTGGCGGGGATGTCCGGCGTCTGGCGGATGATGTCGGTGATGGGAAAGCGGTCTTCCTGCGCGATGGCCATGTACATGCGCGGCATCAGCGGGAAGTGGAACGACATGTGGCATTCGTCGCCGCTGCCGAAATACTCCTGCGCGTCCTCGGGCCACTGGTTGGCCTCGGCCAGCAGCAGGCGGCCCGGGTATTCGTCGTCGATGACGGCGCGGATGCGCTTGAGCACCTGATGGGTCTCGGGCAGGTTCTCGTTGTTGGTGCCCTCGCGCTCGACCAGGTAGGGCACGGCGTCCAGCCGCAGGCCGTCCACGCCCATGTCGAGCCAGTGCCGCATCACCGCCAGCACTTCCTTGAGCACTTGCGGGTTGTCGTAGTTCAGGTCGGGCTGGTGCGAGTAGAAGCGGTGCCAGAAGTAGGCATTGGCGACCGGGTCCCAGGTCCAGTTCGATTTTTCGGTGTCGCAGAAGATGACGCGGGTGCCGGCGTAGGCCTTGTCGTTGTCCGACCAGACGTAGAAGTTGCGCGCGGCCGAGCCGGGGCGCGCGGCGCGCGCCCGCTGGAACCACGGATGCTGGTCGGAGGTATGGTTCACCACCAGCTCGGTGATCACGCGCAGGCCGCGCGCATGGGCGGCGCGGATCAGCTTGCGCACGTCGGCCACGGTGCCGTAGTCGGGATGCACGCCGCGGTAGTCGGCGATGTCGTAGCCGTCGTCGCGCCGGGGCGACGGATAGAACGGCAGCAGCCAGATCGTGTCCACGCCCAGGTTGGCGATGTAGTCCAGTTTGGAGATCAGTCCTGGCAGGTCGCCGACGCCGTCGTCGTTGGAATCGAAGAACGACTTCACGTGCAGTTGGTAGATGACCGCGTCCTTGTACCAAAGGCCGTCGTCCTGGGGCTGGGTTTCACTGATCATGGTCTTGCCTTCCCGGCGGCGTCAGCCATGACGCGACAGCCGCCAGATGCGATAGGGTTGATCGGGGGACAGCGCCACCGCGCGGGCGTCGTGCCAGGTGTCGCGCCGGTCCGCCAGCAGGTCCTCCGCGACCAGGCTGTCGGGCCAGGGCGCGCCGAACAGCGCGAAGGGCGGCTCGACGCGCGCGGTCTGGGGATGGAACGGGTCCAGGCTGATGGCCGCCAGGATCACGTTGCCGTTGCCGGGCGTGGCGCGGGCGAAAGCGATGACGCGCTCGTTGCCGCTGGCCGCCAGCGTCAGGCCGTGGTGGCTCTGCAGGGCAGGGTTGGCGCGGCGCAGCTGGTTCAGGCGGGCAATCTCGGCGCGGATGTTGCCGGGCTGGCGCCAGTCGCGTTGGCGCAGTTCGTATTTCTCCGAATCCAGGTATTCCTCCTTGCCCGGCACCGGCGCGGCCTCGCACAGTTCGAAGCCGCTGTACACGCCCCACAGGCCCGAGCCGAGCGCGGCCAGCGCGGCGCGGATCAGGAAGCCGCCGCGGCCGCTGGTCTGCAGGAACGCGGGGTTGATGTCCGGCGTGTTGACGAAGAAGTGCGGCCGGAAGAAATCGGCGGCCGGCGGCTGCGAGACCTCCTGCAGATAGGCTTGCAGCTCGGCCTTGTCGTTGCGCCAGGTGAAGTAGGTGTACGACTGCGTGAAGCCCACTTTCGCCAGCCGGTACATCATCTTGGGACGGGTGAAGGCCTCGGACAGGAACAGCACGTCCGGGTGGCGCGCGTGCACCTCGGCGATCAGCCATTGCCAGAACGGCAGCGGCTTGGTGTGCGGATTGTCGACCCGGAAGGTGCGCACGCCGTGCCCGGCCCAGAACAACACGATGTCGCGCAGCGCGCGCCACAGGCCGAGTTTGCGGGCGCGGCGCGGCGGCGGGCCGTAGAACGCCACGTTGACGATGTCCTGATATTTCTTGGGCGGATTCTCGGCATAACGCAACGAGCCGTCCGGACGCCACGAGAACCAGTCCGGATGGCGGGCCAGCCAGGGATGGTCGGGCGAGCACTGGATGGCGAAGTCCAGCGCCATTTCCAGGCCGTGGTCGCGGGCGGCCCGCACCAGCCGCAGGAAATCCGCCAGGGTGCCCAGGCGCGGCTCGATGGCGTCGTGGCCGCCGTCCGGCGAGCCGATGGCGTAGGGGCTGCCGACGTCGTCGGGACCGGCCTGCAGGCTGTTGTTGCGGCCTTTGCGGTTGGCCAGGCCGATGGGGTGGACCGGCGGCAGGTAGAGCACGTCGAACCCCATCTCGCGGATGTCGGGCAGGCGCGCGATGACGTCGTCGAAAGTGCCGTGGCGGCCCGGTTCGGCCGCCTGCGAGCGCGGAAACAGTTCGTACCAGGCGGCGTGGGTGGCCTGCGGCCGGTCGACCCACAGCGGGTAGGGCGCCGACACGGATTGGAACGGCCGGCCGTCGTGGGCGCGCATGGCCTGCGCCAGCGCGGGGCTGAGCAGCATCCCGATCAGCGCGGCGTCGGGTTCGGCGTCGACTTCGGGCGCCGCGCAGGCGCGCAGGGCGCGCTTGATGAGGCCGGCGCCGGGGCCGGACGCGGCATCCTGGCCGGCGCGCTGGTCGGCTTCGCGCAGCAGTTGCAGGCCTTCCTGGCGCTCCAGCCGCAGGCTCACGCCGGCCGCGTGCTTGACTTCGAACTCATGCCGGAACGTCTCCCAGCCGTCATGCCAGGCGGTCACCTGGAACGTGTGCGGGCCGATGCGGGCGGGACGGAAGGCCGCCTCCCAGCGGTCGTTGCCGGTCAGCGTCAGGGGCACGCTGCGCCAGGCTGCTTCGTCGTCGGCGCGCCAGCGCAATTCGGCCGCCAGGCGGTCGTGGCCGTCCATCAGGATGTCGGCGCCCACGCGCACCTGCTCGTGCACGCGGCACTTGACCGGATGCGCGCCGCCATCGACGGCGGGCGAGACCTGTTCGATGGCCACGCGGGCCGCGGCGCCGCCTTCGCCGCGCAGCCCGGCCGCCACGCGCGGCGCGGCGCAGACCGGCG
>NZ_CADIJR010000151.1 GCF_902859645.1 Achromobacter insuavis | reverse complement strand
GGATGCAAATTAGGCAAAAGCCGGTTGCATAATCTGCAAAAGTTGTGTTATAGTTTCAGGCTTGGCAGTTACCGAAAACTTAGGGTTAACCCTGATATTTCGATAGCTGCTAAAGAGAAAGCCGGGTGCGAGCCTGGTGAGACCTGAAGAGGTCGTAGGCAAGAAAGCGAAGTGAATCAAACGACGCTGACTTGACAAACGATAAAAACTTCTTCATAATCTCGTTTCTCTGCTGCTGACACAGCGGTCGACGCGAAAGCGAAATCGCCGAAGAAAGCAGAAGATGCAGTAAGTAGTACCGAATTTAGTAGTACCGCTCTTTAACAATTAAACAACCGATAAGTGTGGGCGCTTGATGCGAGTGCACTGTGACTTCGGTCACAAGCACAATGAAATCAAGTGCTCACTAGAAGTGAAGTACCTTAGACGTCAAGTTTAAGAACATACCTCACTTCCTTTGAGTAGCGACGTATGACTCGGTTCTTCGGAACTAAGAAATACGAAACAAATACAGAGATTAAACTGAAGAGTTTGATCCTGGCTCAGATTGAACGCTAGCGGGATGCCTTACACATGCAAGTCGAACGGCAGCACGGACTTCGGTCTGGTGGCGAGTGGCGAACGGGTGAGTAATGTATCGGAACGTGCCCAGTAGCGGGGGATAACTACGCGAAAGCGTAGCTAATACCGCATACGCCCTACGGGGGAAAGCAGGGGATCGCAAGACCTTGCACTATTGGAGCGGCCGATATCGGATTAGCTAGTTGGTGGGGTAACGGCTCACCAAGGCGACGATCCGTAGCTGGTTTGAGAGGACGACCAGCCACACTGGGACTGAGACACGGCCCAGACTCCTACGGGAGGCAGCAGTGGGGAATTTTGGACAATGGGGGAAACCCTGATCCAGCCATCCCGCGTGTGCGATGAAGGCCTTCGGGTTGTAAAGCACTTTTGGCAGGAAAGAAACGTCATGGGTTAATACCCCGTGAAACTGACGGTACCTGCAGAATAAGCACCGGCTAACTACGTGCCAGCAGCCGCGGTAATACGTAGGGTGCAAGCGTTAATCGGAATTACTGGGCGTAAAGCGTGCGCAGGCGGTTCGGAAAGAAAGATGTGAAATCCCAGAGCTTAACTTTGGAACTGCATTTTTAACTACCGGGCTAGAGTGTGTCAGAGGGAGGTGGAATTCCGCGTGTAGCAGTGAAATGCGTAGATATGCGGAGGAACACCGATGGCGAAGGCAGCCTCCTGGGATAACACTGACGCTCATGCACGAAAGCGTGGGGAGCAAACAGGATTAGATACCCTGGTAGTCCACGCCCTAAACGATGTCAACTAGCTGTTGGGGCCTTCGGGCCTTGGTAGCGCAGCTAACGCGTGAAGTTGACCGCCTGGGGAGTACGGTCGCAAGATTAAAACTCAAAGGAATTGACGGGGACCCGCACAAGCGGTGGATGATGTGGATTAATTCGATGCAACGCGAAAAACCTTACCTACCCTTGACATGTCTGGAATGCCGAAGAGATTTGGCAGTGCTCGCAAGAGAACCGGAACACAGGTGCTGCATGGCTGTCGTCAGCTCGTGTCGTGAGATGTTGGGTTAAGTCCCGCAACGAGCGCAACCCTTGTCATTAGTTGCTACGAAAGGGCACTCTAATGAGACTGCCGGTGACAAACCGGAGGAAGGTGGGGATGACGTCAAGTCCTCATGGCCCTTATGGGTAGGGCTTCACACGTCATACAATGGTCGGGACAGAGGGTCGCCAACCCGCGAGGGGGAGCCAATCCCAGAAACCCGATCGTAGTCCGGATCGCAGTCTGCAACTCGACTGCGTGAAGTCGGAATCGCTAGTAATCGCGGATCAGCATGTCGCGGTGAATACGTTCCCGGGTCTTGTACACACCGCCCGTCACACCATGGGAGTGGGTTTTACCAGAAGTAGTTAGCCTAACCGCAAGGGGGGCGATTACCACGGTAGGATTCATGACTGGGGTGAAGTCGTAACAAGGTAGCCGTATCGGAAGGTGCGGCTGGATCACCTCCTTTCAGAGCTTAGTGCTCGTGTTAAGCGTCCACTCTTATCGGTTGTTTGATATATAGCTGGGATCGGTTGTGGGCTTGGGTAGAGGGATTCCTCCCTGTGTCCATGACTCCTGACTACTGATCCGAGAAGGTTTTGGGTCTGTAGCTCAGTCGGTTAGAGCACCGTCTTGATAAGGCGGGGGTCGTTGGTTCGAATCCAACCAGACCCACCAAGTATTCGCAGGTAGTTGATACCGTGAATATGGGGGTGTAGCTCAGCTGGGAGAGCGCCTGCTTTGCAAGCAGGATGTCATCGGTTCGATCCCGTTCACCTCCACCAAGACTTTGTGTCTGGTGTGGTCGTAGAGGCTAACTCATAGCGTCGTGCAGATAATGTCTTCACGGTCTTATGAGTTAGGTTTTACCTAACAGCTATATTCGTTCTTTAACAATCTGGAAGAAGCACAACGAAATGTACTTATCAAGTACTCGGCGCAAGTCGATGAAGATAAGTACGGGTTGTGATTGCATTAATTTTGTTCCAAGTTCTCAAGACTGAAGTGAATAACTTCAGACTGCTTTGAAACTTATGAACGGCACAAACGCTAATACTCAGGTCCTATAGCCTACAGCGTTATAGGATCAAGCGACTAAGTGCATATGGTGGATGCCTTGGCGATCACAGGCGATGAAGGACGTAGTAGCCTGCGAAAAGCTGCGGGGAGCTGGCAAACAAGCTTTGATCCGCAGATGTCCGAATGGGGAAACCCACTCCGCAAGGAGTATCCCTGACTGAATACATAGGTCAGTGGAAGCGAACCGGGTGAACTGAAACATCTCAGTAGCTCGAGGAAAAGAAATCAACCGAGATTCCGAAAGTAGTGGCGAGCGAAATCGGAAGAGCCTTTACGTTTTAGCATGCAAGATAGTCGAACGGAATGGAAAGTCCGGCCGTAGCAGGTGATAGCCCTGTAGACGAAATTTTGTGTGTGGAACTAAGCGTAAGAAAAGTAGGGCGGGACACGTGAAATCCTGTTTGAAGATGGGGGGACCATCCTCCAAGGCTAAATACTCGTGATCGACCGATAGTGAACCAGTACCGTGAGGGAAAGGCGAAAAGAACCCCGGAAGGGGAGTGAAATAGATCCTGAAACCGTATGCATACAAACAGTAGGAGCCTCCTTGTGGGGTGACTGCGTACCTTTTGTATAATGGGTCAGCGACTTACATTCAGTGGCAAGGTTAACCGAATAGGGAAGCCGTAGCGAAAGCGAGTCCGAATAGGGCGATTCAGTCGCTGGGTGTAGACCCGAAACCAGATGATCTATCCATGGCCAGGTTGAAGGCACGGTAACACGTGCTGGAGGACCGAACCCACTAATGTTGAAAAATTAGGGGATGAGCTGTGGATAGGGGTGAAAGGCTAAACAAATCTGGAAATAGCTGGTTCTCTCCGAAAACTATTTAGGTAGTGCCTCAAGTATTACTGCGGGGGGTAGAGCACTGTTATAGCTAGGGGGTCATGGCGACTTACCAAACTATGGCAAACTCCGAATACCCGCAAGTACAGCTTGGGAGACAGAGCACCGGGTGCTAACGTCCGGACTCAAGAGGGAAACAACCCAGACCGCCAGCTAAGGTCCCAAATTATCGCTAAGTGGGAAACGAAGTGGGAAGGCATAGACAGTCAGGAGGTTGGCTTAGAAGCAGCCATCCTTTAAAGAAAGCGTAATAGCTCACTGATCGAGTCGTCCTGCGCGGAAGATGTAACGGGGCTAAGCGATAAACCGAAGCTGCGGGTGTGCACTTTGTGCACGCGGTAGGAGAGCGTTCTGTAAGCCTGCGAAGGTGGCTTGTAAAGGCTGCTGGAGGTATCAGAAGTGCGAATGCTGACATGAGTAGCGATAAAGGGGGTGAAAAGCCCCCTCGCCGTAAGTCCAAGGTTTCCTGCGCAACGTTCATCGGCGCAGGGTGAGTCGGCCCCTAAGGCGAGGCAGAGATGCGTAGCTGATGGGAAGCTGGTTAATATTCCAGCACCGTCGTACAGTGCGATGGGGGGACGGATCGCGGAAGATCATCAGGGTGTTGGATGTCCCTGTTGACATATCGAAGATGGCGCTTAGGCAAATCCGGGCGCGTAAATCAAGGGTATGGCACGAGCGAGCATTGCTTGCGAAGTGATTGGAAGTGGTTCCAAGAAAAGCCTCTAAGCTTCAGCTGTACGAGACCGTACCGCAAACCGACACAGGTGGACGGGATGAATATTCCAAGGCGCTTGAGAGAACTCAGGAGAAGGAACTCGGCAAATTGATACCGTAACTTCGGGAGAAGGTATACCCCGGTAGTGTGAAGCGCCTGCGCGCTTAGCATGATGGGGTCGCAGAGAATCGGTGGCTGCGACTGTTTATTAAAAACACAGCACTCTGCAAAGACGAAAGTCGACGTATAGGGTGTGACGCCTGCCCGGTGCCGGAAGGTTAAGTGATGGGGTGCAAGCTCTTGATCGAAGCCCCGGTAAACGGCGGCCGTAACTATAACGGTCCTAAGGTAGCGAAATTCCTTGTCGGGTAAGTTCCGACCTGCACGAATGGCGTAACGATGGCCACACTGTCTCCTCCTGAGACTCAGCGAAGTTGAAGTGTTTGTGATGATGCAATCTACCCGCGGCTAGACGGAAAGACCCCATGAACCTTTACTGTAGCTTTGCATTGGACTGTGAACCGGCCTGTGTAGGATAGGTGGGAGGCTTTGAAGCGTGGTCGCTAGATCACGTGGAGCCATCCTTGAAATACCACCCTGGTTTGTTTGCGGTTCTAACCTTGGTCCGTTATCCGGATCGGGGACAGTGCATGGTGGGCAGTTTGACTGGGGCGGTCTCCTCCCAAAGTGTAACGGAGGAGTTCGAAGGTACGCTAGGTACGGTCGGAAATCGTGCTGATAGTGCAATGGCATAAGCGTGCTTGACTGTGAGACTGACAAGTCGAACAGGTGCGAAAGCAGGACATAGTGATCCGGTGGTTCTGAATGGAAGGGCCATCGCTCAACGGATAAAAGGTACTCTGGGGATAACAGGCTGATACCGCCCAAGAGTTCATATCGACGGCGGTGTTTGGCACCTCGATGTCGGCTCATCTCATCCTGGGGCTGTAGCCGGTCCCAAGGGTATGGCTGTTCGCCATTTAAAGAGGTACGTGAGCTGGGTTTAAAACGTCGTGAGACAGTTTGGTCCCTATCTGCCGTGGGCGTTGGATACTTGACGGAGCCTGCTCCTAGTACGAGAGGACCGGAGTGGACGTACCTCTGGTGTACCGGTTGTCATGCCAATGGCATTGCCGGGTAGCTAAGTACGGAAGAGATAACCGCTGAAGGCATCTAAGCGGGAAACTCGTCTGAAGATTAGGTATCCCGGGGACTTGATCCCCCTAAAGAGTCGTTCGAGACCAGGACGTTGATAGGTCGGGTGTGGAAGCGCAGTAATGCGTTAAGCTAACCGATACTAATTGCTCGTGAGGCTTGATCCTATAACACTGATGGTTATGACCTGGTGATATAGCGTTCCAAGTGTCGTTCAATACAAAATCTGGCTGCCCCGTCAGCAGCCAGCCAACACCAATTACACCCACTGTGCGGGATCATCGAGCTAGCCTCTGATCCCCACACGTTGCGCTTCTTCCAAGATTGGAGCGGTTGTCCCCAAAGACAATCTCTCAACCAGTTACGCCTGACGACCATAGCAAGGTGGTACCACTCCTTCCCATCCCGAACAGGACAGTGAAACGCCTTTGCGCCGATGATAGTGGACGGACGTCTGTGAAAGTAGGTCATCGTCAGGCTTTTATTCCGCAAAACCCCATAGGCTCTCGCCTGTGGGGTTTTGTCTTT
>NZ_CADIJR010000150.1 GCF_902859645.1 Achromobacter insuavis | reverse complement strand
GCGGGCCGATCCGGCGCCTGCGTCCGAATCCGCGCCGCCGCGGGCGTCACGAGGCGCGCCGTTCCAGCAACGGCTGCCCCTGGCGCGGCGCGGGTATCAGCGCCGCCGGCGCCGGCGCGGCGGCGCGCTTGGGCAGCACGGTCTGGGCCCCGGCGATGCGGAACACCTCGATGGCATGGCGCAGCTGCGCGCCGCGCGTGCGCAGGTTGTCCACCGCCAGGCTGGCCTGCTCGACCCGCGCCGCGTTGCTCTGCGCGGCGCTGTCGGTTTCCGAGATGGTGCGGCTGACGTTGTCGATGCCGGTGTGCTGCTCGTTCGAGGTGGCCGCGATCTCGTTGACGATCTGGGTCACCTGCCGCACCGACTCGACGATGTCCAGCATCGCTTCGCCGGCGCGCTCGACGTGGCGCACGCCATCCTCGACCTTGTGGTTCGACGCCTCGATCAGTTCCTTGATCTCGCGCGCGGCGGTGGCGCTCTTCTGCGCCAGGCTGCGCACTTCGGACGCCACCACCGCGAAGCCCTTGCCGGCCTCGCCGGCGCGGGCCGCCTCGACCGCGGCGTTCAGCGCCAGGATGTTGGTCTGGAAGGCGATGCCGTCGATGATGCCGACGATCTCGCTGATGCGCGAGGTGCTGTGCACGATGCCCTGCATCGCCCGCACCGCGTCGTCCACCACCTGTCCGCCGCGCTTGGCCACGTCCGAGGCCTGATTGGCCATCTGATCGGCGCCATGCGCGTTGGTGGCGGTCTGCTTCACCGTGGACGCCAGTTGTTCCATGCTGGCGGCGGCTTCCTCCAGCGAGGCCGCCTGGCGCTGCGTGTGGGCCGACAGGTCGGCGTTGCCGTCGGCGATCTCGGCGGCCGAGGTCAGCGCGCTCTCGATGCCGTTGTGGACGTCGCGGGTGATGCTGACCAGGCTCTTGCGCATCACCTCCAGCGAGAATTTGAGGGCGCCGATCTCGTCGCGGATGCTGGCGGGCGGCAGCGGCGTGCTGAGGTTGCCGGCGGCGATCTGGCGGGTGAAGTCGGTGGCGGTCACCAGCAGGCCGGTGATCGAGCGGGCAAAGCCCCAGCCCGAGGCGAAGATCAGGATCACGCCGCTGGCCAGCATGGCCGCCGCCAGCGCGATTTCCTCGGTGCTCATGCGGTCGAGCATGCCGTACAGCGCCACGCCGGCCGCGCCCAGGAACAGCGTCGAGGCCAGCATGGCCCAGGCCAGCATGCGCGAGCGCACGCCGGTCAAGCGCCAGATCTTGAGCCGCGCCAACACGCCGCGCAGGCCGGTCGGCTTGACCTGGCCGCGGCTGAGCCTGAAGCCGCGCGCGGTGCCGGCGCGCAGCTGCCGGTAGGCGGCGTCCGCGGCCTCGATCTGGGCGCGGGTCGGCTTGACCCGCACCGAGGCATAACAGACCGTCTCGCCGCGCTCGATGATGGGGGTGACGTTGGCCAGCACCCAGTAGAAGCCGCCGTCCTTGCGGCGGTTCTTGACCACGCCGGTCCAGGATTCGCCGCGCTGGATGGTGCGCCACAGGTCCTCGAACGCCTCTTCCGGCATGTCGGGGTGGCGCACGATGTTGTGGGCGGCGCCCACCAGCTCCTCGCGGGTGAAGCCGCTGACCTCCACGAACGCGGGATTGGCGTAGATGATGCGGCCGCGGGCGTCGGTGCGCGAGATCAGGTACTGCTCGTCGTGAAGCGTGTATTCCTTGTCGTAGACCGGCTGGTTGTTGCGCATGCGTCTTTCGTCCTCTGATGGGCGGGGGCGTGTTGCTGCTGCCGGATCATCGGGGACGGGCGATATCGCCGGGTTGATCTACATCAAGATATTTTGAAACGATGCGAAACGTAAACGGCCGCAAAAGGTCGCGGCCGTGATGTGATGGACGATTTTGGCCGGCGCGGCTCAGGCCTTGGGCAGGTTGCCGAAGGCTTCCAGCGCGCGCAGGCGGCTCTGCGGCAGGTCGACGATGGGCAGGGGATAGCCGGCCGCCGCGCGCTCCATCGGGCTGGGATCGTGGATGGCGCTGTCGTCCAGGTGAGCCAGCTCGGGTAGCCATTCGCGCAGGAACGCGCCGCGCGGATCGAACTTGCGCGATTGCGACAGCGGATTGAAGACGCGGAAGTACGGCACCGAATCGGCGCCGGTGGACGCGCTCCATTGCCAGCCGCCGTTGTTGGCCGCCAGGTCGCCGTCGACCAGGTGCGCCATGAACCAGGCTTCGCCCAGGCGCCAGTCGATCAGCAGGTTCTTGGACAGGAACATGGCCGTGACCATGCGCAGCCGGTTGTGCATCCAGCCCAGCGCCAGCAGCTGGCGCATGGCGGCGTCGACGATCGGCAGGCCGGTGCGGCCCTGTTGCCAGGCCGCGAGGTCGTCGGGCGCGTCGCGCCACGGCACCGCGGCGGTTTCCGGCTTCATCGGCCGGTGCATCGACAGTTCGGGGCAGGCCGCCAGCAGGTGCTGGTAGAACTCGCGCCACAGCAGTTCGTTGATCCAGGTGGCGGCGCCGGCGTTGCCGCTTTCCAGCTCGCCGTGGTTGGCGGCCTGGGCCGCGCGCAGGGCCTGGCCCGGCGACAGCACGCCGGCCGCCAGGTACGGCGACAGGCAGCTGGTGGCGGGCAGGCTGGGGAAGTCGCGCTCGTCGCGATAGGCGTCGATGACGCCATCGGCGAAGGCGTCCAATCGGTCGCCCGCGGCGGTCTCGCCGGCGGGCCACAGCGCGCGGATGGCGTCGCTGGCGGGCGCGTAGCCGTCGAATGCGTCGGGCAGCGGGTCGGCGCGCCAGGCCGGCGCGGTTTGCGGCCTGGGCGCCGGCACCGCGCGCAGCGGCGCGCTGCGCAGGCGTTCGCGGCAGGCGCGCGCATACGGGGTATAGACGCGGTAGCAGTCGCCCTTGCCGGTCAGCACGGTGCCCGGACGCAGCAGCGACGCGCCGTGATGCAGTGTCCAGTCGATGTCGGCCTCGGCCAGGCGCTGCGCCACGGCGTCGTCGCGGCGGCGCTCGTTGACGGCCCATTCGGTGTTGGCGTGGACCTGCGCGATGTCGTGCTCGCGGCAGAAGCCGACCAGCGCATCGGGCGCCTGGTCCCAGGTGTCCAGCGTCAGCAGCTTCAGCGGAATGCCCAGGCGGCCCAGGTCTTGCGACAGTTCGCGCAGGTTGCGCAGCCAGAAGTCGACCTTGGCCGGCGCCTCGCCGTGGCGGCGCCATTGTCCCGGCGCGGCGATGAACAGGGCGGTGACCGTGCCCGCCTGCGCCGCGGCCGCCAGGGCGGGGTTGTCGTGCAGGCGCAGGTCGGTGCGCAGCCAGATCAGGGTATGCATGGGAGCGGTCGGTCCGGAAAAGGGGCGGCGGGGAGGGCGCGGCAAGGCTGGCATTCTATCGCGCCGGCCGGCGCGTTCGCGCGGGTCCGGCAGGCTGCCCACACCATGTAAAAACTACGAGTAGATGTGACGGCGCCGGCGGCGGGCGGTTCGCCGGCGGGCGCAGGGGCGGCGCGCGCGGGCCCCGGGAAATCGGCCGAAACGCCGGTCAAACCATGAAACACGCTGGCGCTCCCGGCATATTGACGCGGCGGCGGCCAGCGCCATGTAATCATTCAACGACAAAGTAAAAAGACAAACGCCATGGGACATCTGATGGATTTCCGCGCGTCCTTCCTGAGGGGACGCTCATCCGCCACCAAGACGCCACGCGACGTCTTGCAACAGCTCTGGCGCTCGCTCGACCTGCCGGACGAGTCGCTCGAGCACGCGGTGCTGACTGGCGCCGAACCGGTGCTGCCATCGTCCTTCGCGGTGGGCACCGCGGCGCAGGTCAGCATGGCGGCGGCGGCCCTGGCCGCGGCCGAGATCTGGCACCTGCGCGGCGGCGAGCGGCAGCAGGTCGGCGTGGATATGCTGCACGCCGCCCAGGAATGCCGCAGTCATTTCCTGATCAACGGCGCCGCGCCCGATCCGCGCGATCCGATCACTGGCGTCTACCGCTGCGGCGACGGCGGCTGGGTCCGCATCCATGCCAATTTTCCGCATCATCGCGATGGCGCCCTGGCCTTGCTGGGCTGTCCGACCGGCGACGGCGCCACCCGCGAAGCGGTCGAGCAGGCGCTGGGCCGCTGGCGCGCGCAGGACTTCGAGCAGGTGGCGGCGGACGCCGGCATGGTGGTCACCGCGATGCGCAGTTTCGATGAATGGGACCGCCATCCCCAGGGCCAGGCGATCGCGGCGCAGCCGCTGCTGACGATCGAGCGCATCGGCGAGGCCGATCCGCGGCCCTTGCCCAAGTATGGGCACGATCCGCGCCCGCTGCAGGACATCCGCGTGCTGGACCTGACCCGCATCATCGCCGGTCCGGTCTGTGGCCGGGCCCTGGCGGCCTACGGCGCGGACGTGATGCTGGTGAATTCGCCGCACCTGCCCAATATCGCCAACCTCATCGACACCAGCCGCGGCAAACTGTCGGTGCACGCCGACCTGGACACCGCCGATGGCCGCATCGCGCTGGCCAACCTGCTGCGCAGCGCGCACGTCCTGGTGCAGGGCTACCGTCCCGGCGGCATGGCCGCGCTGGGGTTCGGTCCGCAGGACGCGGCGCGCCTGCGGCCAGGCATCGTCTACGTGTCCTTGACGGCCTATGGCGCCACCGGCCCGTGGGCCAACCGGCGCGGCTTCGATTCGCTGGTGCAGACCGCCGCCGGCTTCAACCATGCCGAGGCCGAGGCCGCCGGCCAGGAAGCGCCCCGGGCGCTGCCGATGCAGATCCTGGATCACGCCTCCGGCTACCTCATGGCGTTCGGCGCGCAGGTGGCGCTGGCGCGCCAGGCCACCGAGGGCGGCAGCTGGCATGTGCGGGTGTCGCTGGCGCAGACCGCGCATTGGCTGCGCACGCTGGGCCGCGTCGAAGGCGGGCTGAACCGCGCCCTGCCGGGCTTCG
The DNA here is from genome assembly GCF_902859645.1 of Achromobacter insuavis. GTDB lineage: Bacteria > Pseudomonadota > Gammaproteobacteria > Burkholderiales > Burkholderiaceae_B > Achromobacter > Achromobacter insuavis. The sequence goes on along the minus strand of NZ_CADIJR010000150.1, from coordinate 1,035 downwards.
AAGGCCTGATGGAAACGGAGGCGTCGGGATTCGGCGAGCTGATCGCGGTGCGCCATGCGGCGCAGTTCTCGCTCACGCCGGCGCGCTGGACCCGGCCGTCCAACCCGCCCGGCACGCATCCGACGGTGTGGCCGTTCCATTGACGGCAGCGCGGCGGCCGGTCCTGGATGGGCCGGGGCTTCCGGGGGAATGAAAAAAGGGAGGGCTTCGGCCCTCCCTTGTTTTCACGGTGGCGGCGTTATTTCTTGCCGGCCTTCCAGTCGCGCAGCGCCTTCATGGTGTTGGTGACGTGCGCCTCGGGATTCATGTTGGTGTATTCGTACAGGATCTTGCCTTCGGGCGAGATCACGTAGGACACGCGCTGGGCGCGGTCGGGCCGCGCGTCCAGCACCGCGTCGTAGGCCTTCATGATCTTGCCGTCGCCGTCGGCCGCCACCGCGAACTTGCTGCGGCATTCGCTGACCGAGAATTTGTTCAGGGTGTCGATGTCGTCGGCCGAGACGCCGATGACGGTGGCGCCCAGCGACTTGTATTCGTCGGTGGCCTCGGCGAAGTCGTGAGCCTCGATGGTGCAGCCCTTGCTGAAGGCGGCCGGGTAGAAATACAGCACCACCGGCCCCTGCTTGAGGGCCTCGGCCAGCTTGAAGGTGAAAACGTTGCCGCCGAGCGAGGCCTGGGTGCTGAAGTCGGGGGCGGGCGCGCCGACGTTGAGGGCGGCGTGGGCGGCGGTGCCGGCCAGCAGGCCGCAGGCGAGGAACAGGGGGGCAAGGCGCTTCATGGGTGTCTCCGGTGAACGGTGCGCGGCAAGGCGGCGTCAAGGTTTCCACTGTAGCCGCGCCGCCCGCCGGAAGCCAGCCCGAAGGTTGTCAGCGCGGTGTCAGTCGATGCGATGTCGGACCGCTTCGGGTGGTCGATCCGGGGGCGGCCGGCGTGGCTGGCGCGGGATCGAGGCAGACCCCGCACGGGCCACGCGGCTTGGCCGCGCGGCCCGGTCGTCATTCGCGGCCGCGTTCGCGCGGCGCGCCGCCGCGGTCG
>NZ_CADIJR010000149.1 GCF_902859645.1 Achromobacter insuavis | reverse complement strand
CAGGCCTGCAGCTGCGCGGCCAGCCGCGCCAGCCGCGGCGAGGGCCCGGCGGCGCGGCGGCGGGCCGCCAGCAGGGTGTCGTAGGCCGTGGCCATGGCAGCCTCCATGTCGCGCCGGGCCGTCATGATGCGCGAGGTGCCGATGGCCGCGTACATCGCGGCCAGCTTGCGGTAGGCCAGCGCCACCGCCGCCCGCTCCGGCGCGGTGGGATTGACCACCCAGCCCAGCAGCGTCAGCGCCAGGCCGAACAGGCCGCCCGCGCCCACCAGCACCGAGGGCAGCCAGGGCGGCAGCGGCGAGGTCAGGCTGGCGCCGACGATCACGTAGGTGGCGAATTGCAGGGTGGCGACCGCGGCAATGTTGTTGAAGGTGCCGATGAGGCTGGCGATCAGGACCAGCACGGTCATGCCGGCGATGCTGAACAGGCCGTGGCCGGCCAGCAGCGTGCCGAGGAAGTAGCCCAGCGCCCCGCCGAAGACCGTGCTGCCGATGGACAGGGCGCGGTTGCGGTACGGGCCGCCGTTGTCGCCGGTGATGGCGGGCAGGGCGCCCAGCGCCACCAGCGCGGCCGCCGCGCTCTGGTCCAGCAGCAGGCCGGCGGCGGTCGGCAGGCCGATGGCCAGTGCCGCGCGCAGCGCCACCCAGCGGCTGACCGGCGACGGCTCCATGTGCGCCAGGCTCATCAGCCAGCGCATGTTGGAGGTGCGGGCGCGGCGCTCGGCTGACTGTGGCACGACGGCCCCGCGCCGGTTAACCCTGGCCCTTGATCAGCGGCGCTTCCTGCGGCGCGGCCAGGCGGAAATAATCGTCCGTCGCCATCAGGATGGAGGCGTCGAGCCGGCCGGCGTTGAACACGATTTCATCGTGCCGCTGGCGCAGGCTGGGATCCACCAGCAGGTGCAGGTCGGGGTTGAAGCTGAAGGGCGGGATCGCGCCGATCTCGCAGCCGGTCAGTTCGCGCGCCAGGTCCTGCGAGGCCAGCGAGGCCTTCTTGCCGCCGGCGGCGCGGGCGATGGCTTCCAGGTCGGCCTGCTGGTCGGCCGGGAACACGGCCAGCACGTTCCTGCGCTGGTTGGACGAGATCTTGACGCGGCACACCAGCGCCTTGGCGCCCTGGCTGACGGCGGTGCCGCGCACGGCGGCGACTTCCACCGAGCGGCCGGCGGCCGGGTGGGAAATGAGGCGGTAGCGGGCCTGGTGTTCGGTCAGCAGGGCCTGCAGGCGATCGTAGACTTCCATGGCGGGAAACGGTGGGTTGGCAAGGCCGGCGCCGGGGATCCGGCGGGCCATGCCGCATGATACGCCGCCGCCCGGCAGGCGGCGCGGGCTAGATGTCGCCGGTGAAGGCGTAGCCCCAGCCCCAGACGGTGCGGATCGGCAATTCCATGTTGGTCTCCTGCGCCTTGCGGCGCAGCCGGCTGACCACCACGTCGGTGCGCCGCACGGATTCGCGGCCGGCCTGCGGGTCGCCGGGTGGCAGGTCGCCGCGCGGCAGGCGCTTGTCGGGGCTGGTGGTCAGCTTGAGCAGGAAGTCGCGTTCGGCCTGGGTCAGCGGCAGGCGTGTGCCGCGCGGGCTGACCAGGGTCCAGGCGGCGTCCTGGAACTGCCACTTGCCGGTGGCTTCGGCGGGGCCGGCGGCCGGCGCGCGCACGTCGGGGTCGGCCGGGCGCCGGCCGCTGACGGGCACGCGGCGCACCAGCGCCTGCAGCGCGGCGGCGATTTCGGCGGTGGCCACGTCGGGCGGAAAGCAGGCGTCGGCGCCGCAGTGCAGGCCGAGGATGCGGTTTTCGGGGGAGTCGAAGGTGGAGACGGCGACGATGCCGGCGGTGGTGTCCATGGCGCGCAGGCCGGCCACGGCCATGCAGAGATCGGTCAGTTCGGCTTCCATCACCAGCAGCGGCGTGCGCCGCGCCTGGAACAGGCGGAACAGGCCGTTCGAGTCCTCGCAACCGCGCGGCGAGAAGCCCATGCCCGCCAGCGCGTCGCAGCGGCGCGCGCGTCGGTGGGCATCGGGCGAGAAGACGATCAGGTCTAGTAGGTCATTCATGAATCGTTGTCGAGATCAGTGCAGCTTGAGCGCATGCATGATGCATCGGATACAACGGATTCCTAAACGTCGCACAACGCCACTTTCTGACCCGAATTCTCGGACATGATCCGGCAAGGCCTGTATCGGCGCGGGTTTTCGGGCTAGGGCGCGGGGCCGGCGGGGGCCGCCGGCGGCTCGTTCCACCAGCCGCCGCCGAGCGCCTGCAGCAGGGCGGCAACGTCGGCGTAGCGCGCGCCATCGGCCGCGCTGCGGGCGATGCGCGTCTGCAGCAGCTGGCGCTGGCTGTCGAGCAGGCTGAGGTGGCTGATGCCGCCGGCCTGGTAGCGGTCGCCGGCGATGCGGGCGGCGTCGTCGGCGCGGCGCCAGGCGGCGTCATAGGCGTCGTAGGCCTGGGCGTCGGTCTGCACCGCGCGCAGGGCGTCGGCCACCTGGCGGAAACCATCGAGCACGGTCTGCCGGTAGCTGGCCGCCGCGGCCTCGTAGGCCGCCTGCGCCGAGCGCGTGCGGGCGCGCAGTTCACCGCCACGGAACAGCGGTTGCACCAGCCCCAGGCCCAGGTTCCACACATTGACGCCATCGGTGATATCGCCGGCCCGGGTGCGTTGCGACCCGAAGCTGGCGGTCAGGGTGAACCGCGGGTACTGGTTGGCCGTGGCTACGCCGACATCGGCCGAGGCCTGGTGCAGCAGGGCCTCGGCGGCCAGGATATCGGGCCGCTGGCGGGTCAGCGCCGACGGCACCCCGGTGGGAATCTCGGCCGGCAGCGCCAGGTCGGCCAGGCGCAGCGGCGGCGCCTGCCAGGCGGCGGGCGGCCGGCCCAGGTAGGTGGCCAGCTGGTGCGTGGCCTGGGCCAGCTGGTATTCCAGCGGCGGCACGGTGGCGGCGGTCTGCGCCAGCAGCAGTTCCTGGTTGCGCAGGTCGGCCTCGGCGATGCCGCCGGCCCGCAGGCGTTGCGCCATGATGTCGCGCTGGCGCTGCTGGGCCGCCAGCAGTTCGCGGGTGTCGGCCAGGCGCGCGGCCAGGTCGGCCTGGCGGATGGCGGTGGTGACGACGTTGGCGGCCAGCGTCATGCGCGCGGCCTGCAGTTCGTGCGACTGGTAGTCGACCTGCGCGGCCAGCCCCTCCAGCGCGCGGCGGTTGCCGCCGAACACATCGAGCGTGTAGGACACGTCGATCGAGGCGTTGTAGAGCGTGAACGGCGCGGGCTGCTCGGTCACCGGCACGCCATAGGCGGACGGATCGACCTTCTGCCGGGTCGCCGACAGGTTGGCGTCGACGGCCGGCAGCAGGCGGCCGCCGGTCTCCGCGTTCAGATCCTCGCCGGCCTGGCGCAGCCGGGCGCGGGCCTGTTCCAGGGTCGGGCTGGCGTCCAGCGCCTGCCGCACCAGCGCGTCCAGCGCGTCGGAACGAAACAGGCGCCACCATTGGGCCGGGATGTCGGCGCCGGTGAGGCGCGGTTGCGCGCCGCTGGCGGGGGCGGCGCTGTCGGCCGGCGATGTGTAGGCGGCGACCGGCGGCGCGGCGGGGCGCTCGAAGTCCGGTCCGACGGCGCAGCCGGGCAACAGGGCGCAGGCGGCCACGAGCGCGGCGCGGCGGGCGGAGGGCAGGTGGGGGCGGGGCATGGCGGCCTTCAATCCAGGGTGCGGCGGTAGAACTTCACGGCGGCGGTCATGACGACCACGGTGAACAGCAGCATGGGCCAGATGGTGGGCCACAGGTCCCACCAGCCGTTGCCCTTGAGCAGGATGCCGCGGATCAGCCGGTTGAAGTGCGTCAGCGGCAGCAGGTTGCCCAGGTACTGCGCCCACTTGGGCATGCCCAGGAACGGGAACATGAAGCCGGACAGCAGCATGTTGGGCAGGAAATAGAACATCGTCAGCTGCATCGCCTGCAGCTGGTTCTGCGCCAGCGACGACAGCGTGATGCCGACGGTCAGGTTGGCGGCCACGAAGATCAGCGCGCCCACGTACACCGTCACCAGGTTGCCCAGGAACGGCACGTGGAACACGAAGTACGCCGCCAGCAGGATGATGGTGGCCTGGATCAGGCCGATGGCGATGTAGGGCACGATCTTGCCGGTCATCACCTCCAGCGGCCGCACCGGCATGGCCAGCAGGTTTTCCATGGTGCCGCGCTCGCGTTCGCGCGTCATGGCCAGGCCGGTCATCATCACCAGCGTCATGGTCAGGATCACGCCCATCAGGCCAGGCACGGTGTTGTATTGCGAGATCTGCTCTTCGTTGTAGAGCTGGTGCACGCGCACGTCGAACGGCGGCTGGCCGCCGGCCAGGTGCGCCAGCGGGCCGGTCAGGTCCTTCTGCGCCACCGCCTGCGCAAGCTGCGTGGCCGAGCCGATCGCCAGCCCGGTCGCCATCGGGTCGGTGGCGTCGGCCTCGATCAGCAGCGCCGGCCGTTCGCCGCGCAGCAGCTGGCGCGAGAAGTCGGGCGGAATGGTCAGCACGAACAGCACCCGGCCCTGCGCCAGCGCGGCGCGGCCGGCCTCTTCGTCGGGCAGGGTCTCGACGATGTTGAAGTAATCCGACGCCGTCATCGCCGCCACGAAGCTGCGCGTGAACGGGCTGTGGTCGGCCACGATGACAGCGGTCGGCAACTGCTTGGGGTTGGTGTTGATGGCGTAGCCGAACAGCGCCAGCTGCATGATCGGGATGCCGACGATCATGCCGAAGGTGATGCGGTCGCGCCGCAGCTGCAGGAATTCCTTGAGCACCATGCTCCACCAGCGCGACCACGAGAAACCCTCCAGGTGGCGTCTCATGCCGGACTCGCGTAGTTGTCGTCGGAGCGGTTCATCAGGTAGATGAAGACGTCCTCCAGGCTGGTGTCGATGCGTTCCAGGCGCAGGTCCTGCCCGGCCACGACCTCGCGCAGGGTGCGTTCGAGCACGGCGGCGTCGCGGCCGCTGATGTGCAGCGCGGTGCCGAAGGCCACGGTCTGGTCCACCCCCGGCGCGCCGCGCAGCCGCTGCGCCAGCGGCACCAGGTCGTGGCCGTGGATGGCCCAGGTGGTCAGGCGCTGCTGGGCGATGACTTCGTCGGCGGTGCCCTGGATCAGCAGCTTGCCGTACGAGATGTAGGCCAGCTTGTGGCAGCGCTCGGCCTCGTCCATGTAGTGGGTGCTGACCAGCACCGAAATGCCGCGCGCGGCCAGCTCGTGCAGCTGTTCCCAGAAGTCGCGCCGCGCGGTCGGGTCGACGCCGGCGGTGGGCTCGTCCAGCAGCAGCAGGCGCGGCTCGTGCAGCAGGCAGGCGGCCAGCGCCAGGCGCTGCTTCCAGCCGCCGGACAGCGCGCCGGTGAGCTGGTTGGCGCGGGTCTGCAGGCCCAGGTCCTCGAGCGCGCGGTCAACGGTCTCGCGGCGGTTCGGCATGCCGTACATGCGGGCCACGAAGTCCAGGTTCTCGCGGATGGTCAGGTCGTCCCAGTACGAGAACTTCTGCGTCATGTAGCCGACGTGGCGCTTGATCTCGGCGCTGTCCTTGAGGATGTCGTAGCCCAGGCAGGTGCCGCTGCCCGAGTCGGGCGTCAGCAGGCCGCACATCAGGCGGATGCTGGTGGTCTTGCCGCTGCCGTTGGGGCCGAGAAAGCCGAAGATTTCGCCTTCGCGCACCTGCAGCGAGACGTCGTTGACCACGTGCTTGTTGCCGAAGTGCTTGTTCAGGCCGTGCACGTCGATGACGTAGCCGGGCTCGGCCGCGGGACGGGCGGGGGCGCCGTTCATTGCAGCGCCGCCTCGACCGGCTGGCCCGGATGCAGCCGCGTGGCCGCGTCCGCCGCGGGCCGGGCCTCGACCATGTAGACCAGCTTGCCGCGGGTTTCGCGGCTGTAGATCACCGGCGGCGTGTACTCGGCCTGGGGCGAGATGTAGTCGATGCGCACCGGCACCGGGTCGCCGCAACCGTCGCAGCGCACCGTGGCCTGCTGCCCGGGCTTGAGCGTGCCGACCACGGTTTCCGGCACGAAGAAGCGCACCTTGATGTTGCCGGGCGGCAGCAGGCTGACCACCGGGCTGCCGGCCGGCACCCATTCGCCCACGCGGTACAGCGTGTCGAAAACGAGGGCGGCGGTGGGCGCCGCCAGGCGCTTCTGCGCCAGGGTCCAGTCGGCCTGCGCCAGCGTCGCGCGCGCCGCCTCGACCTGGGCGGCCTGGGCGCGGCGCTGATCCTGGCGGCCGGGCAGGTTGGCCACTTCCAGCTGGGCGCGCAGCTCGCGCACCCGGGCCGCGTCCGACTGGGCCTGCTC
>NZ_CADIJR010000148.1 GCF_902859645.1 Achromobacter insuavis | reverse complement strand
GCCGCGGGGCAGGGCGGGGGCCAGGCGCCCGCGTCCGGCGTCGCGGGCAAGTCGGGCCTGCGCCTGCGCGAGCCCACGGTGCAGGCCGATGCGCGCCTGAACGCCATCATCGTGCAGGACATCCCGGACCGCATCCCCATCTACCGCAGCCTGATCGAACAGCTCGACCTGCCCAGCACGCTGGTCGAGATAGAGGCGATGATCGTCGACGTCAACTCCGATCTCGTCAGCGAACTGGGCGTGACCTGGGGCGCGCGCGCCGGCTCCACCACCTTTGGCTACGGCAACCTGGGCCTGGGCCCCAGCGGCGGCCTGCCGCTGGAAAGCGGCGCGGCGCTGTCGCCCGGCACCATCGGCGTGAGCGTCGGCAACACGCTGGCGGCGCGCCTGCGCGCGCTGCAGACCAAGGGCCAGGCCAACATCCTGTCGCAGCCGTCGATCCTGACGGCCGACAACCTGGGCGCCATGATCGACCTGTCCGACACGTTCTACATCCAGACCCGCGGCGAGCGCGTGGCCACCGTGACGCCGGTGACCGTCGGCACTTCGCTGCGCGTGACGCCGCGCCATATCGAATCGAAGAACGGCGCGCGCGTCGAACTGACGGTGGATATCGAGGACGGCCGCATCCAGGAAGAGCGGCAGATCGACAACCTGCCCACGGTGCGCAAGAGCAACATCAGCACCCTGGCCATCGTCGGCAACGACCAGACGCTGCTGATCGGCGGCTACAACAGCAGCCAGAATTCCGAGCAGGTCGACAAGGTGCCGATCCTGGGCGACATCCCGGGGCTGGGGCTGCTGTTCTCCAACAAGTCCAAGACCGTGCAGCGGCGCGAGCGCCTGTTCCTGATCCGGCCCAAGGTGGTGGCGATCAATGGCGAAGTGGTGGCCACGCCCGGCGCGGCCGGCACCGGCCCGATGCTCAACGCCACCTGGGGCGGCGACCGCATGACGCCAGGGCAATACCTCGACCTGGCGCAGAGCCAGCGCACCCGCATCGTGTTCGGGCCGAACGTGGAATTGCGCCGCAGCAGCGGACCGGTGCGCGCCTCGGAATGGCTGGATGGCACGCCGACGGCCGCGCCGGTGCTGGAAGGCAAGTCGAACGCGCAGCAGGGGCCGGTGATTCAGGTCGAGCCGGTGGCGGCGCCGGGCACGGGCAGGGCGCCGTAGTGGCGGGCGGCTCAGTCGTCGAGCCGCAGGCCCTTCTGGGCCAGCTTGTCGCGCAGCGCCGCGCGCGCCCGCGACAGGCGGCTGCGCACGGTGCCGACCGGCACGGTCAGCAGGGCCGCGGCGTCTTCGTACGAGATTTCGTCGATGCCGACCATGAGCAGGATGTCGCGCATGTTCTCGGGCAGCTCGTCCAGCGATTCCTGCAACAGCGCCAGGGTCTGGCTCTGCTCGAGCGCGCGGTCGGGGGGCAGATCGCTGCTGGCGTGTTCGGCCAGCACGCTGTCGCTGACGAAATCGTGGCGCCGTTCCGGCGCGCGCGACAGGTAGTTGCGCACCAGGTTGAGCGCGATGCCGTAGAGCCAGGAGGATAGTTGCGATTCGCCGCGAAAGCTGCGGTACGAGCGGGCCGCTTCGACAAAGGCCTGTTGGGCCAGGTCTTCGGCCTCGGTGGTGTTGCCGATATGCTTGATGATGAAGCGTTGCAGCCGGGTGGAGTGCTCTCGCACCAGGTCGCGCAGCAGGTATTCCTCGCCCGTGTCCCAACCCTGCCCTTCGTCAGCGCGAATGGGCGGCAACTCCGCTTCCTGGGAAGCGGCTGTGCAATCGCTGGGGTTGGTCATGGGAGGCGAAAAGAAACGTGTATGAAGCTACAAGTTACTACCGGCATGCCGCGAATTATCGCAGCTTACACGTGTCACAATATTTCGAAAATCGAAATATTGAGGCAAAAATCGCGTTTTCGTCGTCAGAAATGTAAAAACAAGTAAACCGTTTCTGGCGGGATTCCGCGGGTCGGAATACGCGGCGGGACGGTCTTAGCCGGCCTTGAGCAGGTCGCGCAGCCAGCCGGCGGCGGTGCCTAGGGAGACCGGGCTCTGGCCGGACTGGGCGGCCTGGTCGAAGCGGGCCTGCATGGCCTGGTCCAGCGCGCCGCGGCGGGCGGCGTCGAGACTGGCGGGCGCCACGCCGGCGTCGCTACAGGCTTGCTGGAAGGCGGGCGCGCCGTTGGTGGCGGACAGCGCCAGGCGCGTCAGGAAATCGACGCCGGACAGCGCGTCGCGCGAGGTCTGCGCCATGTCGAGCGCCAGCGCGACGGTGCGCGCGGACAGCGGCTTGCCGGGGTTGGGCTCCAGGCCGAGTTCGCGCGACACCGCGCTGGCGATGCCCTGGCCAAAACTGCGGGCCAGCGCCTGGGCGAACATTTCGGTCGTGTCGACATTGGGCGCCACCCATGCCACGCTGCGGCCGCCGGGCGTGGCGCCCATGCCCAGGACCTGCAGTTTTTCGCCCGCGACGTCGACATAGACGTCCTGCCCGCTCTCCGCCGCCTTGGCGAAGGCTTCGAGAGAGACGAACGGCGATGAAGGGGTAACCGATGAAATTGTCATGCAGCCAATAAATCCGGCGTGTCCGAGATCGGGCCCATAGGAGATTCAACAGCCCCTGTGATTGAGTAACCCGGTTGGCGCTTTAGTTCCATCGCCATGACACGTCAGCCGATTTTATGCCATCGCGCGGTTTCGGTCCGCGCCAAGGAAACAGGGGGTTACCGGGCCTCGTAGACTTCGTCGGCCGCCAGCAGGATATCCACGGGCGGATCGAAGCCGATCACGCGGGCAGTCTGCAGGTTCAAGGCGATCTTGGCAGGGTCGATCCAGACCTGGCTCAGCTCGCGCGCCTTGGCGCCGTTGAAGATGCGCGCCATGGTCTCGGCGTAGAACAGGCCGACGTACGAGTAGTCCGCCTGGGCCAGGCTCAGCAGCAATCCGTGCTTGACCTCTTCCGAGCCCAGCATCGAGAAGCTGGGCACGCGCGCCTGCCGCAGGATCTCGGCCACGGTGTCGATCGACACCGGCGTGACGCCGCGGTGCACCGTGACGTAGGCCGCGTCGATCTTCGGCGCCAGCTTGGCATAGCATTCGAGCGCGTTGCGGGTCGCCACCTCGGGCGCGATGCCGTTGGACGGCGCGTTGCAGGTCAGCACCTCGAAGCCCTGCTCGCGCGCCACCTGCTCGACCGCGTCGACCGCGCTGTAGGTGCGGCCCTCGGGGCTGTCTTCGTAGACCAGGCCGAGCCGCTTGAACGGCACGATTTCGTGGAACAGGCGCACCTGGCGCTGATAGCGTTCGGGCTGGACGCGTGCGTGCAGGTTGTCCAGGCCGCTGTCCTGCGCCGAGCGGGTGATGCGGGCGCCGACGGCGTCGCTGGTCGAGGCGACGATGGTGGGCACCGGCGCGCCCATGCCCGCCATGTCCTGGCCGGCCCAGGTGCCCATGGCGATGATCAGGTCGATGTCCTTCTTTTCCTCCAGCCGCTGCTTGATCGCGGCGCGCACCGCCGGCCGCTGCGCGGCGTCGAAGTTGCCGGGCTGCCACCAGGCGTCGCGCACGAATTCGAGCGTGTCGCTGCGGGCGTTGTCGGCCAGGTATTCCCACATCTGCTTGCCGTTCAGGCCGTCGGGAATGGCGGGCACGGTGATCCAGCCCAGCTTCTGCAGGCCGTCCACAGTGACGCGCAGCGTGCGCGGGTATTCGCTGTAGTCGCCGCTCTCGAAATAGCCGATGCGCCATTTTTTGCCGTCGGGACGCGGCACCGGCTTGGTGGGAAAGACCTGGGGCGCGGCGGCCGCGCCTGCCGTGGGTTGGCTGGCCGCGGGCGTCGCCGCCTGGGCCAGGCTCGCGGCGGGCGCCAGCAGGGCCAGGCTCAGCAATAGGGTGGGCAACGATGTCTTCATGGGCGGCGGATCACGATCAATGTGATGTCATCGGATTGTTCCGCGCCGTCGGCGAACGCCTGCACGTCTTCCAGCAGACGCTTGGCCAGGTTGGCCGCGGGCACGGGGGGATTGGACAGCACGGCCAGCAGGCGCGGATCGCCATACTGCGCATTCTGCGGATTGACGGCCTCGGTGATGCCGTCGGTGTAGCCGACCAGCATTTCGCCCGGCGCCAGCATCGTCGACAGGCAGCGGTAGGTCAGGTCTTCCTGCACGCCGCAGGCCGGGCCGCTGCGGCCCTCCAGCAGCCGAACCACGCCGTCGGCGCCCACCACCGCGGGCGGCAGGTGGCCGGCGTTGGCCCACTGCAGTTCGCCCGTGGTCATGTCGAGCACGCCGATCAGCAGCGTGACGAACATCATGTTCGGGTTGTTCTCGGACAGGCGGTTGTTGATCTTCTGCATGATCAGCGCCGGGTCGGTCTCGTCCTCGGCGGTGGCGCGGATCAGGGTGCGCGTGACCGCCATGAACAGCGCCGCCGGCACGCCCTTGTCCGACACGTCCCCGATCGCCAGGCATAGCCGGCCGTCGGGCAGCGTGAAGTAATCGTAGAGGTCGCCGCCCACTTCCTTGGCCGGCAGCATCACGGCGTTCAGGTCGATCTGCTCGCGGGTGATGGGCGACAGCGGCACCGGCAGCAGGCCGAGCTGGATCGCGCGGGCGATGTTCAGCTCGCTCTCGAAGCGTTCGCGCGCGGTGGTCTCGCGCATCAGGCGGGCGACGTTCTCGCGCAGCTTGCGGTCCATGAACAGGAACGAGGCCGCCAGCCGGCCCACTTCGTCCTTGTGTTTGTCGGGCAGGGCGGCGATGTGGGCGGGCACGGCCGATTCCGCGGTCAGGTCCTGTTCGGGCAGCAGGCGGGCGTAGTGGGTCAGCGTTTCCAGCGGCCGCACGATGCGCGCCGCCACCAGCCAGGCGCACACCAGCGCCACCAGCATCATGCCCACGAAGATCAGCGCCTGCCGGTTCAGCAGTTCCTGCGCCGGCGCGGTCAGGTCGCTCTCGGGCACCACCGCCACCACGGTCCAGCCCAGCGGCGCGAAGCGCGCGCTCTCGATCTGCCAGGGGCCGTCGCCGCCGTCGAAGCGCAGGCTGCGCAGCTTGCCGCCGCCGTCCTGCCGCGCCAGCAGGGCGCGCAGCGTTTCGCCGCCGCCGTCCTTGGCGTCCAGCAGGCCGGCGCGGGCCTCGGGCGGCGGCACGATCATGCGGCCGTCATCGGCCGCGATGAAGATAAAGCCCGATTGCGCCAGCGTCATCTTGGAGAGCGTGTCGCGCACCGAGTTTTCCAGCTGCGCGCGGCGCGTCTCGATCTGCTCGATCACGTCCTGGGCGCTGTCGGAAATGGCGAACACCCAGTTCCACGGGCGGAAATAGCCGAAGTAGGCGTAGCGCGTCTCGCCGTCGCCGCGCTGCGCCGACGGCGGCCAGCGGTAGATCGCGAAGCCGTAGCCGGACGTGCGGCTCTCTTCCAGCAGCGCCTGCGCCAGCGGCCGGTTCTTGAAGTCGGACAGCGACGACAGGTCGCGGTCGATCATGTCGGGATTGCCGCTGGCCAGCACCTGGAAGTCGGCGTCGTAGACGAAGGCGTAGCGGCGGTCGTCGAGCTTGAGGTGGTTGATCCAGGCGCGCGCCATGCCCTTGGCGGCGCCGGGCGTCATGATGCCGCGCTCGGCCAGGTCGGCGTAGGTGCCGAGCGCCGCGGCCACCACGGTGCCGCTCTGCATCAGCTGGCGCCGGCCGCTGCGCACGGTGGAGATCTTGTCGGCCAGCAACGCGCCCCAGCGGGCCTCGGCGTCGCGCAGCACCAGTTCCATGACGTTGCTGACGGCGTGGCGCTCGCTGTTCATCACCGTGCGGGTGACGTTGCGCTGCGAGGTCAGCATCACGAATGCCGCGACCGCCAGGAGCAGCGCTACGACCAGTAGAAAAATCTTGCTACGGAGCGAGCGCAACGACATGGGGGCGATAGGCGGCGGATGAGGTGAAGGCGTGAAATAGGATGCAATTTGCATTAATTGTAAATACCATTAGTGCCCGTGTGTAAATACTTTGCGACGGCGTGGCCCCATGCGTAGCGAACCAATACAAGTAGTGCTCGATGGGTTGCGTCGTCGCCCGGTACTGGAAGTCACTCTGGCCTGTCTGGCCGTGCTGCTGCTGGCGCAGGCGCTGATCGGCGCGCTCAGCCTGTCGGCGTTGAACCGGCTGGTGGTGGACACCACCGCCGACCGCGTCGAAGTGGTGGCGCGCCGCGTCGCCGGCAATATCGAGAACGGCCTGCGCCTGGGCAAGCCGCTGGAACAGTATTTCGGCCTGCGCGACACCTTGCATGATGGCGTCGCGCGCTCGCGCGGCGTGCAGGGCGCGGCGGTGCTGCTGGCCGACGGCCAGGCCGTGGCCGCCGAGGGCGAGCTGCCCGAAGACGCCACGCAGCTGGCGCGCACGCTCGACGCCGGCGGGCCGCTGGCCGCGGGC
>NZ_CADIJR010000147.1 GCF_902859645.1 Achromobacter insuavis | reverse complement strand
CAGCCCGGGCGCCGCGCCCGCCTACGGCCTGCGGCCCTCGCCGACGCCGCAGCGCCCGCATACGCAAGTGCCGTTCCGCCTGCACGCCGAGCCGGCCGGGATTCCCGCCGCCGACTGGCAGTCGCTGTATCGCCCGCTGACCGAAGACACCGCCGCGCGCGTCGAGCCGCTGCGCGACGTGGCGGCGCCGGCGCCGCAGGCCGCGCCCGCGCCGACGCTGCCGGCCGACGAGGAGCATCCGCTCGGCATGGCGCTCGGCCAGCTGCACGGCATCTACATCCTGGCGCAGAACCGCCGCGGCATGGTGCTGGTGGACATGCACGCCGCCCACGAACGGGTGGTCTACGAACAGCTCAAGCAGGCGCTGGACGCGCGCAGCCTGCCGCGCCAGGACCTGCTGGTGCCGGTGGTGTTCCACGCCCAGGAAAAGGACGTCGCGGTGGTCGAGGAATTCGAGGAACAGCTCGAAGACCTCGGCTTCCAGATGCGGCCGTCCGGCCCCACCTCGATCGCGGTGCGCTCGGTGCCCGCCATCCTGGCGCGCGGCGACATCGAGACGCTGGCCCGCGCCGTGCTGCGCGACCTGGCCGGCGTGGGCGTGTCGCGCCTCTTGACCGAACAGCGCAACGAACTGCTGTCGACCATGGCCTGCCACGGCTCGGTGCGCGCCAACCGCAAGCTCACGATCGAAGAGATGAACGGCCTGCTGCGGCAGATGGAAGCCACCGAGCGCGCCGACCAGTGCAACCACGGCCGGCCCACCTGGGTGCAATGGTCGGTGTCCGATCTGGACAAGCTGTTCCTGCGCGGGCAATAGGTCTTGCCCGTGCCCGCCGCCCCCCTCGTCATCTGCCTGGCCGGCCCCACCGCGGCCGGCAAGAGCGCGTCCACCCTGGCGCTGGCCGAACGCTGGCCGCTGGAGATCGTCAACGTCGATTCGGCCACCATCTACCGGGGCATGGACATCGGCACCGCCAAGCCGTCGCCGGCCGAGCAGGCCCTGGTGCCGCAGCACCTGCTGGACATCCTCGACCCGGCGCAGTCGTATTCGGCGGCCGAATTCCGCGCCGACGCCCTGCGCCTGATCGGCGAGATCACGGCGCGCGGCCGCATCCCGCTGCTGGCCGGCGGCACCATGATGTACTACAAGGCGCTGCGCGACGGGCTGGACGACCTGCCGCAGGCCGACCCGGCGCTGCGCGCCGAACTCGAAGCGCGCGCCGCCCGCGACGGCTGGCCGGCGCTGCACGCCGAACTGGCGCGGCTCGACCCTGTCACCGCCGCGCGCCTGGCGCCCAACGACAGCCAGCGGATCCAGCGGGCGCTGGAGATCTGCCAGTTGTCGGGCCAGCCCATGTCGGCGCTGCTCGGCCGCCAACGCGCCAGCGCCGGCGGCGACGACAACCGCTACCTGACCATCAGCCTGGAACCCTCGGAGCGCGCCGCGCTGCACGCGCGCATCGAACAGCGCTTCGACGCGATGCTGGCCAACGGCCTGCTGGACGAGGTGCGCGGCCTGCATGCCCGCGCCGACCTGCACCCGGGCCTGCCCTCGGTGCGCTGCGTCGGCTACCGCCAGATGTGGGCCCATCTCGATGGCGAGATCAGCCTGGACGAAGCCCGCGAGCAAGGCATCGCCGCCACCCGCCAGCTGGCCAAGCGCCAGATCACCTGGCTGCGGGCCCAGCCCGAGCGCGTGATCGTCGACTGCCTGGCGGCCGACGCGGTGGCGCAGACCATCGACGCGGTGGCCACGGCGCTGGCCGACGCGTCCTGACGCACGGGGACGCCCGCCCCCGGACCTGACCTTTCGATGCAACCGGCCCCCCCGCGGCCCCTGATCACTGGAGATCGAACTGATGGACATCGACGAAGCGAACCGGTCCTTTGCCGCCATGCTGCGCAAGCAGAACAAGGCCCTGATCAGCGAAATCCAGCGGTTGCTGCAGGCGCGTCCGTTCACGCTCGACCAGGGCGTTTCCGCGGACACCGTGGACGCCATTCACATCGAATACGACTGGGAGTCGTTCGCGCCCGTCGCGATTCCATTGAACACGCGTTCCGGCTACTGCGGCCGGGGCCTGCGGCTGGCCTTGCCGTCCCCGTTGATTCCGCCAGAGGTCGACGCCGCGTTGACGGAGGCCATGGACAACGAGGACGATGATTTCGGCGATGAACTGCGCGACAAGATGACGGAGACCTACATCGCCTGGTTCCAGGCGGCCTGGCGAGACGCGCGCGCCGTCAACCGGGATATGCGCGGCTTTCTGTCCGTTCACGACACCCTGTGGCGCACGGATCTGGATACGGGGGAAGAATTCCGCGAGGACGAGGGGCGGGTCAAGTTCTTCTAGCCCCGTCGTGAAATGAAAAAACCCGCCACCAGGGCGGGTTTTTTCATTGCGCGGCCAGCCGGCTCAGACCACCACGGTCTGCGGCATGCCTTCGGTCTGGGCGACGATCTCGCCCAGCTTGCTGACCGTTTCACCCTGCTCGCGCAGCGTGGCGGCGATGGCGTCGGCCTGGGCCGGGTCCACCACCAGCACCATGCCGATGCCGCAGTTGAAGACGCGGTACATCTCGGTGTCCTCGACGCCGCCTTGCTGCTGCAGCCACTGGAACAGCTTGGGCATTTCCCAGCTGTCGCGCTGCAGGCGGGCCGACAGGCCGTCCTGGAGGATGCGCGGCACGTTGTCGAGCAGGCCGCCGCCGGTGATGTGGGCCAGGCCCTTGATGGCGGTGCCGTGCTTGGCCAGCGCGGCCAGCACCTGCTTGACGTAGATACGGGTCGGGGCCATGACCACGTCGACCAGCGGCTGGCCGTGGAAGTCGTCGTCGGGCTTGGCGCCGGCGCGTTCCAGGATCTTGCGCAGCAGCGAGTAGCCGTTCGAGTGCGCGCCGCTGGACGCCAGGCCCAGCACCACGTCGCCGACCTTGATCGACTTGCCGTCGATGATGGCCGACTTCTCGACCGCGCCCACGGCGAACCCGGCCAGGTCGTATTCGCCATCGGGGTACATGCCCGGCATTTCGGCGGTTTCGCCGCCGATCAGGGCGCAGCCCGACAGTTCGCAGCCCTTGGCGATGCCGCCCACCACCGACGCCGCCGTGTCCACCGAAAGCTTGCCGCAACCGAAGTAATCCAGGAAAAACAGCGGCTCGGCGCCCTGCACCAGGATGTCGTTGACGCTCATCGCCACCAGGTCGATGCCGACGGTGTCGTGGCGGTTCCAGTCGAACGCCAGGCGCAGCTTGGTGCCGACGCCGTCGGTGCCGGAGACCAGCACCGGCTCCTTGTAGTTCTTGGGCACTTCGAACAGGCCGCCAAAGCCGCCGATACCGGCCAGCACCCCGGGGCGCATGGTGCGCGCCGCAAGCGGTTTGATACGGTCGACCAGGGCATCGCCCGCGTCGATGTCGACACCGGCGTCACGGTAGGTCAGGGGAGCTTTGGGTTGATTCGTCATGAGAAATGCCGTGGGATATGTAACAATTGCTGGGAATTGGGGTGGAACGCCCTGCATTTTACGATGTTGCGGCCCGGTCCAGGCCGGCGGCCGGCGAAAGCCGTCCGCGGCGGGCGGGACGGCCCCGGGCCGGCGCGGCGCCATTTTGGCGCAAACCCAAGCCAGGCAAAGGGCTTGGACGCGACACCGGCGCCCCGGGTGGTTTAAAGTGTAGGGTTGGCCGATAGCGATTTTGCCAGTTTCTGGCGGGCAACGCCGCCGCCGGCCATGGGCTCGCCCTAGCTATACCCGCCTGATCGATAAACCTCTCATGAACCGCCAGCTGCTGCTCGACGTTCTTCCCGCGCCAGCGCCCTCGCTGAACAACTACATCGCCGGTCCCAACGGAGAGGCGCTGGCGGCCGTGCGCACGCTCGCTCCCGGCCGCGCGCTGTATATCTGGGGCTCGGCCGGTTGCGGCCGCAGCCACCTGCTGCGCGCGCTGACCGCGCGCCCCGACGCCGTCTACATCGAAGCGGCCAACAGCGCCAACATCCTGCGCGTGCTGGCCGAGGCCGACTCCAAGTCGCCCATGCCCAAGTTCGTGGCGGTGGACGACGTGCACCTCATGGACGAGCACCGCCAGGCGGGCTTGTTCGCCCTGTACAACCGCTGGCGCGAATCGGCTGCCACCGGCCGCGCCTTCGCGCTGGCCGTGGCCGGCGACCGCTCGACGCTGTCGATGCCGCTGCGCGAAGACCTGCGCACCCGGCTGGGCTGGGACCTGGTGTTCCGCCTCGACCCGCTGTCCGACGCCGACAAGCTGGCGGCGCTGGCGGCCCAGGCGGCCGAACGCGGCCTGCACCTGGCGCCCGAAATCATCAACTGGATGTTGACGCACCACGAGCGTGACATCCGCAAGCTGGCGGCGTTGCTGGACGCGCTGGACCGCTATTCCCTGGCCACCGGCCGTCCCATCACCCTGCCCCTGCTGCGCGCCATGCTCGCAGACCCTGATTCACAACGCACATGACCTCCCGACGTCTCGCCCTGTTCGACCTGGATCACACCCTGCTGCCGCTCGACAGCGACTACCAATGGGCCGACTATCTGGCGCGCACCGGCCGCGCCGGCGATCCGGACGAGGCCCGCCGCCGCAACGACGACCTGATGGACCGCTACAACCGCGGCGAACTCACCGCCGAACAGGCCGCCGAGTTCATGCTGGGCCTGCTGGCGGCGCACGCGCCGTTCGAACTGGCCGCCTGGCACGAGGACTTCATGGCCGAGGTCATCCGCCCGTCGATCACCCCCGCCGCGCGCGAGCTGGTCGAATCGCACCTGGAAGCCGGCGACCTGTGCGCCGTGGTCACCGCCACCAACAGCTTCGTCACCGCCCCCATCGCCCGCGCCTTCGGCATCCCCCACCTGGTGGCCACCGACGCCGAAGTCCAGCGCGGCCGCTACACCGGCCGCATCCTCGGCACCCCGAGCTTCAAGGAAGGCAAGGTGGTGCGCGTGAACGACTGGCTGGGCGCCATGGGATTAGGACTTGCGGATTTCTCCGAATCGTTTTTCTATAGCGATTCGGTCAATGATGTTCCACTGCTCGAAAAGGTGACCCGTCCGATCGCCGCCAACCCCAGCCCCACCCTGCGCGCCATCGCCCAGGAACGCGGCTGGCAAGTGATCGACCTGTTCGACCACGTCATAGATGCCAAGTCCTAAATGATCACCGAAACCATAAAAAAATTCGTCGGCCGACTGTTCGCGCCGGCAGCCCGGGGGCCCTTGCGCATCGGACGCGACAAGCACGGCATCGACCGCCGCAACGTCTCCCGCCATGCCATCAAGGTGTGCGAGGTGCTGCGCCAGCACGGCTATGACGCCTACATCGTCGGCGGCGCGGTGCGCGACCTGATCGTCGGGCTGGAGCCCAAGGATTTCGACGTCGCCACCAACGCCACGCCCGAACAGATCCGCCCGCTGTTCCGCCGCGCCCGCATCATCGGCCGCCGCTTCCAGCTGGTGCACGTGGTGTTCGGCCAGGAGATCATCGAGACCTCCACCTTCCGCGCGCCCGCCTCGGAAGACCAGGAAACCGACGCCCACGGCCGCATCCTGCGCGACAACGTGTTCGGCACCCACGAGGAAGACGCGGCGCGCCGCGACTTCACCATGAACGCGCTGTACTACGACCCGCACAACGAGGAAGTGATCGACTTCCACAACGGCGTGGCCGATCTGAAGAAGCGCCAGATCCGCATCATCGGCGATCCCGCCAAGCGCTACCGCGAAGACCCCGTGCGCATGCTGCGCGCGGTGCGCTTCGCCGCCAAGCTCAACGGCACGATCGACCCGGCCACGCGCCAGCCGATCCGCACCATGGCCGACCTGATCGAGAACGTGCCGGCCTCGCGCCTGTTCGACGAGATGCTCAAGCTGCTGACCTGCGGCCACGCCATGGACTGCCTGCGCCAGCTGCGCGCCGACGGCCTGCACAACGGCCTGCTGCCGCTGCTGGACGTGGTGCTGGAGCAGCCGGGCGGCGAGCACTTCGTGGAACTGGCGCTGGAGCGCACCGACGCCCGCGTACGCGCCGGCAAGACCATCAGCCCCAGCTTCCTGTTCGCCGCGCTGCTGTGGCAGCAGGTGGACGTGCGCTGGAAGCAGCTGCGCGCCCAGGGCGAGCACACCATCCCGGCGCTGTCGCAGGCCGCCGACTCGGTGCTCGACGAGCAGACCGAGAAGCTCGCGATCCAGCGCCGCTTCTCGTCGGACATGCGCGAGATCTGGTTCATGCAGCCGCGCTTCGAGCGCCGCATGGGCAAGACCATCTTCCGCATGATCGAACAGCCGCGCTTCCGCGCCGCCTGCGACTTCCTGCAGCTGCGCGCCGCCGCCGGCGAGTTCGACAGCGTGCTGGCGCAGTGGTGGATGGACCTGGCCAACGCCGACGACGCCACCCGCGCCGACATGATCGAGGAAATCTCGCGCCTGCCGCGCGACGCCAGCGAAGGCCCGGCGCCGGCCGCGCGCAAGCGCCGCCCGCGCCGCCGCCCGTCCTCG
>NZ_CADIJR010000146.1 GCF_902859645.1 Achromobacter insuavis | reverse complement strand
CGGCGCCGGCCACGACGCCGTCTACATGGCGCCCACCGGCCCCATCGGCATGATCTTCATCCCCTGCCTGAACGGGCGCAGCCACTGCCCCGAGGAATGGATCGAGCCGGCCCAACTGCTGGACGGCACCCGCGTGCTGTACCAGACCGTGCGGGAACTGGATCGCAGATTGTCCCGCTAACCCCGCCCCCCCCTCACCCCGACGCCGCCATGGACCAGATCGAACTAAACGACAGCACCGCCGACCGCTACCTGCTGGACACCCCCGGCCTGACGCTGCTGGTGTTCCACAGCCGCACCTGCGGCACCTGCCGCATCGCGCGCGAACAGCTGCCCAAGCTGGACCTGCCGGTGGAACGGGTGTGCTGGGTCGACGCCGGCGAGAACGGCGGCCTGGTGGAACGCTACGAGGTCTTCCACCTGCCGGCCATGTTCGTCACGCGCGACGGCGCCTTCTTCGGTCCGGTGCAGGCCAGCCTGGCCGAATGGGATCTGCGCCAGCAGATCGGACTGGCGCTGGACAGCTACCCGGCCGAATTGCCGTGAGCGCCGTCGCGGGCCTGGCCCCCACCCGCCGCCCCCTGGACACGCTGGCCACCGGCGTGATGCTGCTGCTGTGCGTGTGCTGGGGTTTCCAGCAGATCGCCATCAAGCTGGTGGCCGCCGACATCTCGCCCATCATGCAGGTGGGCTTGCGCTCGGCCTTTGCCGCGCTGGTGCTGGGCGTGGTGGTGTGGCGCGGCGAAGGCGCGCGCGCATGGCGCGACGGCACGCTGGGCGCCGGCGTGCTGGTGGGCCTGCTGTTCGGCTTCGAGTTCCTGGCGATCGCGCAGGGGCTGGTGTACACCACCGCCTCGCACATGTCGGTGTTCCTGTACACCGCGCCGATCTTCACCGCGCTGGGCCTGCACTGGCGCGTGCCGGAAGAACGCATGGCGCCGCTGCAATGGCTGGGCGTGGCCGTGGCGTTCGGCGGCATCGCCGTGGCCTTCCTGGGCAACGGCCAGCAGCCAGCAGCCGCGGCCGCCAGCAACATGCTGCTGGGCGACAGCCTCGGCCTGCTGGGCGGGCTGCTGTGGGGCGCCACCACGGTCGCGATCCGGCGCACCGCGCTGTCGGAAGCGGCGCCGTCCAAGACGCTGTTCTATCAGATGGCGATCGCCGCGCTGGTGCTGCTGGTCTATGCCGCGGCCACCGGCAACGCCGGCATCCGCTACACCCCGTCGGCCATGTTGAGCGTGGCGTTCCAGTCGGTGGTGGTGGCGCTGTCGAGCTATCTGGCCTGGTTCTGGCTGCTGCGGCGCTACCTGGCCTCGCGCCTGTCGATCCTGTCGTTCATGACGCCGCTGTTCGGCGTGTCGTTCGGCGTGCTGATCCTGGACGAACCGCTGGACGGCGCATTCGTGGTCGGCGCGCTGATGGTGCTGGCCGGCATCTCGCTGGTGAGCGGCGCCGGCCTGCTGCGCGAGAAGCTGCGGCGCAGCCGGCGGGCCTGACCGGCGCCAGGCGCCAGGCGCCAGACCCAGGCACCAGACCCACGCGCCGGCCGTCAGGCCCGGCGCGCGCCGCCCAGGTTCAACACGATCAGCGCCGCGCCCGCCAGCACCAGCGCGAAGCCCCACCAATCGGCCGCCGCGGGGCGATCGCCCACCAGCGCCATCGCGCCCAGCACGCCCACCACCGGCACCATCAGCGTGGTCAAGGCCGCCACCGTGGCGCTGACCCGTTCGCTCAGCACGAACCACAGCCAATACGCCACCGCCGTGCCCAGCACGATATGGAACGTCAGCGCCGCCGCCACCCGCGGGCTCCAGCCCTGCGCCGGAAACGCCTCGCCCGCCAGCAGCACGCCGGCCAGCGCGCAGGCCGCGCCCACCGCCAGCTGCCACGCCGTCACCACGATGCGGTGCCCCATCACCGGCCAGCGCTTCAGGTAGACCGTGCCGGCGGCCCACCCGAAGGCGGCGGTGAGCGGAAACACCAGGCCGCGCGCGGCGGCCAGGTCGTGATCGGCAAAGATGGCGCGCAGCACCGGCCAGGCCAGCACCGCCACGCCCAGTCCGCCCAGCAGCAGCGCCAGGCCGCGGCGGCGGTCCAGCCGCTCGCCCAGCACGGCCCAGGCCAGCAGCGCCGACATCATCGGCATGGTGAAAGTCAGCACCGCGGCGCGCGAGGTGCTGGTGCTGAGCTGGGCCCAGGCCACCGCCAGGTTGAACACCGCCACGGCCAGGATGCCGCCGATGACGATGCCCGGCCACGACGCCCGCGGCGGCAGCAGCGACAGCCCCTTGGCGCGCGCCAGCGCCAGCAGCAGCAAGGCGCCGCTGCCCAGCCCCAGCAGGCGCAGGGTGAACGGCGGGCAGATCGACAGCACGATCTTGACCGCCGGCCAGTTCAGGCCCCAGAACAGCGCCAGCGCAACGGGAATCAGGCGCACGCGGCCTTTTCCTGGGCGATCAGGTCCGCCAGGCCGTGGCGCTGGTTGCCTTCGGCGTCGAAGTTGTCGGGACTGAGCCAGCGCTCGTAGGCGGCGCGCAGGGCCGGCCATTCGCTGTCGATGATCGAGAACCAGGCGGTGTCGCGGCTGCGGCCGCGATACACGATGGCCTGGCGGAAGATGCCCTCGAACTGGAAGCCGAGACGGGTGGCGGCCGCGCGCGACGGCGCGTTCAGGCTGTCGCACTTCCATTCATAACGGCGGTAACCCAGTTCGTCGAAGGCGCGGCGCATCAGCAGGAACTGCGCCTCGGTGGCGATGCGGGTGCGCTTGAGCAGGCGCGAAAACGCCACATGGCCGACCTCGATCACGCCGTGCGCGGGTTCGATGCGCATCAGCGACAACGAACCGATGGCGCGGCCGCTGGCCAGGTCGATGACGGCATGATGGAACGGGTCGCTGCCCGGCTGCGCCTGGGCCTGTTCGGCGAACTTGCGGTAAGCGGCCTCGTCGGCGAACGGGCCGGCGGACATGTAGGTCCAGTCGCTGCCGTCGGGTGCCTGGTTGAAGGCATGGAACAGGTCCGCGGCATGGCGTTCGGCCGACAGCGGTTCGAGGCGGCAGTAGCGGCCCTGCGCGATCGCCATGGGCGGACGCGAACGCGGCGTCCAGTCGGGCAGGGCGGGACCGACGGGTTGTTGGTATTCGTTGACGCGGGGTTGCATGCTGCGAGGCCTCATCCAGGTTGGGGAACGCCGCCGCCAGTGGCGGACGCCCGCCAGGGCTTTTCCGTCGCGGCGGGCCCTGGCATGCTCCCACGATAGCCAAACCGTGGCATGATAAAAAGCACCACGACCTCTTGATTTAATAGAGCCATGACCGACCAAGCCGCCCTGCTCTCCAGCCCCCTGGCACGCGGGCCAGGCGCCCTGCCGCGCCAGCGCCAGCTGATCCAGCGGCTCAAGCAGGCCATCCTGGCGGGCCAGCTGCCCGCCGGCGGCAAGCTGCCGGCCTCGCGCGTGCTGGCCGACGAGCTCGACATCTCGCGCAATACGGTGCTGATCGCCTACGAGCAACTGACCGCCGAAGGCTACGTCATCGCCGACCGCCAGGGCACCCGGGTGGCGCCGCTGTCGGCCACCGCCGCCAGCGCCGCCAAGCAGGCCGCCAGGCAAGCCGCCGAACCGCCGCCCCCACCGGAGGCGCCGGCCTTTCGCACCGCCACGCGGCTGTCGCGCATCGTCTCGACGCGCGCGCCCAATGACGGCTCGCTGCCGCTCACGCCGGGCACGCCGGCCCTGACCCAGTTTCCCATCAACGCCTGGCGCCGCGCCCAGGACCGGGCGCTGCAGGCCGCCCCCGCCGCCACCCTGGGCTACGGTCCGCCGGTGGGCGAGCCGGCGCTGCGTGAAGCCATCGCCCAATACCTGCGGGTGTCGCGCGGGGTGCGCTGCGACGCCTCGCGCATCGTCATCACCGAAGGCGCGCAGGGCGCGCTGGCGCTGTGCGTGCAGTTGCTGACCAACCCCGGCGACACCGCCTGGCTCGAGGAGCCCGGCTACCGCGGGGCCAAGTCGGCCTTCCACGCGGGCGACCTGAACGTGGTGGCGATGCGGGTCGACGCCGACGGCGTCGCCATCCGCGACGAGGACTGGCGCACCCGGCCGCCGCGCCTGATCCAGACCACGCCGACGCATCAATACCCCACCGGCGCCGTGCTGTCGCTGGCGCGCCGCCTCGACCTGCTGGAGCGGGCGCGCCGCGCCGGCGCCTGGATCATCGAGGACGACTACGACAGCGAATTCCGCCACCAGGGCGAGCCGATCGCCGCGATGCAGGGCCTGCTGCCGGACGCGCCGGTGCTGTACGTGGGCACCTTCAGCAAGACCATGTTTCCCGCCCTGCGGCTGGGCTTCCTGGTGCTGCCGCAGGCGATCGCGGAACCGGCCATGCCGTCGATCTCGGAAATGCTGCGCGGCGGGCACCGGCTGGAGCAGCTGACCATGGCCGCCTTCATCGACAACGGCCAGTTCTCGCGCCACCTGGGCCGCATGCGGCGGCTGTACCGCGACCGCCAGGCGGCGCTGCGCGAGGCGCTGGCGCAGCACCTGGGCGTCGACCATGAAGTGCTGGGCGGCCACAGCGGCCTGCACCTGACGGTGCGGCTGCCGCCGGACATCCCGGACCGCGCCATCGTCGAGCAGGCGCGCCAGCTGGGCATGAATCCGAACGCGCTGTCGAGCTTCGCCATCACGCCGCAGCCGCAAGACAACGGCCTGGTGATCGGCTACGGCAACACCAGCGCCGACCGGTTTCCGGCGCTGGTCCGGCAATTGGGCAGGCTGGCCGTCACGCTGCGGCGCTGACGCGCGGGCCGTCACGGGCCGGGGCGGCCTGCGTCCGGCAACGCGTCTTCAGCGGCAGGCGCTCAGCGGCGCGAGTCCAGCGCCATGCGCACGGCCAGGCCGGCCAGCACCGTGCCCATCAGCCAGCGCTGGATCACGATCCACAGCGGGCGGCCGGCCAGGAAACCGGCGATCGAGCCGGCCATGATGGCGATGACCGCGTTGACCGACAGGCTGATGGCGACCTGCGTCAGGCCCAGCGCGATCGACTGGGTGAACACGCTGCCGTGGTCGGGCTGGATGAACTGCGGCAGCAGCGACACGTACAGCACGGCGATCTTGGGATTGAGCAGGTTGGTCACCAGGCCCATCGTGAACAGCGTGCGCGGGCTGCTGGCCGGCAGCTCGCGCACCTGGAACGGCGAGCGGCCGCCGGGACGCACCGCCTGCCAGGCCAGGTACAGCAGGTAGAGCGCGCCGCCGAAGCGCAGCGCGTCATAGGCATAGGGCACCGACATCAGCAGCACGGTCAGGCCGAAGGCCGCGCACAGCACGTAGAAGATGAAACCCACCGCCACTCCGGACAGCGAAATCAGGCCGGCCTTGGGCCCCTGCGAAATCGAGCGCGACACCAGGTAGATCATGTTGGGCCCGGGCGTGAGCACCATGCCCAGGGCGACCAGGGCGAACGTCAGGAGATTGGCAATGTCAGGCATGATGCGCCGGCGCGGGCCGGTCGATGGTGAAGGGATGAAGCATCACGTTATCTGAAATCTGTATCGGAACAGCGGGATTTTTCACGGCCGCGGCATGCGTGTTGCGCGCCCGCCGCAGGCCGCGCTGCAACGGCGGCGACGGCCGGCATCGCGGCCCGGATACAACAGCCGCGCCGCTTTTAAATGTGACCGGATGGGAGCGGCCGCCGGACCGGGATACAGTGATCGGATCGGCGCGCCCGCCAGGCCCGCGCGCGGCGCCGTTGAATGTCGATACGCCCCAGGGAGGACCCGCCCATGCCGCCACGCTCATCGTCCCCGCCCGCCCCGCGCGACGGCGCCATCCGCGTCGGCGTCGGCGGCTGGACCTACGCGCCCTGGCGCGGCCCCTTCTACCCGGAAGGCCTGCCGCATGCGCGCGAACTCGAGTACGCCAGCCGCCAGCTCAGCGCCATCGAGATCAACGGCACCTATTACAGCAGCCAGAAGCCGGCCACTTTCGCCAAGTGGCGCGACGAAACGCCTGACGGCTTCGTGTTCTCGCTCAAGGCATCGCGCTACGCCACCAACCGCCGCGAGCTGGCCGGCGCCGGCGAATCGGTGCACCGCTTCGTGCATGGCGGCATCGCCGAGCTCGGCCCCAAGCTGGGACCGATCGTGTGGCAGTTCGCGCCCACCAAGGTGTTCGACGCCGACGATTTCGGCGCCTTCCTGGCGCTGCTGCCGGACCAGGTCGACGGCCTGCCGCTGCGCCACGTGATGGACGTGCGCCACGCCAGCTTCGCCTGCCAGGCCTACCTGGACCTGGCGCGGCGCCACCACGTGGCCACGGTCTACACCGACAGCGAGGACTATCCGTCGCTGGCCGACCGCACCGCCGACTTCGTCTATGCCCGGCTGATGCGCGCCAGCACCGCCTTCAAGGCCGGCTATGCGCCCAAGGTGCTGGACGCGTGGGCCGACCGCCTGCGCACCTGGGCGCGCGGCGGCGATCCGGCCGATCTGCCGCGGGTCGACCCGCGCAAGCCGGCCGGCGCGGCGCATGCGCGCGACGTGTTCGCGTTCTTCATCAATGGCGCCAAGGAACGCGCGCCGGCGGCGGCGCGCGCCATGATCGAGCGCCTGTAGCCGGCGCGCGCACCGGCCG
>NZ_CADIJR010000145.1 GCF_902859645.1 Achromobacter insuavis | reverse complement strand
GGCGTCGTTGCGCGGCTTGGGCGGCGGACGCGTGCCGCGCGACGGCGGCTTGCGGCCTTCGGGGAACAGCACGTCCTGGCCCAGCGTCTCGCGCATGGAGGCGGCCAGCGCCACCGCGTCATTGCGGGCATTGCCGGCCAGCAGCGCATCGGCGCGCAGGTCCGCCAGCGATTGCATGGCGACCCGCAGGCCGCCCACGGCGCGCACCGTCTTGGCGGTGAAATCGTTCTCGTCGCGGCTCAGCGCTTCGTCCGCGGCGACGATGGCTTCCCCGTATTTCTGTTCATCAAAACGGATCTTGGCGATGTACGACCAGGGCTCGCCGCGCGAGGGATTGCGCTGCGCGATTTCCTGGAATTGGACCACGGCTTCATCGCCTCCCTTATTGGCCAATGTCTCGGTGGCCCGGGTGATCGATTGCTTGTATTCGGCGTCCGTCTGGGGCTTGCTGGTCGTGGCGCAACCGGCCATCAAGGCCACCATACCGCCTATGAGGAAATACCGGGAAAGTTGCATTTTTGGGGAACGTGTCCGATGTAACCAAGGGCCGCGTATTTCAACAACTTTTTGTTAGTACACCACTACAGTGCATTACGTCATGTAACTTGCCACGAAATGTCGCTCAACGTGCCGCCATCTGTATGTTGTCGCAATGATCCGGTATAAAGAGCCATGTCAAAACATCTCAATTTATCGCGATGCTTGGCGGCCTCGATGCTGGTCGCGGTGGCCCCGGTCATGACGGGTTGTGCAGCGGTTTCCGCCCTTGGCGCGGTCGCCGGAATCACCGGCACGGCACTCGATGCGGCGGGCCTGAAAAAGGACCCGAATGCGCCCACTGATGTGAAATTGGCGATACACGCCGGAGAAAATTTGAATGCGAGCAGCGGCCAGCCAACGGCTGTCGTTACGAAAGCATACTATTTGAAGAATGCCGAGGCATTTCAGCGCGCACCGCTCACGCAATTGGTTGATACTGAGCAGGAAAAGGCGGCATTGGGCGACAGTCTCATTGCTTCGCGCGAGATCACATTGACGCCCGGCCAGCGCTTCGAAAACGTCGAAAAAGTGCCGAAGGGCGCCACCTATATCGCCGTTGCCGCCTTGTTTTACGCACCCGCGCCACAGCGCTGGAAATACGTGTTCGAGGTCAAATCGGTCGAAGACAGCGGCATCGTCCTGGGCGCACACGCGTGCGCCATGACGGTCGCCACCGGCAAGATCGTGCTGCCGCCCGGCATGCCGGCATTCGATCCATCCAGGCTTGGCTCGTTGCAATGCCCTGACTGAATCCAGCGCTCGCCCTGGATCCGGTACGTGAAACGTCCTCTTCATATAGACACATAAACGAGAGCCCGCCAACGTGAGTTATTCAGCGAAGATTTTGTGGGGAGAGGGGCTGTTCCTGCGGCCCCAGCATTTTCAGCGGCAGGACGCCTACCATGAGGCCCGCCTGGCGGAAATGAGCCGCGCGCTGCACCCGTATTCATGGGGACTGCGCAGCGTGCGCTTCGATGCCGCGGCGCTCGCCAACGGCATGCTGCGCGCCACCGAGCTGTCGGCGATCTTCCCCGACGGCGAAATCTACAACGCGCCCCACAACGACGACCTGCCGCCCGCGGTGGCGCTGGACGGCCTGGACGGCGCCAGCGAAGCGGTGTTCTACCTGGCGCTGCACCCCATGAAGGACATCGGCGGCAATTACCGCGATGCGCAGCAGGCGGAAGGCTTCGACTCGCGCTACGCGCACCACGACCGCCCCGCCCCCGACCTGTACACCAACGCCAGCACCGCCGAACTAGCGTTCCTGCGCAAGAACGTGCGCCTGCTGTCCGAACACGAGCCGCGCGACGCGCTGCTGACCATCCCGGTGGCGCGCGTGCGCCGCACCGCCAGCGCGGGCTACGAGCTGGACACCAGCTTCATCGCCCCCAGCCTGACGGTGCAGGCCTGCGGCGCGCTGTTCGAGCAATTGCGCCGCCTGCTGGACGCGCTGCAGGCCAAGGTCAACGCGCTCTATGGCTTTCATCGCGAGCCGAGCAAGAACATCATTGAATTCCGCTCGGGCGACGTGGCCTCGTTCTGGCTGCTGCACACCGCCAACGAGGCCTACTCGGCGCTGTCGCACCTGTTCCACAACCCGCAGTTGCACCCCGAGCGCCTGTTCCAGGAAATGCTGCGGCTGGCCGGCGCGCTGATGACTTTCTCGAAGGTGCACACGCTGGCCGACCTGCCGGTGTATCGCCATGAACAGCCCGGCGCCGCGTTCGCGCAGCTGGACACGATCCTGCGCGACCTGCTCGACACCGTCATCTCGACCCGCTACTTCTCCATCGTGCTCGAGGAGCTGCGGCCGTCGTTCCATGTCGGCCGGCTCGATTCCGACAAGCTCGACGAAACCACCGCGCTGTACCTGTCGGTGTCGGCCGCGACGCCGGCCAGCGAACTGGCGGAGACGGTGCCGCTGCGCTTCAAGGTCGGCGCGCCCGACGACGTCGAGAAGCTGGTGCTGTCGGCCATGCCCGGCGTGCAGCTGGTGTACACGCCGCAGGTGCCGCCGGCCGTGCCGGTCAAGCCGGGCGCGTGCTACTTCACGCTGCAGACGCGCGGCTCGCTGTACGACCGCATGCTGCAGGCCCGCAGCATCGCCATCTACGCGCCGTCCGGCATTCCCGAACTGAAGCTGGACCTGATCGCCGTCACCCGCTGACCGGCGCCTGTCCATCCCCCGATCCGACGCAACCCCGACGCTTACCGAAAGAGCCCGCCATGAACGCCGCCGCGCCCTCTCTGATGCCCGGAGCCTCGCTCCCGCCCCGTGCCGCCGATTTCTATGGATCGCGCCCCGCCAAGTCGCTGCTGGACCTGCTGTACGACGGTTTCCTGATGCTGTTCCTGCTCAAGAGCGGCCAGGAACCGGCCAGCGCCGCCTCGTTCTCGGCGCGGGTGCAGCAGTTCCTGGCGGACTTCGAGCGCAGCGCCAAGAAGCTCGACATTCCGGCCGAGGATGTCTACGCCACCAAGTACGCCTTCTGCGCCGCGGTCGACGAGACCGTGCTGAACTCGCAGTTCTCGATCCGCGACGCCTGGATGCTGCAGCCCTTGCAGCTGACGTTGTTCGGCGAGCAGCTGGCGGGCGAGAACTTCTTCTCGCGCCTGGAAGACCTGCGGGCCCAGGGCGCGCCGCGCCTGCAGTCGCTGGAGGTGTTCTACATGTGCCTGCTGCTGGGTTTTCAGGGCAAGTACATGATCGAGGGCCAGGAAAAGCTCGGCTACCTGACCGCGCGCCTGGGCGACGAGATCGCGCTGCTGCGCGGCAAGCGCGCCGGCTTCGCGCCGCACTGGCCGCTGCCCGACAAGATCGCCCACACGCTCAAGCGCGACGTGCCGCTGTGGAGCATCGGCGCGCTGTTCGCCCTGCTCGGCCTGCTGGCCTACCTGGGCATGGCGCACTTCCTGAACGGCGACATGCAGACGGCCATGGCGCCGTACCACGACATCGTCAAGCTCGGGCCGCGCGCCGCCCACCTGACCATCTCGCTGCCCTGACGGCCCACCCACACCGCCACGCATCATGATCGATCGTTCCCCCCTGCCCGCCGGCTACAGCAGCCTGAACGTCGCCGCCCTGTCCCAGAACGCCCGCCTGCTGCAAGCGCGCACGCCGCTTGGCGACGCGCTCGTGGTCGAGCGCATGCGGCTGCGCGAAGGCGTCTCCGAGCTGTTCGCCCTGACGCTGGACTGCCTGGCCTCGTCCGCCGAACTGGACGTCGAGCCGCTGCTGGGCAAGGAGATCAGCGTCAGCCTGCTGCTGGCCGATGGCAGCCAGCGCCGCTGGCATGCCGTGGTCGAAGGCGTCGATGCGCTCGGCGCCGACGGCGGGCTGGCGCGCTACCGCCTGCATGCCGCGCCCTGGCTGGCGACGCTGCGGCTGCGGCGCGACAGCTTCCTGTTCCAGGACAAGTCGGTCACCGACATCCTGACCGAGATTTTCGCCGACTACCCGCAGGCCTCGTACGCCTTCGACATCGCCGAGCCGCCGGCCGCGCAGCCGGTGCGCACCCAGTACCGGGAGACCGACCTGGACTTCGCGCTGCGGCTGATGGCCGAGGCCGGCCTGAGCTTCCGCTTCGACCACCAGCAGGATGACGGCCAGTCCGACGGCTCGGGCGGCGCGCGCCACCGCCTGGTGGTGTTCGACGCCGGCGTCGCGCAGCCCGACAATCCCGCTGCCTCGTTGCGCTTTCACCGCAGCGACGCCACCGAGGCCGAAGACAGCGTCACGCGCTTCGGCGCGGCCCGCGCCGTGCGGCCCAACACCGTCACGCGCGTGGCCTGGAACGACCGCGCCCTGCTGGCCCATGGCGCCCAGGCGCAATCGGCCCTGGACGCGGGCGCCGTGCCGGCGCTGGAGGACTACGACTACGACGGCCACGGCCGCCATCGCGACGACGAAGGCGCCGAACGCCTGGCCGCGCGCGGCCTGCAGGCGCACGAAGCGCGCATGCTGCGCTTTGACGGCGGCGGCACCGCGCGCCAGATGATGCCCGGCCACGTGTTCGCGCTGACCCAGCACGACCGCTACGCGCCCGGCGCGGGCGGCGCCGCCGATGAGCTGGCGGGCAATCGCTATACGCTGCTGCGCGTCGAGCACGAGGCCGCCAACAACCTGGGCAGCCAGGCCGCCCAGGTGCTCGGCGCGGCCGACCTGGAGCGCGGCGCCTACCGCAACCGCTTCGACGCCCAGCCCGCCACGGCGGCGCTGCTGCCGGCCTGGCGCGCGCGGCCCACGGCTCCCGAGGGCGTGACCGCCGTCGTCGTCACCGCCCAGGACGCCACGGTCACCACCGGCCGCGACCTGCGCGTGAAGGTGCAATTCCCGTGGCAGCGCGGCCAGCGCCCGTTGCAGGGCGGGCTGCCCCATCGCAGCCATGGCGACGACGCCGGCAATGCGCCGGGCGACGACCGCTCCGGCGCCTGGCTGCGCGTGGCCGGCGCGCAGGCCGGCCCCAACTGGGGCGCCCACCACCTGCCGCGCCAGGGCACGGAAGTGGTGGTCGAATTCCTCGATGGCGACATCGACCAGCCCGTGGTGGTGGCGCAGCTCTACAACGACAGCGACCTGCCGCCCTGGACCGCGGGCGTCGACGCCGACGCCAACCATCCCGGCACGCTCAGCGGCTGGCACAGCCAGGGCCTGGATGGCCAGGGCCACAGCCAATGGCTGTTCGACGACACCGCCGGCCAGGTGCGCACGCGCCTGTCCAGTTCCATCGCCGCGTCGCAACTGGGGCTGGGCTACCTGGTCAAGCAGGGCGCCGACGAAGCCTCGCGCGGCCAATGGCGCGGCACGGGCTTCGAATTGCGTTCCGACGCCTGGACCGTGGTGCGATCCGGCCAAGGCATGCTGCTGTCGGCCAACGCCCGCGAAAGCGCCGCCTCGACCCAGGCTGACACGCGGGAAGCGCTGGCCCTGATGCGCGGCGCGAAGAACGCCGCGCAACGCATCAGCGACGCCGCCACCCAACGTCAGGCGCGGCCGCTGGCGGCCAACAGCGAATACGACGCGTTGATCGACGCGGTCGATCCCAAGGCCGCGGGCCGCTACCCCGGCAGCGTCGGCGGCCAGCAGGCGGTCAAGGCCAGCGGCGGCGAGCGCGGCGGCAGCGACCCGGTCGAGCGTATCGACGGCGCGCGCATGCTGATCGACGCGCCCTCGTCGATGAACCTGTCGACGCCCGCGACGGCGATCCTGCATGCCAGCGAGAACCTGCATGTCACGGCCCAGGCCGATGGCCACGTGGCCGCGCGCCAGACCTTCGCCAGCGCCTCGGGCCGCTCGACCAGCCTGTTCGTGCAGGACGGCGGCCTGCGCGCCATCGCGGCCAACGCGCCGGTGTCGATCCACGCGCACACCGACATGCTGGAGATGCTGGCGGGCCAGGACATCACGATCACCTCCACCACCGACGGCATCGAGATCCTGGCGAACCAGCGCATCACGCTGCAGGCCGCCGGCGGCGCCATCGTCATGGACGGCGGCGACATCCTCTTCAAGGGCCCCGGGATGTTCTCCGTGAAGGGCGCCTCGCACAACCTGATCGGGCCGGCCAGCGATGCCGCCGCCCTGCCCGCGCTGCCGTCCAGCCAGGTCGGCGACCCGATGCTGGTGACGGCCGAACTGGTGCATCGACCGGCCGCGATGAAGCAGGCGCTGGCCGCTTCCGGCCAGGCGCTGAACGCCGCCGGCGCATCCGACGCGATGGCCGCGGCGCCGGCCGCCGCCGAGGGCGCCGCCCTGGGCGGCATCGGCTCGGCCCTGGCCAGCGGCGCCAGCGCCCTGTCCGGCGGCCTGACAGCCGCTTCCGGCATGCTGGACAAGGCCAAGTCCATGGCCGGCGCCGCGCTCAAGCCCATACAGGATCTGGGCGCGATGGCCGGCAAGGCCATGGGCGCCGTCACCGAGGCGGGCTCCGGCCTGGCCTCCGGCGTGGCGGCCAAGGCCGGCGGCATGGCGCAGTCCGCGGTGGGCGCGGTCACGCCGTCGCTGATGAGCGGCGGCACTCCGTCATTGATGGGGCGGGCCGCCTCGATGGCCGGCAATGCCACGCAATCCCTGGTGAGTGAAGGCGCCGCGTCCCTGACGCAAGGCGCCGGCGGCGCGCTCGCCAGCGCCCTGCCCATGCCCGCGGGCCTGGCCAACGCCGCCGGCGCGGTCTCGCAGGCCGGCGCCATGGCGGACCAGG
>NZ_CADIJR010000144.1 GCF_902859645.1 Achromobacter insuavis | reverse complement strand
CCGGCCGTGGCCGCCGCGCCCGCCGCCGCCAATGGCGAAGCGGCCGCGCCGGCCGACGCCGCCGCCGCTCCGGCGCCGCATGTGTACGCGCCGTTCGTCGGCGCCATCGACGAAGTGCGCCTGTCGCGCGTCGCCCGTCCCGCCGCGCTGATCCTGGCCGACGCGATCTCGCAGGGCGCCGAATCGCGCCTGGTGGCCTACGGCACCGACGAGGAACAGTCGGGCTTCGGCTTCGGCGGCCTGGGCTTCCTGCTCAAGGCGGTGCCGATCGACGCCTGGGTCATCATCGCCATCCTGGTGCTGATGATGGTGCAGTCGTGGATCATCATGATCAAGAAGAGCCGCAACGTGGCCCGCGTGGCACGCGCCAACGAGGTCTTCCGCGAGTCCTTCGCCAAGGTCGGCCAGCGCCTGGAACTGCTGGCCGACGACAAGGCCCTGGCCCAGCGCCTGGAGCACGCCTCGCTGTGGCGCCTGTACCGCGTGGCCATCAATGAAATCCGCACCCGCCGCGAGCAGGGCGCCGATACCAGCTCGATCTCGGCCGCCACCATCGAAGCCATCCGCGCTTCGCTGGACGCCGTGCGCACCAAGGAAAACCAGCTGCTGGGCGCCAAGCTCGGCGTGCTGTCCAACGCCATCGCCGGCGGTCCGTACATCGGCCTGCTGGGCACCGTGCTGGGCATCATGGTGGTGTTCCTGGGCACCGCCATGGCGGGTGACGTGAACATCAACGCCATCGCCCCGGGCATGGCCGCCGCGCTGCTGGCCACCGCCATGGGTCTGTTCGTCGCCATCCCGGCGCTGTTTGGCTACAACCGCCTGGTCTCGCGCAACAAGGAAGTCAGCGCCGACATGCGCGTGTTCGTCGACGAGTTCGTGACGCGCCTGGCCGAAGTGCATGGCGAAAGCCAGGCCCAGGAAGCCGCCCACCACAGCGCCGCCCGCGCGCCCGCCGCCAGCCGTCCGGCCGTGCGCGACGCGCAGCCGGCCGCCGCCGAAGCATAAGGAGAGGACTGCCATGGCTTCCGTATCCGCTTCCCAGGACGATGACGACGACGCGCCCGTGGACGGTATCAACATCACGCCGCTGGTCGACGTGCTGATGGTCGTGCTGGTCATGTTCATCCTGACCGCCACGGCGCAGATCGCCGGCATCAAGGTCAACCTGCCCAAGGCCAGTTCGTCCATCGCCCTGTCGCAGCCCAAGACCAAGGCCATTTCCGTCAACGACGCCGGCCAGGTGTTCCTGGACGCCTACCCGGTGACCCTGCCCGAGCTGGAAGACCGGCTGCGCACGGAGAAGGCACTGAATCCCGACTTTCCGGTGATCGTGCGCGGCGACTCCGCCGTGCAGTACCAGAAGGTGGTGGAAGTGCTGGACCTGCTGCGCCGGCTGGAACTGGCCCAGGTCGGGCTGGTCACCGGCAAGCCGAAATAAGGGGCCGAGGCGACTGTCATGCCGCACCACGCATCCGATTCCCCGCGCACCCCCCATCCCGCGCGCCGCTGGCTCAAGCTGGCGGCGGTCGCGGTGGTGTTGATCGCGGCCGCCTACGCGCTCTGGCGCTGGGCCAACGACATGGCCGGGGTGCGCCGCGACGCGCCCAAGGTCACCGCGATCATCCCGCTGCCGCCGCCTCCGCCGCCGCCGCCCGAGCCGGAAAAGCCGCCGGAGCCCGAGCAGCCCAAGGAAGAGCCGGTGGCCACGCCCGAACCCGAGCCGCAGCCCACGCCCGAACCGCCCAAGCCGCAGGACGAGGCGCCGCCGCGTCCGTCCGACGACCTGGCCAACCCGATGCAGATCGACGGCGATGCCCAGGCGGGCAGCGACGCCTTCAAC
The DNA here is from genome assembly GCF_902859645.1 of Achromobacter insuavis. GTDB lineage: Bacteria > Pseudomonadota > Gammaproteobacteria > Burkholderiales > Burkholderiaceae_B > Achromobacter > Achromobacter insuavis. The sequence continues at coordinate 5,004 of NZ_CADIJR010000144.1, read as the reverse complement.
ATCGGCGCCGGCCAGGGCAAGGGCATGGCGGGCGGCGGCGGTGGCCGCGCCGGCAACGCCACCTACAGCCAGTACCTCGCCTACGCGCTGCAGAAGATCCTGCGCGAAGACGAGCGCACGCGCAATCTGACCTTCCGCCTGCAAGCCAACATCTGGCTCACGGCCAGCGGCCAGATCACGCGTGTCGAACTGACCCGTTCCAGCGGCGATGCCGACGTCGACGCCCGCGTGGTGGCGGCGTTGCGCGCGGTGCCGGGCCTGGATGAACGTCCGCCGGCCTCGGCCAGCATGCCGATCCGGGCATCGCTGACCGGCCGCCGCCCCTCCTGAAGTGCTGAATTGAACCGATCCTGGAGTGCCAAGAGAATGAAGTTCCAATTGAACCGGTTGGCGGCATCGCTGGCCCTGGCCGCGGCGGGCGCCGCCGCACTGCCCGGCGCCGCCGCCGCCGCGCCCGCCCCGTCCGAGAACGCCACTATCAACCTGATCCGCCTGCTGGTGCAGCAGGGCGTGCTCAAGGCGGACCAGGCCGAGGCCCTGGTGGCCCAGGCCGAAGCCGAGGCCAAGGCCGCCCGCGCCGCGCCGCAGGACCGCGGCGGCGCCGTGGCCCAGGCCGGCGACGTGCGCGTGCCCTATATCCCGCAGACCGTGCGCGACCAGATCCGCGACGAGGTCAAGGCGGAAGTGATGGTGCAGGCCAAGGCGGAAAACTGGGCCCAGCCGAACACCTTCCCCGACTGGGTGTCGCGCATCACCATCGACGGCGACGTGCGCGTGCGCGACGAGTCGCGCCTGTACTCGGGCAGCAACAGCAACGAAATCGTCGACTTCGCCAAGCTCAATTCCAAGGGTCCGTACGACCTGAACCGCAACACCAACAACAACTACCCGCCGATGCTGAACACGCGGGAGGATCGCCGCAACCAGCTGCGCATCCGCGCCCGCCTGGGCGTGCGCGCCGAGATCTCGGAATCCTGGTCGGCCGGCATCCGCCTGGCCACCGGCAGCGACGACAGCCCGGTGTCGACCTCGCAGACGCTGGGCGGCGGCATGGGCAAGAAGGACATCTGGCTGGACCAGGCCTACCTGACCTACCGGCCGACCAAGTGGGCCACGGTCACCGGCGGCCGCATCGCCAATCCGTTCGAGTCCACCGACATGCTGTTCTCGAACGACCTGAATTTCGACGGCGTCGCCGCGATCTTCAAGCAGCCGCTGGAAGGCCGCGACGTGACCCTGTTCGGCACCCTGGGCGCGTTCTCGACCGAGTACGGCTCGAACGGCTGGAACTCGTCGTCGTTCTCGGAAGGCAAGAGCGAGGACAAGTGGCTGCTGGCCGCGCAGGCCGGCGCCGACTGGAAGATCGACAACCGCAACAGCGTGCGCGGCGCGCTGGCCTACTACCACTTCGACAACATCGCCGGCAGGCGCTCCAGCGCCTGCTCGCCGTGGGCCGGCCAGGAAAACTGCGACACCGACTGGTCGCGTCCGGCCTTCATGCAGAAGGGCAACACGCTGTTCCTGCTGCGCAACATCACGTCCAACCCGCTCGATCCGGCCAATACGCCGCAGCCGCAATACGTCGGCCTGGCGTCCAAGTTCGACCTGCTGGACCTGAACCTGCGCTGGGACACGCGCGTGTTCGACGGCCTGGGCCTGCGCCTGAACGCCAACTACATCCGCAACCTGGCCTACAGCAAGGGCAAGATGTGGAGCCGTTCGCAAGGCAACATCGTCAACAACTTCGGCGACAACGGCGAAGTCGAGAGCGGTCCCAACGCCTGGATGCTGCAGGCCACGCTGGGCCGTTCGTTCGACATGAAGGAGAAGGGCGACTGGCTGGCCTTCGTCGGCTACAAGTACATCCAGCCGGATGCGCTGCCCGACGCTTTCAACGATTCGTCGTTCCACCAGGGCGGCACCAACGCGCGCGGCTACTACATCGGCGGCAGCTATGCCTTCGACAAGAACGTGTACGGCGTCCTGCGCTGGATGAGCACGCGCGAAGTCTACGGCGCGCCGTTGTCCATCGACACCATGCAGTTCGAAATCAACGCCAGGTTCTGAGGCCATGGACATGCATACCTTGTGGGATGAATTGCGCCAGCCGCGGGAGCCGGGTCGCGGCCGGCGGCTGGCCGCCGCCGCGGCCTTGTGCGCCGCGGGCCTGAGCGTGGTGGCGCCGGCGCAGGCCGAGACCATGGAAGAGCGCCTGCGCGCCCAGCTGCGCAGCACCACCCAGCAGCTGCAGCAGCTGCAGAGCGAGCAGGCCCAGGTCAACGCCGCCAAGGCTGCCGCCGAGGCCCAGCGCGACGCCGCGCAGAAGGAACTGGAAGCGCTGCGCGGCCAGCTGGCCAAGGCCAAGGGCCAGGCCGACAAGCTGGCCGAGCAGCAGGGCGCGGTCATGGAAAGCGCGCAGGCGCAGGTGGCCGCCAGCCATGCCCAGCTGGGCAAGTTCAAGGGCGCCTACGACGAGCTGCTGACGCTGTCGCGCGCCAAGGAAGCGGAACGCCAGACCCTGGCGCGCTCCCTGGCGCAACGGGAAACCGAGGCCAAGGCCTGCGTCGCCAAGAACCGCGAGATGTACGAGGCCGGCAAGGAGATCCTGAACGCCTACGAACGCATCAGCACCGGCGGCATCCTGGCCATGAAGCAGCCGTTCGCCGGCAGCGCGCGGGTCAAGTTCGAAGAGCAGGCGCAGGCGTACGGCGACAAGCTGTACGACGCGCAGGTCGGCGCCACCGCGCCCGCCGCGGCGCCGGCCCAACCCTGATAGTGCAAGACCTGTCTTATTTTTTTCATCTAGGAATACTGTAATGACCGACTCCAGCCTGATTCTCGACGTCAACGCCGAACGCCTGCAGGACCTGCTGCAATCCGCCGGCTACCGCGTCACCGTGTCCGAACAGAACGGCATGGTGCAGCTGTTGAGCGCCAGCCAGGGCGTGGGCTTCGCCGCCCGCATGGGCAATCCGGCCGCCGAGGCCGGCCGCTACCTGGACTACACCCTGAGCTGCGCGCTGCGCGTGCAGGGCGAACTGCCGGCCGGCCTGGCCGAGCGCTGGAACGTGGAAAAGCGCTTCGCGCGCCTGACCGTGCAGGGCGTGTTCCTGGTGCTGGAACTGGACGTGATCCTGGCCGGCGGCGTGTCCGAGAACTACCTGCGCGCCACCGCGGAACTGTGGGATCGCCTGTTGCAGGAATTCCTGCTGTTCCTGCGCGCCAACGCGACCGCCGAGGCCGGCGCCGAAGACGCCGACGTCGCGGCGCCGCAGGAAGAAGCCGCCGCCGAGGCGGCGCACTGATCCATCCGCCAGGCACGGGGCCTGGCGTTCGGGACGGCGACGTCCCCAACCCGGCCGCCGTTCCCGGCGAATGGCGCATTCAAGCAAGCGAGGTTTCGACCATGAAGATGCTTTCCAACCAACCCGCCCGGCTGCGGCTGACGGCGGCGGTGCTGCTGATCGCGGTGCTGGCCGGCGCCGTGGCGCTGATGCGCGGCAATCCGGCCCAGAGCAGCGAGTCGACGCCGGCCAAGGCCGCCGCCGCGCCCGCGCCCGCCAAGAGTGGCGCCCCGGCCGCGCAAGCCGCGCCGGCAGCGCCGCCCGAGGCCAAGGGCCCCGCCGTGGCCACCCTGGGCGCGGTGCAGGTGGACCGTGACGAACTGGTGCGCCAGATCCAGGCGCTGCCGCCCGAGGCCCGGACCCAGCTCAAGGGCGACCGCGCCGCGCTCGACCAGTGGCTGCGCAGCCGCCTGGCCGAAAAGGCGCTGGTCGAGCAGGCCCGCGCGCAGGGCTGGCAGGACCGTCCCGAGCTCAAGCGCGCCTTCCAGGCCGCGCAGGAGCGCATCGTGCTGCAGACCTATCTGGATTCGGTCAGCCGGGCGCCCGACGACTATCCGGGCGAAGCCGACCTGCAGGCCGCCTACGAGCGCGCCAAGCCGCAGCTGGCGCAGCCGGCGATGTACCGCGTCAGCCAGATCTTCCTGCCGGCCGCGGTCGGCGACAGCGATGCCGTGGCCGCCGCGCGCAAGCAGGCGCAGGACCTGGTCAAGCGCGCCCAGGCGCCCAAGGCCGACTTCGCCGCGCTGGCCAGGAGCTATTCGCAGGACACCACCACCCGCGCCCAGGGCGGCGATATCGGCTACGTGCCGCTGTCGCAGCTGACGCCGGAGATGCGGCCGGTGATCGAGCCGCTCAAGGCGGGCGAGGTGGCGGCGCCGGTGCAGTCGGCGGCGGGCTTTCACATCCTCAAGCTGGTGGACCTGCGCGCGGCCAGCGTCGCGCCGTACGAGCAGGTGAAGGACGCGTTGCGCGGCGCGCTGCGCACCCAACGCCAGGAATTGGCGGCGCGGGCATATCTGGAGGGGTTGCTGAATGCAGGAACCGTCAGCATTGATGGTGCGGCCCTCAATGCCGCCTTCGACCAAACCGCGGCTGCCGCAACGGCCCAGCCGGCCCTCGCCGCCCGCGCCGCGCCCTGAGGACGGCGGCATCGCCGCGGCGCTGGAGGCGCGCCTGAGCCAGGCCCTGGGCCAGGCCGGGCCGCCCGCCAGCCTGCAGTGCGCGGCCGCCTTGCTGCAGGCCTTGCGCGTCACCTTCGCCGGCGACCTGCTGCACTGGCTGGCGCTGGTGCCGCAAGCGGAGCCAGGCCGCCCGCGCGACCCCAACCGCGACCACAGCCTGGACCTGGCCGACCTGCGCGTGCTGTACCGGGCGCTGCGGGTGGCGTGGCTGGCCGAGCTGGTGTTCGGCGGCGCCGACGGCGCGCGCCGCTGGCTCTGCAGCCCCAAGCGCCGGCTGCACGGCCGGGTGCCGCTGCTGCTGTGCCAGCACGGGCGCTATGCCGTCCTGATCGAGCAGTGGTTGATCAACATCGACGAAGGAAACGGCCCATGACCGCGCTCTGGCGCTTGAGCAACAGCCAGGACCTGATGCCGCGCGCCCGCCCCGCGGGCCGCTGGCACGCCGCCGGCGCGGCGGTGGTGGTGCTGGACGCCACCCC
>NZ_CADIJR010000143.1 GCF_902859645.1 Achromobacter insuavis | reverse complement strand
GTCCGCTGCGCCGTCCGGCGCCGCGCGCCGCCACGGCCACGGCCGCGGCGAACGAGGCCAAGCCGGCTCCGGCGGCCACCCGCCGCCAGGCGCCGGCCGACGATGATTGGGAATCTTTCTGACGCCGGCAATGACCGGTAAATGGGCAGGTATGCGAGGCTATCTACATCTTCTGGCGGCAGCGGCGATTACGGCATTGATCGCCGGCTGCTCGGCGACGGGCCACAATTTCGACCCCGGCAAGCTGTCGACCCTGACGCCAGGGCAGACGACGCTGGAAGAAGCCTCGCGGGCGCTCACCGCGCCGCCCGACAAGTTCTACAAACAGACCGACGGCACCTTCCTCGCCCTCTGGTCCTTCAAGATCACGTTTGTCCCGGACGGCTTGTACAGCCGCAAGGAAGCGCTGCTGCAGTTCGGCCCCGACGGCCGCCTGATGCGCCTCGTGGACAGCACCAATATTCTGCTGGAACCCTGGGAACGCCAGAAGTTGCTGGGCCCCGCGCCCGTGCCTGACACCAGTCAGGAATGGACGCAGCCGCCCGCGCCGGAGGTCCAGGTGGAGACCATCGTCATACCGGGGCCGGCCGTCGTGTCGCCCGAGCCGATGCGCCAGGGCCGCTAGGTCCCGTTTTCGCGGAGAGCGTGCCGGCCCCCGTGGCCGCCGCGTACGTCGCCCTGATGCGTGCCCGTTCCGCAAGGAAGGCACGCCAGGGTGGTTTTTCATTTGGTCAGAGCTGTACCTGAGGGATGGGGAAAGAATATGGAAGCGAGTCTGGAATCCGGAGCGAAGTCAGGCAAGGTCGGTAAGAAAAAGGCCTCGCGTGCGCCCAAGGTGAAACGCAAGCTGAGACTGCGCGACGCCCGCGTCGGCACGATGCTGCTGTGGGTCATGGCGTTCTTCGCGGTGCTGATCGCGGCGGTGGGCGGCCTGGCCGCCTTCTTCCTGCAGCACAACTACGAGTCCATCCGCGAGGTCAATGCGCTGACCGAACGCTCCAAGCAAGTGGATGTGATCAACAGCGACATGCTGCGCGCGCGCGTCAGCCTGATGGTCGCGGCCCGCCACCTGCAGGAATCCGGCTGGGGCAGCGGCGAGAACTCGGCGCGTGACGCGGCCGCGGCGCTCAAGGGCGCCACCGATCTGCTGACCGGCGTGCGCAGCCGCTTCGCCGACTTCCAGAAGAACATGCTGCAGGACGATACCGGCCGCCAGCTGTCCATGAACCTGGTCCGCCGCTACCGCTCGTACATCGATGACGGCGTCGACACCATGGTGGAAGCGCTGCGCAGCGAGGACTACTCGACTTTCTACATGGTCAACAACGAATACGGCACGCCCCGCAGCGCCGCCTTCATCGAGGCCATTGGCGAATTCAGCAAGTACATCGGCGACCAGCAGCAGGCCACGATCGACCAGGCCGAGGCCAACTTCAACCGCGCCATGATCGCCGTCGCCGTCGCGGTGGCGCTGGCGCTGGCCTTGATGGTGTTCTGCCGCGTGTTGTTCGGCCGCCTGGTGGTGCGTCCGCTGGTCGAGGCCGGCCAGCATTTCGACAAGATCGCCGCCGGCGACCTGACCAGCCGCGTCGAAGTGCGTTCGCACAACGAAATCGGCCAGCTGTTCGCCGCGCTCAAGCGCATGCAGGAAAGCCTGACCCGCACGGTGGCCACGGTGCGCCGCGGCGTCGACGAAATCACGGTGGGTTCGCGCGAAATCTCGGCCGGCAACACCGACCTGTCCAGCCGCACGGAAGAGCAGGCGGCCTCGCTGGAAGAGACCGCCGCCTCGATGGAAGAACTGGCCTCGACCGTCAAGCAGAACGCCGACAACGCGCGCCAGGCCAATCAGCTGGCGGCCAGCGCCTCGGACGTGGCCGAGCGCGGCGGTTCGGCGGTGGCCGAAGTGGTCAACACGATGCAGGGCATCTCGGCCAGCTCGCGCAAGATCTCGGAAATCGTGTCGGTCATCGACGGTATTGCCTTCCAGACCAACATCCTGGCGCTGAACGCGGCGGTGGAAGCGGCGCGTGCCGGCGAACAGGGTAAGGGCTTTGCGGTGGTGGCGGGCGAAGTGCGCTCGCTGGCGCAGCGCAGCGCGCAGGCGGCCAAGGAAATCAAGGGCCTGATCGAGGATTCCGTGACCAAGGTGGGCGCGGGGTCACAGCAGGTGGAACGCGCCGGGGCGACGATGCAAGAGATCGTGGCGTCGGTCAAGCGCGTGACGGACATCATGGGCGAGATCTCGGCGGCGTCCGAAGAGCAGTCCAGCGGCATCGACCAGGTGAACCGCGCGGTGTCGCAGATGGACGAAGTGACGCAGCAGAACGCGGCGCTGGTGGAAGAAGCCGCCGCCGCGGCCGGCTCGCTGCAGGAACAGGCGCATCGCCTGTCCGAGGCGGTGGCCGTGTTCAAGATCAACGCTGGCGAAGTGATCGAAGTGCCGGCCCACCAGCTGGGCGGCTACCAGGCGCCGACGTTGACGCAAGACTGATCATCCGGGGCGCGAGCCCCGTGATGCGGAGCGCGGCCCGGCGGCCGCGGCTCCCGCCGACCCGGCGCCCGTTCGCGGCCGCCGGGTCGAATATCTTATGCAGGTCTGATTTTTGTCATGGACAGCTTAAGTTTTCGAAAATATTGCCGTTCATAGTCATAACGCCCAGAAAAAGGGCAGCGAACCGCTCCTGGCCGCGCGGCGCATCGGCATGCGCCGCCCCGGGAGTCGGGCGGGGACTGGTTGCGACGGGGCGCCCGGTTCGGATCGACCGCCGTGGATCGTTCGCTGCGCCCCATGATGCAACCGGAGACAAGCTGTGCGCGTAAACCTTCCTGTCAATGACGTGGAAACCAAGCTGCGCGAGGATCAATACCTGATCTCGCGTACCGATACCAAGGGCCGCATCCTCTACGCGAATCCGGCATTCATCGAAGTCAGCGGATTCTCCCGCGAAGAACTGATCGGCAAGGCGCACAACATCGTGCGCCATCCCGACATGCCGCCGGAAGCCTACGCCGACCTGTGGCAGACGCTCGAAGCCGGCGAGTCCTGGCTCGGCCTGGTCAAGAACCGCCGCAAGGACGGCGGCTACTACTGGGTGCTGGCCAACGCCACGCCGATCGTCGAGAACGGCGAAGTGGTGGCGTATTCGTCGGTGCGCGTGCGGCCGAGCGACGAACAGATCGAGATGGCCGAGGCACTGTACGAGCGCATCCGCGAAGGCCGCGCCCGCGGCGTGCGCATCGTGCGCGGCCGGCCGGTGCGCGCCGGCTGGCGCCGCGGCCTGGACCTGCTGGCCTTTCCGTTCAAGCGCAACGTGCGCAGCCGCATGTTCCGCCATGCGCTGCTGTCGTCGGGCATCGTGGTGGCGGCCGGCGCCTATGGCCTGAATGCCAACTGGGCGTCGCTGGACGCCACCGGCGCCAGCCTGGCCTGCGGCCTGCTGGCATTGGGCGTGATCGGGATCTTCGGCCTGGGCTGGAGCCTGAGCCGTTCGTTGCTGGATCCGATGGTGGACGCCGCCAACATGGCGCGCCAGGTGGCCGCCGGCAACCTGACCACCCAGATCGTGGCCGATTCCGATGACGAGATCGGCAGCCTGAAGTTCTCGCTCGAAGTCATGCGCAAGAGCCTGATCGGCATCGCCCAGGACGTCTACCGCGGCATCGAGGGCACCACCCAGGCGGCGGTCCACATCGCCCGCGGCAACCAGGAGCTGGCCGGCCGCACCGAGGGCCAGGCCGCCTCGCTGCAGCAGACCGCGGCCAGCATGGAACAGCTGACCTCGACCGTGCGCCAGAACGCCGACAACGCCCGCCAGGCCAACCAGCTGGCTGCCAGCAGCATGGACGTGGCGCGCCGGGGCGGCGTCGCGGTGGGCCAGGTGGTCAGCACCATGCATGGCATCTCCGACAGCTCGCGCAAGATCGTCGACATCGTCAGCATCATCGAAGGCATCGCCTTTCAGACCAATATCCTGGCGCTGAACGCGGCGGTGGAAGCGGCCCGCGCCGGCGAGTCCGGCAAGGGCTTCGCGGTGGTGGCCGGCGAAGTGCGCAGCCTGGCGCAGAAGAGCGCGCAGGCGGCCAAGGAAATCAAGGGCCTGATCGAGGATTCGGTCGACCGCGTGACCGAGGGCTCGGCCCAGGCCGAGCAGGCCGGCGCGACCATGGAAGAGATCGTGGCGGCGGTGCATCGCGTCACCGACATCATCGGCGAGATCTCGCAGGCGTCCCAGGAGCAGTCCAGCGGCATCGAGCAGGTTGACAGCGCGGTATCGCAGATGGACGTGATGACGGTGCAGAACACCGCGCTGGTGCAAGAACTGGGCGGCGCCGTGCTGCAGCTGGGCAACCAGTCGGGCACGCTGCGCGAGACCATCCGGGTGTTCCGCCTGACCGGGCAGCAGTAGGCCCGCGAAGACGCATGAAAAAACCGGCTCGAGGGCCGGTTTTTTCATGGGGCATGGCGCGCGGCGTTGCCTGCGGGGACGGGCGTGGCGCTATCTGCCCGCCAGCGCATCGGCCACCCGGCTCATCGCCGACAGGCCGGATTCGAACAGCGACTCCAGGAACGGGCCGGAATTGGGCAGCACCACGGTCAGCAGCACCACGCCCACGATCAGGCTGACCGGAAAACCCACCGAGAACACCGACAGCTGCGGCGCGGCGCGGTTCAGGATGCCCATCGCCAGGTTGATGGTCAGCAGCGCGCAGATCAGCGGCAGGGCCAGCAGCAGGCCGGACACGAACACGGTCTTGCCCCATTCCACCACCACGCCCCAGCCGTTCTGGTGCAGCTGGATCGCCGCCACCGGCAGGGTGTCGAACGAGCGCACCAGGGCCGCCAGCACCAGCAGGTGGCCGTCCAGCGCCAGGAACGTCAGCATCGCCACGATGTTGAACAGGCGCGACAGCACCGCGGTGTTGGCGCCGGTGCTGGGGTCGAAGAAGGATGCGAACGACAGGCCCATCTGCAGGCCGACGAATTCGCCGGCGGTCTGCACCGCCGCGAACACCAGGCGCATGGAAAAGCCCATGGCGATGCCGATCAGCACCTGCTGCATCACCATCCAGAGACCGGCGAACGAGCCTGGTGCGATCGGCGGCGCGGGGTCGAGCGCCGGGCTGACGGCGACCGCCAGCACGAAGGCCAGCCCGATCTTGACCTTGACCGGGATCATTGATTCGGAGAAGAGGGGAGCGGTGCCCACCAGCGCCAGGATGCGCACGAACGGCCAGAGGAACTGGCCGATCCAGCCATTCAGCTGCTCGATGGTGAAGGAGAACATGAGGACGCGTCCCGGGGGCCGGCGGCGCGCGCCGCTACGACACCAGGCCGGGGATCTGGCCGATGAGCTGGCGGATGTAGTCGACCATGATGCCGATCAGCCACGGGCCCAGCAGCACCAGCACGCCGCACATGGCCAGCAGCTTGGGAATGAACGACAGCGTCATTTCGTTGATCTGCGTGGCGGCCTGGAAGATGCTGATCACCAGGCCCACGATCAGGGTGATGATCAGCAGCGGGCCGGCCATCGCCAGCGCGACTTTCATCGCCTGGTAGGTCATGGTCATGACGGTTTCGGCGGTCATGGCGATTCCCTATTGGTAGAAGCTCTGGGCCAGCGAGCCCATCAGCAGATTCCAGCCGTCGGCCAGCACGAACAGCATCAGCTTGAACGGTAGCGCCACGGTCACGGGTGGCACCATCATCATGCCCAGCGCCATCAGCACGCTGGCGACCACCAGGTCGATGATGAGGAACGGAATGAAGATGGTGAAGCCAATCTGGAACGCGGTCTTGAGCTCGCTGGTGATGAAGGCCGGCACCAGGATGCGCAGCGGCACCTGCGACGGATCTTCCAGCGCCGGCTGCTTGGCCAGGTTGGCGAACAGCGCCAGGTCGTTCTCGCGAGTCTGGTGCAGCATGAACGTGCGCAGCGGGCCCGCGGCGCGCTCGACGGCGGCCTCGAACTGGATCGAGCCTTCGGACAGCGGCTTGTAGGCGTCGGTGTAGATCTTGTCGAACACCGGCGACATCGTATAGAAGGTCAGGAACAGCGCCAGCCCGATCAGCACGTGGTTGGGCGGCGACATCGCGGTGCCCATGGCGCTGCGCAACAGGCCCAGCACGATGATGATGCGGGTGAAGCCAGTCATCATCAGCAGCGCCGCCGGCAGGAACGACAGCGACGTCATCAGCAGCAGCGTCTGCATGCTGAGCGAATAGGTCTGCGAGCCGTTCGCGCCCGGGGTCGCGGTCAGCGCGGGCAGGGTGGCCTGGGCGATGACGCCGGCCGGGTACAGCGCCAGGCCCAGCAGGGCGGCGGCGCCCAGCAGGGGCAACGCGCTGCGGCGGGCGCGGGGAGTGTTGGGCAAGCTCATGGTGTGGAAATGCGCGCGCCGCCTAGCGGCGCTTGAGCGCCTGGCCCAGCTTGGCCGCGAAGGCGGCGGTGGGCAAGGTCGCGGCTTGCGGCAGTTCGCCGGCAGGCAGGGTATGCAGGGGAGTGATCTGGCCGGGGCTGACGCCCACGACCACCCAGGTATTCTCGATCTCGACGACGACGATGCTCTGCCGCGCGCCGATCGGCAGGCTGGCGACCTGCTTGAGCAGGTTGCCGCCGCCGCGCTGCGTCAGGCCGGCGCGGCGCGCCAGCCAGGCCGCGGCCAGGATGGCCGCCAGCACCAGCACCAGGCCGATGATGACGCGCAGCAGGGCGGAGTCGTTCATCACGGACGCGGGGTCAACGACGGTTGTTGAGACGGTTGATGCGTTCGGACGGGGTGATGATGTCGGTCAGGCGGATGCCGTACTTGTCTTCCACCACCACCACTTCGCCCTGGGCGATCAGGTAGCCGTTGACGAAGATGTCCATCGGCTCGCCGGCCAGGCCGTCCAGCTCGACCACCGAGCCCTGGCCCAGTTGCAGCAGGTTCTTGATGGTCAGGCGGGTGCGGCCCAGTTCGACCGTCAGCTGGACGGGCACGTCCATGATCAGGTCGATGTCGGTGCCGGCGCCGGGCGCGGCGCCGGCCAGCGGCTTGAACACCGACTGCGCCGCCGACTGAGCGGCGGGCGCGGCGGGGGCCGGCGCAGCGGGCG
>NZ_CADIJR010000142.1 GCF_902859645.1 Achromobacter insuavis | reverse complement strand
GGGCCCTGGGCCAGGTCCGCGGCGCGCAGCGCCAGGGTGGCTGCCGTCGCCGGCCGGCAGGCCACGCAGACCGGCCGGCCCACGGCCTCGGACAGCATCGCCGCGTCGGCGGCCGCATCCAGCAGATCGAGCAAGTGCGCGGGCTGGCCGGCCTCGGCCGCGCCCCGCGGCCAGGCGGCCACGCGCACCGCCTGGATGGGCCAGTCCATCAGCGCCGCCAGCTCGCGCCGCGCCAGCGTGTGCATTGCCGCCGCGTCCGGCGGCAGCCACAGCGTCAGGCGGCCCTCGAGGCACCAGGCCGCGACGCGCGCGCCGGACGCCGTATCGGCGGGCCGCCATTGATATTCAGGATCATCGTCCGGATTCCCGTCCGCCCGGCCGGCGCGATCCTCGCGCGGCGACGGACCGTCGCCCCGCCACACCGGCGCCATGCAGGCCAGCGCCTGCCGCGCATGCTGCGGCGTCACGGCGACCACGCCCACGAAGTGTTCGCGCCGCACCGCCGCCACCACGCCCGCCTGGGCCCGTGCGTCGTCCAGGCGCACGCTGTCGAGCGCGCTGCCGCGATAGCGGGTGCCGTCCCAGCCAGCCGCGGGCGGGCGCAGCGCCAACCCGTGCAGCAGGTCGGAAGGCGGCTCGACGGCGAATGCCGCGGCCTCGGGCAGCCACGCGCTCATGCGTCGGCCCCCTCGGGTCCGCGCGGCCGCGCCATCGCGTCCGCGCGCAGTTCGACCGCGCGCAGCGCCGCCTGCATGATCTCGACATGCGTGCCGCAGCGGCACAGGTTGTGATGCAGTTCGCTGCGCAGGGCTTGTTCGGACGGCGCCGGGTCGCGGCGCAGCAGCGCCTCGACCGTCATGATCATGCCGTTCAGGCAATAGCCGCACTGGGCCGCCTGGCAGTCGATGAAGGCGCGCTGCGTCGGCCCGGGCCGCTCGCGCGTGCCCAGCCCTTCGAGCGTGGTGACCTCGCGCCCCTGCGCCGCCTTCACCGGAATCACACAGGAGCGCGCCGCCACGCCGTCGATCAGCACCGTGCAGGCGCCGCACTCGCCCAGGCCGCAGCCATACTTCGGCCCGTTCAGCGCCAGATCGTTGCGCAGCACCAGCAACAGCGACGTCGTCGGCGGCGCCGCCACGCGCACGGCGGCGCCGTTGACCTTCAGGCCGATCGGATCGGCGGCGAGCGTGGCGGAGTGTTCCATGATGTGCGTGGCGAAAGATCCGGTGAAGGAAGGACGGCGGGCGCGTCAGGCCGCCTTGGCCTTCGGTTCGACCAGCGGCTCGCTGAACACGTCGTAGCCGAAACACCAGCTGGGGTCCTCATTGGTCCGCAACCAGGTGTTGTCGTGCGAAATGCGCTGCACCTTGCTGGCGCGCTCGGCGCGGTTGGCTTCGTACAGCGCGAAAGCCAGTTCGTGATTATGCGCCCCGACCTCCTTGAAGCAACGCACCAGCATGGCGCCGTCCTCGATGGCCATGGCCGCGCCCTGCGCCATGTGCGGCTTCATCGGGTGGCAGGCGTCGCCCAGCAGCACCAGGCGGCCGCGGCTCCACAGCGGCAGCGGGTCGCGCTCCAGCAGCGACCACTTGGTCACCTCGACGGTGGCGTCGATCAGCGCCTGCACCGTGGGATGCCAGCCCTGGAAGGCCTCGCGCATCTCGTCCTTGCTGCTGGGCAGCCAGCGGTCGTTGAGATCCCATTTCTCGACCGGCACGCCGGTCACGTAGTAGAGCTCGTCGGCCTTGCTGGTGACGAAGTACGTCATCATGTGGCGGTCATCGGTCCACCACTTCACGCAGGCGTCGAACGGCAGCATGCCGGCCTTGACCTCGGGCGTCGGGAACACCGCGCGATGCGCCAGGTAGCCGGCGTACTTGGGGGGTTCGGGCCCCAGCAGTTCCTCGCGGATGTGGGAATTGACGCCATCGGCGCCGATCACGATGTCGGCATGCTCGACGCTGCCGTCGGCAAAGCGCATCTCGACGTCGCTGCCGCGGTCGGTCACGCCGATCAGGTGCTTGGAGTACGCCATCACGCGCTCGGGCAGGGCCTCGATCAGCAGGGCGTGGAAGTCGCCGCGATGCACCGTCAGGTAGGACGCGCCATAGGTCTTGACGGCGTAGTCGCCCAGCGGGATCCGCGCCAGTACGTCGCCGGTCATGCCGTGGCGGCTGTACCAGTAGTCGGGATGCGAACCCTGGGCGTTGAGCGCGTCCTCGATGCCGATGCGGCGCAGGATCTTCATGACGTTGGGCCCGACGTGGATACCGGCGCCCAGCCGCGAAAAACTCGGCGCCTGTTCGTAGACGCGCACGTCGAAGCCTTCCTGCAGCAGGAGCGAGGCGGTGGCGGCGCCACCGAGGCCGGCGCCGATCACGGCGATGCGGGGGGATTTAGACAAGAGGCTCTCCTACTTTTCTATGCATACACTCTATTTTTTCCAGATGGAAAACCGCACCATCGTGGATCCGAAACTGTTCGCCTTCGTCCAAAACAGTGCATTTTTATGCACATATAGGTAAAAACCACTATGAACATCGGCTTTGCGATTCACCTTGCTGTTTGCAAGAATAGAGCGTCTACACTGTTTTTTTAATTTATCGAAAACCCTAAGATGGATTCGCGCATCACGTCATCACGCTCGATCCGCCCCCTGCGCGGCGCAAGCGATGGCCGCCGGATCCCGTCCTGGCATCGACCCACCCGGAGCACGGCATGAGCCAACCATCCAGCACCTTCCTGTACGGCGCCAACATCCACGCCAACGGCATCCGCCAGCACTACCTGCGCTATGGCGGCGCCGAAGGCGCGCGCGCCGAACGCGACGCGCTCATCCTGATCCCCGGCATCACCAGCCCGGCGGTCACCTGGGGCTTCGTGGCCGAGCGCCTGGGCCAGCGCTACGACACCTATGTGCTGGACGTGCGCGGCCGCGGCCTGTCCAGCGCCGACCCCGGGCTGGACTATGGCCTGGACGCGCAGGCGGCCGACGTGCTGGCGCTGGCGCAGGCGCTGGGCCTGCAGCGCTACGCCCTGATGGGCCATTCCATGGGCGGACGCATCGCGGTGCGCGCGGCCCGCGGCCAGCCGGCCGGCCTGACGCGGCTGGTCATCGTCGACCCGCCCGTCTCCGGCCCGGGCCGCCGCCCCTACCCCGCCAAGCTGGCCTGGTACGTCGACTCGATCCGCCAGGCCACGCACGGCATGGACGCCGAGGCCATGCGCGCCTTCTGCCCCACCTGGACCGAGGAACAGCGGCGCCTGCGCGCGCAATGGCTGCACACCTGCCACGAACCCGCCATCGTGCGCAGCTTCGAGGACTTCGGCCGCGACGACATCCATGCCGACCTGCCGCATGTGCGCGTGCCGCAACTACTGATGACCGCCGAGAACGGCGGCGTGGTCGGCGACGAGGACGTGGCCGAATGGCAGGGCCTGGCGCCCGACACCCTGCACCGGCGCGTGCCCGCCGCCGGCCACATGATCCCCTGGGACAACGAGGCCGGTTTCCACGAGGCGCTGGGCGACTTCCTCGAACCGCGCGGCTGAACCCCGCCCTTCCCCCCTACTTCGACAGGAGTCCGCCATGCCCGTCAGCGACATCGACCTGATCCGCGCCTGGAAACAGGTGCTCACGCTTTCCCGCCTCGAAGCCGGCCAGACCGTGACCGTGCTCACCGGCGCCGACACCCATCCGCAGACGCTGCGCTGCGCCATCGCCGCCGCCGGCGACATGGGCGCGCGCGTCAACCGCCTGGATCTGCCGCCGGTCAACGGCGAGAAATCCCTCAGCCGCGACTCGCTGGCCTACCTGGGCACCACGCCGCTGACCGGCAACCCCGCCGCCATCGCCGCGCTCAAAGCCAGCGACCTGGTGCTGGACCTGATGACGCTGCTGTTCTCGCCCGAGCAGCACGAGATCCTGCAGGGCGGCACCAAGATCCTGCTGGCGGTCGAGCCGCCCGAGATCCTGTGCCGCCTGGTGCCGACCGAGGCCGACCGCGCCCGAGTGCGCGCGGCCGCCGCGCGGATCGCCGAGGCGCGCCAGATGCGCATCACCTCGCAGGCCGGCACCGACCTGCAATGCCGGCTGGGCAGCTTTCCGGCGATTTCCGAATACGGCTTCGTCGACGAGCCGGGGCGCTGGGACCACTGGCCCAGCGGCTTCGTGCTGACCTGGCCCGACGAAGGCCACAGCAACGGCCAGGTGGTGCTGGACCGCGGCGACATCCTGCTGCCGATGAAGGACTACGTGACCGACCCCATCACGCTGACCGTCGAGCGCGGCTACGTCACCCGCATCCAGGGCGGCCTGCAGGCCGAGGTGCTGCGCGACTACATGGCGTCGTATGAAGACCCCGAGGCCTACGCCGTCTCGCACATCGGCTGGGGCCTGCAGCCGCGCGCCCACTGGTCGATGCTGGGCCACTACGGCAAGGAGACCCATATCGGCATGGACGCCCGCGCCTTCGAGGGCAACTTCCTCTGGTCCATGGGGCCGAACAACGAGGCCGGCGGCCAACGCACCACCGCCTGCCACATCGACATCCCGATGCGCCACTGCACCGTGATGCTGGATGATCGCGCCGTCGTCATCGACGGCGTGGTGCAGGACGAACCCGGGCTGGCGCGCGCCGCCCGCCGCAAGGAGTTGGCATGACCACCACCGTTCCCGCCGGGGATATCTCGGCTTACGCCCGCCAGGGCTTCGGCACGCCGCTGCCGCTGAAGGCGCCGTTCGGCCTGCTGATCATCGACTTCGTCAACGGCTTCGCCGACCCCGCCGTGTTCGGCGGCGGCAATATCCCGCAGGCCATCGAACGCACCCGCGCCTTGCTGGCGCACGCGCGCGAACAGGGCTGGCCGGTGGCGCACAGCCGCATCGTGTTCTCGGACGACGACGCCGACAGCAACATCTTCTGCCTGAAGGTGCCGGGCATGCTGACGCTCAAGGAAGACAGCCACAACAGCGCCATCGTGCCGCAGCTGGCGCCCGCGCCCGGCGAATACGTGGTGCGCAAGAGCACGCCGTCGGCGTTCTACGGCACCATGCTGGCGCCGTGGCTGGCGCAGCGCGGCGTGCAGACGCTGGTGGTGGCCGGCTGCGTCACCAGCGGCTGCGTGCGCGCCAGCGTGGTCGACGCCATGCAGGCCGGCTTCCGGCCGCTGGTGGTGGCCGACTGCTGCGGCGACCGCGCGCTCGGGCCGCACGAGGCCAACCTGTTCGACATGGCGCAGAAGTACGCCGCCGTCATGCCGCTGGAGCAGGCCCTGGCCGACATCGGCGCGCTGGCGGCATAATCGTTGATCGGCCCGGATCGCCTTCGCCCATGAACCTGCCCCATCCCCACGCGCTGCACGACGCGCTGCTGACCCACCCCGGCGCGCTGCTGGTCGTGCGCGCCCCGACCGCGCCTCCCCGTCCGGCGCCCGGGCAGCCGGGCGTGGTGTCGGATTACGTGCAGGACACGCCCGAGGTCTTCGTGGCGGTGCTGGCCGACGCCGCCGCGCCGGGTGGCTGGCGCGCGCTGGCCTTCAACGGCCACGTCGACCTGGGCACCGGCATCCGCACCGCGCTGGCGCAGATCGTGGCCGAGGAACTGCACGTGCCGATGGCGCGGCTGGAAATGGTGCTGGGGCACACCAACGCCACCCCCAACCAGGGGCCCACCATCGCCAGCGCCAGCATCCAGATCTCGGCCGCGCCCCTGCGCCGCGCCGCGGCCCAGGCGCGCGAGCACCTGCTGGCGCAGGCCGCGCGGCAATGGGGCGTGGCGGCGGACACGCTGCGCTTGCGCGACGGCATCGTGCATCCCGCCGATGCGGGCGACGCGCGCGCCCTGCACTACGGCCAACTGGTGCAGGGCCGGCACACCCGGCTGGAACTGGCCACCGATGATGCCCAGGTGCGGCTCAAGCCGGCCCGCGACTACACCGTGGTCGGCAGCGCCGTCGCGCGCGTCGACATCCCCGCCAAGGCCACCGGCGAACTGAGCTTCGTGCACGACGTGCGCGTGCCCGGCATGCGCCACGGCCGCGTGGTGCGCCCGCCGCACCCCGGCCGCGACGCCGGCGACTTCATCGGCCGCTGCCTGATCGATGTCGACAGCGATTCCGTCGCGCACCTGCCGGGCCGCGTCCAGGTGGTGGTGCAAGGCGATTTCATCGGCGTGGTGGCCGACCGCGAGGAACAGGCCGAAGCCGCCATGCGCGCGCTCAAGGTGCGCTGGAAACCGGTGCCGCCCGCGCCCGCGCTCGACGACCTGGCCAGCGCCATCCGCGCCAACCCCGCGCGCCGCCGCCTGCTGCTGGAGGAAGGCGACGTCGAGGCCGCCTGTGCCGCCGCCCCCGTGCACCTGCGCCGCACCTACGTCTGGCCCTACCAGATGCATGCGTCCATCGGGCCGTCCTGCGCGGTGGCCGACCATCGCGACGGCCGCCTCACGGTCTGGGCCGGCACCCAGAATCCGCACATGCTGCGCGCCGACCTCGACCGCCTGCTCAAGCTGGGCGAGGACCGCATCGAGATCATCCGCATGGAAGCCGCCGGCTGCTACGGCCGCAACTGCGCCGACGACGTCTGCGCCGACGCCGCGCTGCTGTCGGCCGCCGTCGGCGCGCCGGTGCGGGTGCAACTGATGCGCGACCAGGAACACCAGTGGGAACCCAAGGGCACGGGCCAGCTGATGGACGTGGCCGCGGCGCTGGACGCCGACGGCCAGCTGCTGGCCTATGACTTCGAGGTGCGCTATCCGTCCAACGACGCGCCGCTGCTGGCGCTGCTGCTGACCGGCGCCGTGCCGGGCGAGCCTCGCGTGCTGGAAATGGGCGACCGCACCGCGGTGCCGCCCTACCGCTATGCCAGCCGGCGCATCGTCTGCCACGACACCGCGCCGCTGGTGCGCGCCTCGTGGCTGCGCGGCGTCTCGGCGCTGCCCAGCTCGTTCGCGCACGACTGCATGATCGACGAGCTGGCCGAGGCGGCCAGCGCCGATCCGGTCGCGTTCCGGCTCAGGCACCTGGACGATGCGCGCGCCATCGCGCTGCTGGAGGCCACGGCGGCGCGCGCCGGCTGGCAGGCCGGCGCGGCGGGCAGCCGCGGCC
>NZ_CADIJR010000141.1 GCF_902859645.1 Achromobacter insuavis | reverse complement strand
CGGCGCGCCGGACTGCGCCGGGGCGGCGTCCAGGGCGCGCAGCGCGGCGCGCGCGCTGTCCGGCACGGCGTCCAGCATCGACCAATCGGCATCCCAGCGGGCATAGGCCTGCGCATGCCCTGGCGAGGCCGCCAGCCAGGCGCGGAACGCGGCTTCGGTGGCGGGATCGGGCCGGTCCTTGCGGCGCACGAGCCAGTCCAGCGCGGCGGCGTCGGCCGCGGCGTCTGGCGATTCGGATGGCGCGGGATTCAGGGTCATGGCTGCAAGGGTTCGTGGCTCGGCGCCGGCGCGGCGCCGCCGGCGCGGGCGTCCCAGTCGGACTTGGCGCGGCGGCAGGCCTGCATCGCCACCTTGATGTGCTGTTCCACCATTTTGCGCGAGATGCCCATTTGCGCGGCGATGTCGCTGTGGGACAGGCCGTCGAAACGATGCATGACGAACGCCTGGCGGCAGCGCGGCGGCAGGGCGGAGATCACGGCGAGCAGGGCGTCGACCGCCTGCGTCGACATGGCCGCGGTCTCGGGCTGGCACGCGGCGGGCGCGGCGATCTCGTCCAGGGCGATGTCATCGCCGTCGGCGGCGCGGGGCTGTTCCTCGCCGCGCACGACGCTGCGGCGGTACTGGTCGGTCAGCAGATTGCGCGCGGTCCGGTAGAGCAGGGCGCGCGGCTCGATCAGTTCGCGCTCGCCCTGTTGCGCCGACAGCACGCGGGCGTAGGTCTCCTGCACGGCATCCGCCGCCGCATCCGAATTCCTGATGATCCGGGTGCAGAAATTGAGCAGTTCGCGGTAGTAGCGCTCCAGCACGGCGAGACAGGCAAAGGGCAGGGACGGGCCGTGGTCCGGGGGGAGCCGGGCGCATCGCATGAGTGCGTTGTAATGAGAATTGATACTGATTATCTCATAATCGGACAATCAGACCGGACCGACGGCGCGTCGCGCCGCCAGCCGGCGCCGCGCCCACAGGGCGTACACCAGCAGATTGCCGGCGACCAGCAGCGCCGCCAGCAGGATCTGGATGCCGCGCGTCAGGCCGTCCGGGTAGATCACCGCCAGGATGTAGTGCTCGATGAAGCCGCCGGCGTAGCCCTGTTGCCCGGCCTGCTGGCGCAGCGAGACTTCCAGCGGCGTCAGCGGGCAGATCCAGCCCATGCCGATGACCATCGCGCCCCAGGCCAGCGCGGGCAGGTGCAGGTAGGCCAGGCGCCAGCGCCACAGCGTCAGCAGCCCGCCGAACACGACGAAGGCGACGAACAGGCCGTGCACGATCAGGACGGCATCGGCCAGCAGGCGAGGGATCATGCGGCAGGGTCTCCGGGTTGCGTCCGGCGCCGCCGGGGCGTGCGCCCGCGGCGGCGGGGATCGGCAACCGGGCGCGCGGCCCGGCGCCGGCGGTCAGGGTTTCAGGTCGCGCAGCAGCTTGGCCAGTTCCGGCGCCGTCATCAGCGACACGCCTTCGGCGCGGGCGTATTGCAAGGCGTTCTCGGACACCTCGCCCAACGCGATATAGATGGCCTCGCGCGCGCCGCGCTTTTCGCGCGCCGCCTGCAGTTCGCGCAGCGGCTCGACGCCGACCCGCGCGGCCTTCCAGCGCTTGGCGCCGACCATGGCGACGTGGCCGTCCTTGGTCAGGGCGAAATCGGCGCCGGGGCCTGGCAGCCGTTCGACCTCGCAGCCATCGCGGCGAAAGCCGGCCTCGACCGTGGCGGCGAACTGCTGCCACGACATGGCCGCGGCGGCTTGCGCCACGGCGTCGACGCGGGCGCCCGACGGCGCGCGCAACTGCTTGTAGGCCGCCATGATGGCGATCACCGCGAACGGCACGGCGGCGAACACGCCCATGGCCGCGTACTCCAGCGGCAGCGCGGCGAACCCGCCCACCGACAGCAGCAGCGCCACACCGGCGCTCGTCCACCACGGCGAGCGCAGCAGCACCGCGAAGATGGAGTTCTGCGACATCTTGAACTTCATGACGCACGCACCACGATACGCACGTCGCCACAGGTGACGATCTGGCCGGGACGGATCTTGGCGGTCTTGCGCGTTTCGATCTCGCCGCCCACGCTCACGTGGCCTTCGGCCACCAGCATCTTGCCGGCGCCGCCGCTGTCGCAGACGCCGGTGGCCTTGAGCAGCTGGTTGACTTCAATAAAGGGGCTGCCTTCGGCAAGCGTGAATTCGATGATGGGCATGGAGCAATCGGGCGTTGAAGGGAAATCGGGCGTCGCGCGGGGGCGTTCAGCCCTGGCCGCCGGGGACGTTGCCGCCGGCGGGAGGAGCCGGCGGGGCCGGCGGCATGGGCGGGACGTCGGCCGGCGCCACCGGGCGGCCGCTGGGGGATTCGGCGCGCGCCATCCAGGCGATCAGCGACGAGCGCATGGCTTCCTCGACCGACATCTGGATCGGCTGCACCCATTCCTGCGGCACGAACACGGTATAGCCCCCGATCATATAGCCCATCGGCAGGTAGACGGCGACCCGGTCGCCCTGCGTGAAGCCTTCCGGCAGGCCGTCGAGGTTGCGGCGCGTCACCAGGCCGACCAGCTCCAGCTGCTGGCCCGGGATGCGCAGGATCACGACCTGCTGGGCGGTGGCCTTGGAGCTGGGCGAGAAGTAGTCGGCGAAGCTCTTGAGCGACGAATAGATGCTCTTGACCACAGGCAGGTTGGTGAACGGCATTTCCAGCAGCGCCATCACGCGCTTGACGCGCTCCTTGGACACCAGGTAGCCGATCGCCAGGATGCCCAGGATGCCCAGCAGCAGGCCCAGGCCGGGAAAGTAGAAGCCGCCGATGAAGGGGCGCAGGAAGGTCAGCGCCACCGCCTCGGTCCAGGCCAGGAAGATGTACAGCAGGTAGATCGTCAGCGCCAGCGGCAGCACGGTGATCAGGCCGCGGAAGAAGTATTTGTAGAGACGGGTCATAGTCATGAAGCCAGGAAATCGGGGTCGGGTCCAGCGCGCCGCGCGGACCGGAAGGGCCGCAGCATAGCAGCAGGCGGCGCGGGGTCCGGTAACAAGTCGCGCGAGGCGCTACCGGTCGACGGGCAGGTACAGGGTCTCCTTGATCTCCTCCATCACCACAT
The DNA here is from genome assembly GCF_902859645.1 of Achromobacter insuavis. Classification (GTDB taxonomy): domain Bacteria; phylum Pseudomonadota; class Gammaproteobacteria; order Burkholderiales; family Burkholderiaceae_B; genus Achromobacter; species Achromobacter insuavis. The sequence goes on along the minus strand of NZ_CADIJR010000141.1, from coordinate 4,147 downwards.
AGCTGCGCGATTCGGCCGACGCGGGCAGGCGCTTGAGGATCTCGCCAAGAAGACGGCGGTATTCATTCATTTCGGTCAGGCGGGCCTTGACCAGATAGTCGAAATCGCCCGACACCAGGTGGCACTCCATGACCTCGGGGACGTACAGCAGCTCTTTCTTGACCTTGTCGAACACGTCGCCCGACTTGGCCGAGAGCTTGATCTCCAGGAACACCAGCAGGTTCTTGCCCAGCGCCGCCGGATTGACGCGCGCATGGTAACCGGCGATCACGCCTTCGCGTTCCATGCGCTTGACCCGGTCGGAGCAGGGCGTGGCCGACAGGCTGACGCGCTCGGCCAGTTCCGTGACGGAAATGCGGCCTTCCCGCTGCAGGATATCCAGGATTTTCAGGTCGATACGGTCGAGGTCGCGCATTTCACTTCTGGCGGTCGAAAAAGGGCGGTTGGCCGGGAAAAACCACTGCCGAACAAAAATCTTCAGTGTTTTTCACTGTGATGAGGCTCATAGACTACCGAAATTCCTGACCAAATCCAAACTTCGGAAAGAATCATGCATGTGATCGTCCTCGGCAGCGGCGTCATCGGTACCACCACCGCCTATTACCTGGCCCGCCAGGGCGCCAAAGTGACGGTGCTGGACCGCCAGCCCGGCGCCGCCCAGGAGACCAGCTACGCCAACGCCGGCCAGGTGTCGCCGGGCTATTCCACGCCCTGGGCCGCGCCCGGCATTCCGCTGAAGGCCATCAAGTGGCTGTTCAAGAAGCACGCGCCGCTGGCGATCCGCCTGGACGGCAGCCTGTACCAGCTGAAGTGGATGGCGGCGATGCTGGCCAACTGTTCGGCCGAGCGCTACGCGGTCAACAAGGAACGCATGCTGCGCCTGGCCGAATACAGCCGCGACTGCCTGCGCGAGCTGCGCGCCGACACCGGCATCCATTATGAAGAGCGCACCCGTGGCACGCTGCAGCTGTTCCGCACCGAGGCCCAGATGGAAGCCGCGCGCCGCGACATCGCGGTGCTGGAAGAGGTCGGCGTGCCCTACGAGCTGCTGGACCGCAACCGCCTGGTGAGCGCCGAGCCGGCGCTGGCGCGCTCGCTGCACAAGCTGGCCGGCGGCCTGCGCCTGCCCAACGACGAGACCGGCGATTGCCGCCTGTTCACCACCCGCCTGGCCGCAATGGCCGCGGCGCTGGGCGTGGAGTTCCGCTACAACCAGTCCGTCACCGGCCTGAACACGGCCGGCGGGCAGGTGACCGGCGTGCGCGTCGGCAACGAGGTCCTGACGGCCGACCGCTACGTCGCCGCCTTCGGCAGCTACACCCGCGGCTTCCTGGAGCCGCTCGGCCTGGACCTGCCGGTGTACCCGGTCAAGGGCTACTCGCTGACCATCCCCATGAAGGACGAGGCCGCCGCGCCCGTCTCCACCATCCTCGACGAAACCTACAAGATCGCCGTCACCCGCTTCGATGACCGCATCCGCGTCGGCGGCATGGCCGAGCTGTCGGGCTTCGACCTGCGCCTGAAGGACGCCCGCCGCAAGACGCTCGAGCTGGTCGTCAACGACCTGTTCCCCGGCAGCGGCGACGTGGCCCGCGCCGAGTTCTGGACCGGCCTGCGCCCGATGACGCCGGACAGCACGCCCGTGGTCGGCCCGACCCGCTACGGCAACCTGTTCCTGAACACCGGCCACGGCACGCTGGGTTGGACCATGGCCTGCGGCTCCGGCAAGCTGGTGGCCGACCAGGTGCTGGGCCAGCGTCCGCAGATTCGCACCGACGGCCTGGCGCTGTCGCGCTACGACCGCCACGCGCCGGCCGAACGGCCGCTGGTGCTGGACGGCAAGGGCGCCTGATTCCGGCCTGTTTCCCGCATCCTTTCCTCCGGCGCCGGCCACAAACCGGCGTCCCGACGGCCCGCCCGGCGCACGATGCCGGCCGGGCCGTTGTTCCATCGGGCGCAGCGCGACATTGCCGCGACACTTTCAGGCCCGTTGACGCCACAGGGAATCGGCGCCGGCCTCTACAATCGGCGGCATGATCCATTTCCTGCATACCGCCGATTGGCAGATCGGCCGTCAGTACGGCCAGTTCGAAACCGATGACGCCGCCTTGCTGGCCGAGGCCCGCTTCGATGTCGTCGCGCGCATCGCCGCGCTGGCGGCCGAACGCCAGGTCGACGCGGTGCTGGTGGCCGGCGACGTGTTCGACACGCAGGCCGTGTCCGACCGCACCATCCGCCGCCTGTTCGCCGCGCTGGCCGCCTACGCCGGGCCGTGGGTCATGATCGCCGGCAACCACGACGCGGCGCTGGCCGACAGCGTCTGGAGCCGCGCCGCGCAACTGGGCTGCATCGCGCCCAACGTGCGGGTGCCGTTGCGTGCTGGCGTGGTCGACCTGCCGGCGCAGAACCTCGCGGTGCTGGCCGCCCCGCTGACCCAGCGCCATACCTACGACGACGTCACCCAGGCCTTCGACGCGCTCGAATCCGAGCCCGGCCGCTTCCGCGTGGGCCTGGCCCATGGCAGCGTCGCCGGCCGCCTGCCCGACACCATCGACGCCACCAACCCCATCGCGCCCGACCGCGCCGCCCGCGCGCGGCTCGACTACCTGGCGCTGGGCGACTGGCATGGCTGCCTGGCCATCGACGATCGCACTTGGTACGCCGGCACGCCCGAACAGGATCGCTTCCGCGGCAACGAGCCCGGCTACGCGCTGGACGTGCGCATCGCCGCGCCCGGCGCCACGCCGCAGGTCGAGCGCGTGCCCACCGGCAAGTACCGCTGGTCCGCCTGGACCGAAACCCTGAGCCTGCCGACCGACGCCCAGGCGCTGGCCGAACGCCTGGCGGCGCTGCGCGCCGAAGACGTGCTGCGGCTGGAATTGCAAGGCCACGTCAACGTGCCGACCTGGGAGGCGCTGCAACGCGCCGTGGACCAGGCGGCGGCGCAGGCGAGGGCGGTGCTGCCCGATTTCTCCGGCCTGCTGCTCGAGCCCGACGAGGCCGACCTGGCGCAACTGGGCGCCAGCGGCTATGTCGGCGAAGTGGCCGCGCAACTGCAGGCCATGCAGGCCGATCCCGACCAGGCGGCGGTGGCCGGCGAGGCCTTGCGGTTGCTGCTGCGGTTCCAGCGCGATGGCGCGGCCCAGGGAGGCGCGCAATGAAGCTCACGCGCATCGCCCTCGAAGAATTCCGCAAGTTCCGCCAGCCCCTGGTGCTGGACGGCTTGCAGGATGGCCTGAACCTGTTCGTCGGTCCCAACGAAGCCGGCAAGAGCACCGTGGCCGCGGCCATCCGCGCCGCGTTCCTGGAACGCTACAGCACCCGCACCGTGTCCGACCTGGCGCCGCGCGGCGAAAGCGGCGCACGCCCCGGCGTCGAGCTTGCCTTCAGCCATGCCGGCCATGATTACCAACTGAAAAAGCACTTCCTGTCGCGCGCCCGCTGCGAGCTGCTGATCGACGACGGCGCCCAGCGCCTGGACGGCGAGGAAGCCGAGAACGCGCTGGCCGCGTTGCTGGGCTTCGAACTGGCCGCGCGCGGCCAGAGCAAGCCCGACCTGGCCGGCGTGCCGGGCCTGCTGTGGATCCAGCAGGGCGACGGCCAGAACCTGCAAACCGCGGCCGGCCACGCCGGCGGGCATCTGCGCGAGGCCCTGACGCAGTTGTCGGGCGAGCTGGCCTCCGGCGACGGTGACCGGCTCTACGAGCGCGTCGCCGCCGAGCGCGCCACCTTGCTGGATGCGCGCAACGGCCGCCCCAAGGGCATCTACAAGGACGCCGAGGACGCGCTCGCCGCCGCCCAGGCCGAGCGCGACCAATGCGCCCAGGCCAAGGCCCAGCTCGACGCCGACGTCGACCGGCTGGCGGCGCTGCGCGCCGAACACGCGCGCGCCGAGGCCGGCCAGCCCTGGAAGGACTTCGAGGCCCGCGCCGCCGAGGCGCGCGCGCGGCTCGCGGCCGTGGCCAAGGAACGCGAGGCGGTCGAAGGGCTGCAACGCGAACAGCGCCAGGCGGCCGAGACCTTGGCCGTGCTGCAGGAGCAGGTGCGCCGCGACCAGCAGGACGAAACCGAATTGCAGGCCCTGGTGGCGCAGGCGCAGGCCGCCCGCGCCGCGGTCCGGCAGGCCCAGGAGCCGCTGGCCCGCGCC
>NZ_CADIJR010000140.1 GCF_902859645.1 Achromobacter insuavis | reverse complement strand
CGCAGTCCGCCGCGCCGGCCGCGCCCGCCGCCACGGCATCGGCGCAAGCCGCGCCCGCCTGGGCCGCCGGCGAGTACCGTTGGACCCTGGACGACCGCAACGGCGAACCGCCCTACACCTTGCGGCTGTACGTGCAGCCGCTGCCATCGGGCGACTACGCGCTGACCGGCAGCCTGCTGCTGGACGACGCCGAACTCGGCGCCCACGGCTCGGCGCGGCTGCGCGACGGCAAGCTGGTGCTGGACCTGATCGCCAGCGGCGGCGTGCTGCAGGCGCCGATGGACGAGGGCAAGCGCCGTCTCTATCCCAAGGGCAAGGCGCCCGCGCGGGTGGACTCGGCCGGCTTCGCGACGATGCGCGCGCTGCTCGATCCGCAATCGCTCGAAGGCGTGGTGCAGCGCTACCAGACCAACGTCGTCACCGGCCACCACGTGCAGGGGCCGATGTACGCCAACAGCGTGATCCGCCGTATGCCCTAGTCCGGCCGCGAGGCCGCGTCCGGTAAGGGAAAATACGCATGGCATGAGGCCGTGCGCTTCTTCAGAATGCCTTCCAGACGCAAGATCGTCTTCCAATTTTCGCCGACTGCCAGTGTTGCCAGTCAGGCGTGGGGCAAAAAGGCCCGAGCCGGAGTTTCCGGCTCGGGCCTTTTCGTTTTCCGTTTGCACATCGTCTTCTTTCGAATGGCGCAACGACGCGCCGTGGGCGGAGCTTTGCCCGAAGCAAGGTGCATGACGGTCGGACGGTTGTCGTCGTGATGTGGCTGCCTCTGGTGACCGCCCAATCCCGGGCGGCCAGGCCGCAGGCTTGCCTTCGGAAACGCACAGGAGCGTATCGATGAGCGCATACAACCGCCGCCGCTTTTTGCAGCACAGTGGTTCCATGGTCCTGCTGGGCGCCACGTCGGGGATGGCCGCATTGCCCCGCGCCGCGTTCGCGCAGGACGCCACCGTGAAACTTGGCCTGCTGCATTCGCTGTCGGGCACCATCGCCATCGCCGAGGCGTCGCTGGTGGATGCCGAGAAACTGGCGATCGAGGAGATCAACGCCGCGGGCGGCGTGATGGGCCGCAAGATCGAGCCGGTGGTCGAGGACGGCGCCAGCGAGAACGCCGTGTTCGCCGAGAAGGCGCGCAAGCTGCTGGACCGCGACAAGGTGGCGGCCATCGTCGGCTGCTACACCTCGGCCTCGCGCAAGGCGCTGCTGCCGGTGCTGGCGCGCAGCAAGGGCCTGTTGTACTACCCGACCTACTACGAAGGGCAGGAGCAGGATGCGCGCGTGTTCTACCCGTCGCAGGAGGCCACGCAGTCGGTGATCGCGGCGGTCGAGTGGATGGCGCGCGAGAAGGGCAAGACCTTCTTCCTGGTGGGCTCGGACTACATCTATCCGCGCACCTGCAACAAGATCGCCAAGCCGGCCATCGCGCACATGGGCGCCAAGGTGGTGGGCGAGGAATACGCGCCGCTCGGGCACACCGAGTTCTCGTCCATCATCAACAAGATCAAGGCCGCCAAGCCGGAGTGCATCTACAGCACGGTGGTGGGCGGTTCCAACGTGGCCTTCTACAAGCAGCTGCGCGCGGCCGGACTGGACGGCACGCGCGTGGTGCTGCTGTCCACCGTGGTGTCCGAGAACGAGATCGAGGGCATCGGCAAGGACAACGCGGCCGGCTACTACGCCTGCATGGGCTATTTCCAGAGCCTGAAGAATCCGGCCAACGAGAAATTCGTCAAGGCCTTCAAGGCCAAATACGGGCAGGACCGCGTCATCGGCGACCCGATGGAGGTGGCCTACAACAGCGTCTACCTGTGGAAGCTGGGCGTGGAGAAGGCCGGTTCGTTCGATCCCGACAAGGTCATCGCGGCCTCGGCCGGCCTGACGCTGGAGGCGCCCGAGGGCACGGTGCGGGTGCACGAGAAGAACCACCACGTCTGGAAGAAGGTGCGGGTGGGCCGCGCGCGGCCCGACGGCCAGTTCGACGTGGTGTGGGAATCGGCCGACCTGATCGAACCCAATCCCTTCCCGAAGCTGTAGGACGGGCCCGCAGGACGCTGGCGGCCGCGCCGCCGGTGGTGGCAACGCGACATGGAACGCGATCATGAACATCGACATCGCCGCAATGCAGCTTTTCAACGGGATCAGCCTGTTCAGCATTCTGCTGCTGATGGCGATCGGCCTGGCCGTGGTGTTCGGCCTGATGGGTGTCATCAACATGGCGCACGGCGAACTGATGGCCATGGGCGCCTACACCACCTACCTGGTGTCGGTGGCGTTCCAGCACTGGGCGCCGGGGTGGATGGACATCTATCTGTTCGTGGCGATTCCGCTGGCGTTCCTGGCGACTTCGGCATTCGGCTACCTGCTGGAGCGCGGCTTCATCCGCTGGTTCTACAACCGGCCGCTGGACACGCTGCTGGCGACCTGGGGCCTGAGCCTGATCCTGCAGCAGGCCTACCGCTCGATCTTCGGCGCGCAGGAGGTCAGCGTGCCGCTGGCGTCGTGGCTGAGCGGGGCGTGGGAACCGACGCCCGACCTGCAGTTTCCGCTGAACCGCATCTTCATCCTGGGCCTGACGCTGCTGGTGGCGATCGGCGTCTACCTGCTGCTGTACCGCAGCGCCTGGGGCCTGCGGGTGCGCGCGGTGACGCAGAACCGCGCCATGGCGGGGGCCGTCGGCATCAACACGCGGCGGGTCGACGCGCTGACGTTCGCGCTGGGCTCGGGCCTGGCCGGCATCGCGGGCTGCGTCTTCACCATGATCGGCTCGACCAACCCCGGCACGGGGCAGCTGTACATCGTCGATTCCTTCATCGTGGTGGTGTTCGGCGGCGTGCAGAGCCTGCTGGGCACGGCGTTCTCGGGGCTGGCGATCGCGCAGTCGCAGACCACGCTGGAATACCTGATGAGCGGCTCGATGGCCAAGGTCACCATCCTGGTGCTGGTGATCGTGGTGCTGTACTTCCGCCCCAACGGGCTGTTCGCCACCAAGACGCGAGGATGACGCGATGAAGGCATTGCACCGCAGGACCGAAGAGATCGCGCTGGCGCTGGTGGCGCTGCTGATCCTGGCCGTGTTGCCGCTGACGCTGGATCCGTTCCGGCTCAACCTGGTCGGCAAGTACATGGCGTTCGCCTTCGTCGCCATCGGCATCGTGCTGACCTGGGGCTACAGCGGCGTGCTGAGCCTGGGGCAGGGCATCTTCTTCGGCCTGGGCGGCTACATGATGGCCATGTTCCTGAAGCTGGAGGCGTCCGCGCCCGACCTGCCCGATTTCATGGTGTGGAGCAGCGTCGACAGCCTGCCGGTCTGGTGGCTGCCGTTCCATTCGCTGGGCTGGACGCTGCTGCTGATCGTGGCCTTGCCCGGGCTGGCGGCGTACCTGTTCTCGCTGGCGATCTTCCGCAAGCGGGTCAGCGGCGTGTACTTCGCCATCGTGACGCTGGCGCTGGCCATGACGCTGACGGTGCTCATCATCGGCCAGCAGGGCGACACCGGCGGCGCCAACGGCATCACCGATTTCCGCACGCTGCTGGGCTGGGACATCGTCGGCGATGACGGCAAGCTGGTGCTGTACCTGATCGAGGCGGCGGCCCTGACGCTGGCCATGCTGGCGGCGCTGGCGATCGTGCGCAGCCGGCTGGGCAAGATCCTCATCGCCATCCGCGACCGCGAGGACCGCGTGCGCTTCTCCGGCTACGACACGGCGCACGTGAAGGCCTGCGTGTTCTGCGTGGCGGCGGTGTTGTCGTCCATCGGCGGCGCGTTCTTCACCTTGCAGGTAGGACTGATCTCGCCGGGGGCCATCGGCGTGGTGGCGTCGATCGAGATGGTGATCTTTGCCGCGGTCGGCGGCCGGCTGTCGATCCCGGGCGCGGTGGTCGGCGCGCTGCTGATCGGCTTTCTCAAATCCTATCTGTCCGAGACCTTCCCCGAGATCTGGCTGTATTTCCTGGGCGCGATCTTCATCGTGGTGGTGGTCGCCATGCCCAACGGCCTGGCCGGCGTGATCAGCCAGCTGCAGGCGCGCCGCGCCGCCGGAGGTGCGCGATGAGCGGCGCCCTGGATCTGACGGAGTCCCCCGCCATGGACATGCGCATCGACCGCCCCAGCGCCGGCGCCATCCTGAGCGTCGAGGACCTGACCGTGTCGTTCGACGGCTTTCGCGCCGTCGACGGTCTGAGCCTGAGCGTGGCGCAGGACGAGCTGCGTGTCATCATCGGCCCCAACGGCGCCGGCAAGACCACCCTGCTGGACATCATCTGCGGCAAGACCCGGCCGTCCGCCGGCCGGGTCATGTTCGAGGGCCGCGACCTGGTGCGCGTGGCCGAGTTCGACATCGTGCGCGCCGGGGTCGGCCGCAAGTTCCAGACGCCGTCGGTGTACGAAGACCTGACGGTGCTGGAGAACTTCGAGATCTCGCTGCCGAACGCGCATGGCGTGCTCCGTTCATTGCGGTTTCGCCGCACCGGCGAGGTGCGCGCCCGCATCGAGGCGATGGCGGCGCAGGTGTTCCTGGCCGACCGGCTGCTGGAAAAGGCCGGCCGCCTGAGCCACGGCCAGAAGCAGTGGCTGGAGATTGGCATGCTGCTGATGCAGGCGCCGCGCCTGCTGCTGCTGGACGAGCCGGTGGCCGGCATGAGTCCGCGCGAACGCGAGCAGACCGCCGAACTGCTGGCGCGCATCGCGCGCGGCAAGTCGGTGGTGGTGATCGAGCATGACATGGACTTCGTCAAGCGCATCGCCCACAAGGTCACCGTGCTGCACCAGGGCCGCCTGCTGAGCGAGGGCAGCGTGGCCGAGGTGCAGGCCGATCCGCGCGTGCTCGACGTATACCTCGGCCATTGACAGGGAGACCTCCGTGTTCCGCATCGACAAGTTGAATGTGAGCTACGGCGAATCGCATGTCATCCGCGACGTGAGCTTCGAGGTCGCGCCGGGTGAATCGGTGGCCATCATGGGCCGCAACGGCATGGGCAAGACCACCTTGCTCAAGGCGCTGATCGGCATGCTGCGTTCCGGTTCCGGCAGCATCCGGCTCGATGACGCCGAGCTGTCCGGACTGGAGAGCTACCAGCGGGTGCGCAACGGCCTGGCCTTCGTGCCGCAGGGGCGCATGATCTTTCCGTTCCTGACGGTCGAGCAGAACATCATGGCCGGCGCCGAGCGCAGCGGACTGAAGGCGGTGCCGGACTACCTGTACCGCTTCTTTCCGGTGCTGCAGCAGATGCGCCGGCGCAAGGGCGGCAACCTGTCGGGCGGGCAACAGCAGCAGCTGGCGATCGCCCGCGCGCTGATCTCCAATCCGCGGGTGCTGATCCTGGACGAACCGACCGAGGGCATCCAGCCTTCCATCATCAAGGACATCGCGCGGGCGCTGAACGCGCTGCGCGAGGAGCGCGGCTTCGCCATCGTCGTCTCCGAACAGATGCTGGGCTTCGCGCTCGACCTGGCCGACCGCTTCCTGGTCATCGACCGGGGCCGCATCGTGCACGAGGCCGGCCGGGCCGGCGTGGACCAGGACAAGATCAGGTCTTTCCTGACGGTATGACCGTCAACCAACGAGGAGCATTGTCATGAGACACGGAGATATCTCCAGCAGCAACGATTGCGTGGGCGTGGCCGTCGTGAACTACAAGATGCCGCGCCTGCACACCAAGGCCGAGGTGATGGACAACGCCCGCAAGATCGCCGACATGGTGGTGGGCATGAAGCGCGGCCTGCCCGGCATGGACCTGGTCATCTTCCCCGAGTACTCGACCCACGGCATCATGTACGACGCCAAGGAGATGTACGACACCGCCTCGGCCATTCCCGGCGAGGAGACCGCCGTGTTCGCCGACGCCTGCCGCCGCGCCAACGTCTGGGGCGTGTTCTCGCTGACCGGCGAGCGCCACGAGGAACATCCCAACAAGGCGCCCTACAACACGCTGATCCTGATGAACAACCAGGGCGAGATCGTGCAGAAGTACCGCAAGATCATGCCGTGGGTGCCGATCGAGGGCTGGTACCCGGGCGACTGCACCTACGTGTCGGAGGGCCCCAAGGGCCTGAAGATCAGCCTCATCATCTGCGACGACGGCAACTATCCCGAGATCTGGCGCGACTGCGCCATGCGCGGCGCCGAGCTGATCGTGCGCTGCCAGGGCTACATGTACCCGGCCAAGGACCAGCAGGTGATGGTGTCCAAGGCCATGGCGTGGATGAACAACGTCTACGTGGCGGTGGCCAACGCCGCCGGCTTCGACGGGGTGTACTCGTACTTCGGCCATTCCGCCATCATCGGCTTCGACGGCCGCACGCTGGGCGAATGCGGCGAAGAGGAAATGGGCATCCAGTACGCCGAGCTGTCCACCAGCCTGATCCGCGACGCGCGCAAGAACATGCAGTCGCAGAACCACCTGTTCAAGCTGGTGCACCGCGGCTACACCGGCAAGATCAATTCCGGCGAGGAGGCCACCGGCGTCGCCGCCTGCCCCTACAACTTCTACGCCAACTGGATCAACGATCCGGAGGGCACGCGCAAGCAGGTCGAGTCGTTCACGCGCTCGACCGTGGGCACGCCGGAATGCCCGATCGACGGCATTCCCAACGAGGCGCCGCAACACCGCTAGTTCCCTTTCGTTCGCCAGGTCCGGCCGCGCGCCGGCCGGACCGCTGCACAGGACCCGTACCGTGGCCGCTCCGCTCGACTCCTACCGGATTGCGCAAGAACCGTACTACCGTCCCAGCGGCCGCGAGGCCGAGCTGTACGCGCATGCCTATGCGCACCGGCTGCCGCTGATCCTGAAAGGCCCCACCGGCTGCGGCAAGACGCGCTTCGTGGAATACATGGCCTGGAAGCTCGGCCGGCCCCTGGTGACGCTGGCCTGCAATGAGGACATGACGGCCTCCGACCTGGTCGGCCGCTACCTGCTGGACGCCGACGGCACCGCCTGGCACGACGGCCCGCTGACGCTGGCGGTGCGCCACGGCGGCATCTGCTACCTGGATGAAGTGGTCGAGGCGCGCCAGGACACCACGGTGGTGATCCACCCGCTGACCGACGCGCGCCGCATCCTGCCGCTGGACAAGAAGGGCGAGGTGGTCCACGCCCATCCCGACTTCCAGCTGGTGGTGTCGTACAACCCCGGCTACCAGAGTAGCGCCAAGGACCTCAAGCCGTCGACGCGGCAGCGCTTCGTCGCGCTGGATTTCGACTATCCCGACGCCGGGCACGAAGCGGCGATCGTGGCGCACGAGGCCGGCATCGACGCCGGCCTGGCGCGCCGGCTGGTGCGCATCGCGCACAGTTCGCGCGAGCTCAAACACCATGGCCTGGACGAGGGCGTGTCGACCCGCATGCTGATCTACGCCGGCGTGCTGATCCGCGACGGCGTCAGTCCGGCCGAGAGCTGCGACATGACCATGACCCGCGCCCTGACCGACGATCCCGACATGGCGGCGGCGTTGCGGGCGCTGATCGACGCCAACCTGGAATGACGATGCGCGGCCTGCATTCGCCGGGGCAAGGGGAGGGCGCGGCGGTCGCGCGCGTGCGTTCGGCCGCGCGCGATCCCGCCGAGCCGGAACTGTCGTGGCTGTTGTGCGGCCTGGCCGGGCGCGCCATGGCGGTCGAGTCGCTGGATCCGGAGGCGGCCGGCGCGCCGCCGCGGCCGGTGCTGACGGCCACGCATCTGTTGCTGCCGGCGGGCGCGCCGGGGGAGCCGGTGGCGGGCGGC
>NZ_CADIJR010000139.1 GCF_902859645.1 Achromobacter insuavis | reverse complement strand
CCGGCCTGCAGGCCAGCGCCGCGGCGCAGGCCGCCGATCCCGCGCCGCGCGCCGGCGGCGCGCTGACGATCGCGCAAAGTTCCTTTCCGCCGTGCCTGGACCTGGCCCAGAGCGCGCGCGCCCAGAACGCCAGCCGCCAGGCGCTGGACGCCTTGCTGGACCAGGACAAGCGCACCGGCGAGGTGGTGCCGTGGCTGGCCACCCGCTGGACCTACCAGGACGAGGGCAAAACGCTGGTGCTGCGCCTGCGCGACGGCGTGACGTTCAGCAATGGCGAGCGTTTCGATGCCGCCAGCGTCAAAGCCAACTTCGATGCCCTGGCCGTGTACGCCAGGGAAGGGCGGGCGCCGCAGGCCTCCGGCTACCTGACCGGCTACCTGGGCGCCGACGTGCTCGACCCGTTGACGGTGGCGCTGCGCTTCGACCATCCCAAGGCCGGCTTCCTGCAGGCCCTCACCGAAAAGACCCTGGCGCCGCTGGCGCCCGCCACGCTCGCCAAAACGCCGGAAGAGCGCTGCCAGGGCGCGCTGATCGGGACCGGCCCGTTCGTGATCGCGCAGGTGGTCAAGAATGACCGCATCGTCCTCAAGCGCCGCGCCGACTACCAGTGGGCCTCGCCCAACGCCGAGCACCAGGGGCCGGCCTGGCTCGACCAGGTCACGTTCCAGACCGTGTCGGAAGGCAGCGTCCGGGTCGGCTCGCTGATCAGCCGCCAGGTGGGCGCGATCGAGGAAATCCCGACCGAGGACGTGCAGCGGGTCAAGGCCGCGGGCGCCAGCGTGGTCGCGCGCTCGGCCGGCGGCATCGGCATCACGCTGTACCCCAACATCGCCAGCCCGGTCCTGTCGCACCCCGAAGTGCGGCAGGCGCTGGTGATCGGCGTGAACCGCGCCGAGATCATCGAGGCGCTCTATACCGAATACGACAAGGCCGCCACCAGCGTGGTCTCGACCACGGTGCCGGGCTATTTCGACCTGTCGGCCAAGCTGGCCTATCGGCCCGACGCCGCGCGGGCGCTGCTGGAACGGGCGGGCTGGAAGGCCGGCAAGGACGGCATCCGCAGTCGCGACGGACAGCGTTTGCAGGTTGGCGTCACCTGGAGCTTTCCCGGCTACACGCCGACGCTGGAACTCATCAAGGAACAACTGGCCCGGATCGGCGTGGACCTGCGCCTGAACCTGCGCTCGGACGCCGAGATCGGCGGCGTGATCCGCTCGGGCAACTACGACCTGCGGCTGTCGGACCTGACTCGCCCCGATCCGGACGTGATCCTGGCCGCGTTCTCCAGCAAGTTCGGCCGCGGCCTGGGCGCGGCCGAGCCGGCGCTCGATGCCTTGCTCGACCAGCAGAGCGTGGCGGTGGACCCGGCCCGGCGCAAGGACCTGGTGGCGCAGGTGCAGAACCTGATCATCGACCAGGGCTACGCGGTGCCGATCAAGGAGAGCAATACCGTCTTCGCGGTGGCGCCCGACGTGCGCGGCCTGTGGCTGTCGACGCCGCGCTGGCCGGTGCTGCACGACACCTGGCTGGCGGCCGCCCGGTAAGCCAGCATGCGCCGCTACCTGCTGTCGCGCCTGGGGCAGGCGGTCTTCGTGGTGTGGGCCGCGTTCTCGGTGTCGTTCCTGATCCTCTACGTGCTGCCGGGCGATCCGGTGGCCATCATGCTGGATGCGCGCGGCGAGGGCGTGCTGGCCGACCCGGCGCAGGTGGCGCAGATGCGCAGCCGCTTCGGGCTGGACCAGCCGATCCTGGCGCAGTACGTCAACGGCCTGGGCCGGGCGCTGCGCGGCGATTTCGGCATCTCGATCGAGAACGGCCACGACGTCGCCACGACGGTGCTGCGGGCCTTGCCCCAGACCCTGGCGCTGGCCGCGCTGGCGCTGCTGATCTCATTGGTCCTGGGACTGGCGGTGGCGCTGGCGGCGACCTACACGCGCCGGCCCTGGCTGGCCGAACTGCTGCTGTGCCTGCCGCCGCTGGGCGTCAGCATCCCGTCGTTCTGGATCGGGCTGGTGCTGTTGCAGTGCTTTTCCTTCGGCTGGCCGTTCCTGCCGGCGACCGGCAACGCCGGCTTCGCCTCGCTGGTGCTGCCCGCCCTGACGCTGGCGATTCCCACCGGCGCCGCGATCGCCCAGGTATTGGCCAAGAGCCTGTCGGCCGCGCTGCGGCAGGGCTACATCGACACCGCCTACGCCAAGGGCGCGTCGCGCCGCCGGGTGCATCTGCGGCACGCCTTGCGCAACGCCGCCATTCCCGCGCTGACGCTGGTCGGCATGAGCGCCGGCCACCTGCTGGGTGGATCGGTCGTCACCGAAACCGTGTTCTCGCGCGCCGGCATCGGCCGCCTGACCCAGATCGCGGTGCAGGCGCAGGACATTCCCATGGTGCAGGGCCTGGTAGTGCTGTCGACGCTGGTCTATGTGGTGGTGAACCTGGCGGTGGACCTGCTGTACCCCTTGTTCGATCCGCGCATCGCCGCCGCGCCGCGATCGCCGGCCTAGCGCCTGTTCACGCCCATAGGAGACTCGCATGAGCACCTTGCATTCCCTGGCCCCGCCGGCGCCGTCCGCCGCCGCGATGCCGGCCGTGCCGGACGGCTGGCGCGCGCGGCTGGGCGACGCCCGCCGCGCGGCGCTGTTGCTGTTGGCGCTGGCCGTGGTGGCCGTGGCGCTGGGGTGGGCCTTCTTTCCGGGCCTGTTCACCGCGCAGAGTCCATTCGAGACCCGGGTGGCGCTGCGCCTGCGGCCGCCGTCCCTGGCGCACTGGTTCGGCACCGACTACCTGGGCCGCGACGTCTATGCGCGAGTGGTGCACGGCGCGGCGCTGTCGTTGAAGGCGACCGTCATCGCCGTCTCGCTGGGCCTGGCCGCCGGCTGCTGCCTGGGCCTGCTGGCCGGCTTCTCGCGCCGCGCGGTGGACGACGCGGTGATGCGCGTGGTGGACGTATTGCTGGCGATTCCGTCGCTGCTGCTGTCGCTGATGGTGATCACCGTGCTGGGCTTCGGCACCGTCAACGTGGCGCTGGCCGCCGGCGTGGCCACCATCGCCACCTTCGCGCGGCTGATGCGGGCCGAAGTGCTGCGGATCAAGGCGAATGCCTATGTCGAGGCGGCCTTCGGCAGCGGCGAGCGCTGGTTCTCGGTGCTGCGCCGCCACATCGTGCCCAACGCCGCCGGCCCCGTGCTGGTGCTGGCGGGCCTGGAACTGGGCGCCGCCATCCTCGCGGTATCGGCGCTGAGTTTCCTGGGCTTCGGCGCCGCGCCGCCCGCGCCCGAGTGGGGCACGCTGGTGGCGGAAGGGCGCAATTACCTGGTGCGCGCCTGGTGGCTGACCGCCATGCCGGGCGGCGTGATCATCCTGGTGGTGCTGTCCACCAACAGTCTGGGCAAGGCCTTTGAACGGCGGCGCCTGCGGGGGGCACGATGAACCTGAACACAGTGACGGCGCTGTCCGTCCAACGCGGCGAAACGGCGGCGCAGCCGCTGCTGGCCGTGCGCGACCTGCACGTGGCCTATCAGGCCGGGCGCCAATGGGCGCACGCCGTGCGCGGCGTGTCGCTGCACGTGGACCCCGGCGAGGTGCTGGCCATCGTCGGCGAGTCCGGCTCCGGCAAGTCGACCACCGCGCACGCCATCATCGGCCTGCTGCAGGAAGACGCGCGCATCCTGCGCGGCGCCATCCATTTCCAGGGAGCAGACCTGACGCGGGCCGGCGAACGCGCCTGGCGCCGGCTGCGCGGCGCGCACATCGGGCTGGTGCCGCAGGATCCCGGCGTCGCGTTGAACCCGGCCATGCGGATCGGCGAGCAGGTGGCCGAGGTGCTGCGCATCCACGGCCTGGCCGATCGCCTCAATGCCCGCCAGCGCGCCGTGCAGATACTGGACCAGGTCGGCCTGACGCAGCCGGCGCTGCGCGCCCGGCAGTATCCCCACGAACTCTCGGGCGGCATGCGCCAGCGCGTCCTGATCGGCATCGCCTTTGCCTGCCGGCCCCGGCTGGTGATCGCCGACGAGCCCACCAGCGCGCTCGACGCGACCGTGCAGCGTCGCATCCTGGATCAACTGGCGCTGATGAAACAGGAGAACGGCACCTCGGTGCTGCTGATCACGCACGACCTGGCGCTGGCGGCCGAGCGCGCCGACCGCGTCATCGTGATGCGGCACGGGGAGATCGTGGAGGAGGGCGGCGCGGGCGACGTGTTCGAGCGGCCGCGCCACGCCTACACCCAGGCGCTGCTGGCGGCGCGACCGGGCGCATCGACGCGCCAGCGGCCGGCGGTGTCCGCGCCCGCCACGCCGCCGCTGCTGGCGGTCCAGGGCCTGGCGAAGACCTTCGCGCTGGCCGGGGGCCAGCGCCTGCAGGCCGTGCGCGACGTGTCGTTCGAGATCGCGCGCGGCCAGACGCTGGCGCTGGTGGGCGAGTCCGGCTCGGGCAAATCCACCACCGCCCGCATGGTGGTGCGCATGGAGACGCCCAGCGCCGGCCAGGTGCGGTTCGGCGGCCGCGATATCGGCGCGCTCCGGGGCGAGCCGCTGCGCCAGCTGCGCCGACGGATCCAGTTCGTGCACCAGAACCCCTACGGCTCGCTCGACCCGCGCTACACCATCGAGGACATCCTGGCCGAACCGCTGCGCGCCTTCGGCATCGGCCGGCCCGAGGAGCGGCGCGACCGCGCCTTGCAGTTGCTGGACCAGGTGGCGCTGGACCGCGCCCTGGCGGCGCGCCGGCCCGCCGCGCTGTCGGGCGGCCAGCGGCAGCGCGTGGCCATCGCCCGCGCATTGGCGCTGCAACCCGACCTGATCGTGCTGGACGAGCCGGTCTCGGCGCTCGACGTGGCGGTGCAGCGGCAGGTGCTGGACCTGCTGCAGCAGTTGCAGGAAGACCTTGGCCTGACCTACCTGCTGATTTCGCACGACCTGGAAGTGGTGCGCCACATCAGCGACCGGGTCGCCGTCATGGCGGCGGGCGCGCTGGTGGAGCAGGGCGCGGTGGAGGAGGTGTTCACGTCGCCCCGGCACGACTACACGCGCGAACTGCTCGCCGCCCGTCCCGGCCAGCGCGCGGCGGCGCCGGCCCCGCCGGCCAACGCGGCGGCCGTGGCCTGAGCGCCCGCGCGGCCGCTACACAACTCGCGGTTGTTAATTTCCGACTTTTTATTCATTTGGATTTCGCCGCTTTAGGCCTAGATTGTGGATTCCGCCGCCACCTGTTCTGGCGGCCAGCCTGGAGGCCCTTGCGCCATGAGCTACGACACCCCCGAAGCCGCCGTCACCGAACGGATCCTGCCTGCCACCCTGGAGCAGGCGCGCGCCGCGGCGCTGGACCAGCACCTTTCCTATGCCGGCGGCGTCTCGCCCGTGGACGCCTGGACGCTGGCGCAGAACGGCGACGCGGTGCTGGTGGACGTGCGCTCGGCGGAAGAGCGCAAATTCGTCGGCCACATTCCCGGCACGGTGCACGTGCCCTGGGCCACCGGCACCAGCCTGACCCGCAACCCGCGCTTCGTGCGCGAACTGGAGGCCAAGGTGGCCAGCGCCGGCGGCAAGGACGCCGTGGTGCTGCTGCTGTGCCGCAGCGGCAAGCGCTCGGCGCTGGCGGCGGAGGCGGCCGCCAAGGCGGGATTCTCGGCGGTCTTCAACGTCTTCGAGGGCTTCGAAGGCGAGCTCGACGCCAACCAGCATCGCGGCCTGAGCGACGGCTGGCGCCATCGCGGCCTGCCCTGGGTGCAGGACTGACATGGCAGCCTTCGATCTGGAGGGCGTGGTGCGCGCCCTGGACGGCATCCGCGCCCAATGGCGCACCTCGCAACAGCGCGCCCGCGAGCCGGGCGAACGCGAGTTTCCGTCGCGCGAGGCGCTGGCCGACATCTTCGACAAGTTCAAGCGCGCGCTTTTCCCCATGCGCCTGGGGCCGGTCGACATGCGCCACGAAAGCGAGAATTTCTACGTCGGCTACACGCTGGACGCGGCCCTGCGCAGCCTGCTGGAACAGGCGCGGCTGGAGCTGCGGCGTCACGCGCCGGCCGATGCCGGCGTCGATGAACACGCCGCCGCGATCGTGCGGCGGTTCGCCGCCGCGCTGCCGGACGTGCGGCGGCTGCTCGACAGCGACGTGCTGGCGGCCTATCACGGCGATCCGGCGGCGCGCAGCGTGGACGAGGTGCTGCTCTGCTATCCCGGCATCCACGCCCTGATCCACCATCGCCTGGCGCACCAGCTGTACCTGCTGGACCTGCCGCTGCTGGCGCGCATCGCGGCCGAGATCGCCCATGGCGAAACCGGCATCGACATCCACCCCGGCGCCCAGATCGGCCCGGGCTGCTTCATCGACCATGGCACCGGCGTCGTCATCGGCGAGACCGCCCGCATCGGCCGCGGCGTGCGCATCTACCAGGCGGTGACGCTGGGCGCCAAGCGCTTCACCACCGACGCCGACGGCAACCTGGAAAAAGGCCTGGCGCGCCATCCGATCGTGGAAGACGAGGTCGTCATCTACGCCGGCGCCACCATCCTGGGCCGCGTGACGCTGGGCCGCGGCGCGGTGATCGGCGGCAACGTCTGGATCACCAGCGACGTGGCGCCCGGCGCCACCGTCACGCAGGCCGGCCCGCGCAGCACGCCGCAGGCCGACGCCGGCCAGGCGCGTCCGCGCGAGCGCGCCGCCTGACCGCTATTTCCCCAGGGGCTTCGGCCCTTTCTTTTTGTCTGTGTTGTTTGCGTGTTTGTTCACTTCGGAGATTTCAATGAGTGCCACCGTAGGCGGGACCGTCGCATTGGGCGACAACGGCGCAAGGCAGTTGGCCAATGCGACCAAGACCGTACCCCAACTTGCCACCATCAGCCCGCGCTGGCTGACGCATTTGCTGCAATGGGCGCCGGTCGAAGCAGGCATCTACCGCCTGAACAAGGTCAAGAATCCCGAAAACATCAAGGTGACGTGCACCGCGCGCGAAGCCGAGAACCAGTTGCCGCGCACCTTCGTCGAGTACGAGGAGCAGCCGCGCGAGTATTTCCTGAACGCCGTCAGCACCGTGCTGGACGTGCACACCCGCATCTCCGACCTCTACAGCAGCCCGCACGACCAGATCAAGGAACAGCTGCGCCTGACCATCGAGACCATCAAGGAAAACCAGGAAAGCGAACTCATCAACAATCCTGATTACGGCCTGTTGTCGCAGGTGACGGAGGAGCAGCGCATCTTCCCGCTGACCGGCGCGCCCACGCCCGACGACCTGGATGAGCTGCTGACCAAGGTCTGGAAGGAGCCGGCTTTCTTCCTGACGCATCCGCTGGCCATCGCCGCCTTCGGCCGCGAAGCCACGCGGCGCGGCACGCCGCCGCCGACGGTCAGCCTGTTCGGCTCGCAGTTCATCACCTGGCGCGGCATTCCCCTGATTCCGTCCAACAAGGTGCCGGTGGCCGATGGCAAGACCAAGATCCTGCTGCTGCGCGTGGGCGACAAGCGCCAGGGCGTGGTCGGGCTGTACCAGCCGGGCCTGCCGGGCGAACAGAGCCCGGGCCTGTCGGTGCGCTTCATGGGCATCAACAACCATGCCATCGCGTCCTACCTGATCTCGCTGTACTGCTCGCTGGCGCTGCTGGCCGACGACGCGCTGGCGGTGCTCGACGATGTCGAGATCGGCAAGTACCACGACTATCCCGACACCTACAAATAGGCCGCACGATGGCTGTCGCCGATTCCTCTCCAAGCTTCGCCGCCCTGGCCGGCGGCGTGCCGGGCGCGCCGGAAGCGCCCATCGATCCGGACGTGCTGGCGCGTCTGGCCAATGCCTTCTTCACGGCGCTGCCGGGGCGGCCGGCGCCAGCCGACCTGCCGGCGCCGGTCCCGCCCGGGGTGCAGGCTCCGGTCAACGTCGCGCCGCCCGGCTCGCCGCTGGTCAGCCCCGCGGGACTGGGCCCGGGCGTGCCCGGCACGCCGATCCCGCAGGGGCTGGC
>NZ_CADIJR010000138.1 GCF_902859645.1 Achromobacter insuavis | reverse complement strand
AGCGGCGCCGCGACGCCCAAGTCCACGCGCGCCGCCCGCGCCGACAAGCCGGCCAAGTCCGCCCAGCCGCCGGCGGCCACGCTGGCGACCCCGGCCGGCTTGCCCGCCATCGAGCCGGCGATCCAGGCGCGCAAGCGCGTCAATGCGCGGGAAGTCGCCGCGCGCCAGGAGACCTCGGCGGTGCTGGCCGACATCGCTCGCCGCTACCAGGTCGGCGAATCGGGCGAGGCCCATGCGGCGTTGCGTTCGGTGATCGAGGAACTGTCGCCCGACGACGCGGTGGCGGTGCATCGCGCGCTGCTCGAAGCCAACGTGCAGGCGCCGGCCGTGCGCCGCAATCCCGACGAGGAACTGGCGACCGACTGGCGCGAGGGCATCTATCCGTACCGCCACCGCATGCTGCGGCGCAATTACGAAAAGCAGAAATACGCGCTGCAGGTCGAACTGCTCAAGCTGCAGGCCTGGGTCAAGGCCACCGGACAGCGCGTGGTGATCCTGTTCGAAGGCCGTGACGCGGCGGGCAAGGGCGGCACCATCAAGCGCATGATGGAACACCTGAACCCGCGCGGCGCGCGCGTGGTGGCGCTGGAAAAGCCGTCCGACACCGAACGCGGCCAATGGTATTTCCAGCGCTACGTGCAGCACCTGCCGACCGCCGGCGAGATCGTGATGTTCGACCGCTCCTGGTACAACCGCGCCGGCGTCGAGCGCGTGATGGGCTTCTGCTCGCAGGAGGAATACCTGCAGTTCCTGCGCCAGGTGCCCGACTTCGAGCGTCACCTGGTCACCAGCGGCATCCACCTGGTCAAGTTCTGGTTCTCGGTCAGCCAGGAAGAGCAGCGCCGCCGCTTCCTGCAACGCAAGGTGCATCCGCTCAAGCAATGGAAGCTGAGCCCGGTGGACCTGGCCTCGCTCGACAAGTGGGACGACTACACCCGCGCCAAGGAAGCGATGTTCGCGCACACCGACACGGCCGACGCGCCGTGGATCGTGGTGAAGTCGGATTGCAAGAAGCGCGCGCGCCTGAACGCCATGCGCTACGTGCTCAGCCGCCTGCCGTACGAAGGCAAGAGCGGCGCCCCGGAACTGGCGCTGGATCCGTTGATCGTGGGGCGGGCGCTGTAGCGCTGTCGCTTTGCCGTGGCCGGCGCGCCGGGTCTGCCCGGGCCCGGGCGCGGCAGCGTTTCATTTGCCCCGCATCTGGTCGATCAGGCGCCGGTCGCGCTTGGTCGGCCGGCCGGCGGCGATGTCCAGCGCCGGCTCGGGCGCCAGCCGCCGTATCTCGGCCGCGCGTTCGCGCGCGGCGGCGCTTTCCGGGGTTTCCTCGTACAGCTGGCGCGCCACCGGCGCCGGGCCGCGCGCGCCGCTGACGGCGACCACGCGCACCTGGATGGGCGGGTCTTCCTTGCGGATGCTGATCACGTCGCCGGGGCCGACCTCGCGCGCCGGCTTGGCGGGCTGGCCGTTGACCTGCACGCGGCCCTTGCCGATTTCGTCCACCGCCAGGCTGCGCGTCTTGTAGAAGCGCGCCGCCCAGAGCCATTTGTCGAGCCGTATCCTGTCCATCGTCATTGCCGCCATCAATCGGGTCGTCAGGCGGACATGATAGCGGGTCGCGTCAGCGCGGCACTTCGCGCAGCAGCGCGGCGAAGGCGCTGGCCGGCAGCGCGCGGCTGAACAGGAAGCCCTGCATCGCGTCGCAGCCTTCCTCGATCAGCATCTGGCGCTGCGCCTCGGTCTCGACGCCCTCGGCCAGCGTGCGCATGCCCAGCGAATGCGCCAGCCGCACCACGCCGCGGATCACGGCGGTGGCGGTCGGCACCTTGCCCAGCGCCCAGACGAACGACTGGTCGATCTTGAGCGTGTCGATCGGCAGCCGCACCAGGTACGCCAGGCTCGAATAGCCCGAGCCGAAGTCATCCAGCGACGCCGAGATGCCGGCCTCGCGCAACGCCGCGAGAATGCCGGAGGCCTTCTCGACGTCGCTCATCAGCGAATTCTCGGTGACCTCCACGTCCAGCAGCGTCGGCGGCACGCCGTGCACCTGCGCCAGGCGCACGATGGTGTTGGCCAGGTCGGGCGCCACCAGCTGGCGCGCCGACAGGTTGAACGAGATGCGCGGCACCGGCAGGCCCTCGCCCAGCCATTCGCTGATGTGCAGGCAGGTGGCGTTGGCTACCCATTCGGTCAGCGCCGACTCCATCGGCGAATCCAGGATCACGTCCAGGAACGCGGCCGGCGCCAGCAGGCCGCGGGTGGGATGGCGCCAGCGCAGCAGCGCCTCGGCGCCGCACAGCGAGCCGTCGTGCATGCTGATCTGCGGCTGGAAGTGCAGCTCGAACTGGTTGTTGGCCAGCGCGCCCTGGATGTCGCCACGCAGCGACAGGCGCGCGCCCAGCCCCTGCATCAGCTCGCGGTGATAGACCCGCACCTGGAAGCGGCCGGCCGACTTGGCCGCGTACATGGCCGCGTCGGCATAGTTCAGCAGCATCTCGGCCGATTCGCCGGGCGAGTTCATCAGCGCGATGCCGATGCTGGCGCCCAGCGAGACCGAGCGGCCGTGGATGTCGCTCGGCGTCGACAGCGCATTCAGGATCGAATTGGCCAGGGCCTCGGCCGCGCGCTCGTTGGTGCCGCGCAGCACCAGCAGGAATTCGTCGCCGCCGACCCGGGCGCAGAAGATCGCGGGCGTGAGGAACTTGCGCAGCCGCTCCGCCACGTCGCACAGCAGCAGGTCGCCCTCGGCGTGGCCGAAGGCGTCGTTGACTTCCTTGAAGCGGTCCAGGTCCAGGAACAGCACCGCCAGGGTCGGGCCCTGCGCGGCCAGCGCCTGCTCGGCCTCGGCGATGGCGGTGGACAGCGTGTCCATGCACTGGCGCCGGTTCGGCAGGCCGGTCAGGTAA
Organism: Achromobacter insuavis; assembly: GCF_902859645.1. Lineage (GTDB taxonomy): Bacteria > Pseudomonadota > Gammaproteobacteria > Burkholderiales > Burkholderiaceae_B > Achromobacter > Achromobacter insuavis. Next base: position 5,420 of record NZ_CADIJR010000138.1, on the reverse strand, counting down.
TCATGGGTGGCCTGGTACCTGAGCTGGGCGGTCTCCTCGCGTTCGCGCGAGACGTCGCGGAACAGCACCGCCAGGCCGCCCTCGTGCGGAAAGGCGCGGGCCTCGAACCAGCTGGCCAGCGGCGCGTAGTAGCCGATGTGCTGCGCCGGGCGGCCGGTCTGCATGGCGCCGCGACAGGCATCGTAGTAGCCGGTGCCGACCAGGTCCGGACAGCTGTCCCACAGGCCGTGTCCCACGAGGTCAAGCCTGCTGCGTCGCAGCAGGCGTTCGGCGGCCGGGTTCAGGTAGCGCACGCGCCAGTGGCGATCCAGCGACAGGAAGCCGTCGGCCAGACCGTCGAGCGTGGCGCCGTCGGCGCCGGCCGCGAGGCGGGCGTCGGCGGGCAGGAGGAAGGAGGAAGGCTCGTTGCTGTCGTGGTTCATCTCGCTGCGGATTTCCCTGAGCACGCTTGAAGTGCTGTTGTATCGCATCGGAGAGCCGCCGTAAAACCAAAAAAAAGGACGCCCCGAGGGGCGTCCAAGACCGGCATTCCGGTTGTCGGGCGGCATGCGCCCGGCAGTACTCAATCCAGTTTCAGATCGGCTTCCTTGACCACGCGCTGCCACTTGGCGATCTCGGCGCGGCGGAAGGTGTCGAGTTCGGCGGGCGTGGAGCCGATGGGCTCGGCGCCGATGCCTTCGAGCTGTTCGGCGATCTGCGGGTCCTTCAGCACCTTGGCCAGCGCCTGGGAAACCTTGTTGACGATTTCCGGCGGCGTGCCGGCCGGCGCGAACACCGCGTTCCACTCATACGTCTCGTAGCCGGGCACGCCGGATTCGGCGATGGTGGGCAGGTCCGGCGCCGCCTTGGAGCGTTCCGAGCCGCCCACGGCCACCGCGCGCAGCTTGCCGTTCTTCACGTGCTGCCAGGCCGAGCCCATGCTGGCGAACATCACCGGCACCTGGCCGGACATGACGTCGATCATGGCCGGGCCGCCGCCCTTGTAGGCGACGTGCTGCAGCTGGGTCTTGGCCAGCAGGTTGAAGAGTTCGCCGGCCAGGTGCTGGGCCGAGCCGGGGCCGGCCGAGGCGAAGTAGACGTGGTCCTTGCTGCCGGGCTGGCCCAGGCGGATCAGGTCGGCCACGGTCTTGACCTCGTACGACGGGGTCACCACCAGCACGTTGGGCACGCGCAACAGCAGCGACACCGGCGCGAACGCGGTCAGGGTGTCGAACTGCATCTTGGAATGCAGCGCGGGGTTCTGCGCGTGGTTGGACGCGTCCAGCATCAGCGTGTAGCCGTCGGGCTGGGCCTTGGCGACCACGGCGCCGCCGATCATGCCGCCGGCGCCGCCGCGGTTTTCGATGACCACCGGCTGGCCCAGTTCAGCCGCCAGCTTGGGGCCGATCAGGCGGGCCACCACGTCGACCGTGCCGCCGGGCGGGTAGGTCACGACCAGCGTGACGGCGCGCTCGGGGTAGGCGGCGGCAGCGGTGCCGGCGGCGCCAGCCAGCAGACCGGCGGCAGCCAGCAGGCTGGCGCGGCGCGCGAGGCGTTGGAACAGAGGGGTCATTGGAATTCTCCTTGGAATTGGAACAGCCGCAACGGTGTCTCGGCGAGTACGGCGCGCCGTTGCGTGGGGTCGTCGATCCAGTCGTCCAGCCACTGCGTTGCCGCGGGGTAGGACGCCAGGTGGCGATGCTCGGTGTGGGGCCAGTCGCTGCCCCACATGAGGCGGGCGGGCGTGTAGGCGTCCAGCAGTTGCCGCGCGGCCTCGCGGCCGGCGCTGGCACAGGCCGCCCCGGTCCAGTTGCGGTAGGGCGCGGACAGCTTGACCCAGACCTGGCTGCTGGCGGCCTGCCGCAGCAGGTAGCCGAAGCCGGGGTCGGCCACGCCGAGGGCCGGGTCGGGACGGCCGAAGTGATCCACCACCACGCGGCAGCCGGCCTGCAGCAGCGCCGGCATGATATCGGCCAGGCGCGCGGCCTGCACGTGGACCTCGACGTGCCAGCCGAGCGCGTTGACGCGCGCCAGCAGGGATTGCCACGCCGGCGTGCGCGGGTCGGGCAGGGCCAGGCCGATCAGGTTGAGCCGGATGCCGACCACGCCGGCCGCGGCCAGGGCCTGCAGCCCGGCGTCGTCGATCGCGGGGTCCACCACCGCCACGCCGCGCAGCCGCGTCGGCGCGGCGCGCAGCGCCTGTACCAGGTGGCTATTGTCGGTGCCCAGGAAGCTGGGCTGCACCAGCACGCCATGCGACAGCCCGTGCGCGTCCAGCAGGCCCAGGTATTGGGCCAGCGGGGCGTCGTAGTCCGGGGTGTGGCGGCGCGTGTCCGCCAACGCCAGGCCCTGCAGGAAGACGTGGGCGTGGCTGTCGACGGCGGGGCCGGTGACGGAGGGGGGCAAGGCAGTCTCCTGGGCGGGGTCCGTGCCCCGCGCGTTATGTAAGGTTCTGTAAACGGCATTCTAGGGAGACAGGGTATAGTTTTCCATTCTGGAAAATTGCTTTATTTATATTGAATTGATATGGAAACCCGGCATTTGCGCTACTTCCTGGCGGTGGTGGACCACGGCAGCGTCAGCCGCGCCTCCGAATGGCTGGGCATCGCCCAGCCGGCGTTGAGCCAGGCCCTGGGACGCATGGAAAAGGACCTGGGCGTGCGTCTGTTCGAGCGCTCGCGCCAGGGCACCACGCCGACCCCCGCCGCCCAGGCCATCCTGGAGGACGTGCGCGCCAGCGTCGCGCGCATCGACGCCGCCGCGCGCCGGGCCCGCGAGATCGGCCGCGGCAGCGCCGGCCAGCTGACGGTGGGGCTGGTGTCGTCGGCGCTGTTCGACACGCTGCCGCGGGCCCTGCGCGAGATGCGGCGGCAGGCGCCCGGCGTGCGCGTGATCCTGCGCGAGATGAGCAACGCCGAGCAGGCCGAGGCGCTGCAGACCGGCGAGATCGACATCGGCCTGATGCATACGCCGGTGGCCGTGGGCGGCCGCATGCGCGAGCGCCAGCTGCTGCGCGACCGGCTGGTGGCGGCGGTGCCGGACGAGTTCGACGTCGCCGCCGATGGCCAGGTCTCGATGGCGCAGATCGCGCAGGCCGGCCTGGTGATGTATCCGCAATCGCAGCTGCCGGCGTTCTACGCCGACATTCTCGACGCCATGCGCAAGGGCGGCCATGACGCCCACGTGGCGCAGGAAGCCAACCGCACCCTGACCGTGCTGGCCTGCGTGGCCGGCGGCTGCGGCGTGGCGCTCTTGCCCAGCTGGATCCGCTCGATGGATTTCCGCGGCGTGCGCTTTTGCGAAGTGCGCGATGGCGAGCGCCTGCCCAGCTTCGACCTGAGCGCGATCTGGCCGGCCCGTTCGGTGCCGACGCTGGCCGACCTGTTCGCCAACCTGGATCTGGCCGGCCACTGACGCGCCGCGCCAATCACCGCCAGATCCGCGGGCATTTTCCGGCGCCTTTCCGGGATCTTTCATGGCGCCTTCAGTTGCGCCGGAGAACACTTAAGCCACGCTTAAGACGGCGCTTGCGCCGGAACCGCGCCGCCCCGGCCGTTCTAACCAGAAACGGCATCAGAGGGGTGACTCATGGACCTGAACTGGCAGCAACAGCTGTGGGAAAGCGCGCTCTGGCTGGCGCGCGCGTTCGGCATCAGCGTGGTCGCGCTGGCATTGGCGACGCTGGCGCTGGCGCGCTGGACCGACTGGGGGCGCAAGTTCTGGCGCCTGGCCTGGCCCTACCTGACGCCGCGGCGCAGCTGGCGCCCGCTGCTGACGCTGGCCGCGCTGTTGTTCCTGGCGATGTTCTCGGTCCGCATGACCGTGCTGTTTTCGTTCTGGTACAACGGCTTCTACAGCGCGCTGCAGGCGCTCGATTCAAACGCGTTCTGGCGCTTCCTGGGCATCTTCTCGGTGCTGGCCACGGTGCACGTGATCCGCACCCTGATCGACAGCTACGCCGGCCAGGCCTTCGACATCCACTGGCGTGTATGGCTCAACGACCGCCTGACGCGCGACTGGCTCGGCGCGCGCGCCTACTACCGCGGCCATTTCGTCGGCGAGCCGGTCGACAACCCCGATCAGCGCATCGAGCAGGACATCGCCCTGTTCGTCACGGGCTCGCGCTCGCTGGCGATCGGCGCGTTGAGCGCCGTGGTGTCGCTGGTGGCGTTCACCGGCATCCTGTGGAACCTGTCCGGCGCGCTCGAGGTGGCCGGGGTCGAGATCCCGCGCGCCATGGTGTTCATGGTGTACGTGTATGTGCTCGTCGCCACCTTGTTCGCGTTCCGCATCGGCCGGCCGCTGATCCTGCTGAACTTCCTGTCCGAGCGGCTCACCGCCAACTTCCGCTACGCCCTGCTGCGGCTGCGCGAGAATGCCGAAAACGTGGCCTTCTACCAGGGCGAGGAAGTCGAGCGGGTGACGTTGTGGGCGCGCTTCTCGGCCTATATCGCCAACCTGTGGGCGCGGGTGTATCGGGGCCTGAAGTTCGACGGCTTCAACCTGGTGGTGAGCCAGGTGGCCGTGGTGTTCCCGTTCCTGTTGCAGGCGCAGCGCTTCTTCAGCGGCGCGATCAAGCTGGGCGACGTCATGCAGACTTCGCAGGCGTTCGGCCAGGTGCAGGATTCGCTATCGTTCTTCCGCACCTCGTACGATTCGTTCGCGCAGTACCGCGCCACGCTTAACCGCCTGGCCGGCTTTCTCGACGCCAACGCGGCGGCGCGCGAGCTGCCGGCGATCGCGGCGCTGCCTTTGCCGGACGCCATGGAAATCAGCGGACTGGACGTGTCGCGTCCCGATGGCCGCGCGCTGCTGCGGCAGTTGGATCTGGCGCTGCATCCGGGCCAGGCCCTGCTGATCAAGGGGCCGTCGGGCAGCGGCAAGACCACCCTGTTGCGCGCCCTGGCGGGCCTGTGGCCCTACGCGCAGGGCACGGTGCGGCGGCCGCAGGGCGCGGCCGCGCTGTTCCTGTCGCAGCGTCCCTATCTGCCGCTGGGCAAGCTGCGCGATGCCGTGGCCTATCCCGGGCATGCGCGGGCCGGCGACGACGCGCGCCTGACGGCGGCCCTGCGGGCGGTGAATCTGGGGCATCTGGCGGCGCGGCTGGACCACGAGGCCGACTGGTCGCGCATCCTGTCGATCGGCGAGCAGCAGCGCGTGGCGTTCGCGCGCGTGCTGTTCAACCGGCCGGCCATCGTGTTCCTGGACGAGGCCACCTCGGCCACCGATGAAGGGCTGGAACACATGCTGTACGGTTTGCTGCGCGAGCAGCTGCCAGACGCCATGCTGGTCAGCGTCGGCCACCGCAGCACGCTGGACGCGTTCCATACCCACCGGCTGGACCTGGACGGAGAGGGCGGCTGGCGCGCCGGGCCGCTGGCCGCGGCGCCGGGGCCGGTGCTGACGTGGGCGGCGGCCTGAGGCCGGCGCGAGGCGTTGCG
>NZ_CADIJR010000137.1 GCF_902859645.1 Achromobacter insuavis | reverse complement strand
GCCCCCGGCGGCGCCAAGGGCGCCGACGCCACGGCCCACGCCAGCATGGCGGCGGCCGGACCCTCCGCCCGCGCGCTGGGCCAGGCGCTGCGCGCGGCGCTGCAGACCAGTGGCCTGTTCTACGAATCGCACCTGACCGACATGGTCTTCGGCCGCAGCAATCCGGCCCAGTTGCAACAAGAGCCGCAAGCCAAGCTCACGCGCAGCGGCGTCCCCAGCGAAGCCGACCTCGCCCGGCCGCGCGCCGACAGCGCCAGCACCTCCGCCAGCCGCTCGGGCGGCGACGCGCCGACGACGGCCGGCGGCACCAATACGCCCGCGCCCGGCACGCCGGTCAGCGGCATCCACCAGGATCTCACCGTGCTGGTGCGCCAGCAGCTCGACGTGCTGGCCAACCAGGCGCTGACCTGGCAAGGCGAAGCCTGGCCCGGCACCCCCATGGAGTGGGAAGTCGAGCGCGAGCCCTATGGCGGCGATCCGGAATCGGGCGTGCCCACCTGGGCCACCCGCCTGAAGCTGGACCTGCCCCGCCTGGGCCTGGTGGACGCGCGCCTGAACCTGGCAGGCGACCAGATCGTGCTGCAACTGGTCGCCCCCCATGGCGCGGCCGAACTCAACGAGTCCTCGGACCAGTTGCGCTCCCGCCTGCTGGCCGCCGGTCTCACGCTCAGCCACCTGGTGGTGAACGTGGTCGATCCGCGTCCCGTCATGCCCACGGATTTCTGATGCGCACCGCCCCGCCACCCGATCAGGGCCCCAACGCCAACCGCAACGCCGCGGTCGCGATCTCGTACGACGACAAGGACGCCGCTCCGCGCGTGGTGGCCAAGGGTTACGGCCAGCTGGCCGACACCATCGTGCGCGCCGCCGAGGAAAACGGACTCTACGTCCACGAATCGCGCGAACTCGTCGGCCTGCTGATGCAGGTGGACCTGGATGCGCATATTCCTCCCCAACTCTACGTAGCGGTGGCAGAATTGCTGGCCTGGCTGTATCGCCTCGAATCGCGCGAGCTTCCCGACGCCGCGCCGCCAGCCTGACCCCTATTTTCCAAGGACACCACTGTGTTGGATGCCAGCGATCCGGAATTCCTGCTCACGCGGCCGGAAGACATGCGCGCCGCCCTTTTCGAACTGACGCACCCCGACAGCCATATCCTGGTGCGTGACGCCGCCGATCGCGAGATGGCGGTGCTGGTGCTGGGCGCCGACAAGCAGACCCGCCAGTTCTTCTGGCGCCCGCGCGACTACGCCGGCGCCGACTTCGAACAGTCCGACAGCATGGGCCTGCTGAGCGGCACCACCTTCCATTTCCACGCCACCGCCTACGGCGGCGTGCAGATCCGCTTCCGCGTCGAGCGCCCCGAAGTCATCCATTTCGATGACGGCAGCGCCGCGCTGATGTCGCCCTTCCCCGAGCATCTGGCCCGCATCCAGCGCCGCAAGATGTTCCGCGCCTCGCTGATCAGCAACGCCAACCGCTGCCAGGCGTCGTGGCAACCCGATCCGGCCGAGAAGCCGATCAGTTTCTCGGTGCGCGATCTGTCGGTCGACGGCGTCGGCCTGCGGGTGGAACTGGCGGTGCAGGCCCTGCCGGAACGCGGGTCGGTGCTGGAAGACGTGCGACTGGACTTCGGCGACCTGGGCAAGCTCAGCGCGCACCTCGAAGTGCGCAACGTGTACCCGATCTCGGGCCAGCCCATGGTCCAGGCCGACAGCCCGGACGAACCGGTGCCGACCCATGTGTCGCTGACCGGCGAACCGCCCATGAGCCATCTGGGCGCGGTGTTCCTGAACCTGGACGCGCGGCAGGAAAACTGGCTGCAGCAGGTCGTCTGGCGCCTGGAAAAAAACGCAAGGTAGTGTTTGCCCCCACGCGGCGCACGCGTTGCGTGCTTGCTGCCCCCCGAGGGGGCTGCCCCGCCTTCGGGCGGCCGGGCGGCGGGGCGAATGTTCTAGCCCAGATTGGGATGTTCTAGCCCAGATTGGGATGTTCTGGCCTAGATTGGGGTGTTCCAGCCCAGACTGGGCCGTTCTGGCCCAGATTGGGGTGTTCCCGCCGAGGTTGGGCCGTTCTGGCCCTGCCTGCGCCGTTACACGGCCATCGACGAGATTTCCTTGTAGGCCGCGACCAGCTTGTTGCGGACCTGGACGGCCGTCTGGAAGCCGATGCTGGCTTTTTGCAGGTCGATCATCACGTCGTTGAGCGACACATCGGGCGCGCCCATTTCGAAGGCCTTGGCCTGCGCCGTGGCGGCATTCTGCGCGCCGGTGACGCGGCGGATCGAGCGTTGCAGCTCGGCGGCGAAGCCGTCGGGCTGGGCCACGGCCTCGCCGGCGGCGAGGTTGCCGGTCTCGGCCTTGGTGACGGCCACGCGCATCTGCTGGAGCATGCTCTCGATGCCGGACAAGCCTGATACAGCCATTACGTTATTCCTTGCTGGTGGGGCGTGGACTACGCCAACGATGCAGGCAGCGTAACCCGGCAACCCCGGCGTCATAGCGGCTAAAAGCCGCCAAAACACCCGATATTTCCCCGAATGCGCCGCCCCCGCCGGCGTCCACTGCCGCCCGCCCCATTCCCCCGCCACGGTCGCTTGTCTACATAGGGGATAAGTAACGCCAAAAAACCGCTGTTTTCGACGATTGGGTTTGCTAACGCAGCAGCAATAATCCAGGCTCTCCCCAGACCAGAAGCACGTTGCATGTGTAATCTGCCCTACCCGAACATGAAGTCATTTTCCCTGCTCCGCGAAGCCAGCGGGAGCCGCCAATGAATCAGCAGGCTACCCTGAGCGCGTCGCTTCTGGCGAAGTTTCCCGTGTTGGAAAAGATACGCGCCCTGCCCAAGCCGATCCTGCTTGGCGCGGCAGCCGCGGTGGTCGCGCTCATCGTCGCCGTGGCGATGTGGAGCAGCGAACCCAAGTACAAGGTGCTGTTCTCGAACCTGGACGACCGCGACGGCGGCGCCATCGTGACGGCCCTGGGCACCATGAACGTGCCCTACAAGTACAACGACACCGGCACCGCCCTGCTGGTGCCGGCCGACCGCGTCTACGACGCCCGCCTGCAGTTGGCGTCGCAGGGCTTGCCGCGCGGCGGCTCGGTCGGCTTCGAGCTGATGGACAACGCCCGCTTCGGCGCCAGCCAGTTCGCCGAGCAGATCAACTACCAGCGCGGCCTGGAAGGCGAGCTGGCGCGTTCGATCGAATCCATGCACACCGTGCAGCACGCCCGCGTGCACCTGGCCATGCCGCGCCAGTCGCTGTTCGTGCGCGAACGCCAGCCGCCGACCGCCTCGGTGCTGCTGAACGTCTACCCCGGCCGCAGCCTGAGCGATGCCCAGGTTTCGGCCATTTCGTGGCTGGTCGCCTCCAGCGTGCCCGAACTGACCGCTGAAAACGTCTCGGTCGTCGACCAGAACGGCCGCCTGCTGTCCTCGCCGCTGGGCGAAGGCCGCGGCATGGACGCCGACCAGACGCGCATGGTCCGGGAAACCGAGCAGCGCACCGTCGAACGCATCCTGACCATCCTCAATCCGCTGGTCGGCCCGGGCAACGTGCACGCCCAGGCCAGCGCCGAAATGGACTTCGCCCGCCGCGAGGAAACCTCCGAGGTCTACCGCCCCAACCAGGAACCCGGCCAGGCCGCCATCCGCAGCCAGCAAACCAGCGACCAGAACCAGCGCGGCATCAATCCCGCCCAGGGCGTCCCCGGCGCCCTGTCCAATCAGCCGCCGGGCAACGCCCAGGCGCCGATCGCCAATCCGCCGCAGACCCAGCCGCCGCGCCCGGGCCAGCCGCAACAGCAACAGCAGCAACAACAACAGACCACCACCGGCGGCCAGAACGCCGGCGGCACCGTCAGCGACCGCCGCGACGCCACCACCAACTACGAAGTCGACCGCACCATCAGCCACATCAAGCAGCCGGTCGGCACGGTCAAGCGCCTGTCGGTCGCCGTGGTGGTGAACTACGTGCGCGACAAGGACGGCGATCTCAAGGCCCTGCCGCCCGAGGAGCTGAGCAAGCTGACCAACCTCGTGCGCGAGGCGATGGGCTACTCGGAAAGCCGCGGCGATTCGCTGAACCTGGTCAACAGCCAGTTCAACGACGGCCCGCCGGCGCTGCCGATGTGGCGCGATCCGGAAATGATCTCGCTGTTCAAGACCATCCTGGCATGGCTGGTCGGTGGCGTGCTGGCCCTGTGGCTGTACCGCAAGGTGCGCCGCTCGGTGGGCGACTACCTGTACCCGCCGGTTGATCCGGAAGTGGCCGAGGCCGAACGCATCGAAGCCCAGCGCGAGGCCCAGGACGTGGCCCGCGCCAAGGAAACCGACCGTTACCAGGACAACCTGGAACGCGCCCGCACGATGGCGAACAAGGATCCGCGCGCCGTCGCGATGGTCCTGCGCACCTGGATGACCAAAGATGAAAAATGATGCCAAGCCGATGGACGGCATGACGCGCAGCGCCGTCCTGATGATGTCGCTGGGTGAAGACGCCGCCGCCGAGGTCTTCAAGTACCTCTCCGCCCGCGAAGTCCAGCAGGTCGGCGCCGCCATGGCCAGCCTCAAGCAGGTCACCCGCAACGACGTCGCCGTGGTGCTGGAGGAATTCCGCCAGGAAGCCGACCAGTTCATGGCCGTCACGCTGGGTTCGGACGACTACATCCGCACCGTGCTGACCAAGGCGCTGGGCAGCGACCGCGCCGCCGGCCTGATCGAGGACATCCTGGAAGCCGGCGAAGGCGGCAGCGGCATCGACGCGCTGAACTGGCTCGACCCGCACACCGTGGCCGAACTGATCGGCGACGAGCACCCGCAGATCATCGCCACCATCCTGGTGCACCTGGAGCGCGACCGCGCCGCCGGCGTGCTGGCGCTGCTGACCGACCGCCTGCGCAACGACGTCATGCTGCGCATCGCCACCTTCGGCGGCGTGCAGCCGGCCGCCCTGTCGGAACTGACCGAAGTGCTCAATTCCGTGCTGGCCGGCCAGGGCGCCAAGCGCAGCAAGATGGGCGGCGTGCGCACCGCGGCCGAGATTCTCAACATGATGAATTCGGCCGAAGAGGAAACCGTGGTCGCCAGCCTGCGCGAACGCGACAACGACCTGGCGCAGAAGATCATCGACGAGATGTTCGTGTTCGACAACCTGCTCGACGTCGAGGACCGCGCCATCCAGCTCATCCTCAAGGAAATCGACAACGACACGCTCATGGTCGCGCTCAAGGGCGCCCAGGAAGAGCTGCGCGCCAAGTTCCTGCGCAACATGTCCAGCCGCGCCGCCGAAATGCTGCGCGAGGACCTGGAAGCGCAAGGCCCGATCCGCATGTCGAAGGTCGAGACCGAGCAGAAGAAGATCCTGCAGATCGCCCGCCGCCTGGCCGAGAGCGGCCAGATCGTACTGGGCAACTCCGGAGACGACGCGTATGTCTGAAGCGGATACCGGTCAGTCGACGCTCATCTCGCGCAGCGCCGCCTGGCGGCGCTGGCAGATGCTGTCGTTCGACGAGCCGCCGCCCGTCGCAGTCGAACCCGAGCCGGAACCCGATCCGGGCCCCGATCCGGAAGTGGTGATGGCCCAGCTGCGCGCCGAGGCCAGCGCCGAAGGCCACGCGGCCGGCCATGCGCAGGGCCACGCCGAGGGCCTGGCCGCCGGCCATGCCGAAGGCCATGAGGCCGGCCTCGCCGCTGGCCGCGAAGCCGGCTACGCCGAGGGCCTGGCCCAGGCCCGCGAACAAGGCGCCGAGGAAGCCCGGCGCCTGCACGCGCTGGTGCAGGCCTGCGCCGAATCGGTCGGCTCGCTCGAAGAAAAAATGGGCCAGAGCCTGCTGACGCTGGCGCTGGACATCGCCCAGCAGGTGGTGCGCACCACCCTGGCCGAGCAGCCCGACACCGTGGCCAGCGCCGTGCGTGAAGTGCTGCACATCAACCCCACCGCCGGCGGCCAGATGCGCCTGTGGGCCAATCCCGCCGACATCGAGCTGATCCGCCTGCACCTGGCCGACGAACTCAAGGAAGGCCACTGGCGCGTGCTGGCCGACGAATCCATCGCCCGCGGCGGCGTGCGCGCCGAGACGCCGTTCGGCGACATCGACGCCACCCTGCAGACCCGCTGGCGCCGCGTCGCGGCCTCGCTGGGCCGCAACGTCCACTGGGAGGACCCGGCGTGAGCGCCAATCAGGCCCCCGCGCAGCCCGGCCAACCGGCCGTGCCCGTGATCGACCGCTGGCAGACCCAGCTGCAGATCGGGTCGATCCGCGCCGCCTCGACCGACCCCTGGCTGGTCAGCGGCAAGATCACGCGCGCCACGGGCCTGGTGCTGCACGCCACCGGACTGCGCCTGCCGGTGGGCGCCGCCGCCCGCATCGAGATCGCGCGCGGCCATGACCACTGGGCCGACGCCGAAGTGGTCGGTTTCGACGGCCACACCCTGTACCTGATGCCGCAGGCCGACATCTCCGGCCTGCCGCCCGGCGCCCGCGTGGTGCCCGGCGAACCGCCCGTGCAACGCCAGATCCCGCTGCCGCGCAAGGCCGAACTGAACGGCAATGCCAAGCCGCAACTGGGCCGCCACCTGCCGGTGGGCAACGCCCTGCTCGGCCGCGTGCTCGACGGCGCCGGCCGGCCGCTGGACGGCCTGGGCCCGCTGACGGGCGCCGAACTCGCGCCGCTGTCGGCGCTGCCGATCAACCCGCTGTCGCGCGCCCCGATCGACACCGTGCTGGACACCGGCGTGCGCGCCATCAACGGCCTGCTCACCGTCGGCCGCGGCCAGCGCATGGGCCTGTTCGCCGGCTCCGGCGTCGGCAAGAGCGTGCTGCTGGGCATGATGGCCCGCTACACCAAGGCCGACGTCATCGTGGTCGGCCTGATCGGCGAACGCGGCCGCGAAGTCAAGGAATTCATCGAGCACAACCTGGGCCCCGAGGGCCTGGCGCGCTCGGTGGTGGTGGCCGCCCCGGCCGACGTCTCGGCGCTGCTGCGCCTGCAGGGCGCGGCCTACGCCACGCGCCTGGCGGAACACTTCCGCGACCAGGGCCTGGACGTGCTGCTGATCATGGACTCGCTCACCCGCTACGCCATGGCGCAACGCGAAATCGCGCTGGCCATCGGCGAGCCGCCCGCCACCAAGGGCTATCCGCCGTCGGTGTTCGCCAAGCTGCCGATGCTGGTGGAACGCGCCGGCATGGGCGCGCCCGGCCCCAGCGGCAAGGCCGGCTCGATCACCGCCTTCTATACAGTGCTGGCCGAGGGCGACGACCAGCAGGATCCGATCGCCGACTCGGCGCGCGCCATCCTGGACGGCCACGTGGTGCTGTCGCGCCACCTGGCCGAAGCCGGCCACTACCCCGCCATCGACATCGAGGCCTCGATCTCGCGCGCCATGACTTCGCTGATCACGCAGCAGCAGTTCTCGGTGGTGCGCCGCTTCAAGCAGACGCTGTCGCGCTACCAGCGCAACCGCGACCTAATCGCCGTGGGCGCCTACGCCGCCGGCAACGACCCGCAGCTGGACGATGCCATCGCCCGCTACCCGCGCCTGGAAGCCTTCCTGCAACAGGATATCGGCGAGAACGTCGGCTACGAGGACGCGGTGGAGCAGTTGCGCGCCAGCTTTGAATTGAGGGACACCTATGCCTAGCCAATTGCCCTTGGACATGCTGATCAACCTGGCCAAGGAGAGCACGGACGAAGCCGCCCGCCTGCTCGGCCGGCTCAGCACCGAACGCACCAATGCCGAACGCCAGCTCGGCATGCTGCAGGACTATCGCCAGGACTACCTGGAACGCCTGCAGCAGGCCATGACCACCGGCATGTCGGCCAGCGATTGCCACAACTACCAGCGCTTCATCGGCACCCTGGACGACGCCATCGTCCAGCAGCAAGGCGTGCTGCGCCAGGCCGACGAGAACCTGGCCAAGGGCCGGCTCTACTGGCAGCAGGAAAAGCGCAAGCTCAACTCGTACGACGCCCTGGCGCAGCGCGAATTGCGCGCCCAGGCCGTGGTCGAATCGCGCCGCGAACAGCGCGCCAACGACGAATACTCCGCCCGCCTGGTCCAGCGCCAGGCCGGGATGCATTAATTGCCCACAGGAAGCCCGCCATGACCGCTCCCCTGCCCACCCCCGCCATCGCGCCCGCCGCGCCGGTCTCGATCGCCGACACGCTCGGCGCCAAGGCCGCGCCGGCCACGGCCAAGAAGGGTCCGTCCTTCTCCGACGTGCTGGCCCAGCAGCGTCCCAATCCGTCCGCCGACGCGCGCCCCGCCTCCAACAGCGGCGCCAAGACGCAGGCCGGCGGCAAGAATTCCGGTGACGCCGCCAGCAACGCCGAGGACGCCGCCGCCCAGGCCATCGACAACGCCGTGCAGACCGCCACCCAGGCCGAGGCCGGCGCGCTCGCCGTCGCCGCGCAGCAGCCTGCCGCGCCGGTGCTGCCGCAGCAGGCGCTGGAGATCGCCGCCCAGGCGGCCGAACAGGTGCAGCTGGCGCGCGGCACCGCGCAGGCCGCCGCCACCGCGGTCAGCACCGGCGCCGCCGTGGTGCAGGCCGCCCTGAC
>NZ_CADIJR010000136.1 GCF_902859645.1 Achromobacter insuavis | reverse complement strand
CGGCCTGAGGCCGGCGCGAGGCGTTGCGCCGCGCGGCCCGGTCCCGGTGGCCGGCACGGGCACAACGGGCGGCGCCCGTCGTGCGCGGATGCCGCTCAGGTGCCGACGCGCAGCGGGCCGGTCAGCTTGCGCAGCGCCGCGATCACGCTTTGCGCGGTGATGCGGCCGGTCTTCGGGTTGGCCGACGGGATGTTCTGGATTTCCATCGAGAACGAGGCGGAGTCGGACACCACTTCGACGCGGTGCACGTTGCGCTCGAGCGACGGGTCGGCCCAGATCTCCAGCGTGGTGCGGTCCGGGCCGATGCCGGCCAGCGACACGCTCACCGCCACGTTCAGGTTGGCCGGGAAGCCCACCGCCGCTTCGCGCGGCGAACCGCGGAAGATCAGGCGCGGCTCGGTGATGCCGTCGATGTCGATGTTGTTGTCGGTCAGGTAGGGCGCGCCCAGCAGGCCGCGCACCGGCTTGCGCGTGATCATCGTGACCGAGTGGATCTCGCCTTCGGCGGCGGCGGTGATCGCGTCCAGGCCCAGGATGGCGCCGGACGGCACCAGGATCTGGCCGTGGTGGCGGCGCGCGACCTCGATCAGGTCGTCGTGGCGCAGCAGCGCGCCGGAACTCAGCACCACCAGCTTCTTGCCGGCCGTGAGCACCGGCTCGGCCAGTTCGCGGAACACGGCGGCGGGGGCGCATTCGACCACCACGTCGCAATGGTCGGCCAGCTCGCCGATGGTGGTGAACACCGGCTTGGCGTTCTGCCAGGCCACCGCGGGCGCGGCCTGGGGATCGCGCACGGCCACGGCGGCCAGCGTCAGGCCGGGCAGGCCGGCATCCAGGGATTGCGCCACGGCCTGGCCGATGGCGCCGAAGCCGGCGATGCCGACGCGGTAGCTGTTCATGGAAGATTCCGGAGAAGGGGCGCGAGGCGCCGTCAGGTTCGCGGGCCGGCCGGCGGCAGCGTGGCCGGCCAGGGTCGGCGGTCACTGTAGCGAGGGGCCGGGCGGGCGTCAATCATCGCGGGGCTTACACTCGCGGTCTGTGCCATGCATTCATTGCCAAGGAGAAGGGCCATGCGAATTTCCGCCGAAACCCCCGACGACATCGACGCCATCTTCGCGTTGACCCAGCAAGCCTTCCAGGACCATCCCCACAGCCAGCAGACCGAGGGCTACATCATCGACGCGCTGCGTGCGGCCGGCGCGCTGACCCTGTCGCTGGTGGCGCGCGAGGACGGCAGGGCCGTGGGCCACATCGCCTTTTCGCCTGTCGCGATCAGCGACGGCGCGGCGGATTGGTATGGGCTCGGGCCGGTGGCGGTGCCGCCCGCGATGCAGGGGCGCGGCATCGGCGCGGCCCTGATCGAGGCTGGCCTGGCCGCGCTCAAGGCGCGCGGCGCGGCCGGCTGCGTGGTGATGGGCGATCCGGCGTACTACACGCGCTTCGGCTTCGCGGCGACGCCGGCGCTGACCTACCCCGGCGTGCCGCCGGCGTACTTCATGGCGCAGGCGTTCACCCAGCCGGCGCGGGGCGAGGTGGCATACCACGCGGGCTTCGCGGCTACCGGGCCGGCGGCGTGAATTCCCGTCCCGTGTAGTCGGTCGCGACCGCGATCTCGCCGCGCGCCAGCCGCGCCGACCAGTCGTCCAGCGCGCGGCGTTCCTCCGCGCTGACGTCCGCGCCCAGCGCCAGCCGCAGCGATGCGCCCGCTTCCAGGCCGAAGTGCGTGACCGCGCCGACCCGCAGCGCGCCGACGGCGTGATCGGCCGCGGCCCGTTCCACGCACAGCCCCGAGTCGGCCAGCGCCGATGCCAGGTACACGGCCGGATCGCGCGCCACCCAGTCCAGCACATTGCCGATCTGCCACAGGCCATGGCGGCGGCAGGCGCGGCTGATGCCGTCGCGGCCGCCGTCCATCATCGCGAACACCACGCGGGCGCCGTCGGCCGCCAGCGCGTCGGTCCAGGCCTCGGCCAGCGCCGGGTCATGCTGGTTGCCGCAAAAGCCGGTCAGCGGATCCTGCCCGCGCACGCGGCGCACGCCATCGGCATAGGCGGCGCGGCCCTTCAGCCCCGGCCGCACGCGTTCCCCCGACAGATGCGCGGCGCCGCCGCGCAGGCCCGCCAGCACGCCGGCCAGGAAGGCCGTGTGCTCCTGCAGGATTTCGTACGAGGCGACATTGGCCGCATGGTGGCTGCCCTGGGTGATGGCGAACTGGGTGCGCGGAAAGCGCGGCGCCACCCGCGCCACCGGCGCATCGCCCTGGCCGCCATGCACGATGACCAGGTCCGGGGCGGCGGCGCACAGGTCCGCGAGGCGCTCTGCGCGCGCGTCGGGGTCGTTGGCCGTGATCCATTCCACCTGCAACGGCTGGCCCGCGCGCGCGGCGCGCGCCGCACCTTCGACGGCGGCCTCGTTGAAGCCGCCGCGGCCGGGTTGGCCGAACAGCGCCAGCAACCGGCGCGCGCTCACAGGCTGGCTCCGGTGGCGCGCACCACCGGTCCCCAAGCCTCGGCCTGGCGCCGCACGAAGTCGGTGAATTCGCTGGATGACTTCTGCGCCAGCACGAAGCCCTGGCCTTCCAGCTTGGCGCGGATCTCGGGGGTGCGCAGCACCTGCGTCAAGGCGTTGTACAGGCGTTCGCTGACGGCGTCGGACAGGCCCGCCGGACCCGACAGGCCGACGAAATTCTCGGCCACCAGGCCGGGATAGCCCAGTTCGCCCACCGCCGGAATCTCCGGCGCCTGCGGCACGCGCTGCGCGGTGGTCACGGCCAGCAGGCGCAATTGGCCGGTGCGCAGGAACGGCAGGTTCTGCGGCAACGCATCCACCGCGAAGCGGATCTGTCCGCCCAGCAGGTCGTTGCGCATCGCGCCCGAGCCCTTGTAGGGAATGTGTTCGAGCCGCGCGCCGGTCTGGCGCGCGTACAGTTCGCCGACGATCTGGCCGACCGACGCCAGGCCGCCGCTGCCGTACTGCACCGGCGCCGGCTGCGCCTTGATCCACTCGGTCAGTTGCGCGAAGGTCTCGACCGGCACCGACGGATGCACCACGAACGCGGTCGGCACCGCGCCCAGGTAGGCCACGTGGCGGAAGCTGGCCAGCGGGTCGTAGTGATGCTGCGGCATCAGCGCGGGCGAGATCGACAGCGGGGCCGAGTTCGACATCAGCAGCGTGTAGCCGTCGGCCGGCGCCTGCGCCACCTGCGTCGCGCCGATGGTGGAACCGGCGCCGGGACGGTTGTCGATGACGATCGATTGCCCCAGCAGGTCGCCCAGCGCCGGCGCGATGACGCGCGCGGCGATGTCGCTGGCGCCGCCCGGCGGAAACGTCACCACCAGGCGGATGGGCCGTTCAGGCCAGGCGGCGGCGCGCGCCCGGCGCGGACGCGCAAGCGGCAGGGCCAGCGTGCTGGCAAGCAGGAATCGGCGGCGGGAGATCGGCATGGCAGGTCGGCGCTTTGGCGGCAAAGGGCCGTACTGTAGGAAACCATGCCGTCCGCCACAAAGACTTTATGGCGGTTTGCTTATGCCGGCCGCTAGCTGCCTTGTTTGGCCTTGGCCATGTAGTCCACCGTCAGGTTCGACAGCGCCCGCACGCCGTTGATGAGCCCCGATTCGTCCACGTAGAAACGCGGCGAATGGTTGGGCGCGGCCGTCTCGGGATCGACGTCCTTGGGCGTGACGCCGAGATAGAAGAACATGCCCGGCACCTTCTCCTGGTAGAACGAGAAGTCCTCGGACGCCGTCGACTTGGGCTGCAGGCCGTAGTTGCCTTCGCCCGCCACGCGCCGCAGCGTCGCGCCCATTTCCTCGGTCAGGCCGGGGTTGTTGACGGTGGCGTTGTAGAGCTCGACCACCCGCACGTCCGCCTTGGCGCCCGCGCTTTGCGCGATCTGCGTGGCGGTGCGCGCGATGCGCTGGTGGATGTCCTTCTTCATGCCCTCGTCATACGTGCGGATGGTGCCCGTCATGGCGACGCTGTCCGGCACGATGTTCATGCGGTTGCCGCCGTGGATCGCGCCCACAGTGATGACGGCCGGCTCCAGCATGCTGTTGATCTGGCGGCTGGGAATGGTCTGCAGGCCCAGGATGATCTGCGAGCTGACCACGATCGGGTCGATGCCCGACCACGGCCGCGCGCCGTGCGTCTGCTTGCCGGTGACGTCGATCCAGAACTGGTCGGCGGCGGCCATCGCCGGGCCGCTGCGCCACGACAGCTTGCCCACCGGATAGCTGCTGGAGACATGCAGGCCGAAGATCGCGTCGACCTTGGGATTGTCCAGCACGCCTTCCTGCACCATCATCTTGGCGCCCCAGATCTTCTTGCCGTCCGGCTCGAAGTCGGCCGGGCTTTCCTCGGCCGGCTGGAAGATGAATTTGACGCTGCCGGGCAGCTGGTCCTTCATGCCGGCCAGCACTTCGGCGGTGGCCATCAGGATGGCGGTGTGGGCGTCGTGGCCGCAGGCGTGCATCACGTCCACTTCCTTGCCCAGGTAGGTGCCCTTGGCCTTGGAGGCGAACGGCACGTCGACCTGTTCCTTGACCGGCAGCGCGTCCATGTCGGCGCGCAGCGCCACCACCGGGCCGGGCTTGCCGCCCTTGAGCAGCGCCACCACGCCGGTGCCGGCCACGCCGGTCTTCACTTCCATGCCGAGCGCGCGCAGATGGTCGGCCACCAGCTTGGACGTGCGCGTTTCCTGGTTGCCCAGTTCGGGGTGCTGGTGGATGTCGCGGCGCCAGGCGATGAGCTTGTCCTCGATGGCCTTGGCGCGCTGGTCGATCTGCGCGGCCAGTTCGGGCACGGGCGCCGGCGCCAGCGGCCCTTGCGTGCCGGGCGCGCTTTGCGCGACGGCGGCGCCGCTCAGCGCCAGGTGCGCGGCCAGCGCCAACGGCGCCAGGCGGAACAGGATCTTGCGGTGTTGCATGGCATGTCTCCTCTTGGTTGTTAACCTGTTATTGGGCGGAGATCTTACCGGAGCGCATGCACGGCGGCGCGCTTGTTACGCCTGCTTAAAAACGGCGCGATTTGATTCCGGGCGCTGGAATTCCATGCGCTGGAATTCCGCGTCCAGCCTGGGTTCCGTGCGCCCGCCCCGGCATCCATTCATGCCGCTCGCAACACCGGCCGCGCGCCGCGCGTGACCCACAACAGCAGCAGCGCCGCCAGCAGCGAGGCCGCGCCGGCGCCGGCCATGGCGGCATGGAAACCGCCCGCCAGCGCATCGGCGAACAGCGCCGCCACGCCATCGGGCTGCGCCGGCAGGACGTGCTGGGTGACCGCGATGCGCGCCACCGCCTGCGCATCCGGCTGGCCCAGCCGCGTCAGCGCCGTGGCCAGGCCATCGATCGCGCGGCCGCTCATCAACGCGCCGAGCAGCGCGATGCCGATGGTCATGCCGGTCTGGCGCAGCGCGTTCATGGTGGCCGACGCCATGCCCGAGCGCTCGCGCGGCACGGTCGCCATCACCGCCATGCTGGTGGCGGGCACCGACAGCCCCATGCCCAGTCCCAGCAGCACCATCAGCGAGCCCGACAGCGCGTAGGGCGTGTGGGCGTCGAAGCTCATCATGCCCAGCATGGCCGCGCCGACCATGGCGTAGCCGGCGATCATCAGCCGCGGCAGGCCGAAGCGCGGGGTCAGCCGGCCGAACACCGTCGACACGATCCCGGTGGCCACGAATTGCGGCGCCAGCTGCCAGCCGGCTTCCAGCGGTGACAGGCCGCGCACGTGCTGCAGGTAGAGCGAGAAGAAGAACAGGCTGCTGTAGGCGCCGAAGCCCATCACGAACGACGCGAAGTTGGTGCTGGCGAAGCCGGCGTCGCGGAACAGGCCCAACGGCAGGATGGGGCGCGCCACGGTGTGCTCGACCCACAGGAAGGCGATCAGCCCGAGCGCGGCCACGGCCAGCGCGGCGAGGGTGGCCGGCGCCTGCCAGCCGTGTTCGCCGGCGGTGATCAGGCCATACGTCAGCGCGCCCAGCCAGACCACGCTCAGGGCCTGGCCGATTGGATCGAAGGCGGCGTGCTCGGGATGCGCGCTTTCCTGGATGCCCCAGGCGCCCAGCGCGATCGCCACCACGCCCACCGGCAGGTTGATCAGGAAGATGCTCTGCCAGCTGAAGTGCGCCACCAGCAGGCCGCCCAGCATCGGGCCGACGATCAGCGAAATGGCATTGCACGACGCCCACAGGCCGATGGCGCGGGCGCGCTCGGCGGGATCGGGAAAGGCCTGCGTCAGCAGCGACATCGCGCCCGGGATCAGCAGCGCGCCGGCCACGCCCTGCACCGCGCGCCCGGCCAGCAGCAGCGGCAGGTTGTCGGCCATCCCGCAGAACGCCGAGCCCAGCGTGAACAGCGCCACGCCCGCCAGCCACGAGCGCTTGCGGCCGTAGCGGTCGCCCAGCGGGCCGGCCGACAGCATGAAGGCCGACAGGAACAGGGCGTAGGCGTCCACCACCCATTGCAGGCCGGCCATGTCGATGCGCAGCGCCGCCTGCATGGTGGGCAGGGCGACGTTGACGATGCTGATGTCCAGGATGGTGATGAAGCTGCCCAGGTTGACGGCGAACACCAGGGCGCGGCGGCGATTGGGAGTCATGCGGATGGCCGGAAGAAAGGGGATGACCGCATTCTAATAAATGACTGACCGTCGGTCAATAAAGAATGAACGGGCTTCCCCCGGCCCGCGCTGGCGCGCCTACTGCAGCTTGATTCCCAGTTCCTTGATCAGTGGCTCCATCTGCGCGCGATCGGCGGCGATGGTGTCGGCCAGTTCCTGCGCGCTGCCGCCGATCGGAATCATGCCCAGCGTTTCCATCTGCGCCTTCATCGCCGGTTCCTTGAGGATGTCCGCGACCGACTGCTGGATCCGCGCCACGCGGTCGGCCGGCACGCCGGCCGGCGCCATCAGGCCGATCCACGGTTGCGGCGCGTAGTCGCCCATGCCCGACTCGCGCAGCGTGGGCGTGTCCGGCAGGCCGGGAAAGCGCTGCGGGCTGGTGATGGCCAGCGCCCGCAGGCGGCCGCTGTCGATCAGGCCCTTCGAACTGGAGGGGGCGTCCAGCCCCACGTCGAGCTGGCCGCCGATCAGGTCGTTCTGCGTCTTGCCGGACGAGGACGACGGGATGTACAGCGCCTTGATGCCGGCGCGCCGGGCGGTCTGCTCCCACACCAGGTGGAAGGCGGTGCCGATCGAGAACGAACCCACCGTCAGGCTGCGCGCCTTGCTCTCGCGCACGAAGTCCTGCCAGGTCTTGATGGGGCTGTCGCTGGGCACGATGAAAAGGAACGGCGTGCGCGCCACCAGCGCCACCGGCTGCAGGTCCTTTTGCGGATCGAACGGCAGGTGGTCGACCGCGAACGGCACGATCGTCACCGACGACGCCACCACCATGCCCAGCGTGTAGCCGTCCGGCGCCGACTTGACCAGCGCGCCGGTGCTGATGATGCCGGACGCGCCGGGCCTGTTTTCCACCACCACCGCCTGGCCCCAGGCGGTGGACAGCTTGCTGGCCAGCACGCGCAGCATCACGTCGACCGGACCGCCCGGCGGATTGGAGACGATGATCTTGACCGGCTTGTCCGGATAGGCCGCGCCGGCGGCGGCGGGCAGCAGCAGGGCGAGCGCGATGGCGAATGGCTTGAGCATTGGTATTCCCCTTGTCGATGTTGGACGCGCCGGGTCATGCGCCCGGCGCGGGACTTCAGGCCAGCCGTTCCAGGTGCGGCGCGGCCGGCCACGCGGGCGTTTCGCCGCGAATGAAAGCGATCCAGGCGCGTTGCG
Source organism: Achromobacter insuavis (assembly GCF_902859645.1). Classification (GTDB taxonomy): domain Bacteria; phylum Pseudomonadota; class Gammaproteobacteria; order Burkholderiales; family Burkholderiaceae_B; genus Achromobacter; species Achromobacter insuavis. The sequence goes on along the minus strand of NZ_CADIJR010000136.1, from coordinate 1,035 downwards.
TGGTCTGCGCCAGCGCGGCGGCCTGTGTTGGCGCCAGGCCTTGCAGCATGGGCGCGTCGGCAAAGGCGGCGAGCGTGTCGAAGACGAACGGCAGCTCGATGCAGTGGCAGGCCTGGAAACGGGTCGTGGGCGCCACGTCGAAGCGCGCCAGCCAGGCCTGGCGGCCCTGGGCGGCGGCATCCGCGGCCCACTGGCGCGATGGCGCGCCGAACACCGCCTCGCTGGCGGCCGCGCAGTCGGGGCCGTCGCCGCCGGGAAACGCCGCCATTTCGTCGCGGGTGTAGCTGACCAGCACGTCGGCGCGGCCAGCCGCCTGGCGCAAGGCCGGCGCGATGTCGGCCGGCAGCACCTGGCCATCGAGCACCGGGCCGAACAGGCTGCGGCGGCTGCTTTCGGCCTGCAGGGCCGCGATGACCGCGGGCGCCTGCTGCGCCGCCAGCAGCCGCTCGACCGGCAGCGCGCGGGCGTGTTCGAGCGTGTCGGCGCCGGCGGCGGCCAGGAATGCCTGGCCCAGCGCCGCGGCCTGCGCGCTGCTGCGAAAGCCGCGGCCGAGCGCGGCGCTCTGCAGGATGGCGCGGCCAAAGCGCGGCCGCCGCGCCAGCATGGCGCAGATCGACGAGGCGCCGGCCGACTGGCCCATCAACGTGACGCGGGCCGGGTCGCCGCCCAGGTCCTGGATGTTGTCGAGCACCCAGTCGATGGCGCATTCCTGGTCCAGCAGGCCGACGTTGGCGGTCTCGCCCGGCACGTGCAGCCAGCCCAGCGCGGCCAGCCGGTAGTTCACCGCCACCACCACGACGTCGCCGCGCGCCGCCAGGCGCGCGCCGTTGTACCAGTCGAGCGCGCCGCCGCCGCTTTGCCAGGCGCCGCCATGCAGCCACACCACCACCGGCCGGCGGCGCGCGTCGGCGGCGGGCGTCCACACCGTCAGGTGCAGGCAGTCTTCGGCCTGCGGCGCGTCGAAGTCGCCCATGGCGCCGCGCAGGCGCGAGGGCAGTTGCGGCGCCACGCTGCCGGGGCGGGTGGCATCGCGCG
>NZ_CADIJR010000135.1 GCF_902859645.1 Achromobacter insuavis | reverse complement strand
CGCCCCCGCGCAGCCACCACCATGCCGCCAGGCCGCAGGCCGCCAGCGCCAACGCCAGCAGCGCCGCCTTACGGCCGCCCGCGCCCGGAGGGGAAATCGTCACAGCCTTGTCCATGGACTTACTCATTCTCGGTAGGGGATTTGGGCGCGGCCGGCGCCGCGCCAGCCGCCGCCAGCGCCTGCGCATCCGGCGTGTTCAGGGCGGACGCGTTCCAGCCGCCGCCCACGGCCTTGATCAACGCCACGCTGGCCACCATCTGGCGGCCGCGCAGCTGCACGGCATTGCGTTCGTTCGACAGCGTCAGGGCCTGCGCCGTGGCCACCGCCAAGAACGTGGTGGTGCCGGCGCGGTACTGCGCCAGGGCCAGCTGCTCGCTCAGCCGCGAGGCCGCCACCGCCTGGTCCTGCGCCCGCGCCTCGTCGTCCAGCACGCGCAAGGTCGACAGGTTGTCCTCCACCTCCTGGAACGCGCCCAGCACCGTCTGCTTGTATTGCGCGGCGCTGGCGTCGAACGCCGCCACCGCCTGGGCATCACGCGCGCGCCGCAGGCCGCCGTCGAAAATCGTCTCCGCCAGCGCCGCCCCCAGCGACCAGACCCGGCCCGGCGCGTTGAACCACTGCGCGAAGCTGGCCGCGCCGAAGCCGCCGGTGGCCGACAGCACCAGCGACGGGAAGTAGGCGGCGCGCGCCACGCCGATGGCGGCATTGGCCGAGGCCACCTGGCGTTCGGCCGCCGCGATGTCCGGACGCCGCTCCAGCAGGTCCGACGGCAGGCCGGTCGGCACCGCGGGCACGTGGAACATCCAGGGCTGGTCCGCCGCCAGCGGCGCCAGGCTGAACTGCGCCGGCGCCCGCCCGGTCAGGATGGCGATGGCGTGTTCGAGCTGGTTGCGCGAGGTATCCAGGTCGATCGCCTGGGCCTGCGCGGTCCGCAACTGGGCCTCGGCCTGGGCCACGTCCGAGCGCAGCGCCACGCCCGCGTCGTACTGGCTCTGGGTCAACTTGAGCGTGCGTTGATAGGCCTGCAGGGTGCGGGCATACAGGTCCTTTTCCCGGTCCACCGCGCGCAATTGCAGGTAATCCTGCGCCAGCGCCGCCTGGATGCTGAGCCGGGCCGCCGCCAGGCTGGCTTCGCTGGCCTGGGTCGAGGCATCGCTGGACTCGACCTGGCGGCGCACCGCGCCCCACAGGTCCGGCTCCCACGACACGTCGATGGCGGCCGCGTAGCTATTGGAAACGCCCACCACCCCGTTGCTCTTGGCCCGGGCCCGCTGCGCCGACACATTGGCGCCGACCGTGGGCCAGAAGCCGGCGCGGGCCGCATCGGCCGCCGCGCGCGCCTGGCGGTATTGCGCCTGGGCCTGCTGGATGGTCTGGTTGGCGCCGTTGGCGGCCACGATCAGGGCATTCAGGGTCGGATCACCATAGGCTTCCCACCACGGCTGCGAACCGTCGATCACGCCCGGTTGCGCCGTCTTCCAGGGCCCCGATTCCTTGTATCCGGCCGGCAGGTCCATGGTCGGACGCTGGTAATCCGGCCCCACGGCGCACCCGGCCAACCCCAACAGGGCCGCCAGTCCCGTCGCCGCCCAACGCGGCGCTCTGCGCTTGCCAGTGTTCATTTTTCGGCGCCGCCCGCGCGGCCAACGAGTCCAGTACGGCCCTACTGTAGAAACCCCTGCGGGACCGCACGCTGTCCGTTCGCTGACAATTCGGACAGGTTGGCGCCGGGCCCGCCCCCCCCCCCGGGCACCCCGCCGCCTGTTTTTCCTGGCCCCTTTTTCCGGCCGATTTTCCCCGCGCCCCTTCGCGGCCCCGCTGCCGACGGCTTGCCGCCCCGCCGCCGCAGCCCGGGCCGCCACCGCCCAAAAGAGTTAAAATGCCCCGCAGATTTCTTGTTTGGCGGCTCGTTGCTGTCAAAGTCCCGTTGGCGTCTCACCTCAAACAATGACCACTATCCTCCCGAACCTTCCCACCGGCCAGAAGGTCGGCATCGCCTTTTCCGGCGGCCTCGACACCAGCGCCGCGCTGCTCTGGATGCGCAACAACGGCGCCATCCCCTACGCCTACACCGCGAACCTGGGCCAGCCCGACGAATCCGACTACGACGAGATCCCGCGCAAGGCCCTGGCCTACGGCGCCGAGAACGCCCGCCTGATCGACTGCCGCGCGCAGCTCGTGGCCGAAGGCATCGCCGCCCTGCAGGCCGGCGCCTTCCACATCTCGACCGCCGGCATCACCTACTTCAACACCACGCCCATCGGCCGCGCCGTCACCGGCACCATGCTGGTGGCCGCCATGAAGGAAGACAACGTCAACATCTGGGGCGACGGCAGCACCTTCAAGGGCAACGACATCGAGCGCTTCTACCGCTACGGCCTGCTGACCAACCCGGACCTGAAGATCTACAAGCCCTGGCTCGACCAGCAGTTCATCGACCAGCTCGGCGGCCGCTCGGAAATGTCCGAGTACATGCGCCAGGCCGGCTTCGACTACAAGATGTCGGCGGAAAAGGCCTACTCCACCGACTCCAACCTGCTCGGCGCCACCCACGAAGCCAAGGATCTGGAACACCTGAACTCCGGCATCCGCATCGTCAAGCCCATCATGGGCGTGGCGTTCTGGCGCGACGACGTCGCCGTCAAGGCCGAGGAAGTCACCGTCCGCTTCGAGGAAGGCCAGCCGGTCGCCCTGAACGGCGTGGAATACAGCGACCCGGTCGAGCTGATGCTCGAAGCCAACCGCATCGGCGGTCGCCACGGCCTGGGCATGAGCGACCAGATCGAGAACCGCATCATCGAAGCCAAGAGCCGCGGCATCTACGAAGCCCCGGGCCTGGCCCTGCTGTTCATCGCCTACGAGCGCCTGGTCACCGGCATCCACAACGAAGACACCATCGAGCAGTACCGCGAAAGCGGCCGCAAGCTCGGTCGCCTGCTGTACCAGGGCCGCTGGTTCGACCCGCAAGCCATCATGCTGCGCGAAACCGCCCAGCGCTGGGTCGCCCGCGCCGTCACCGGCGAAGTCACCATCGAACTGCGCCGCGGCAACGACTACTCGCTGCTCAACACCGAATCGCCCAACCTGACCTACGCCCCCGAGCGCCTGTCGATGGAAAAGGTCGAGAACGCCCCCTTCACCCCCGCCGACCGCATCGGCCAGCTGACCATGCGCAACCTCGACATCGTCGACACCCGCGCCAAGCTGTTCACCTACACGCAAACCGGCCTGCTCTCCGCCTCCGGCACCTCGCTGCCGCAACTGAAGGACGAGGCCAAGAAGAAGTAATTCTTCCCGCCCAACAAAAAGCCCCTCGGCAACACCGAGGGGCTTTTTTTATTCGACACAACCAACGCGGTCCTTCCCGGATTCAACCCCGAACCCACCGCCTCCTCCAACTCGGACGCCACCGCAAACGCGCCCGCCTCAAAGCCTGCCAAGATGCAGACATTGCAGCCCGTCGGGTTGGCGTTGCGGGGGCGCGGGGCGTGTAGATGCGCCCGAGGGAATCTGAAGGGAAGGCCGAAGGCCTGGACGAAGATGACAATGGGGAAGTCCGGAGCGAACGCTCCGGACCGCAATCGTAGCCCCGCGCCCCCGCAACGCCAACCCGGCGGGCGTCTTAAGAACTCAAAACCCCAGGCCTAAAGTTCGACCTGCATCCCCATCTCGACAACCCGATTCGCCGGAATCTTGAAAAACTTCGTGCTCCGCGTCGAATTGCGCGCCATGAACGAGAACACCGCCCGCCGCCACCGCCACAGCGCCGGCTTCCTGGCCGCCACCACCGTCTGCCGCGACAGGAAGTAAGACGTCCGCATCGGCTCCAGATCCAGCTCCGGATACGCCTCGGCCACCAGCCGCAGCGCCTCCGGCACGTCCGGATCTTCCTTGAAGCCGTAATTGATCGTCGCCGCCCAGCTCGACGCGCTCATCTTGGTCACCGAGAAGCGCTCTTCCGCCGACACGTACGGCACGTCGGCCACCCGGATCGTCAGGAACAGCACGTGGTCATGCAGCACCTTGTTGTGCTTGAGGTTGTGCAGCAGCGCCGGCGGCACATTGCCCGAATTCATCGTCATGAAAATCGCCGTGCCCGGCACCCGCGACGGCGGATAGGCCTCGAGCTGCTCCATGAACTCCTTGAGCGGCTGGCGATCACGCTGCTGCATGTCCGACAGCAGCCGGCGGCCGCGGCGCCACGTCATCATCAGCGTGAACACCACGATCGCCACCAGCAGCGGCAGCCAGCCGCCTTCGTGGATCTTGAACACGTTGGCCGAGAACAGCAGCACGTCGAACAGCAGCAGCAGGCCCAGCACCACGAACCACAGCATGCGCTTGGCGCCTGTGCTGCCGCGCGGCAGCACCGCGAACGCCAGCACCGAGGTCGTCAGCATCGTCCCCGTCACCGCGAAGCCGTAGGCGGCCGCCAGATTGTCGGAATTGCGGAACACCAGCACCAGCACCAGCACCGCGCACAGCAGCAGCGCATTGACCTGCGGCAGGTAGATCTGGCCCTTCTCCACCGCCGACGTATGCAGGATCTGCATGCGCGGCCAGAAGCCCAGCTGCACCGCCTGGCGCGTCACCGAGTACGCGCCCGAAATCACCGCCTGCGACGCCACGATGGTGGCGACCGTCGCCAGCGCCACCAGCGGCGCCAGGCCCCATTCCGGCGCCATCATGAAGAACGGATTGCGGATCGCGCCGGGATCGCGCAGCAGCAACGCGCCCTGGCCGAAATAGCACAGCGTCAGCGCCGGCAGCACCATGCTGAACCAGGCGCTGCGGATCGCCGGACGGCCGAAGTGGCCCATGTCGGCGTACAGCGCCTCGGCGCCGGTCAGCGCCAGCACCACCGCGCCCAGCAGCACGAAACTGATCCACGGGAACTCGATGATGAAGCGCAGGCCCCACATCGGATTGAGCGCCGCCAGCACCTCGGGCGTCTGCCAGATCTGCCAGCCGCCCAGCGCCGCCAGCGTGCCGAACCACAGCAGCATCACCGGCCCGAACAGCTTGCCCATGGCGCCCGTGCCATGCGACTGGATCGCGAACAGCGCCACCAGCACCACCAGCGCCAGCGGCACCACCCACGCATCCAGCGTGTGCGACACGATGCCGATCCCTTCCAGCGCCGACAGCACCGAAATCGCCGGCGTGATCATGCTGTCGCCATAGAACAGCGCCGCGCCGAAAATGCCCAGCACGATCAGGATCCAGCGCAGCTTGCCGTCGCGGTTGCGCACCGCCAGTTCCAGCAGCGCCAGCGTGCCGCCCTCGCCGCGGTTGTCGGCGCGCAGGATCAGCGTCACATACTTCAGCGACACCACCACCATCAGCATCCAGAACAGGATGGACAGCACGCCCAGCAGATGCGCCGGCTCCAGGTCGGTGTGCACGCTCAGCCCGGTCAGGCAGGCCCGCAGCGTGTACAGGGGGCTGGTGCCGATGTCGCCGTACACCACGCCCAGCGCCCCCAGCACGAGGGCGGCGCGCGAGGACGGCGCGTGGCCGGCGGAAGCAGCGCCGGGAGTCGAAGAAGGAACGCTGACCGAGCCCTGGCTCATGATGTGGGTTCTTGCCGAGTGAGTTGCGCCCCCTTGCGGGGGCCGGGGAACACGACGGAAAGCCGCGTTCCGGAAAAATCCGGGCGGCTGGTGAGCTTCCACCAGGCGCCATGCGCGTGCGCGATCTCGCGCACGATCGCCAGTCCCAGGCCCGAGCCGCCGGCGGTGACCGAGGGCGAACGGTAGAACGCCTCGAACACGCGGTCGCGCTCTTCCGCCGGAATGCCGGGGCCATCGTCCTCCACCGTCAGCGACGGCGGATTGGCGCCGACGATCAGGGTGATCTTGCCGGTGTCATTGCCATAGCGCAGCGCATTGTCGATCAGGTTGCCCAGCAGCTCGGCCAGCAGCAGCGGATCGGCGTCGATCCAGATCGGCGCGTCCGGCGCCACCAGATCCAGCTCGTAGCGCGCCTCGCGCACCCGCGGAAACCACTCGGCGCCATGCGCCCGCACCCATTCGCACAGGTCGATGCGCACGAAGCTGTCCTGCGGCCGGGCATTGGGATCGGCGCGCGCCAGCACAAGCAGCTGCTGGCCCAGGCGGATCATGCGGTCGCTGACCGCCTTGATGCGCTCGGCGCGCGCCCGCACGTCGTCGGGCAAGGGCCGCGCCAGCATCAACTCGGACTCCAGCCGCAGACCCGACAACGGCGTGCGCAGCTGGTGCGCGGCATGGCCGATGAAGCGGCGCTGCGCCGCCAGCGACGCGTCGAGCCGCAGCAGCAGGTCGTTGGTATGGGTGACGAGAGGTTCGATCTCGACCGGCACGCCGGCCACTTCCAGCGGCTGCATGTCGTCGATGGAGCGCTGGCGGATTTCCTCGGACAGATGGTTGACCGAGCGCAGGCCGGAGCGCACCCCCTGCACCACCACCCCGGTGAACAGGGCGATCAGCAGCACCTGCCCCACCACCATCAGCCAGAAGAAGTCTTCCAGCATCCACAGCGACATGTCGATCTTGTGGGTGATGACCCAGGTGGCGGCCAGGTCCAGCAGCACCAGCAACAGGATCGGCGGCATCAGCCGGATGACCAGATGCCGCGCGAGCGAACGTGAGGGGAGCAATGGCCGGGGGGCCTGGGGCGCGGAAGGAGTGCGTTCTGACGTCATGACGCGGAGCCCTCGCTTAGGTGGATGTGGGGTGTGGCCGCCGCGGGCTGGCGGCGCCAGCCGGCTTCAGGCGGCCAGACAGGCCGTCAGGCCGTTTCCACATCCAGCATGTAGCCGAAGCCGCGCACCGTCTGGATGCTGGCGCCCGTGCCTTCCAGGCGCTTGCGCAGGCGGTACACATAGACTTCCACTGCGTTCTCGCTGAAATCGGCGTCCCAGGCGGACAGCGAATTGACGATCTGGCGCTTGGTGACCACGCGGCCGACGCGAGCCATCAGCATTTCCAGCACGGACAGTTCGCGCACGGACAGCGACAGGCGCTGGCCATTGGCCCGGACTTCGCGGCCGACGGTGTCGAACACCAGGGGGCCGACTTCGATCAGCGGCTGCGCCTGCCCCGCCCGGCGACGGCCGAAGGCGCGCACGCGGGCGGCCAGCTCGGGCAGTTCGAAGGGCTTGGTGACGTAGTCGTCGGCACCGGCGTCCAGACCGGCGACGCGGTCCTCGATGCCGTCACGGGCCGTCAGGATCAGCACCGGAACCTGGTTGCCGTCCTGCCGCAGCTGGCGCAGCACGTCCAGGCCGCTCATGCCGGGCAGATTGAGGTCGAGCAGCATCAGGTCATACGGCTGGCCTGCCAGTGCGCCCAGAACCCGGTCGCCCTCGGTCAGCCAGTCGACCGCATAACCTTGGTCGGCCAGAAATTCCTGGAGCGCATGGCCCAGGGTGGTGTCGTCTTCGATTACCAGAACTCGCATGCCGCGATTCTAGCGCGATCCCAGAAAAAACGGGGCGCGAAATGCGCCCCGTTGTTGGGAATCGTTCAACGGGCGGACGACGCCGGGGTGCCCGGGCCCTCTGCCGCCGCCCCGCCCGAGGGCGGCGTGGTGACGAATCCGATGCGCGTCATGCCCGAGCGGCGGGCCGAGGCCATGACCTTGGCCAGCGTCTCGTAGCGGGTGTTCTGGTCGGCGCGGATGCGGATTTCAGGTTGCGGCTTGGTGCTGGCGATCGACTTGAAGCGATTCGGCAGGTCGTCGATATTGACCGGCTTCTCGTCCCAGAACAGCGCGCCGCTGGCGTCGATGGCCAGGTCCACGGTCTTGGGTTCTTCCTCGATCTGCTCGGCGGCCACCTGGGGCATGTTGATCTTGATCGAGTGCGCCAGCAGCGGCGCCGTGATGATGAAGATCACCAGCAACACCAGCATGACGTCGATCAGCGGCACCATGTTGATCTCGGACACCGTGTGGGTGCCGGATCCTTTGCCCTCGAAGCTGCCAAAAGCCATTATTCGCTCCCGCGTTGGACCGCGGCGCCGTTACCGTGCTGGCGGCGCAGCGCGCGCACCTTGCTGTCCGACAGCGCCACTTGCTGGCCGGTCGTCAGGAAGGCGAACAGGTCATGCGCGAAGGCGTCCAGGCGCGACAGGTAGACGCGGTTGTTGCGCACGAAGGTGTTGTAGGCCAGCACCGCCGGGATGGCGACCGCCAGGCCCAGGCCGGTCATGATCAGGGCCTCGCCCACCGGACCGGCGATGCGATTGATGGTGACGCCATCGGACAGGCCGATGCCGACCAGGGCATGGTACACGCCCCACACCGTGCCGAACAGGCCGACGAACGGCGCCGTCGAACCGACCGAGGCCAGCACCGTCAGGCCGTTTTCCAGCTTGGCGGTTTCCTCGTCGATCACCTTGCGCATGGTGCGCGTGACGAAATCGCTGTTCGAGCCCGCTTCTTCCAGCTTGGTGGCGCCGAACTTGTTGTGATGCGCCTGCGCGTGCATGGCGTGGCTGGCCAGGTGCGAGAACGGATCGCGCGCGCCGTGCGTGGTGATCTCGTGCTCGACCTGCTCCAGCGAGCTGGCGTTCCAGAACTTGTTCAGGAAGTCGGCCGAGCGGCGGCGCATGCTGATGTTGCTGCCGACCTTGACCAGGATCAGGTACCAGGTCACCAGCGACATCAGGAGCAGGATGATGAACAGGCTCTTGCCGACGAAGTCGCTCTGCGCGACGAAGTGCATGAAGCCCATGTCGGGCACGGGCGCGGGCGCCGGCGCGACCGCGGGCAGCGCGGCGGCGGCGCCGTGCAGCGCGTCCGCGGATTGCTGGACTGCGCCGGCGGCTTGCTGGGCGATGCC
>NZ_CADIJR010000134.1 GCF_902859645.1 Achromobacter insuavis | reverse complement strand
CCGGCATCGCCATCGCCGCCATCAGCGCCAGCAGCGCCTGGCTGGCGCGCGGCGCCCTGGATGCCCGCCATCTGCAGACCGTCCTGGCCACCGCCGCCCCCGACCGCGCCGCCGGCGGCTACGCCCAGCGCGCCGCCATCGCCCACGCCGTCTACGCCCCCGACATGGGCCGCCCCGTCGAAGTCAGCGGCGACAACGAAAAAGCCCTGGTCACCTGGCTCACCAAGCGCCTCGGCGCCCCCGTGCGCGCCCCGTCCCTGACCCACGCCGGCTACGACCTCGTCGGCGGCCGCCTGCTGCCCGGCGGCAGCGGCCCCGTCGCCCTCTTCATGTACGGCGCCCCCGACGGCCAACGCCTGACCCTCTACGTCACCCGCGAAGCCGCCGGCGGCCAGACCGCCTTCCAATTCACCCAGGAAGGCCCCGTCCGCGTCTTCTACTGGGTCGAAGGCCAATTCGGCTACGCCCTCTCCGGCGCCGTCAGCCGCGACGAACTCCAACGCCTCTCCGAAGAAGTCTACAAACAGCTACAAGGCTGACCCCGGGCGCAGGCGCAAGCGCCCGCGGCGCAGCCACTACGCGCAGCGACCACCGCCCCGACGCCCCACACCGCGTATGCAAAAAAAGGGCCGCCCGCGCGGCCCTTTTTTTGCGGGCCCCGCAAACTCCTCCGCCCCCCCAACGACGCTGAGCAGAACGCCAAGCAACCCGCTCACCCCACCACCCGCCGCATGGAGACGCACGAGCGGCGGGCTGCGGCGGCCGGGTGGGTGCGGGGCGTGTAGATGCGCCCGAGGGAATCTGAAGGGAGCCGCAGGCGGACGAAGATGACGACGGGGCAGTCCGGAGCGAAGGCTCCGGACCGCAATCGTAGCCCCGCACCCACCCGGCCGCCGCAGCCCGCCGCGCCTCAAGAACCCTCCCGAGCCACATGCAACATATGCAGCGTGATCTTCCGAACCTCAGCCTTGCTCATCTCAATATGCCCCCGCAACATCCTCCCCGCCGCCTCCCCCCGCCGAGCCAGCACCGCCCGCAAAATCGCCCCATGCTCCTCATACGTCGCATCCACCCGGAACTCCTTGGTGAAATCCAGCCGCCGCACGATCCGGATCTTCTCCGTCACCTCCCGGTGTATCAGCGCCATCTCCGCATTCCCGGCAGCCGCCACCAGTGAGCAGTGAAAGGCCTCGTCCAGCTCCGCCACCATCCGCCCATCCAGGATGCGCTGCGCCGGCGGCACCAGCCACACATCCGCCAACGCCCCCAGCAGCCCGCGCTCATCCATCTGCTCGCGCGCGCACAGCCGTTCCACCGCCGCCAGCTCCAGCACCACGCGCACGTCGTACAGCGCCTCGAAGCGCTCGAAATCGAACGGCCGCACCTGCCAGCCGCTGCGCGGGCTGGGCAGCACGAAGCCCTCGCGCTCCAGCCGCGCCAGCCCCAGCCGCACGGGCGTGCGGCTCACCGCCAGCCGCAACGCCAGCTCCGCCTCGGTGAAGCGGTCGCCCGGCAGCAGCCGGAAATCGAACAGCTCGTCCTTGATGCGCTGGTAGACCTGGTCCGCCAGCGAGCCCGCCAGCGCCGGCGCCTGCCGCAGCGCCGGGCTGATGCGCACCGGATCGCGCAGGGTCAGGTCACGGGGCACGTGGCGTCCTCGGCCAGCACCAGCAGCGCGTCGCCGGCATTGACCGGCTTGCCCGGCACGCAGCGGATCGCCGTCACCGTGCCCGACACCGGCGCGATCACGGACAGTTCCATCTTCATGGCCTCGACCACCACCAGCGTGTCGCCGGCCGCCACGCTCTGGCCCACCTGCACCGGGATCTTCCAGATGTTGCCGCACATGTCGGCGCTGACCAGGCGCTCGCCCTCGCGCAACGCGGTCTCGGGTTCCGGCGCGGCCTCGGCCTGCGCCACCGCCACATCCTCGTGCTTCCACAGCGCCACCTCGGCGTCGAACGCCGTCTTCTGGCGCGCCTGGAACGCGCCGATGCTGTCGGCCTGCTCGGCCAGGAAGCGCTGGTGCGCGGCGAAGTCGAACACCTCCTCCTCGATCCGCACCGTGGCGCGGCCCTCGCGGAAGTCCTCGCGCAGCGTGTCCAGCTCGGCCTCGCTCACCGGGTAGAAGCGCACCTGGTCGAAGAAGCGCAGCAGCCACGGCTTGCCGTCCTGGAACACCGGGTTCTTCAGGAACTTGTTCCAGATCGGCAGCGTGCGGCCCACCAGCTGGTAGCCGCCGGGCGAATCCATGCCGTAGATGCACATGTAGACGCCGCCGATGCCCACCGTGCCCTCGGCCGTGAAGGTGCGCGCCGGGTTGTACTTGGACGTCAGCAGGCGGTGGCGCGGATCGATCGGCACCGCGCATGGCGCGCCCAGGTAGACGTCGCCCAGGCCCATGATGAGGTAGCTGGCGTCGAACACGATGCGGCGCACGTCCTCGCGGCTGGCCAGGCCGTTGATGCGCTGGATGAAGTCGACATTGTTCGGCAGCCACGGCGCGCTGGCGCGCACGGTTTCCTGGTAGCGCCGCACCGCGCCCAGCGTGGCCGAGTCCTCGAACGCCATGGGCAGGTAGACCACGCGGGTCGGCACTTTCAGCGTCGCCACGTCGGCCAGTTGCGATTCGATCTGCAGCAGGCGGTCGATCAACGCCTGCTGCAGGATCACGCGGCTGTCGTAGCGGATCTGCAGCGAGCGCACGCCCGGCGACAGCTCGCGCACGCCGTCGATCGGCCTCGCCGCCAGCGCCTCCATCAGCAGGTGGATGCGCATGCGCAGCGCCAAGTCGAGCACGTTGTCGCCGTACTCCAGCAGCAGGTAGCCGTCGCCCGCCTGGCGGTACGACACCGACGGGCGCGCGCCCGTGGCCGGCAGCGCGGCGATGATGGTCTCCGAGGCCGTGGCGGGCGGCGCCAACGGCGTGGTGGCCCGCGGCGCCACGGCGCGCAGCTGTTCGACGCTGCGGTCCTGCGCCGCTTCGCGCGCCACCGCCTCGGCATAGTCGATGCGCACGAAGCGGATGCGGTCGCCCGGCTTGACCTGGCCCACCTTCCACAGTTCGGCGCGCGCGATCGTCACCGGGCAGACGAAGCCGCCCAGGCTGGGGCCGTCGCGCGTCAGGATCACCGGGCTGTCGCCGGTGAAGTTGATGCTGCCGATGGCGTATTCGCAGTCATGGATGTTGGACGGATGCAGGCCGGCCTCGCCGCCGTTCTCGCGCGCCCAGGTCGGCTTGGGGCCGGTCAGCCGCACGCCAAGGCGGTTGGAGTTGTAGTGCACCTCCCAGTCGGCGGCGAAGAAGGCCTCGATGGCTTCGGGGCGGAAGAAGTCCGGTGCGCCATGCGGGCCGTACAGCACGCCGATCTCCCAGGCGTTGCCATAGGCGGGGATCAGCTCGGCCGGCGCGGCCTGCGGCGCGTTCACCGGCGGCTCGGCGTTCGCGGCCGGCAGATCGGGGCGCACCACCGGCAGCATGTCGCCGACCCGCAGCGTGCGCCCGGCATGGCCGCCGAACTGGCCCAGCGCGAAGGTCGAACGGCTGCCCAGGTAGACCGGCACGTCCAGCCCGTTGCGCACCGCCAGGTAGGTGCGGCAGCCGGACAGCGCCCGGCCCGTCGCCAGCACCTGGCCCGAGCGCACCGTGACCGGCTGCCACATCGGCACCGGCGCGCCATCCAGCGTGGCGGCGCATTCGGCGCCGGTCAGCGCGACGATGGCGTCGCCATGAAAGCGCAGCGTCGGCCCGACCAGCGTGGCCTCGATGCCGGCGGCGTCGGGCGCGTTGCCGACGATGCGGTTGGCCAGGCGGAAAGCGTAGTCGTCCATCGGCCCCGACGGCGGCACGCCGATGTCCCAATAGCCGGTGCGGCCCGGGTAGTCCTGCACGCTGGTGTAGGTGCCGGCCTCCAGCACCTCGATGGCCGCGGGCCGGTAGGTGAAGCCTTCCAGGAAACGCGTCGACAGCTGCCCGGCGCGAAAGCGCGCGTCGGCCACGATCTGGCGCAGATAGTCCAGGTTGGTGGCGATGCCGTGCAGGCGCGTGTGCGCCAGCGCGTCGGCCAGCTTGTCGAGCGCGGCCTCGCGGGTGTCGGCATGCACGATCAGCTTGGCCAGCATCGGGTCGTAGAACGCCGGCACCTCGGTGCCCGTCTCGACCCAGCCATCGAGCCGCACGCCGGCCGGGAAATGCACCTCGGTCAGCACGCCGGGCGACGGCTGGAACTGGCGCAGCGGGTCCTCGGCGTACAGCCGCACCTCGATCGACGCGCCTTGCGGCGCGCGCGACATCGCGGCCAGGTCCAGCGGCTCGCCCGCCGCCACGCGCAGCATGCATTCGATCAGGTCCAGCCCGGTCACCGCCTCGGTCACCGGGTGCTCCACCTGCAGGCGGGTATTGACCTCCAGGAAGTAGAAGCTGTCGCGCGCCGGATCGTAGATGAATTCGACCGTGCCGGCCGAGCGGTAGGCCACCGATTCGCCCAGCTTGACCGCCGCCGCCAGCAGCGCCGCGCGGGTCGCGGCCGGCAGGTGCGGCGCGGGCGTTTCCTCGATCACCTTCTGGTTGCGCCGCTGCACCGAGCAATCGCGCTCGCCCAGCGCCAGCACGCGGCCGGCGCCGTCGCCGAAGATCTGCACCTCGACGTGGCGGGCGTTGTCCACGTAGCGTTCGATGAAGGCGCCGCCGTCGCGGAAGAAATGCTCGCCCATGCGCTGCACGCTGTCGAACGCCACCGTCAGCTCGGCCTCGTTGTCGCAACGCGACAGGCCGATGCCGCCGCCGCCCGCGGTGCTCTTGAGCATCACCGGATAGCCGATGCGCTCGGCCTGCGTCAGCGCCTCGCCCAGGCTGGCCAGCAGGCCCGTGCCCGGCGTCATCGGCACGCCGGCCTCGGCCGCCAGCTCGCGCGAGCGGTGCTTCAGGCCGAACTCGCGGATCTGCAGCGGCGTCGGGCCGACGAAGGCGATGCCGGCGGCCTCGCAGGCCTCGGCGAATTCGGCGCTTTCCGACAGGAAGCCATAGCCGGGGTAGATGGCCTGGGCGCCATGCTCGCGCGCGGCCGCCAGCAGCAGGTCGGTGCGCAGATAGCTGTCGACGGCCTTCTCGCCGCCCAGCGCCACGGCCACGTCGGCCTCGCGCACATGGGCCGCGTTGCGGTCGGGATCGGAATACACGGCAACGCTGCGGATGCCCAGGCGTTTCAGGGTACGGATGGCGCGGACGGCGATTTCGCCACGGTTGGCGATCAGGACGGTATCGAACACGGTTCGGCTCCCAGGGGCGATTGGCATTAGCGGGGGGTGGCGTTCAGGCTGGCGAGATAGGCGCGCCAGCCGCCGAAGGCGGTGATGTCGCGGGCGCCGGCCAGGCCGCGCGGCTCGCAGATGAAACCCTTGACCTGGCGGCCGTCATGCAGCGTCAGCGTGCCGATGCCCAGCGGCGCGGGGATCTCGGCCACGAAGGCGCCGAACGCCGCCAGCGGGATGTCCCACAGCTCCACCTCGATCGGCGCGCCGCTGTCGGACTTCGCCAGGCCCGGCTTGGGCGGCGTGGTGTTGGCCAGCGCGTAGAGCCGGTAGTCGGCGGCGGTGCGGGTCTTTTCCACCAGCACCGCGCGGCGCGAGGTCAGTTGATGGTTCAGGGGCATGCCGGTCAGGTGCGCGCCCACCACGGCCACGCGCAGCAGTTCCGGGTCGGCGGCGGGCGGCCCCATCGGCGGCAGCGGCTGGCCCGTGGCGCCCAGCGGCAGCCCGCGCTGCGCCTGCCATTGGCGGCCGAAACGCGCCAGCGCGCGGTCCTGCCACGCCATGCCGATCAGCGTGATGCCGGCCGGCAGGCCGTCGCCGCGCATGCCGGCCGGCAGCGCCAGCGCCGACAGGTCGGCCAGGTTGGCGAAGTTGGTGTAGATGCCCAGTTGCGTATTGAGCCGCACCGGGTCGGCCTGCAACTGCGCGATGGTGTAGATCGACGGCGAGGTCGGCACCACCAGCGCGTCGAAGCCTTGCAGCGACTGGTGGATGCGGCGCGTCAGTTCGGCGCGGCGGTATTCGGCCTTGAAGGCGTCGAGCGCGTCGTAGTTGGCCGCGCCCTCGACGATGCCGCGCACCACCGGATGGATGGCCTCGGGCTTGTCGCGCCACAGCGCCTCGACCGCGGCGAAACGCTCGGCCACCCACGGCCCCTGGTACAGCAGCGCCGCCAGCTCGGCATACGGCGCGAAGTCGATGGCCTGGACCTCGGCGCCGCCGGCCTTGAGCGCCTGCACCGCCGCCTCGAACGCGGCGGCGGCCTGGGCGTCGCCGAAGAACTCCAGCCGGTCGGGCACGGCCAGCCGCGGCGTGGCGGGCCAGGGCGCGGCGGCGCCGGCCGGCTGTGCGCGCGAATAGGGATCGCGCTCGTCATAGCCGCCGGCGATGCCGGCCACGCGCTCGGCGTCGTCCACCGTCAACGCGAAGATCGACACGCAGTCCTGCGTGCGGCAGGCCGGCACCACGCCCGCGGTGCTGAGCCAGCCCTTGGTCGGCTTCAGGCCGACGATATTGTTGAAGCCCGCCGGCACCCGGCCCGAGCCCGCCGTATCGGTTCCCAGCGAGAACGCCACCAGTCCGCGCGCCACCACCGAGGCGGACCCCGAGCTGGAGCCGCCGCTGATGTAATCGGGGTTGAAGCTGTTGGCCACCGCGCCGTGCGGCGAGCGGGTGCCGACCAGGCCCGTGGCGAACTGGTCGAGGTTGGTCTTGCCGATCAGGATGGCGCCGGCCGCGCGCAGGCGCCGCACCACGGTCGCGTCTTCGTCCGGCGTGTAGGCGAACGCGGGGCAGGCCGCCGTGGTCGGCCAGCCGGCCGCGTCGATGTTGTCCTTGATGGCGAACGGCACGCCGTACAGCGGCAGGCGGGCGCGGTCGCCGCCGGCGGCGGCCAGCAGCAGGCGCAGGTCGTCGAGCTGGCGCGCCAGCACCGGCGCGTCGACCCGCGTGATCCAGGCGTTGTCGGCGGCGTCGCCCGACGCGGCGGCCAGCGGCCCCAGCAGCGTGTCGGGCGTGGCCCCGTCGTCATAGGCCGACTGCCATTGCGCGATCGTCCAACCGATGGGGCCCTTCTGCGTTGCTACGGCATTCATGCTGGAATCCTCTCTTGTATACAAGTACGGATTCCCAAGCAATACGCGTGCCATGTGCGCCGCGCCCCGTGTCCACGGCCCTGGCGCGCCGCCGCCCGCCGCCGCGCGCACCCACAGCGGGCAGCGCCCGCACCGGTTTTGTGCACGCGGCACCAGATTGAATCGCGCCGCCGCCCTCCCCGCGCCGCCCCTTTTCCCTATCGCTCCATACAGCGCATCGCGCCCGCGATGCGCCTGGCACGCCTTTTGCTTTTGAGTCCTGGTCACGCCCTTGCTTCGGCAGGGCCGCGCGCAGAGGTAGTTGGATGCAGTCCCAGGCTTTGAGACCGTTATTGCCGGCGCCGCCGGCTTCTTCCCATCCAGGAGTCACCATGAAACGCAGACTAGTCCTCAAGCAATTGACCGCCGCGAGCCTATTGGCCATGTCGGGCTGGACGCCGCAACTGTTCGCCGCCGAAGACACCATCAAGGTCGGCATCCTGCATTCGCTGTCCGGCACCATGGCCATCTCGGAGACGTCGCTCAAGGACGTGGCCCTGATGACCATCGACGAGATCAACGCCAACGGCGGCGTGATGGGCAAGAAGCTCGAAGCGGTGGTGGTCGACCCGGCCTCGAACTGGCCGCTGTTCGCCGAGAAGTCGCGCCAGCTGCTGTCGCAGGACAAGGTGGCGGTGGTGTTCGGCTGCTGGACCTCGGTGTCGCGCAAGTCGGTGCTGCCGGTGTTCAAGGAACTGAACGGCCTGCTGTTCTACCCGGTGCAATACGAAGGCGAGGAGCTGGAGAAGAACGTGTTCTACACCGGCGCCGCGCCCAACCAGCAGGCCATTCCCGCCGTGGAATACCTGATGAGCGAAGACGGCGGCGGCGCCAAGCGCTTCGTGCTGCTGGGCACCGACTATGTGTACCCGCGCACCACCAACAAGATCCTTCGCGCCTTCCTGCACTCCAAGGGCGTGAAGGACAGCGACATCGACGAGGTCTACACCCCGTTCGGCCATTCCGACTACCAGACCATCGTCGCCAACATCAAGAAGTTCGCCGCCGGCGGCAAGACCGCCGTCATCTCCACCATCAACGGCGACTCCAACGTGCCGTTCTACAAGGAACTGGGCAACGCCGGCCTGAAGGCCACCGACGTGCCGGTGGTGGCGTTCTCGGTGGGCGAGGAAGAACTGCGCGGCGTCGACGCCAAGCCGCTGGTGGGCCACCTGGCCGCCTGGAACTACTTCGAGTCGATCAAGAACCCGGTCAACGAGGAATTCATCAAGAAGTGGAAGGCCTACGCCAAGGCCAAGAACCTGCCCAACGCCAACACCGTGGTCACCAACGACCCGATGGAAGCCACCTACATCGGCATCCACATGTGGAAGCAGGCGGTCGAGCAGGCCAAGACCACCGACGTCGACAAGGTGATCGCGGCCATGGGCGGCCAGAAGTTCAATTCGCCGAGCGGCTTCTCGATCGAGATGGACAAGACCAACCACCACCTGCACAAGCCGGTCTACATCGGCGAGATCAAGGCGGACGGCCAGTTCAACGTGGTCTGGAAGAGCAAGGGCCCGATCCGCGCGCAACCGTGGAGCCCTTACATCCCGGGCAACGAAAGCAAGCAAGGCCTTTAAACCGGAACCGGAAGCGCAGCCATGCTGAATGCGGTCATCGCGAAATTCCTGCGTCACCTCCTGCTTGCATGGCTGCTGGCCGCGCCGGCGCTGGCCGCCCACGCGGCCGCGCCGGGCGTGGACCCGGCGCTGCTGGCGCCGCT
>NZ_CADIJR010000133.1 GCF_902859645.1 Achromobacter insuavis | reverse complement strand
GCCAGCGCCGCCGCGCCCGAGGCCGCCAGGCCAAGCGCCAGCGCGCCGCGCGCGCCGATGCGTCCGACCAGCCAGGCGCCGCCGCCGCAGCCCAGCAGCACGGTCACCGCGCCCCCGGCCATGCCGAGCCGTCCCACCGCCTCCACCGCCCAGCCCGCGTCCACCAGGAACAGCTTGGACAGGCCATAGCCCGCCACCGCCGTCATCGCCGACAGGAACGCCGCCAGCGCCAGCGCCCAGCCGCCCGGCCGGCGCGCGAAGCCGGCCAGCGTGGCGCGCCGGACGGCGGCGGGCAGCGCGGTTTCGCGCCAGCCCGACGCCATCAATAGGCTGAACGCGACCACCGCGGCCAGCAGCGCCAGCGCGCCGCCCTGCCCCAGCCAGCCCGCCAGCACCAGGCAGCCCGGCCCGCCGGCGAAAAAGCCGATCATGGTGCCGCCCACCTGCACCGCGTTGGCGCGCGCCAGCGCCTGGCCCTCGAAGCGCTCGGCGGTCAGGCCGTCGGTGGCGATGTCCTGCGTGGCGCTGGCCAGCGAGGCCAGCGCCATCAGCGCCACCACCCACGGCGCGCTGGCCGCGGACACGCCGGTCACGGCCACCGCCGCCAGGCACGCCAGCACGATGCCCTGCATCGGCAGGATCCAGCTGCGGCGCCGGCCCAGCGCCGGCCGGTAGCGGTTGTCGACGACCGGCGCCCACAGGAATTTCAACACCCAGGGCAGCCCCACCAGCGGCAGCCAGGCCAGCGCGTGCAACGGCGCGCCGTCGCGCCGCAGCAGCGTCGGCAGCGCCTCCATCGCCACCCCCAGCGGAATGCCCTGGGAAAAATAGAGCGCGCCGATCATGATGAACAGGCGCGCATTCGCGGTTTGCTTCACGTCGATTTCCTTCAAGCTTGCGTTGCCGCGCCCACGCGGCGGTGTTCACTGCCCTGCCCGGGCGTGACGAACAGGATGCGGGCCGGACAGGCCACGTGCAGGCGGTGCCAGACGCCGCGCGGCACCACGGCGCCGCGCCGCGCGTCCAGCAGCACGTCGGTCTCGGCGCCGGCCTCGTCCATCAGCGTCAGCACCACGCGGCCTTCCAGCACACAGAGCATTTCCTCGCCGGCCGGATGCCGTTCCCAGACGTCGCCGTGCACGTCGGCGTCGCTGGCCGCGGCCTTGATGCCGACCAGCCAGCCTTCGTGCGGCGCCAGGCGCCGCAGCCTGCCGATGTCGCGCATGCCGCCATCGCCGGCCAGCGCCATGAAATGATCGAGCCAGTCGAACACTGGCACGGGCGTCGTTGCAGCCACGTTGTCTCTCCTTGAAAAAAGGGATGGACGGCGCGCCCGCGCCATCTATCGATCGCACACCGCTCAGTACTCGGCCCGCAGGGTCAGCATGACGTTGCGCGGTTCGCCGTAGCGGTTGTTCCAGGCCGTGCCCGACAGGCTCTGGTAGTAGCCGCGGTCGAACACGTTGTTGACGTTCAGCGCCGCGGTCAGGTGCTTGTCGACGCGGTAGGCCAGGCGCAGGTCCACCAGCGCGTAGCCGCCCTGGCGCAGCGTGACCGGACCCGACACGGTCGAATAGCCGGACTGCACCTGCAGGCCGCCGCCCACGCTCAGGCGCCGCTGCATCGTCGGCAGCGCATAGTTGGTCCACAGGCGGAAGATGTGCCTGGGCGTGAAACTGGCGAAGGGCTGGCCGCCGGCCTGCGTGTCGGTCAGGTACTTGCTGGTGTTGAAGGTGTAGCCGGCCGCCACCGTCCAGTACGGCGTGATGCTGCCGCTGGCCTCGGCCTCGAAGCCGCGGCTGCGCACCTCGCCGCCCGCCACGTAGTAGCAGTTCTGGCCGACGCAGGGCCAGTCCGGATCCTGCTGCGCGCGGTTCTTCTGGCGGATCTGGAACGCGGCCAGCGATACGTTCAGCGCGCCGTCCATCAGTTCGCCCTTGATGCCGGCCTCGTAGTTGGTGCCGGTGACCGGGTCCAGCCCCTGGCCGTCGCGCGTCAGCTGGCTCTGCGGCTGGAACACCTCGGCATAGCTGCCGTACAGCGACCACTGGCGGTCCAGGTCGACGATCAGCCCGCCGTAGGGCGTGAATTCGGGATCGATGCGCTGGCGCGAACCGGGCGCGTCCTGGTTCCACCAGCTCATGCGTCCGCCCAGCACCAGCGTCAGCGGATCGGCCAGCGAGAAGCGCCCCATGCCGTAGACGCCCTGCTGGCGGGCTCGCGTCTCGCCCGGCGAAGTGTAGGGGCCGACGCCCGGCTCCGGCACGCCATGCGGGTCCCAGTCGAACACGTTCACCGGCACGCGCAGCGCCGGCGTCAGCTGGCCGGTGTACTGCTCGGTCGTGGTGCGCTGGGCATTGCCGCCGAACAGCAGTTCGTGGCGGCGGCCGAACAGTTGCACCGGGCCGCTGACATAGGCGTCGACGCTGGCCTGGGTGTTGTCGAACTTGTAGGCGCCGCCCATCAGCGCCGAGCCCAGGCCGGTCTGGCGGTCGATGGCGCCGTAGGCGCCGGCGTACTTCAGGTTGCTGTCGGCGGTGAGATAGTTGGCGCTGACCTTGGCGCTCCAGCCCTGGCCGAAGCGGTGCTCCAGATCCGCGAACACCCGCGTGGTGTTCCAGTTGAAGCGGTCCCAGGCCGCGTCCAGGTAGGTCGAGCGCTTCAGCCCGATGTCGCCGCCGTCCTTGTAGCGCGGCACGCCCGCCATGTTGGTGGTGGAGCGGATGCGCTGGTATTGCAGGCCGGCCGACAGCACCGTATCCGGGCCCAGGTCGACCTCGCCGATGCCGTAGAACAGCGCCGACTTCTGGTCCGCCACGTCGTAGAAATAGCCGCGGTCCTCGACCGCCGTGACGAGGCGGCCGCGCACGCTGCCGCTGTCGTTGAGCGGGCCGCCCAGATCGGCCTCGGCGCGGTAGCGGTCCCAGCTGCCGGCGCTGAGCGCGCCGCTGAAAGCGAACTCACGCTGCGGCCGCTTGCGCACCAGGTTGACGGTGGCCGCCGGGTTGCCGGCGCCGTGCAGCAGGCCGTTGGCGCCGCGCAGGATCTCGACGCGCTCGTACACCGCCATGTCCTGCGGCGACGCGGCCATGTTGCCCATCAGCACCGGCACGCCGTCCTGCTCGTACGAATCGACCTTGAAGCCGCGGGCGTAATAGGCAGTGGTCAGCAGCTGATAGGGCTGCACCGTGATGCCGGTGGCGTGCTGCATGACCTCGTCCAGGCTTTGCAGGTTCTGCTGCCGCATCTGCTCCTGGCCAATGACCGTGATCGATTGCGGCGTCTCGCGCACCGTCAGCGGCAGCTTGCCCATCGTGGGCGTCTGCGGGCTCGCCGCGGATTCACCGCTGACGGTGACCGCCGGCAGCGTCGCCGCATCGCCCGCCGCCTGCGCCAGCGCCGGCCCCGCCGCCGTCAACGCCAGCCAGACCGGCCAATGACGCGCCCCGCCCTTGCGCGGCCGCGCCGCCCCGTTCCTGAACCTTGATCGCACCGCCGTTCCTCTTTCCTGGTTGTTGAGAATTATTCTCAAACCATTCTAGGGAGCGGCGCGGCGCGCCACTGGCGATTGCGGAAGTCCCGCTATCGATTGCGGAAGTTTTTGCCGGCGAGGCGGCCGGCGCCGGCCAGGGCGTGTCGCGCGACGCGCCCTGACCGGCGCAATGACGGCGGTCAGTACTCGGCGCGCACCGTCAGCATGAAGTTGCGCGGCTCGCCGTAGTAGTTGGTCCAGTTGGCGTCGCTCAGGCGCTGGTAGTAGACGCGGTCGAACAGGTTGTTGGCGTTCAGCGCCACCGTCACGTGTTTGTCGACGCGATAGGCCACGCGCATGTCGGCCAGCGCGTAGCCGCCCTGGCGCAGCGTGATGGTCTTGGCCACGTTGTAGAAGCCCGATTGCACCTGCACCCCCCCGCCCACGCTCAGGCGCCGCTCGAGAGCCGGCAGGGCGTACTCGGTCCACAGACGGAAGATGTGCCTGGGCGTGAAGCTGGAGTAGGGCTGACCGCTGGCGCGCGTGTCAACCAGGTACTTGGTGGTGTTGAAGGTGTAGCCCGCCGCCGCCGTCCAATAGGGCGTGATGGCGCCGGCGGCCTCGGCCTCGAAGCCGCGGCTGCGGACCTCGCCACCGGCGACGGAGGGGCAGCGCTTGCCCACGCACGCCACCGACGGGTCGGCCTGGGACCGGTTTTTCTGCTGGATCTGGAACAGCGCCAGCGACACGTTGAGCGCGCCGTCCATCAGTTCGCCCTTGGCACCGGCCTCGTAGTTGGTGCCGGTGATCGGATCGAGCATCTGGCCGTTGCGATCCAGGTCGGTCTGTGGCATGAACACCTGCGCGTAGCTGCCATACAGCGACCATTGCCGGTCCAGGTCGACGATCAGGCCGCCATAGGGCGTGAACCTGCCGTTGTTGCGCTGGCTCGCTTTGGGCGATTCCAGCCGGCTCCAGTCCATGCGCCCGCCCAGCACCAGCGTCAGCGGATCGGCCAGCGAGAAGCGGCCCATGCCGTACACGCCCTGTTCCCGTTCGCGGTTGACGCCCGCGGACTTGTAGGGGCCAACGTCGTAGCCGGGCACGTCGCGCGGGTGCCAGTTGAACACGTCCATCGGCATGTTCAACTGGGGGCTGGTGACATCGGCATTCAGGTTCTCGTACGAGGTCCGCAGTGAATTGGCGCCGAACAGCAGTTCGTGGCGCCGCCCGAACAACTCGACCGGTCCGCTGACGTAGGCATCGACGCTGGTCTGGCTGTTGTCGTACTGGATGCCGCCCCCAGACAGCCTGGCGCCCAGGCCGGTCTGGCGGTCGATGCCGCCATTGACGGTGAGGTACTTCATCTCGGAATCGGAACGCAGATGGTCGACGCTGATCCGCGCGCGCCAGCCGTGCCCGAAATGGTGGTCCAGATCCGCGAACACGCGCGTGGTGTTCCAGTCCGAACGGCTGCCGGCGGACTCCAGGTTGACAGAGCGTCGCAGACCGATCGGCGCGCCGTCCTTGTAGCGCGGCAGCCCGCCCATGCTAGGCGGCGGATGCGAGCGCACGCGGCTGGTTTGCAGGCCGGCCGACAGCACGGTGTCCGGTCCCAGGTCGACCTCGCCAATGCCATAGAACAGGCCGGTCTTCTCGTTCGCGCTTTCATAGAAGAAGCCGCGGTCGGCCATGACGCCGACAACACGGCCGCGCACGCTGCCGCTGTCGTTCAGCGGCCCGCCCAGGTCGACTTCGGCGCGATAGTTGTCCCAGCTGCCGGCGCTGAGTTCACCGCCGAAGGTGAATTGCCGCTGCGGACGCTTGCGCACCAGGTTGACGGTGGCCGAGGGATTGCCCGCCCCATGCAACAGGCCGTTGGCGCCGCGCAGGATCTCGACGCGCTCGTAGATGGCCATGTCTTCCGGCGCGGCGGCGCGGTTGCCCATCATGGCAGGCACGCCGTCCTGCTCGAAGGATTCGATCTGGAAGCCGCGGGCGAAGTAGGCCGTGGTCAGGTGATGATGCGGCTGCACCGTGATGCCGGTGGCGTGCCGCATGACGTCGTCCAGGGTTTGCAGGTTCTGCTGGCGGATCTGCTGCAGGCCGATCACGGAGATCGACTGCGGCGTCTCGCGCACGCTCAAGGGCAGCTTGCCCAGGGTCGGTTGCGGCGCGGCGGCCGCCTCGCGCTCGCCGCTGACCGTGACCGCCGGCAGCGTGGCCGCGTCCCGGGCGTCGTCGGCCAGCGCCGGCCCCGCCGCCAGCGCCAGCCACAACGGCCAATGGCGCGCCACCGCGATGCGCGCCGTGTTCCTGATGCGTGAACGCATGGGTACTTCTCCCTCTTCAATATTGAGAATTATTCTCATACAATCTCAGGGAGAAACCGCGACGCGCAGGCGTTCGCAAAGCCCTTGCTATGGCATCGCGGAACCTTGCCGGGCAAGGCGCAGGCGGACAGGCCGCCTGGAGCCATGACACGCGCGCTGCGCGTTGCCGCGGGGTGAAACAAGATGACGACAGGAAGCGCGTTCAGCGCCCGGCGGCCAACGCGCTGGGCAGCACGCCGTAGCGGCGCTGGAAGGCCTTGCTGAAGTGCGAGTCGGTGTAGCCGCAGGCGTAGGCGGCTTCCGACACGCTCATGGCGCCGGCGGCGAGCAGCGCGTGCGCCTGCGCCATGCGCTGCTCGCGCACGAAGGCGTAGACGCTGCAGCCGAACAGCTGGCGAAAACCGGTGGTGAGCTTGTTGACGTTGATGCCGGCGCGGCGCGCCAGCGCGGGCAAGGCGGGCGGATGCTGCAGATCGGCCAGCACCAGGTCGCGCGCATGGTGCAGGCGCTCGATGTCGGCGCGCGACAGGCCGGCCGCGGCGGGCGCCGCCGGCGCCGGTTGCAGCGCGGCCAGCGCCAGCGCGGTCAGCTCCAGGGCCTTGGCGGACAGGTACATGCGCTTGAGCGCGCCCTGCATCGGGCAGGCCAGCATCTGCCGGCCCAGCGCCTGCAAGGGCGCCGCCAGCCGCAGGTTGGCATCGGCATAGGCCGCATCGCCGCGCGGCGCGCGCAGCAGCCCCGCAATGTCGGCCGGTTCGAGCGACAGCGATTCGCGCAGATGGTCCAGCGAGGTGCGCAGCGACACGAAGCGCAATGCGCGGCGCGCGCCGAATTCGTGTTCCATGCGCAGCGGGTCGCGGCACAGGCTCAGGTGCAGCGAGGGGCCGCTGACCTGCGCGGCCGGCGCGCCCGGCACGCGATAGCGCAGCTCGCCTTCCAGCACCACGACGAGCTTCAGGCCCGGCGCCAGGTCCTCCAGCATCCGTTCCTCGCGCTCGAAGCGCAAGGTGCCGCCGGCCAGCGACATCGCGGGCGTGGCGGCGGGAACGGTCCAGTCGAGTACAGGGGGCGGGTGGGTCACGGCGGCGGACCCGACGCGGCGAGCCCTTTTATTGAGAGTGAATATTATTACCGTTTTCCGGGCTGTCGCGCCAACCCTGGCTGCGCGCGGCGCGGCGCATGGCTTGCGGCGGCTGGCCGTAGACCCGCAGGAAGGCGCGCCGCATCCGTTCGCTGTCGGTGAAGCCGACCCGCCGCGCCACGCTGTCGATGCTGCCATCGCCGCTTTCGATCTGCGCCCGCGCGGTCTGGGCGCGGATGCGCTCGACCGCCTTGGCGGGCGTCTCGCCGGTTTCGGCCTTGAAGCTGCGCAGGAACTGGCGCGGGCTGACGCAGGCCACCTCCGCCAGGTGTTCCACCGTCAGGGCCGCGCCCAGGTTGCCGCGGATGTGCTCCAGCACCGCGCGCATGCGCTCGCTGTCGGGCGCCAGGTCCTGCAGCGCCGAGAACTGCGACTGGCCGCCCGAGCGCCGGTGATAGACCACCATCTCGCGCGCGGTCTCGGCGGCGACCTCCGCGCCCAGGTCGGCCTCGACCATCGCCAGCGCCAGGTCGATGCCGGCGGTGATGCCCGCCGAGGTCCAGGTGTCGCCGTCGCGCACGTGGATGCGGTCGGCCTGCACGCGGACGGCGGGGTGGTTGCGCGCCAGCGCGGCGGCGTGGCGCCAGTGGGTGGTGGCGCGCAGGCCGTCGAGCAGGCCCGCGGCGGCCAGCACGCGGGCGCCGGTGCAGACGCTGGCCAATCGCCGGCCCGCCTGGCGCTGGGCATGCAGGTAGGCGCGCATGGCGGGGCTGAGGGCGCTTTCGCGCGCGCCCTCGCCGCCGGGCACCACCAGGGTGTCCACCGGCGCGCCGCGCCACGGCGTGGTCAGCACGCCGATGCCGCAGGAGCTGCGCACCTCGCCGCCCGCTTCCGATACCGCTTGCACGGCGTAGGCTGGCGCGCCCGCGCGGCGCGCCAGCGAGCCGGCGGTCTGGAATACGGCGGCGGGGCCGGACATGTCGAGCAGCTGGAAATCGGGCACCAGCAGGAACGTTACGGCGTGGGTCATGGGAGGGCCGAGGGGGATTGGCGTTTATCGAGGGAATTATGTCATTTACGCCAAAGTGTGCGCCGCTAGAGTGAGCCCTGTCAAACCGCAATCCCCGGCCTCGCGCCGTGGGCGGCGTGTTCGACCCATCCTTCACGTCCTCGCTCCGAGTCCTCATGCCTGCCTCGCCTTCCCTGGCCATCGGCCGCCGCAACGCCCGCATCCTGGCCGTATGCCAGGGCCTGTTCATCGCCGCCATCTCGATCGACCTGACGCTGACGGCCCTGACCGGCCACATGCTGGCCCCCGACAAGGCGCTGTCCACCCTGCCCTTCGCGCTGATCACGGTGGCCGGCGCGCTGGTCACCTGGTTCGCCTCGCTGCTGATGCAGCGCATCGGCCGCCGCAACGGCTTCGCGCTGGGCGCGCTGGCCGGCGCGGCGGGGGGTGGCATTTCGGTATGGGCGGTGTTCCATTCGGACTTCTGGATGTTCTGCGCCGGCACCGCGCTGGTCGGCGTGTTCCAGGCGTTCGCCCAGTACTACCGGCTGGCGGCGGCGGACGCGGTCGAGCCGGCCGCCAAGAGCCGCGCGATTTCGGTGGTGATGACCGGCGGCGTCATCGCCGCGATCGCCGGCCCGGCGCTGGCGGCCTGGAGCCGCGACCTGTTCGCGCCGGTGACCTTCGCCGGCGCCTACCTGATGGTGGCGTTGCTGGCGCTGCTGTCCGCCGCCCTGCTGTTCGGCTTCTACCGCGATACCGACGCGCCCGCGGCGGCGGCCGACGCGCAGGCCGGCCTGCCGGCGCGGCCGCTCGGCGAGGTGGCGCGCCAGCCGGTGTTCGTCGCCGCGCTGGCCAACAACGTGGTGGGCTCGGTGTCGATGATGTTCATCATGACCGCCGCGCCGCTGGCGGCGGTGGCCTGCAGCCACAGCATCGGCGACGGCGCCAACATCATGCAGTGGCACCTGGTGGGCATGTATGCGCCGGCGTTCTTCGCCGGCACGCTGATCCAGCGCTTCGGTCTGCCGCGGGTGCTCGGCGCGGGCATGCTGCTGAACGTGGCCTGCTCGCTGATCGCGATGGCCTCGCCCTCGCTGCCGGCGTTCTACGCGGCGCTGTTCTGCCTGGGGGTGGGATGGAACTTCATGTTCGTGGGCGGCACCACGCTCTTGGCGCAGTCGTACCGGCCGTCGGAGCGCGCCCGCGCCCAGGGCGCGGCGGAGATGCTGCGCTACGCCGCCACCGCCCTGGCCACGCTGGCGGCCGGACCGGCGCTGGACGCGTTCGGCTGGGAAGCCCTGAACGCGGCCATGCTGCCGGTGGTGCTGGCCGCGGGCCTGATGACCTGGCACTGGGCGCGCGGTTCGGCGCGCGCCGCCGCGGCCG
>NZ_CADIJR010000132.1 GCF_902859645.1 Achromobacter insuavis | reverse complement strand
CGCTCGGGCGCGGGCGGCGTGATGGTGCCGGGCAGGGCGGCGGCCTGCGCCGCGCGCGCGGCGGTGGCCGGCAGGCCGCGCGTCAGGTTGGCCTCGTCGGGCGTGGCGAAATCGAAGATCGAGGTCAGGTCGCCGCAGACCGCGCGGCGCCACGGCGAGATGTTGGGTTCGGCGACGCCGAAGCGGCGCTCGACGAAGCGCAGCACCGAGGTGTGGTCGAACACTTCCGAGTTGACCCAGCCGCCCTTGGTCCAGGGCGACAGCACGTACATCGGCACGCGCGGGCCGAGGCCGTAGACGCCGTGCAGGTGGGCGGCCGTATCGTCCTTTTCGGTGCCGGTGACGATCTCGTGGTATTCGCCGGCGGTGTCCACCGTCGACGCGCCAGCCAACTGGCCGTCGCGGCCGCGCGAAGGCGGGGCGGGCGGCGGCATGTGGTCGAAGAAGCCGTCGTTTTCGTCGAACATCAGCAACAGGACGGTCTTGCTCCAGACCTCGGGATTGGCGGTCAGCGCGTCCAGCACCTTTGCCGTGTAGTCCGCGCCCTGCGCCGGGCTGGAGGGGCTGGGATGCTCGGAGCCGGCCTTGGTGGCGCAGATCCACGACACCTGCGGCAGCGTGCCGTCCAGCACGTCCTGGCGCAGCAGGTCCAGGCCGCGGGTGGTCAGCGCCTTGTCCTTGAGCGCGGCCAGCGAGCCGGGCAGGCCGTGGAATGCGTCGCGGTAGGCCTTGAAGCCGGCGGTCGGGTTGAGCGAGTAGTTGTCCGCCATGTCCTGGTAGATGCGCCAGCGGATGCCGGCGCGCTCCAGGCGCTCGGGATAGGTGGTCCAGGTGTAGGCGCCGGCCGGATCGCCGCCGCCCAGCTTGTTGTAGGTGTTGCCCAGCGCCGGGCCGTGGCCGCGGCCCAGGCCGTCGTTGGTGCCGCTCCAGACGAACAGGCGGTTGGTGTTGGTGCCGCCGGTGAACGAACAGTGATAGGCGTCGCACACGGTGAAGGCGCGCGCCATGGCGTACTGGAACGGCATGTCCGCTTCGGTGTAGTACGCCATTGAATGGTTCTTCTTGGCGGCCGGCCACTGGCCCATGCGGCCGGCATCCCAGGCGTCCTGGGCGTTGGACCAGGTGTGCGGCGTGCTGGCCACGCGCATGGCCTCATAGGCCTCGCGCGTGTCGAGACGGAACGGCAGCACGCTGCGCGGCGCGCCGTCGTCGGGACGGCCGTTGTACTGCGCCCAGACCGTGCGGCGCTCGAAGTCGGGACTGGCGGGCGCCGGGATCGGAAAGCGGTCGCCGAAGCCGCGCACCCCGGCGAGGCCGCCGAAGTAGTGGTCGAACGACCGGTTTTCCTGCATGAAGATGACGATGTGCTCGACGTCTTCGATCGTGCCCTTGCGGCGGTTGGCGGGAATCGCCAGCGCGCGGCGGATGGAGGCGGGCAGCAGCGCCAGGGCGCTGCCGGCGCCGGCGATCGCGGCGCCGCCGCGCAGGAACTCGCGTCGGGATTGCATGCGGGATCTTCCTTGTCATGCGGCGCCGCCCGGGGCGGGCGGCGCGGTCCGCCGCGTCGCGGCCGGTGGGCTTATTGCTTGCGGGTGCTTTCGGCGTAGTCCATGTACAGCTTGTGGGCGCGGCGCGCCAGCGGACCGTATTCCAGCTTGCGGTCTTCGACGCGGTTCACGTGCACCACCTTGCCGTAGTTGCCGGACGAGAACACTTCGTCGGCTGCCTCGATGTCGGCGCGCGTCAGGCTGCGCTCCTGCACCTCGACGCCGTCGGCCTTGAGCAGCGCCAGCACGCGGCGGCGCGTGATGCCGTTCAGGAAGGTGCCGTTGTCCACCGGGGTCGAGACCACGCCGTCCTTGGCGATCCACAGATTGCTGGAGGCGAACTCGGCGACGTTGCCGGCGCCGTCCAGCATGATGGCGTTGTCGAAGCCCTTGTCCATCGCCTCGCGGATGGCGCGCTGGCCGTTGGGGTAGAGACACGAAGCCTTGGCGTCGGTCGGCGCCATGTTGGGCCACGAGCGCGCGAAGCTGGAGAAGCAGGCGGCAAAGCCCTGTTCGCCCGGCATCGGCACCTTGAAGACGTGCAGCACGAACTGGGTCTTGTCGGCGTCGGGCAGCAGGAAGCCGTCGGCGCAGAAGAACATCGGCTTGATGTAGAGCTCGCTGCCTTCGGGGAACTTGGCCACGGCCTGCAGGCACAGCGACTGGATTTCCTGCCACGAAATCTGCGGCTTCATCAGCATCTTTTCGGCCGAGCGCACCACGCGCTGGCAGTGCAGGTCGAGGTCGGGCGTCAGGCCGCGGAACGCGCGCGCGCCGTCGAAGACCATGCTGGCCATCCAGAAGGCGTGGTCGGCGGGGCCGAGCAGTTTGGGGTTTTCAGGGGTCCAGTGACCGTTGTGCCAGAACAAGGCGTCCATGATGGGTTTCCTTCGGGGGTATCGGGTGGCGCGACAATGGCGCCGAAACGTCAGGATACATGAGGCGCGGACCGTCTCACTCCTTGTCGAGCGCCGCCTGCACCCGTTCGGCCGCATCGACCGGCATCCATTGCCGCCAGACCGGGCCGTATTGCTTGAGGAAGTAGCGCGCCGCCTCCTCGGGCTCCTTGCCCTCGGTCTCCAGCCAGCCCAGCGTGGCGTCGATGGCGTCGCCAGGAATGGTGAGCTTGGCCAGGAACGCGGCCAGCTGCGGCGCCTCCTTGGCGAAGGCGCTGTTGACGCCGGTGACCACGGGGTTGGGCTTGAATTCGGTGGCCACCGGCTTGGCGCACTTGGGATCGGTCAGGCAGGTATAGGCGGTCTGGTCGAAGGCCGGCAGTTCCAGCTTGACCAGGTCGAGCGCGCCGACCAGCGCGGTGGGCGTCCAGTAGTAGAAGACGATGTCGCGCTTGCGCTTGTAGGCCGACAGGATGGCGGCCTTCTGCGCCGCGCCGGAACCGGGCGCGAACAGGCTGTAGTCGCGGTCCAGGCCCAGCGCGCGCAGCAGGTTGTCGTTCAGCGTGCCGCAGGCCCAGCCCGCGGGGCAGCCGTAGATGCGGCCGCGGCCCGGGTCCTCGGGGTCGGCGAAGACCTGCTTGAAGCGCGCGAGGTCCGCCGCCGACTTCAGGTCGGGATGGCGCTGCACGGTATAGCGCGGCACGTACCAGCCTTCGCCGGCGTCGTAGACATGGCCCAGGCCCTGCACGCGGCCGCTGGCCAGCGCCTTCTTCCAGGCCACTTCGATCTGCCCCGGCCACACTTCTGGCGTGACGTCGACATCGCCGCGCTGCAGCGCGGCCAGCATGGGCAGCGTCTCGCCGATCTCGACGCTGGTCTTGCAGCCGTAGCCGTGCTCCATCACGTAGCGCTCGATGCCGGCCAGCACCAGATTGGATTCCCAGTTCAGGCCGCTGAAGCGGACCGGGCGGTCGACTTCGCAGACCGGCTTGGCGGCGTGGGCCGCGGCCGGCGCGAGCAGGGCGGCGGACAGCGCCAGGGCGCCCGCGAGCAAAGGCTTCATGCGCATGATGGAGCACCTTTCTGATTGCGTGCCGGTCATTGTAAAGGCCCCATGCAATCGGGGCCGCGTTCAGCGGCCCCGAGGGTCAGGCAGGCGATGCGGCCGGCGGCCGCGCGCATTACGCGCGCGCCGCGCGCCGCTTCTCGATCAGCGCGCCGATCTCGCCCACGATGCCGCGGCGGAACGCCAGCACGCAGATCACGAAGATCAGGCCGATCACGATGGTGACCGATTCGCCCAGGCGCAGGAACCAGTCGACACCGGTCAGGCTGGCCATCATCTGGCCGAAGTCGCCGACCTTGTTTTCGAGCAGCACCACGATGAACGCGCCGAGGATCGGCCCGGTCAGCGTGCCGAGCCCGCCGATCAGCGTCATCAGGATCACCAGGCCCGACATCTGCCAGGTGGCGTCCGACAGCGTGGCCGACACGAACACCAGCGTCTTGGTGGCGCCCGCCAGGCCGGCGATGGCGGCCGACAGCACGAAGGCCAGCAGCTTGAAGCGGTCTACGTCATAGCCCAGCGATATCGCGCGCGGCTCGTTCTCGCGCAGCGCCTGCAGCACCTGGCCGAACGGCGAATGCACCGTGCGCCAGATGATGAAGTAGCCGATGATGAACACGCCCATCACCAGGTAGTACAGGTTCAGGTCCTTGGACAGGTCGATGATGCCCAGCAGCGTGCCGCGCGGCACGCTCTGCAGGCCGTCTTCGCCGCCGGTGAACTTGGCCTGCAGGAAGAAGAAGAACACCATCTGCGCCAGCGCCAGCGTGATCATGGCGAAGTAGATACCGCTGCGGCGGATCGCCAGCGCGCCCATCGCCAGGCCCAGCAGCGCGGCCACCGCGACGCCGAACAGCAGGCCGATCTCGGTCGGCACGCCCCACACCTTGAGCGCATGGCCGGCCGCGTAGGCGGCGCTGCCCAGGAAGGCGGCGTGGCCGAACGACAGCAGGCCGGTGAAGCCCAGCAGCAGGTTGAAGGCGCAGGCGAACAGGGCGTAGCACATGATCTTCATGGCGAAGATCGGATACACCCCGACGAAGGGAAGAATGGCCACCACGACGGCCAGGACCGCATAGCCCAGGAATTGACGATTCATTTCTCTTTTCCGAACAGCCCGGCCGGGCGGAGCAACAGGACAATGGCCATGATGATGAAGACGACCGTGCTGGACGCCTCGGGCCAGAACACCTTGGTCAGGCCCTCGATCACGCCCAGGCCCAATCCGGTGACGATGGCGCCCATGATGGACCCCATGCCGCCGATCACGACCACCGCGAACACCACGATGATGAGGTTGGAGCCCATCAGCGGCGAGATCTGCAGCACCGGCGCGGCCAGCACGCCGGCAAAGCCGGCCAGCGCCACGCCGAAGCCGTAGGTCAGCGTGATCATGCGGGGCACGTTGACGCCGAAGGCCTCGACCAGCCGCGGGTTCTCGGTGCCGGCGCGCAGCAGCGCGCCCAGGCGGGTGCGCTCGATCACGAACCAGGTCGCCAGGCACACCACCACCGACGCCGCCACCACCCAGCCGCGGTAGTTCGGCAGCACCATGAAGCCCAGGTTGGTGGCGCCGCGCAGCGCCTCGGGCGTGGGATAGGGCTGGCCCGACACGCCGTAGAAGCTGCGGAACAGGCCTTCGATCAGCAGCGTCAGTCCGAAGGTCAGCAGCAGGCCGTAGAGGTGATCGAGCTTGTACAGGTGTTTGAGCAGCAACTTTTCAATGAGGATGCCGAACAGCCCGACGACCAGCGGCGCCAGGATCAGCATGACCCAGTAATTCAACCCCAGGTACGACAGCCCCATCCAGGCGACGAAGGCGCCCAGCATGTAAAGCGCGCCGTGCGCGA
Source organism: Achromobacter insuavis (assembly GCF_902859645.1). Taxonomy (GTDB): domain Bacteria; phylum Pseudomonadota; class Gammaproteobacteria; order Burkholderiales; family Burkholderiaceae_B; genus Achromobacter; species Achromobacter insuavis. The sequence goes on along the minus strand of NZ_CADIJR010000132.1, from coordinate 4,118 downwards.
AGTTGATGACGTTCAGCAGTCCGAAGATAACCGCCAGGCCGAGCGACAGCATGGCATAGAACGAACCGTTGACCAGTCCCAGCAGCAACTGGCCGAACAAGGCCTGTATGGGGATGCCGAAAATATCAGTCATCTTGTGAAAATCCTGCGCGTACGAAGGGAAGCGGGCAAATTCAAGATGCGACCTGGCCGCGCGGGCCAGATCGCATCAAGGGGTCGCATCGACGGGAATTACTTCTTGACCAGCTTGCAGGTCGACTCGGACAGCTTGGTGTAGACCTCGTCGCCCGGCAGCGTGGCGACGACCTTGTAGTAGTCCCACGGGCCCTTCGATTCGGCCGGCGTCTTCACCTGCATCAGGTACATGTCATGGATCATGCGGCCGTCTTCGCGCACGTAGCCGCCCTGGGTGAAGAAGTCGTTGATCTTGTTCGACTTCATCCACTTCATGAGCGTGTCGGCGTCGTCGGTGCCGGTGGCCTTCACGCCGTTCAGGTAGAACGTGACCGACGAGTAGTCACCGGCCTGCAGCATGGAGGGCTTGCGGCCGACCTTGGCCTCGAACTTCTTGGCCCAGGCGCGCGAGGCGTCGGATTGATCCCAGTACCAGCCATCGGTCAGGTACATGCCCTGGGTGGCTTCCAGGCCGAGCGAGTGCACGTCGTTGATGAACACCAGCAGGCCGGCCATCTTCATCGTCTTGGTGACGCCGAATTCATTGGCGGCCTTGATCGAGTTGATGGTGTCGCCGCCCGCGTTGGCCAGGCCCAGGATCTGCGCCTTGGACGACTGCGCCTGCAGCAGGAACGAGGAGAAGTCGGAGGCGCCCAGCGGTGCGCGCACCTGGCCCTTGACCTCGCCGCCGGCGGCCTTGACCACCGCCATCGTGTCGCGCTCGAGCGCGTGGCCGAAGGCGTAGTCGGCCGTCAGGAAGAACCAGCTCTTGCCGCCGTCCTTCACCACCGCCGAACCGGTGCCGCGCGCCAGCGCCACGGTGTCGTAGGCGTAGTGCACGGTGTAGGGCGAACATTGGGCGTTGGTCAGGTCGGAAGCGCCCGCGCCGATGGCGATGAAGGGCTTCTTCTTTTCCGCCGCGACGGCGGCCATCGCCAGGCTGGTGGCCGAGTTGGTGCCGCCGATGATGACATCGACCTTCTGCTGGTCGAACCATTCACGGGCGCGCGCCGAGGCCACGTCGGCCTTGTTCTGGTGGTCGGCCGACAGCACTTCGATCTTCTTGCCGTTGACGTTGCCGCCGAAGTCCTCGATCGCCATGCGGATCGCTTCCAGGCCGGCCTTGCCGTCGATGTCGGAATACACGCCCGACATGTCGGTGATGAAGCCGATGCGGATGACATCGTCGGAGATGCCTTGCGCCAGGGCGGGTGCCCCGGCAAATCCCAGGCCCGCCATGGCCAGTGCAGCAGTGATGGTGTGCAGCTTCATGGGATGACTCCTCTTCCCTTTGGTATATGGGATGCCGGGAAACCGGCGGGTGACAGGTTGTCTTAGACGCCCAGCAGTTCGTTGAGCGTGTCCTGTTTTTCTGAAAGTTCCGACGCTTCGAAGTGCTCGACGATCTGGCCATGCTCCATGACGTAGAAGCGATCGGCCAGCGGCGCGGCGAAGCGGAAATTCTGTTCCACCATGACGATGGTGTAGCCGCGCTGCTTGAGCGCGGTGATCATGCGGGCCAGCGCCTGCACGATGACGGGCGCCAGGCCCTCCGAGATTTCGTCCAGCAGCAGCAGGTTGGCGCCGGTGCGCAGGATGCGCGCCACCGCCAGCATCTGCTGCTCGCCGCCCGACAGGCGCGTGCCGGGCGAATGCCGGCGTTCGAGCAGGTTGGGGAACATGTCGTAGATCTCGGCCAGCGACATGCCGCCGCCGAGCGAGCCGACCACGGGAGGCAGCAGCAGGTTCTCTTCGCACGACAGGCTGGCGAAGATGCCGCGTTCCTCGGGGCAATAGCCCACGCCCAGGTGGGCGATCTTGTAGGTGGGCAGGTCGATGGCCTCGGTGCCATGGATGCGCACCGAGCCCTTGCGCGAGCCGGTCAGGCCGAGGATGGCGCGCAGCGTGGTGGTGCGGCCGGCGCCGTTGCGGCCCAGCAGCGTGACGACCTCGCCTTGCCCCACGCGCATATCCACGCCATGCAGGATATGCGATTCCCCGTACCAGGCCTGCAGGCCCGAGATTTCCAGTGCCGGGGTGCTCATGCGTGTGCTCCTTGCAGTTCGCCGTCGGTGGTGCCCATGTAGGCCTGCATCACGGCGGGATGGCGGGACACTTCGGCGTAGGAACCCTCCGCCAGCACGGCGCCGCGCGCGAGCACGGTGATGGTGTTGGCGATGGAGGACACGACGTTCATGTTGTGTTCGACCATCAGGATGGTGCGGCCGGCGCTGACGCGCTTGATCAGCTGCGTGACGCGGTCCACGTCTTCGTGGCCCATGCCCTGCGTCGGCTCGTCCAGCAGCATCAGCTCGGGCTCCATCGCCAGCGTGGTGGCGATCTCGAGCGCGCGCTTGCGGCCGTATGGCAGGTTCACGGTGGTCTCGTCGGCGAACGCGCCCAGGTCGACCTGTTCCAGCAGCGCGCGGGCCGGCTCGTCGAGCGCGGCCAGGCGCTTGTCGCTGCGCCAGAAGTGGAACGACAGCCCGGTCTTGCGCTGCAGGCCGATGCGCACGTTCTCAAGCACGGTCAGGTGAGGAAACACCGCCGAGATCTGGAACGAACGGATCACGCCGCGCCGCGCGATCTGCGCCGGGCGCTCGCCGGTGATGTCGATGCCGTTGAACTTGATGCTCCCCGAGGTGGGGGAGAGAAACTTGGTCAGCAGGTTGAAGCATGTCGTCTTGCCCGCGCCGTTCGGCCCGATCAAGGCATGAATCTCGCCCCGCTTGATACGCAAATCGACCCCATTGACCGCGACAAAACCGCGGAATTCCTTGGTGAGGCCTTTTGTCTCCAGGATCGTGTCGTCCATGTCCGCTGCACCGGCGTTGTATTTATATGGACCCTGCCCGGCGTTATGCGCTGAGCCCCCGCGGGGTAAAGAAAATCATGGAAACGCCACGGTTTTCTATAAGAGTTGCCGGCGAGTATGCGCACCTCTGAATCAAAATTCCATGAGGGTTTGTCATAGGTTTTGCGGTGCGGAAAGGTGAATTGTCGGATCGTGGACAATTCGCATTGGCATTGGGTGAAAACCCGATGCGACCTCGCAATGCATTGCAGCAAATTCGTATTGATCGTCATCAATTCGTCATCGCCGCGCGCATCGGGGAAAACCCGGTTTTCGCCGATGCGCGATGTATTGCCGCGCGGATATCGCGCAGCGCGCCAGCCGCTTCAGGCCGGCGTCTTGTCCTTGTATTCGCACAGGTCGGAAATACCGCATTGCGGGCATTTCGGTTTGCGCGCCACGCACACGTAGCGGCCCTGCAGAATCAGCCAGTGGTGCGCGTCCTGCATATATTCGCGCGGCACGAATTTCTCGAGCTTGAGCTCGACTTCCAGCACGTTCTTGCCCGGCGCGATGCCGGTGCGGTTGGAGACGCGGAAGATATGCGTGTCGACCGCCATGGTGGGCTGGCCGAAGGCGGTGTTCAGCACCACATTGGCGGTCTTGCGGCCGACGCCCGGCAGTGCTTCCAGCGCCTCGCGCGTCTGCGGCACTTCGCCGCCGTGCTGCTCGATCAGCAGGCGGCAGGTGGCGATCGCGTTCTTGGCCTTGGTGCGATACAGGCCGATGGTCTTGATGTAGTCGGACAGGCCTTCCTCGCCCAGCGCCAGCAGCGCCTGCGGCGTGCCGTAGGCGGGAAAGAACTTGCGGGTGGCGATGTTGACCGACTTGTCGGTGGCCTGGGCCGACAGCAGCACCGCGATCAGCAGCTGGAACGGCGTGTCGTATTCGAGCTCGGTGGTCGGATGCGGATTGGCCGCCTGCAGGCGGGCGAAGATTTCTCGGCGTTTGGCGGCGTTCATGGGCGCGGGGTGTTGCGGCGGGCGCGGGCGCGGGCCAGCGCGGATTCGATGGCGGCGCGCTTGCGGTCGTCCTGCTGCGCGTCGTCGGTGGCGGGGGCGGCGGGCGTGGCCGCCGCCGCGGGTTCGGG
>NZ_CADIJR010000131.1 GCF_902859645.1 Achromobacter insuavis | reverse complement strand
TTCAGGAGCCGCGTCGATCTGGTCGTAGCCCTTGGCTTCGCCGCCGAACTTGCTCGACAGAACGGTCGTGATCGCCGCCGTCAACGTCGTTTTGCCGTGGTCAACGTGACCGATCGTGCCGACGTTCACGTGCGGCTTGGTGCGTTCGAACTTACCTTTTGCCATGATCTCTATCCTTTGACTTTCAAGGAAACTTTAATTTCTGCCGGGACCGCCCGGATGGGGCGGACCCGGCAAAGGGTTATTTACTTGGCCCGAGCGGCGATGACTTCGTCAGCGACGTTCTTGGGGGCCTCGGAGTAATGCTTGAATTCCATCGTGTACGTGGCACGGCCTTGCGTCAGCGAACGCAGGTTCGTGGCGTAACCGAACATCTCGGCCAGCGGAACTTCGGCCTTGATGGTCTTGCCACCGCCGACCATGTCGTCCATGCCCTGAACCATGCCGCGACGCGAGGACAGATCGCCCATCACGGTACCGGCGTAGTCTTCAGGCGTTTCGACTTCAACGGCCATCATCGGTTCCAGCAGCACGGGGCTAGCCTTGCGCATGCCTTCCTTGAACGCCATCGAGCCGGCCATCTTGAACGCGTTTTCGTTCGAGTCCACATCGTGGTACGAACCGAAGAACAGCGTGACCTTGACGTCCACGACCGGGTAACCGGCCAGGATGCCGGCAGGCAGCGTTTCCTGGATGCCCTTGTCCACCGCGGGGATGTATTCGCGAGGAACCACACCGCCCTTGATGGCGTCGACGAACTCGTAGCCGCCGCCCGGTTGGAGCGGTTCGACCTTCAGGACCACGTGACCGTACTGGCCGCGACCGCCCGACTGCTTGACGAACTTGCCTTCGACTTCTTCGCAGGTCTTGCGGATCGTTTCGCGGTAGGCCACCTGGGGCTTGCCGACGTTCGCTTCCACGCCGAATTCGCGCTTCATGCGGTCGACCAGAATTTCCAGGTGCAGCTCGCCCATGCCGGAAATGATGGTTTGGCCGGATTCTTCGTCGCTGCGCACGCGGAACGACGGATCTTCCTGAGCCAGACGCGACAGCGCCAGACCCATCTTTTCCTGGTCAGCCTTCGACTTGGGTTCGACGGCCTGCGAGATCACGGGCTCCGGGAACACCATGCGTTCGAGCAGGATGTGGGAGTCGATGTCGCACAGCGTTTCGCCGGTCGTCACGTCCTTCAGGCCCACGACGGCGGCGATGTCGCCAGCCAGAACTTCCTTGATTTCCTCGCGGTTGTTCGCGTGCATCTGCAGGATGCGGCCGATACGTTCCTTCTTGCCCTTGATGGGGTTGTAGACCGTGTCGCCCGACTTCAGGACGCCCGAGTAGACGCGCACGAAGGTCAGCTGACCCACGAACGGATCGCTCATCAGCTTGAACGCCAGCGCCGAGAACTTCTCGCCGTCATCGGCATTGCGCTGCACGGCATTGCCGTCGTCATCCTGACCGTCGACCGGGGGAATGTCCACGGGCGAAGGCAGGTAGTCGATGACCGCGTCCAGCATGCGCTGCACGCCCTTGTTCTTGAAGGCGGTGCCGCACAGCATCGGCTGGATTTCGCCAGCGATGGTGCGTTGACGGATGGCCAGGTTGATTTCGGCTTCGTCCAAGGAACCCGTTTCCAGGTACTTGTTCATCAGCTCTTCCGACGATTCGGCGGCGGCTTCAACCAGCTTTTCGCGCCATTCGTTGGCAGTGCCTTCCAGCTCGGCCGGAATGTCCTTGTAGTCGAACTTGGTGCCTTGGCTGGCTTCGTCCCAGATGATCGCCTTCATCTTGACCAGGTCGACCACGCCTTGGAACGTGTCTTCGGCGCCGATGGGGATCACGATGGGCACGGGGTTCGCGCGCAGACGCGTCTTCAGCTGGTCATAGACCTTGAAGAAGTTCGCGCCGGTACGGTCCATCTTGTTGACGAACGCCAGACGCGGCACGCCGTACTTGTTGGCTTGACGCCACACGGTTTCGGACTGGGGCTGAACACCACCCACCGCGCAGTAGACCATGCAGGCACCGTCCAGGACGCGCATGGAACGTTCCACCTCGATGGTGAAGTCCACGTGCCCCGGGGTGTCGATGATGTTGATGCGGTGCTCGGGGTAGTTGCCGGCCATGCCACGCCAAAACGCCGTCGTAGCAGCCGACGTAATGGTGATGCCACGCTCTTGCTCTTGTTCCATCCAGTCCATGGTGGCGGCGCCATCATGCACTTCGCCAATCTTGTGATTGACGCCGGTGTAGAACAGGATACGTTCGGTCGTGGTGGTTTTCCCTGCATCGATGTGCGCAGAGATGCCAATGTTGCGATAGCGCTCGATCGGGGTTTTGCGGGCCATGGTGGGTTAGTCCTTAAATTACCAGCGGAAATGGCTGAAGGCCTTGTTGGCCTCGGCCATCTTGTGCGTGTCTTCGCGCTTCTTCATCGCGGCGCCACGACCTTCGGAGGCGTCGATCAGTTCGCCAGCAAGACGCAGATCCATCGACTTCTCGCCACGCTTCTTGGCGGCTTCACGGAGCCAACGCATAGCCAGGGCCAGGCGGCGCACGGGGCGCACTTCAACCGGCACTTGGTAGTTGGCACCGCCAACGCGGCGGCTCTTCACTTCGACGATCGGCTTGATGTTGTTGATCGCCAGGCTGAAAACTTCGATCGGCTCCTTGCCGGTCTTGGTTTGCACTTGCTCGAGGGCACCGTAAACGATGCGCTCGGCGACGGCCTTCTTGCCGTCCAGCATGACGACGTTCATGAACTTGGCGAGCTCGACGCTGCCGAACTTGGGATCGGGCAGGATCTCGCGCTTGGGTACTTCGCGACGACGGGGCATTGTTGCTTCCTTGTGTCTGTTCAGTTGAACCGTGTTTCATTACACGGCCATGGCCGTCCACTGGGACGACCCCTTACGTGCCGCGCACCTTCCTGTATTCCGGATGGCGCGGTTGCACTTCCCTAATGACGGATGGCCGCCACGCGGGGGTACTGCTAACTCGCGTTGCGAGCCCTTAGGCCTTCTTCGGGCGCTTGGCGCCGTACTTCGAGCGGGCTTGCTTGCGATCCTTGACGCCTTGCAGGTCGAGGGAACCGCGCACGATGTGATAACGCACACCGGGCAAGTCCTTCACACGACCGCCACGCACCAGAACCACCGAGTGCTCTTGCAGGTTGTGGCCTTCACCGCCGATGTACGAAATGACTTCGTAACCGTTGGTCAGACGCACTTTGGCAACCTTACGCAGAGCGGAGTTCGGCTTCTTGGGGGTGGTGGTGTACACGCGAGTGCACACGCCGCGGCGTTGCGGGCAGTTTTCGAGCGCGGGGCTCTTGCTTTTGATGATGCTGACTTCGCGCGGCTTGCGCACGAGTTGGCTAATGGTAGGCATGACCTTTGAAATCCCTTTTACGTACCACTGGTAAGTACTTACGTACTCGTCTCTTCGAGTAATGACTCTCGGAGAAGGCGGCTCGCGCAAAACCGCCTCAAACGTTCAAATACGTAAAAGAGCGGGCTTGCCAACAAACCATGACAAACGCACAAACCGGATGCTTCGGAGATGGCGGCGTTGGTTGACGGGGGCTCGTGACGCACCCCTTTGGTCTTGGGCCGCCAAGCTGGGCGCGAAGCCTTCGCTTGGATGATTGGCCGGACCTGTCTTCCTGGCGCCTCAAATGCCAGTCCTGGCATCGACTTTGCGCGCGATTAAAGCAGTAAGCCCTTTAGCATAGCTTAGATTCCGGCGCACTGTCAAAATCTTTTGTAAGCGTTGCGTGGGGACACGTTGGCGGCAAAAGACGGCCTGTTAGGCGCAGGTCCGGCCCAGGTCGGCAAAATTGGGGCCAAATTGACGACACGCGGATGCGGTCTTGGGCACGGGGAGCGCCTGGCCGGATATCGGCCCCGGGGCCGGGCCGGGAATGCCACGCAGCGGCGGCGTCGGACTGCTGGCAGTGTAGCCGGCCCCCGCGACTTTGCGGAAACGTCCGGCGGCGCGCGGTTACTGGTCGGCGAACAGGTAGCCGCTGCCGTAGACGGTGCGGATCGGCAGCATCAGCCCCGCCATCTCCGCCTTGCGGCGCAGGCGGCTGACGATCACGTCGATGCTGCGCGTGCCGCTGGAGCGGGCGCCGCCGCCTTCCTGGCGCAGTTCGTCGCCCAGTTCGTTGCGGCCGACCGCCCTGCCCGCCACCTCGAGCAGCGAACGCACGATCAGGCGTTCATTGGCCGACAGGGAAATCGTGGTGCCGGACGGCGCCGCCAGGGTCCAGCCCTGGTCGCGCAGTTCCCACTGGCCGAGGGTCGGCTCCTCGGTCGTCAGGTTGTCCTGCCCGGCCGGCAGGCGCCGCGCCAACGCCAGCAGGATGCAGGCCAGTTCGCGAGGGTCGTGCGGCGGCGGCAGGCAGGCGTCCGCGCCGCTCTGCAGGCAACGCAGGCGGGTATCCAGGGACAGGTTGTTGCCCATCACCACGATACCCAGCGGCGAGGAGCCGTGCAGGCGGGCCACCAGGGCATAGCCGATTTCACCGAGGGTGCCCACGTTCAGCACCACGGCGTCGTAGGGGCTGTTGCTGAGCAGGCCAAACAATTCCAGGGAAGTCGAGCAGCCGCGGGCCGAAATTCCAGCTTGAAGCAGTGCGGACACAGCGGTGTTACGTGCAGCCTCGTCCGGCGACATCATCAGTACGCGCAATTGATTCATAGGTTCTTTCCATCCCATCTGCCCCGACCGCGCCCGGCAGACTGCGCCGGTTGACGGGAGGGGTCGGGACAGTGTGGCCCGTTGTTGTGCAACAACTCCAGTCAAGATTCGTTAAGTTTGCAATGTTTGACAGTTCTTGGCACAACGTAGCCAACAGTGACGCGACGCGAGTTATCATTCCATTACACAATCCTTTCTTCTTCTTGCAGTAGGGCGCCACAGGGCGCGCTTGCGCAGCCAACCTTCGCGAGACCACGTCTGATGAAAATCGCGTCGCTGGAAGACGACCTGGACCAGGCGAAACGTATCCAGCAAGTCCTGACTGCCGCCGGATATACCTGCACCAGCTATCAGCAAAGCCGCGACCTGCTTGCCGCTTTGCGCACTGAAACGTTCGACCTGGTGCTGCTGGACTGGCACCTGCCCGATATCGATGGCGATGATGTGGTGCGCTGGCTGCGCGCCAACATCGGCCCGCGCATTCCCGTCATTTTCCTGACCAACCGTTCCAGCGAGGACGACCTGGTCGAGGGCCTGCGCGCCGGCGCCGACGACTACATCGTCAAGCCGCTGCGGCCGCTGGAACTGCTCGCGCGCGTCGCGGCATTGCTGCGCCGCAGCCAGATCGCCGAGCCCGCCGACGAATCGTTCGACGTGGCCGCCTACCGCATCGAGCCCGCGGCGCGCGCCATCCTGCTCGACGGCGCGGCGGTCACGCTGGCGCCCAAGGAATTCGAGCTTGCCCTGCTCTTTTTCCGCAACCTCGGCCGCCTCATGTCGCGCGACGTGCTGGCCGAATGCGTCTGGAACCGCGAAATCCCCGCGACCTCGCGCACGCTCGACACGCACCTGTCGAACATCCGGCAGAAGCTGCAACTGCGACCGGAACACGGCGTGCGCCTGAGCTCGTCCTATGCGCTCGGCTACCGGCTGGAATTGATATCCGCGTCCGAAGATAGCCCGCCCTCCGCGCCTTAGCGCCTTAGCGCCTGGCGGCATTACCTGGAGATTTGAACGACATGAGCCGCTGCCGCGCGCTTTCTTTGCTTGCCCTGCTTTCCGGCCTGCTGCTCGCAATCCCCTCCCACAGCCAACCCGCGGGCGCGCTGGGAGAGAACTTCATCTACCGCGTGCGCCAAGGCGACACGCTGATCAACATCGCCGCGACCTACACGCGCAACCAGGCCAACTGGAGCCCGCTGCAGTCGCTCAACCAGGTCGCCACGCCCGAGCGCCTGCCCATCGGGCTGGAATTGCGCATCCCCCTGTCAATGATTCCGGAGCGCGCCGCCGATGCGCGCGTGGTCCACGTCAGCGGCCAGGCGAACCTGGACGGCCAGGCCCTCAAGCCAGGCGCCAACGTGGCCGAAGGCAGCAAGGTCGTGACCGCCCCCAACGGCTTCGTGACGCTCGAGCTGGCCGACGGCTCCAAGCTCACGCTGCCGGCCGATGGCGCCGTCGAACTGACCCGCCTGCGGCAATTCGAAGGCACCGACCTGACCGACTCGGTCATCCACGTCGAACGCGGCAGCGTCGAATCCAGCGTCGCCCCGGGCGGCCAGGGCGTGGGCCGTTTCGAGGTCCGCACGCCGGTGGCCGTAACGGGCGTGCGCGGCACGCGTTTCCGCGTGCAGAGCGGCAACCTGGGCGTGCACAGCGAAGTGCTGGAAGGCAGTGTGCGGCTGCAGCCGCACGCCCCCGGCGCCGCGCCGGCACAACCGGTGGCGGTGGCCAAGGGCTACGGCGCCGCCATCGGCGCCGATGGCAGCGTCGCTGGCGTGCGGCCCCTGCTGGCCGCGCCGCAGCTCGGCGCGCCGGTGCGCGCCGGCGGCGGCGGCTGGACCAGCGCGTTCCCGCCCGTGCCTGGCGCACAGGCCTACGTCGTGCGCGTGGCGCGCGATGCCGACGGCACGCAGCCGGTGTCGTCGACCCGCTTTCCCAGCCCAGACATCCGCTTCAGCGCCCCCGGCCCCGGCACCTTCTACGTCTCGGTGCGCGCCATCGACGAACTGGGCCTGGGCGGCCAGGACGCCACGGCCACCTTCACCGGCGTGAACCAGCTGATGACCAGCAGCGGCCTGGGCGTCGCCACCGGCTTCGGCGGACTGGTCACGCTGAACGAGTACTAGATCCGCGCCCATGGCCGATGCCGCCGACTCCAACGACCGGGCCTCGCGATCAGGCCTGTGGTTGACGGTGGCGTTGGCGCTGCTGGCCGCGCTGCTCGGTTCCTTCAACGGCCTGGGACGCGTCGACCAGATCCTGTATGACCGCGCCGTCGCGCTGACGGGCCGCGACATGTCGCCCGACATCGTGATCGTGGCGATCGACGACACCAGCATCGACGCGCTCGGCCGCTGGCCCTGGCGCCGCGCGGTGCACGCGGCATTGCTGGACCGCCTGCAGGGCGCGCGCGCGGTCGGCCTGGATTTGATCTTCGCCGAACCCGACACCACCCATCCCGGCGACGACGCCATCCTCGCCGACAGCCTGCGGCGCAATGGCCACACCGTGCTGCCGGTGGTGCTGGACCGCCTGGCCTACCCCTCCTCCATCAGCACCCCGATCCCGATCCTGGCGCAGGCCGCGGCGGGCAGCGGTTTCATCAACGCCAACCTGGATGCCGATGGCGTGCTGCGGTCGGCGATGCTGACGACGCGTTTCGCCGGCGAGCGCTGGCAGCATTTCGCGTTGAGCATGCTGGACGTGGGCGGCCAGACGGCGATGGCCGAGCGGCTGCTGCGCCGCGCGGGCAAGGATGGCGGCATCCTGATTCCCTACGCCGGCCCCGCGGCGCATACGCGCGCGGTGTCCTACCTGTCGGTGCTGCGCGGCGACGTGCCGCCCGAGCAGCTGCGCGGCAAGTATGTGCTGGTGGGCGCCTGGGCCACCGGCCTGGGCGATGCCTACACCACGCCGGTCTCGCACGAGGTCAGCGGCATGCCGGGCGTGGAGATCATCGCCAACCTGCTGCAGGCAGCCAACGACGACATCGCCTTCCGGCCGCCCGCTCCCTGGCTCAATGCCCTGTTCTCGGCCCTGCCGGTGCTGCTGGCCTGCCTGGCGCTGTGGCGCCTGTCGCCCAACCTGGCGCTGCTCGTCAACATCGGACTGCTGGCGCTGGTGCTGCTGGCCAGCCTGCTGCTGCTGGGCCACAGCTACCAGTGGTTCGCGCCCACCGCCGCGCTGGTGGGCGTGGCGCTGTGTTACCCGCTGTGGAGCTGGCGCAGCCAGGAGGCCGCGCTGCGCTACATGGACAACGAGCTGCGCCGCCTGCAGCGCGAATACCCGCCGGTGCTGAACGAAGCCCGGGCGCAATCGGGCGGCACCAGCGCCTCGCTCGAAAGCCGCGTCGGCGAATTGCGGCGCGCGCTGGCGCGGGTGCGCAACCTGCGGCGTTTCCTGGCCGACGGGCTGGATGGCATGCCAGACGCGACGCTGGTCTTCGACCAGGATGGCCGCATGCAATTTCGCAACCAGGCCGCCGTGATGTACTTCCAGCGGCTGGGCATGCGGCCGCCGCGGGTCGGCCATCCCGCGATCCATCTGCTGGAAAAGACCATCGGCGACGACGCCACGCGGCAACGCGTGGCCCAGGTGCTGAGCGGCCAGGGACCGGCCACCGAACAGTCGCCCTGGAGCGCCGACCTGGAAGTGCGCGACCACGCCGGCCGCGACCTGATCCTGAAATGCGTGCCGATCCATACGGCCGAAGGCAACTTCGCCGGCACCGTCGCCACCCTGACGGACATCTCCGGCATCCGCCAGGCCGAACGGCAGCGCGAAGAGACGCTGCGCTTCATCTCGCACGACATGCGCGCGCCGCAAAGCTCGATCCTGGCGCTGGTCGAGATGAAGCAGGATGGCGCGCCGCAGGATGGCCGCGACGACACCCTCGTGCGCATCGCCGCGCTGGCCAACCGCACGCTGCATCTGGTCGACGATTTCGTGCACCTGACACGCGCCGAATCGATGGCCATCAACGCGGTCGACCTCGACCTGGGCAGCCTGCTGCAGGATGGCGTCGATGAATTCTGGGCGGCCGCGCACAAGCGCGGCATCACGCTGGCGGTCGCGCCTTCGCTGCCGATGGCCTACGTGCGCGGCGACCAGACGCTGCTGATGCGAGCCTTGAGCAACCTGATCGACAACGCCATCAAGTACAGCCCGGCCGACACCCGCATCAGCTGCGACATCGACCAGGTGCCCGGCTACTGGCGCGTGCATGTCCGCGACCAGGGGCAAGGCATCGCGGCGCAGGACCTGGCGCGCTTGTTCGAACCGTTCGCGCGCGTCGGGGTCGCCACCCGCGGGGACGTGGGCGGCGCGGGATTGGGATTGGCCTTCGTGCGCACCGTGGCGCAACGCCATGGCGGCGAGGTCGAAGTGACCAGCGAAGCAGGCGTCGGCTCGGTGTTCACGCTGCGCCTGCCGATGGCGCCGGAGGACGCCGCGGCCCAGGCCTAGACCCTGGCCGCGCTCACGTCACTGGAAGGCGTGCGAGATCACGGCCGGCTTGCCCGGCTTGACTTCCAGCGTCGCCCGATAGGGCGGCAGATCGGCGTTGCGCAGCAACACCTGGTACTTGCCGGGTATCAGCCGCAATTCCTTGACCGGCGGACTGATGCCGCGCGCCACGCCGTTGATCCACACCTCGCCCCACGGCCGGATGTCCAGGCGCACCAGCACCGGCACGGGCTTGGGTTTGGGCGCCTCTTCCTGCGGCGCCACGGCCGGCGCGGCGGGTTCCTGCGCGCCTGGCGTCGCGGGCGCCGCATTGGCGTCCGGCTCCGCCGTGGCGGGCGGCGCGGAAGGCGCGGCGGCCCCAGGCCCGGCTG
>NZ_CADIJR010000130.1 GCF_902859645.1 Achromobacter insuavis | reverse complement strand
CGCGCCAGTGGCGGGAGGTTGGGGTTGTCCGGGTTGCGCCGGCTGTGCGGCGGCCTGGCCGGCGCCAGGCTGGGCCGGCGCGCCGCTGCCTGGCGCCGGCGCATTGGCTGACCACAAGGGGGCGCGGCCCAGCACCGCCGGCGCGGCGTCGGGATATTGGGCCAGCAGCGCCAGGATCGCGCGGGCGGTGGTGCCCAGCGTGGTGGGGGCCGAGGCCGTGGTGTCGCTGCTGGTGACCAGGCCGCGGGCGGCCAGCGCCAGTGCGGCGGCGGTCTTGGCGTCAAGGACGGTGGCCGGGCGGTCGCCGCGGGCGCCGCCGGTCTGGATGCCTTGTCGCGGGTCGCGATTGGAACCGTCGGCCGAGCCGGGCTTGTCCAGGTTGCCGGGCTGGCTGACCGCATCCGGCCGCGCGCCCGACACCTGGTTGGCGCTGGCGGCGGACATCGTCGTGCCCAGCACGGCGTCCAACCGCTGCACTAGGACGTTGCCGAGTGCCGCGGGACCTACGCTCATGCTTCAGGCGCCTGGTAGCCGTAGGCCGACAGCAGGGTCTGCTGGCGCTTCATGCGGCCCAGCAGTTCGCCCAGCCGGGCCAGTTGCGGGAGCGCCAGGTCGCGCGTGAGCGCGTCGTTTTCGAGGATGCGCACCAGCAGGTCGTACTTCATGGCGCGGCCGGCCTCGTCCAGCGGCGCGGTTGGTTCCGCGATCCGCAGGCGCTCGACCAGCTCGCAATATTGCTGCCCGTGGGCCATCGCCGTATCCCAGTCTCCGGCCTGGGCGGCCGTCAACATCTCGCCCGTGATGAGGGCGATCTCCTGGTAGTGTTCCAGAATAGGGGATGAGTACTGGGTAAGGGACGTCATGGAAATCTCGGGCGTTCGATGGCTGGCTGAATTTGTGTTTTTGGCCATCAGGGCTGGGCAAGGCCAGCCGGTCGGTCGATGGAAGTCTGCCAAGCCTCGGCCAGATCCGCCAACAGGCGGTCGGCAATGTCGAGTTGCTCGGCATTCGCTTTCAGATTTGCCGTCAGCAAGGTGCGGACGATGTAATCGTAGAGCCGGGCGAGGTTGGCGGCGATCTCGCCGCCAGCCTCCATGTTCAACCCGGTCTTCAAGCCTTCATCGACGATCTTGATCGCTTTCGAGATGGCCGCGCCGCGCTCGGCGACCCGGCCTTCCTGCAGATGGATGCGCGCCTGTCCGATCGCCGCCCGGGCACCCAGGTACAACAGGGTGATCAGCCGCTCGGGACTCGCGCCCAGAACCTGGGTTTCCAGGCCGATATCGGCGTAGGAGCGGACGGATTGAGACCCAGTGGGGCGGCGGGCGGCGTAAGTCATTAATGCATCTTCTACAGGTTATTTGCTCGATTTGTTCATCGCCGCAAATTGTTGGGTCAGGTAGTTGCCGGTGACGGCCAGTTGGGAAACGTACTTGTCCAATGCGACAAAACGGGTGCGCATCTGGTCCATTTCAGCGTCGCTGGCGGCCTTGGCGCGCTTTTGCTGGGCGTCCAGGTCACTAATCGACTTGGCCAGGCCGTCGGTGCGCGTCTTGAGCGAACCGGTGCTGCCCAATACGTCCTTGAAAGCCTTTTCGAAAGTCTTGGCCAGGCCGTTGTCGCCGGTCAGCAGCTTGGTGACGTCGGCCGGATTGGTGCTCAGCGCCTTGTCCAGCTTGGTTTGGTCGAGCTTGAGCTGGCGCGTCTGGGGATCGGTGGTGATGCCCAGGTCGGCCAGCGAGCGGACCGACCCTTCGCCCAGCATGGCTTGCAGCGCGTTGGTCACCGACGCCTGGATCGAGCGGGTGGTGCCGTCGCCGGTCAGCGGCTGGTTGGTGGCCGCCTTGGCGTCGAAAGCCGTCAGGCTCTTGATGGTCGATTGCAGCGAGTTGTAGTTCTTGACGAAATCCTGGATCGCCTTGCTGGCGACTGACGGATCCGCTTCCAGCTTCAGCGTGATCGGCTTGTCGGTCTCGGTTTTCTCGGTCAGGTTCAGCGTGACGCCGTCGATGACGTTGGCGACGTTGTTCGAGCCGCTCTTGACGGGGAGGCCGTTGATGATCAGTTGGGCGTCTTCAGCCTTGGTATTGGCCAGGCCGGTCGTGGAGCCGTCGGCGGCGGTGCTGAAGGACAGGATGTCCTTGAGCGACTGGTCGCCGGTGACGGTGATGTTCTTGACCGAGGCCTGGACACCGGTGTCCTTGGCCGTCAGCATCAGGTAGTTGTTGCCGTTGCCGTCATTGATAACGGTGGCGCGCAGGCCGGACTTGTCGTCGGCGTTGATGGCCTTGACGATGCCGTTGAGCGAGGTGTCGCCTTTCAGGTCGATGGTGCGCTTGGTGCCGTCGGCCAGCTCGACTTCGAACGAGCCGGTGTCGCCGTGCTTGGCGGTGCGGTCTGCCACGGCGCCCGATTGCAGGCTCTGGGCGCGGGCCAGGTTCTTCACTTCGATGACGTACTGGCCCGCGGTGGCGCCCTCGGCGGCCACACTGGCCGTCAAGGCGTTGCCGCCGGTGACGCTGCCCTTGATGGCAGCCATCGTCTCGGTCTTGCCCAGCACGGCAGCGGACTTTTGCAGCGCTTCCAGGGCGCTCTGCAGTTTCGCGTAAGCGTCGATGCGAGTCTGGTAGCTTTGCGCGCGCGTGGTGTAGATCGAGAGCTTCTTATCCTCGGCGTCTTGCAGCTTTTTCAGCGTTTCTTCCAGTGGCAGACCGGAGGACGAACCGAGGTTGGTGATAGAGGCCATGTGAAATCCTTCCTAGCGATGCGATTCTGTCAAAAATAGGGTGCCGGCGATTGGCCGGGTAAGGGCATAAGGCGGGCCTAATTCGATGATTCCATCATCGATTGGCGCCAAAAGGGGCACAGAGGAAAGTACGGGAATTCATGTCAAGCCGAGGTCTTGATGCCATTTCCCTGCATGTTCACGATCATTTTGGCGATCTTGAGCACGGCTTCGCTGGGGATGGTGCGTATGACGTCCCCGGACTTGGCGTCGACCACCGACACCACCACCTGGTGGACGTCCGGGTCGACCTCGAACTGCAACTGGGTCGACCAGGCCTTCATCTGCTCGTTGATTTCGTCGAGCGCCTTGTCGAGGGGCAGCTTCTGCGAATTCGACTGCTCCGACGTCGCGGAATCGGCGCCGCTGCTATTGGTGCTGGCAACGGGCGGGGCGACGGTGACGGATGGATCTGCGACGATGGGCACGGCCGCGACCGGCGACGGTGCGAACGTAGCGGGGGCTAACGGGGTTACGGCCATGATCACTCCAGCGGCGGTGCGGGCGTCTCGGAGGAACGCGCTGTTTTCAGGGAATTCTCAGCTACGATTACGGCAGCGCCGCAGGGAACTTTAGCCCTCGTAACAGCGGGCTGTTTCATGTGCTAACAAGTTGGGATCGGGCAATGAGTGTCAAGACGGCGTTGCGAGTCATAGAAATCATCGAAACCTATGCCCGGGAGAAGCGCGCACTGCCCCTGTCGGAACTGGCCCGGCTGCTGGATGTGCCGGTTTCCAGCTGCCTGGCGCTGATCCGCACCCTGACCGGCCTGGGTTACCTCTACGAAACCGGACGCCGCCAGGGCTACTACCCGACCGGCCGCCTGCTGGCAATGGCGCAACGCATCGCCCGCGCCGATCCGGTGCTGGACCGGGTCTATCCCAGCCTGGTTGAATTAAGGGACGCAACTCGGGAAACCGTCGTCTTCGCCAAGCTGACGCAGGACGGCCGGGTGGTCTACCTGGATGTGCTGGACTCTCCGCATACGATCCGATACGCGCCCGTTGCCGGCGAGTTCAAAGACGTACACGCAAATTCGCTGGGTAAAGCGCTCATGTCGCTGCTGGACGAGCCGGCCCGCGACGCCTTGCTCGGCAACGGGCCGCTGACGCGCCACAACGAACGCACGCTGGTCACCCGCGAGGCGGTGCTGCAGGACTTGGCGCTGTCGCGCCAGCGCGGCTGGTTCATGAACAGCGGCGAGTCGATTCCCGACGTCGGCGCCATCGCCTGGCCGGTGACCCTGTCGGGCGAGCACTACGCCATCTCCGTGGGCGGTCCGATCTACCGGATCGAGCCGTGCCAGGAGGAATACGCCCGCATCCTGCGGGCGGCCTGCACCGGACTGGAACAGCAGTCCTGAGGCGGCCCCGGCCGGCCCGGGCGCAAGGCGCGCCGGGCGGACGCGCAAGGGGCGGGCGCCTCAATATGACTTCGGCAGGCCCAGCACCTTTTCCGCGATGAAGCACATGATCAGCTGCGGGCTGACCGGCGCGATGCGCGGGATGAAGCTCTCGCGCAGCAGCCGCTCCACGTGGTATTCCTTGGCGTAGCCCATGCCGCCCAGCGTCATCACGGCGGTCTGGCAGGCGTTGTAGCCGGCCTCGGCCGCCAGGTACTTGGCGGCGTTGGCGCTGGGGCCGCAGGGTTCGCCGGCATCGTACAGGCTGGCGGCCTTGAACACCATCAGGTCGGCCGCCTCCAGCTGCATCCAGGCCTGCGCCAGCGGGTGCTGGATGCCCTGGTTCTGGCCGATCGGCCGGCCGAACACATGGCGCTCGCCGGCGTAGCGCACCGCCCGCTCCAGCGCGGCGCGGCCGATGCCGACCGCCTCGGCCGCGATCAGGATGCGTTCCGGGTTCAGGCCATGCAGGATGTACTCGAAGCCCCGGCCTTCCTCGCCGATCCGGTCCGCCAGCGGGATCCGCAGGCCGTCGATGAACAGCATGTTCGAGTCCACCGCCTTGCGGCCCATCTTCTCGATTTCACGCACCTCGACCTTGCCGCGGTCCAGGTCGGTGTAGAACAGCGACAGGCCCTGGGTCGGCTTGGCCACCTCGGACAGCGGCGTGGTGCGCGCCAGCAGCAGCATCTTGTCGGCCACCTGGGCGGTCGAGATCCAGATCTTGCGTCCATGCACCACGTATTCGTCGCCCTGGCGCACGGCGCGGGTGCCGAGCTTGGTGGTGTCCAGGCCGGCGTCGGGCTCGGTGACGGCGAAGCAGGCCTTCTGCCGGCCGGCGATCAGCGGCGGCAGCCAGCGGGCGCGCTGTTCGTCGTTGCCGAACACCACCACGGGATTGAGGCCGAAGATGTTCATGTGCACGGCCGACGCGCCGGTGAAGCCGGCGCCCGAGGCGGCGATGGTCTGCATCATCAGCGCGGCCTCGGTCATGCCCAGGCCGGCGCCGCCATGTTCCGGCGGCATGGCGATGCCGAGCCAGCCGTCGCGCGCCAGGTCGGCGTGCAGCGGCTCGGGGAAGCCGCCTTCACGGTCGCGTTCCAGCCAGTATTCGTCGGGATAGCGCGCGCAGATGCGGGACACGGCGTCGCGCAACGCCAGTTGATCGGGGGTGAATGCAAAGTCCATCAGTCGGTTCCATCCTGGGTGATGCGATTGGCGAAGAGCGCGTCGATGCCGGCGGGGTCGTAGCCGGCCTCGGCCAGCACCTCGCGGCTGTGCTGGCCCAGCGTCGGCGCCGGGCGCCGGATGGCGGTCGGCGTGCCCTGGTAGCGGCCGAGCGGCGCGGGGGTGCGCAGGCGGCCCTCGGTCGGGTGCTGGTGGTCCTGCACGAAGCCGGTGGCGGCCAGGTGCTCGTCCAGCAGCAGGTCGTCGACCGTGTAGAGCTGCGAGGCCGGGATGTCGGCATCCGCCAGTTCCCGCAGCCAGTCCTGGCTGGCGCGGGTGCGGATGACGTCGGCGACGAAGGCGTAGACCTCGTCGATATGGGCCGCGCGGGCGCCGTGGGTGTGAAAGCGCGGATCCTGCGCCAGTTCCGGCTGGCCGATCAGCGCGAAGAAGTTGCGCCAATGCTTGTCGTTGTAGATCAGCAGGCAGATATAGCCGTCGGCGGTGGCGTAGGGCCGGCGGTGCGGCGCCAGCAGCCGAGCGTAGCCGGTGGGGCCGAGCGGCGGCTCGAAGGTGGCCCCGCCCAGGTGGTCGCCCAGCACCAGGTGCGCCATGCCCTCGAACATCGGGATCTCGACCTGCTGGCCCTGGCCGCTGACGCGGGCGTGCAGCACCGCCGACACCAGCGCGATGCCCACGTGCAGGCCCACGGCGCGGTCGGCCAGCGTCAGCGGCGCGTAGCGCGGCACGTCGCCGCTCTGCTGCGCCGCCAGCGCGGCGATGCCGGTCTGGCCCTGGATCAGGTCATCGTAGGCGGGCCGGCCGGCGTAGGGGCCGGCCTCGCCGAAGCCATAGGCGCCCAGGTAGACGATGCGCGGGTTGCGCGCCGCCACCGCCTCATACGACAGGCCCAGGCGCGCCATGGCCTGGGGGCGGATGTTGTAGAGCAGGGCGTCGCAGGTCTCGGCCAGCCGCAGGCAGGCCTCGCGGCCTTCCGGCGTCTTCAGGTCCAGCACCACCGAGCGCTTGTTGCGGTTCAGGTGCAGGTACAGGTGGCCCATGCCCGGATTGCGCATCGGGCCGACGGCCCGCATGTTGTCGCCGGCGGGCGATTCGACCTTGATGACGTCGGCGCCCAGGTCGGCCAGCACCTGGGTGGCGTAGGGACCCATCACGACCGAACTGAGGTCCAGGATGCGCACGCCGGCAAGGGGGCCGGCGGCCTGCGGGGAAGCGGCGGCGGACATCGTCATTGCTGCTCGATCCCCGCGTCGCGGATCAGCTTGCCCCACAGGTCGCGCTGTTCGCCGACGAACTGGCCGAAGGCTTCGGGCGAGCTGGAGAAAGCGTCAAAGCCCAGGCCCGCCAGGCGCTTGCGCACGTCGGGCTTGGCCACCACCTGCTTGATGGCGTCGTTGAGTTTCGCCACCACCTCGGGCGGCATGCCGGCCGGGCCGAAGTAGCCGTTCCATGAATTCAGGTCGAAGTCCGGCACGCCCGACTCGGCCATGGACGGCAGGTCCGGCACGATGGCGCTGCGCTCGGCGGTGGACACCGCCAGCGCCCGCAACTGGCCCGACTGCACGAACGGCAGGCCGGAGGCCAGGTCGGTGAACATGAAGTCGACCTGGCCGCCGACCACGTCGGTCAGGCCTTGCGGCGTGCCCTTGTAGGGCACGTGCAGGATGTCGATCTTGGCGCGGTTGGCCAGGGTGGCGCCGGCCACGATGCCGGTGCTGTTGCCGCTGGCGTAGGTGATGCGGCCCGGATGCTGGCGCGCGTCGGCGACCAGGTCGGCCACCGTCTTCCAGGGCCGCTTGGGGTTGGCGACCAGGATGAAGGGCAGGTTGCCGCCGCGCGCGATGGGGGTGAAATCCTTGACCGGATCGTAGGGAATGTTCTTCATCAGCCAGGGGGCGGCCGAATGCGAGGTGTTGGTGGTCACGAACAGCGTGTAGCCGTCCGGCTTGGCGCGCGCCACGTAGCTGGCGGCGATGGTGGCGTTGGCGCCGGGCTTGTTCTCCACCACGATCTGCTGGCCCAGGATGGTCGACAGCTCGGCGCCGAAGATGCGGCCGACCGCGTCGGTGCCGGAGCCGGCCGGGAACGGCACGATCAGGGTGATGGGTTTGTTCGGATAGTCCGCGGCGTGGGCGGCGGGCAGGGCCAGCACGGTGGCGCCGCCGACCAGGGTGGCGCCCAACAGGCGTAGTAGTCGCATGGTTTGTCTCCAGGGGATGCGAAACGGGCGCGGCTTCTGCGGCCGCTGCCCGGGGTGGGCCGGTCTGCGCGGCGCCTCAGGCGCCGGCGGTCGATGCGGGAAAACCGCGGATCACGCGGTCGGGCGATTCTTCATACGGCGGCGTGTAGATCACCAGCAGCCGCGCGGGCTCGTCGCTGGTCACGGTGAACACGTGCGGGATGTCGGGCGGGAAATAGCAGCAGTCGCCCGGACCCATGTCGGCCCATTCGTCCTGCACCTGGGCGCGGGCGGTGCCCGACAGCAGGTAACAGACCTGCTCGATGCCCGGATGGGCGTGCGGCAGTGCGCCCTGGCCCTTGTCGATCACGCCCAGCAGCACTTCCACGCCGCGCGAGCCCACCGTGTCGGGGCCGATCAGGCGGCGGTTGAGGGTGCCGGTATGGTTGGCCGGGTGGTAGCCGGGCACGTCGGCTTCCTGGACCAGCCAGGCCGGGGTCTTGCGCTGCGTCATGTCTTATCCTTGTGAGTTTTCATATGTGAATTTATTTTCACGGATGAAAAAAACATCGGCAAGCGGTTTTTCCCGGCGATCCCGTGGCGTCCCAGGGGGATTAGGGAAAACACCGGGCGTGCGCTGCTAAAATCATGGGCTGTTCACCTTTGCGATCCCGCCCCATGTCTTCCGCCCTCAAGCCCGCCACCGGCGCCTCCCTGTCCGATTGGCTGCAGTACCTGGAATCGATCCACGCCACCGCGATCGACATGGGCCTGGAGCGCGTGCGGGAAGTGGCTGCCCGCATGAACCTGGAACTGCCGGGCGTGAAGTTCGTGGTGGGCGGCACCAACGGCAAGGGCTCGACCTGCTCGATGCTGGAGTCGATCCTGCTGGCCGCGGGTTACAAAGTCGGGCTGTACACCTCGCCGCACCTGATCGATTTCAACGAGCGCGCGCGCGTCAATGGCCAGATCGCCTCGGACGAGGCCCTGATCGAGCAGTTCATCGCGGTCGAGGCCGCGCGCGGCGAGACGTCCCTGACGTACTTCGAATTCACCACGCTGGCGATCCTGCGCCTGTTCTCGCAGTCGCGCCTGGACGCGGTGGTGCTGGAAGTCGGCCTGGGCGGCCGCCTGGACGCCGTCAACATCATCGACGCCGACTGTGCCATCGTCACCAGCGTCGACCTGGACCACATCGAGTACCTGGGCGACACGCGCGAGAAGATCGGCTTTGAAAAGGCCCACATCTACCGCGCCGGCCGGCCGGCCATCTGTGCCGACCCGGTGCCGCCGCAGTCGCTGCTCGATTACGTCGAGCAGATCGGCGCCGACCTGTGGCTGTTCAGCCGCGACTACAACTATTCCGGCGACCGCCAGCAGTGGGCCTATGGCGGCCGCGAGCAGCGCCGCAGCGCGCTGGCCTATCCGGCGCTGCGCGGCGCCAACCAGCTGCTGAACGCGTCGGCGGCGCTGGCCGCGCTGGAATCGGTGCGTGACCGCCTGCCGGTGCCGCAGCAGGCGGTGCGCCAGGGCCTGCTGCAGGCTTCGCTGCCGGGCCGTTTCCAGATCCTGCCGGGCCAGCCCACGGTGATCCTGGACGTGGCCCACAACCCGCACGCCGCCGCGGTGCTGGCCCAGAACCTCGACAACATGGGCTTCCATCCCTACACCTACGCGGTGTTCGGCATGCTCAACGACAAGGACCTGGCCGGCGTACTGGCCAAGATCGGCACGCGCATCGACCACTGGTTCTGCGCCGGCCTGCCGGGGCCGCGCGGCGGCTCCGGCGAACACCTGGCCGAACGGGTTGCCGCCGGCCTGCCGGCCGCGCCCGCCGGGGCCGAGGCGCCGGGCGTCTCGGCCTACGCCGATCCCGCCCAGGCCTTTGCCGCGGCGCGCGAACGGGCAGGGGAGAATGATAGAATCGTGGTGTTCGGATCATTTCTCACCGTGGCCTCGGTTTTGCAGTCTCTGGGTCGCAAGGCGTAGGCAAGAGCGGCATAGGCAAACATGGGTTTTTTCAAACGCAAGGATCCTGCCGACCAGGCGCAACCCTCCAAGCGAGCGGCCGTGCCGAGCGAGGTTCAGGCGGCTGAGTTGCGCGGGCGCGCCCGGCGCAGGCTCGCAGGCGCCATCGCCCTGGTGCTGGCGGCCGTCATCATCCTGCCGATGGTGCTGGATTCCCAGCCGACGCCCGTGGCCGACAACATCCCCATCAAGGTGCCGGAACGCAATACCCCGTTCCAGCCGCAGGTGAGCGAGCCGCAGGCCAACGCGCCCGCCGCGCCGGCGCAAGGCGCCACGCCCGGCGACCCGTCCGCCATCCCGACGCCGCCGCCGATGACGTCCGGTCCGCAGGCCAGCGCGCCGCAGGCCGCGACGCCGTCCGCCACCACGCCGCCGGTTTCCACGCCGCCCGCCA
>NZ_CADIJR010000129.1 GCF_902859645.1 Achromobacter insuavis | reverse complement strand
CGCCGTGCCGCGCGCCGCGCCGTCCAGGGCGCCTGGTCCCGCCGCGCAACATGCGGAGCGTTCGCGCGAAGCCACCGTGGTGGCCGCGGCAACGCCCGGCGCGCCGGCGTCCACGTCCAAGAGCGCGCCGGCGCGCGGCAAGGCCACGCCACGCAATGACAGCGACGCGGCCCTGCTGGCGACGCTGATGGCCTACGGCCTGCCGCCGGCATCGCCGCCCGGCACCAAGGTCTACAAGACCGACGGTATCTTCGTGCGCGAGTTGCCGGGATCGTCGCTCGCCACCCGCCTCGGGGAATGCCGCAAGCTCGGCTTTCTCGAAAGCGAACAATGCCGCCTGCGCGTCTGCGCGGGCCACTGGGGCACGGCCCCCGAATGTCCCAATGCGCAATCCCACATTGAACCGTGATCGCGCCTGACCAAGGTTTTTCCCCGATGGATCCCACTGCCACCGCCGGCCTGTTCAATGCCGATGCCCGTCTTTACCGTTTGCAAGGCGAGGGCGTGCTCGCGTCCTTGCAGGTGGAGGGCTGGATCGCGCGCGAGGCGCTCTCCGGCGTCGGCCAGTTGCGCGTGGTGGCGCTGTCGGATGACGCCGGCCTGTCGCTGCAGGACATGATCTCGCGCCCGGTCACGTTGTGGACCACGCGCGCCGACGGCAGCCGCGCGGCGCGCAGCGGCGTGATCCGCGAGGCTGAGCTGCTGGCGGGCGACGCCGGCCTGGCGCGCTACCGGCTGACCGTCGTGCCGTGGCTGTGGCTGGCGACGCAACGGCGCGCCAGCCGCGTGTTCGAGGGCAAGGCCGTGCTGGACATCGTGCGCCATGTGCTCGATGGCTATGAGGGCTATGTCTACCGGCTGGCGGCCGACGTCGAACCGGCGTTGGCGGGCCTGAAGCCGCGCCCCTACACCACCCAGTACCGCGAGACCGACTACGACTTCCTGATGCGCCTGCTGGCCGAGGCCGGCCTGGGCTGGACCGTGCTGGAAGACGAAAGCGCGCCCGCGCGCCACGTGGTGCAGCTGTTCGCCGACAGCCGCAACCTGGCCGAGGACGCCGAGTCCGCGGGCGGCGGCATCCGCTTCCAGCGCGCCGCGGCGACCGAATCGCGCGACACCGTGCAGGCGCTGGCGCGCCAGCGCCGCCGCACGCCCGACAGCATCACCGTGTTGGGCTGGCACGACAGCGGCAAGCGCGCCGTGGCCGCGCAATCGTTGGTCAACGCGGCCAGCGGCCATGGCGACGAGCAGGGCCTGGACTGGTACGAGATCACCGGCCACGGCGGCTTCGCGGATGAAGCCCAGGCGCGCCGGCAGGCGGACCTGGCGACCGAGGCGCTGCGCGCCCGCGCCGAAACCTTCGTCGGGCTGGGGGTGGTGCGCACGTTCCGCTCGGGCACGCGCTTTACGCTGCAGGACCTGTCTGCCTTGGGTCCGGCCGGCGAAGCGGGCTTCGAGCCGCTGTTCGCGCTCGACCGCGTCGAGCAGATCGGCATCAACAACCTGCCGCCCGAAGCGCGCACCGCGCTGGCGCAGCGCCTGGGCGGGCTGGATCGGCACCTGGTGCTGGATGGCGACGCGCTGGCCGCGCCGGGCGCGTCGCCGAGTGAAGATATCGCCTTGCGTGTTGACGCGGCCGTGCTGGCCAAAGCGCGCGAGGTGGGCTACGCCAACCGCTTCGAGGCGGTGCGCTGCGACCGGCCGTGGCGGCCGCAGCTGGCGCACCGGCGCGGCGCGCGCCTGAGCGGCGCGCCGTCGGTGCATGGCGTGCACACGGCGGTCGTGACCGACGCCGAGGGCGGCACGCAAGCGAAAGGGCAGGACGAGATCCTGCGCAACAAGCGCGGCGACGTGCGCATCCGCTTCCATTGGCAGGCCAACGCCGCCGAGGGCGAGGCGGCCAGCCGCTGGGTGCGGGTGGCGCAGCGCCAGTCGGGCGCGGGCATGGGCATCAGCTTCGTGCCGCGCATCGGCCAGGAGGTGCTGGTGCGCTTCCTGGACGACGACATCGACCAGCCCATCGTGGTGGGCGCGCTGTACAACGGCCGCGGCGAAGGCGGCACGCCCGCCACGCCGGGCGGACGCCCGGGCGCCAAGGCCGACACGCAGGTCTACGCTGCCGCGCGCGATGCCGCACCCAGCGCCCAGGCCAACCTTGCGGCGGGCAACGCGCCGGCCTGGCATGGCGCGGCCGGCGGTGACGAGAACCACCGCAACGCGGCGGCGTTGAGCGGCTTCAAGAGCAAGGAGTTCGGCGGCGCGGGCTACAACCAGATCGTGTTCGACGACACCGACGGCCAGCTGCGCATGCAGGTCAAGAGCAGCCAGCAGGCCAGCGAGCTGAATCTAGGCCACCTGATCCACCAGGCCGGCAACTACCGCGGCGGCTTGCGCGGCCTGGGGGCCGAGCTGCGCACCGATGGCTACGGCGCGGTGCGCGGCGGCGCGGGCGTGTTGCTCTCGACCTACAGCGGCAACGGCAACGATGCCAGCGTGATCGGCGATGCGGCCGGAGTGCAGGCGCTGGCGGGCCAGACCGACCAGATGGCGCGCTCGCTCGATGGCGTGGTGGGCGCGCACCAGGGGCTGCGGCTGGCGACAGTGCAGGGCACGCGCGCGCCCGGCGCCAGCGTGCTCGATGGCGACAAGGCGCCGCTGGCGGCCATGCATCGCACGGTCTCGGGCACCGTCGCCGGCGACAGCCTGGATGGCGCCCGTGGCGATGCCTCGGCCAAGCATACGCAGGCCGCGCAAGGCAAGGTGCCGCACGCCACCGATCCGGTGGTGCTGATGGCGGCGCGGGCGGGGCTGGCGCAGGTCGCCGGGCAGCATCTGCAATACACCGCCGGCGAGGCCGTGCACTGGTCCTCGGGCAAGGACCAGAACCTGGCGGTGATGGGCGCGCTGCGTCTGCACACGGGGCAGGGCCTGGGCATCGTGGCGGGCCTGCAGCAAAGCGGCGCGGAGTCGGGTCTGGACCTGATCTCGGCCAAGGGCAACGTCGACATCCAGGCGCAGCACGACATCCTGCGGGTGCAGGCGCAGCAGGACATCACCATTGGCAGCGCCCAGACCGCGGTGGAATACGCCGCGCCCAAGCGCATCCGCATCGCGACGGCGGCGGGCGCCAGCATCGTGCTGGAGGGCGGCAACATCACCGTCACCGCGCCCGGCCGCATCGACGTCAAGACCGGCAACAAGCAGTTCGCCGGGCCGGACAGGTTGCCTTACGCCTTCCCGCAATTCACGGTCTGCAAGCAATGCGTGCTGGATGCGCACGATGGCGTGCAGTCGATCACTGACAAGGCGTGAGGCGAACCGCGGCATGATGGATTGGGAAGCACATCTGAACGACACCCTGGCGCAGGCCGCCGATCTGGCCTATGCCCGCGGCGTTCCGCTCTACACCTATCTGCTGGTGGACTTTCGCGGGCGCGCCGAGTTGGCCGCGCCAGTCAAGGCCAGCGCCGACCTGAGTCACGGGTCGATCTGGGTCGGCACGGAGCTGGCGGTCTACGAAGAGATCGCGCCGCTGCTGATCGAGCTCGACGACCTTAGCCGTTTCGAACTGTGGCGCGGGCCTGGCGAGCCGCGCACCTCGGAGGTGCTGCGCCTGCTCAGGCGGTTGCACCAGATCGAGGGCGGCGTCTACGCGGTGACGCATGTCGTATCGCCGCTGCCGCTGGCCGAGCTGATGGCGCACTTCGCTTACTACGGCGAGTATGGACTGCCCGATGGCCGCGAGTACTACCTGCATTTCTACGACAGCCGCATCCTGGATCGCGCTTTCCAGGTCTGGACGGCGCCCGAGCGCGAACGCTTCCTGGCGCCGCTGAGCCTGCTGCGTTATGCGCGCCGCGATGGCGCCATGGCGCAGTGGGCGGGGCCGGGCGTCAGCCTGGACGCCGCCGACCGGCCGCGGCAACAGCCATTCGCGCTGGCGCAGCATGAGCGTCTGCTGGAACTGGATTACCCGGACAAGCTGGCGGTGCAGATCCGCCGCATCTACCTGGGGGTGCTGGGCGGTGGGGTGCGGCAGGACGATCTGTATGCGCGCGTGGTCGAGCAGATGGCGCGGGCCCGGGCCCACGGCGTCGAGAGCGAGCGCGACATGCTGGACTACGTGGCGTGGGGCATCACCATTTCCCCGCGCTTTGATGAACACGAGGCGATCGCGCCCGCGCTGCGCGCCTTCCAGGGCGACGGCCTGTCGCAGGCGTTGGCGCAGGTGCCCGATGCGGTGTGGGACGCGCTGCTGCGGGCGGAACAGGAACGGAACGAGGAGGTCGAGGCATGACGGGGCAGGCACGCGATATGGATGGGAGTCTTTGATGCGCAAGGGGTTGTTTGTCCTGATGATGTGGCTGGGGCTGCTGGCCGGCTGCAACGGCGAACCCAGCTACCATGGCCTGTCGTTCGTCGCCTACAACTACACCCCCTGGGACCTGGACCGGATCCAGATCACGGATGCGCACGGCGGCAAGGCCGCCACGGGCGCCATCGGCGCGGGCGGCGGCGAAGGCTCGGTGACGTGCTGCTACAGCCTCAAGGGCACCGACTTCAAGGTCGAATGGCGCGGCGCGGACGGCGAGAAGGTCCGCGAGCACATGTTCGACGGCAAGCTGGACGAGGTGATGTTCAACAAGCAAACCCCGGTGCATTTCCCCGCCACCGACGTGCCGCCGGGCGAGGGGCCGCTGTACCTGGAATTGCACATCTATCCCGATGAGCACATGGAGCTGGCCCTGAGCCGAAAACTGCTGGGGCAGGTCCGCCTGCCGATCGTCGAGGTCACGCGCTGGCTCTACGCGCAGCATCGCGACGCCCTGGGCGACTATCGCAGCAGCGCGGAAGTGCGCCGGGTGGTGGCCAGGGTCACCAAGACCGCGTGGACCAGGTACCGCATCGAGGACGGGCAGGACCTGCAACAGTACATGTTCCTGTACTTCACGGTGGCATCGAACTTCGACGCCGACGCGGACATCGCCGCGTTGCTGGCCAAGCCGGGCCGCCAGCCGGGCGACTTCGCCAAGGCCGTCCGGCAGCTGCCGGCGGACAAGATCGCGCACCTGAAGGCCACGGGCGCCAAGCCGGGAGCCAAGAATGGCTGACAACCTGCCGCCGGTCGATCGCACGCCTGCCTCCGTGCTCAAGAAGATGGCCGAGAGCGAGGCCGCCTATCCCCGGCAGGATTGCCAGGAATGCGGGGCGGTGATCCGGATCGGCTTCTTCTTCGACGGCTTCGGCCGCAGCCGGGACGTGGACAGCAAGCATCCCACGTTCTATTCCAACGTCAGCCGCCTGTGGGAAGCGCATTACGCCCACGACGATGAAGACCGGCCGGTCAATCAATACTGGTTCCGCTTCTACTACTCCGGCCTCGGCACGGAGTTGAACGAGGATGCCAGGAACGACGACCTGATATACGGCGCGACCGCCGCGGGCAAGAAGATCCTCAGCGAGACGATCAAGAACGCCCAGAGCGCGGCCAAGAACATCACCCGCGCCGACGAGATTCCGGAGACGGACGCCCTGAAGCGCTTGCGCGGCGCGACACAGAAAATGATCAAGGAGGGCTCGTTCCAGCCCATGGTCAAGGCGTACAAGGACGTGGTGAAGGACGTCAAGACGCTGCCCGACAAGGTGGTCCGGATCTGGAATGCATGGGACCCCGAGCGCCTGGTGAACCGCGCCAAGGGCACCGTGCGGGGCTTCTGGTCGGGCTTCAAGAAAAACCCGCTCAAGGTCGCCTGGACCGCGGGCAAGGAAGTCGCCAAGACCACGGTCATGGAGGGCGTGCCCGTCATCCGCGACAACGAGACCGTGGCCTACCTCATGGGCACGGGCGTCGACGTGCGCGTGGATGCCGCGCTGCGGCAGTTGCGGGCCACGCACGAGGCCGTCAGCGCCGAGATGAACAACGTGCGGCGGATCGAGATCTCGGTGTTCGGCGGCGACCGTGGCGGCGTGATGGCGCGCCAGTTCATCAACGATGTGGTCAAGAAGTATCGCCGCCGCCATGACAAGGACCTGGTGTTCCCGGGCCAGAAGGGCGCGCGCGAGGCCGAGATCCGCATCCGTTTCCTGGGCCTGCTGGACTCGGTGTCGTCGATCATGGACGAAAGCACGTTCCTGGGCTTCCTGCCGTTCACCGATCTGCTCAAGCAGACGCACAAGGACCGCACGTTGACGGTGCCGGGCGCGGTGGAGAAGTGCGTGCACTTCGCCGCCGCCCAGGAATTGCGCGCCAATCAGCGCGTCGACAGCCTGGAGAAGACGCGCGGCGAGCAGTATCTCTATCCGGGGTCGAGCGGCGACGTGACCGGCGTCAGTCCGGAGGGCTCGCTGGGATCGCGCGGCGAGCTGTCGCGCGTTCCGCTGCGTGACATGCTGAACCTGGGCTTGTGCAATGGCGTGGGGTTCTACAGCATGGAGCAACTGTTCGACAAGCGGCCGCTGACCTATGCCAAGTTCAGCATGGGCATCCCCATCAAGGACGGCGCCCAGAGCTACCGGATCACCGAACTGGTCGAGGCCTATCGCGGCGTGGTGAAGTACGAGCCGGGCATCGACTTCATGCCGCACATGGAGGTGTTCCTGCGCTGGCTCGCGGTGCGCTACCAGGATCCGGTCTTCAAGAGCGATCTGTCCGATCCGGCCGAGAAGTGGATCCAGGACCGCGACTTCTTCACGCCCGAGCAGGCCTACAACGAGGAACTGCGGCGCGTCTCGATGCTGCCGCGCGAGGAGCGCAACAAGCCCGAGAATACGGCGCGCCTGAAGGAACTGGAGGCGCTCAAGAACGAACGCCGGGACCGCGCCGAGGCCAGCCGCGGCGAATTGCCGCCGCAACGCTTCAAGCCGCTGTGGCAGCGCCTGGAAGAGGAATACCGCGGGCTCGAAGACGCCGAACGGCAGGACGCGGAGCGCGAGCGCCACAAGGAGGAATTCCGCCGGCGCAATCCGAACGTCGTGCGCACCATGGAACAGATGGACCAGGACCAGCTCAACATGCAGAACATGCGCAACGAGCTCATCACGCGCGGCGGCGGCACCCTGACCGAGGACGACAAGCCCAAGGATCCGTTCGCCGACATGAAAGCCAAGCGCGCGACGCAGCAGCGCCTGCTGGACATCTGGCGCGAAGCCAGCGCCGGCAAGAATCCGCTGCCGCCCAAGGTCATGGCGCTGTTCGACTTCCTGGTGCATGACGCCATGCTGAGCAGCTGGCCGGATCACCTGCTGGCCAGCACGTCCCTGTACTTCCGCACGCGCGACAAGGATATTTTCGGCAAGACCGATTTCAAGGCCGAGGAGGCCAAGATGAAGACCGATACCGCCTCGGCGGCGCGGGTGGACCAGATGCGGGCGAACCTGGACGGATTGACCCCGGCCCGGCCATGACCGGCGCGCGCGCTTGAAAGCCCGAGGCTTGCCGCCGCGCGGCTGACGCGGTTCACGGCGCGGGTGGCGCCTTTTTCCGCCGCAGCCGTCCCAGCAGCCCTTGCCACAGCCGGTTCTTGATCCTGCCGCCATGGATCCACGACAGCACCATCAGCGCCAGCATGGCCACCACGTAATACTCCGTGGCCCAGGGCGGCACCGGATTCAGCTCATGGATCCGGTCGAGGATCGGGTGAAGCGGCAGGACTTCGCTGGCGGCCAGCAGGCTGAACGCCAGGGCCAGCAGCGGTCCGGTGAAATGCGGGCGTTCGCCGTGGGTCGCATCGTCGGCCCAGTACCCCCAGTAGATGAATCGCAGTACCTGGATCGCCACCACGAGCACGGCGACGCCGACCACCAGCGCCATGGCGCCAACGATCAGGAGGGCTTCGATCGGGAACATGGCTGGGCGGTGCGAGGGCTGCGCCGGCTTAACGCGCCGCCTGCACCTCGATGGTGACGGTGTTCGAGCGCACGCCGTTGGACTCGATATACACCTCGTACTTCGCCGGCTCCCTCGGCAATGCCGTCTGCGCCGCCAGGTCGGTGCTGAACTGCGTGCCGACGCTGATGCCCGGGCTGATCGGGATGCCTTTGGGCGGGCGCGAGCCGGGGATCTCGTCGACTTCGACGCCGGCGCGGGGCGGACGGCGCTTGTATTCGTAGGCCACGCCTTCGTAGACCGCCCCGGTCTGGGTGTTGACCGCCACGAAGCGCGGCAGCTTCTGGTCCTGCGAGACCGGGATGATGCCCTGCGCGCATACCGGGATCACCAGCGCGCCCGTGGCCTGCGGCCGCACCCGCGCGGGCGCGGCGATGTTCAGTTGATCGTCGCTGCCGTGGTTGGGCGGGATGCAGGCATGATCCAGCACGGTGCCGATGGGCGCGGTGGCGAAGGCGGGCGGGTCGATCCAGTCGGTGGTCATGGAAGCGGTCTGGGTAGCGGGTTGAGAGGGAGCGCGCGGACCGGCTGGGGTCCGCGCCGACGCGGGCAGGGCGGTCAGCGCTGCCGCGAGCAGCAGGGCCAGGGCCGGCGCCGCGCGGCGCCGGCCGTCAGAACGTGGGCCAGCCACCGGACATATCCACTTTGCGGACGGCCTTGGCGCAATGGACGCAGAAGCGGATGCTCATGCAGTCGGCGCCGAACATGACGCAGGCGCCGGTGTCGGCATCGCTGAACTGGTTGGCGGGCAGGCCCTGATGGCAGTGGTTGCCCCACTTGGAATAGAAGAACGGCCCCTTGTCGAGCTTGGACGAGTCCATGTCGGCTTCGTCCGGATGCGCCTGGACCCATTCCGGGCCGCTCGGCGTCATGCCGATCAGGTGGCCGATCTCATGCACGAAGGTCTCCTGCTGGTAGTCCATCGTCACCGGATCCCAGGGCGACATCGCGGCCACGCACAGCAGGTTGGTGTTGTAGAACGCGATGCCCGCCGCCGCGCTTTCCATGAGCCGCACGCGCAGCACGATCTTGCCGGCCGTGGGCACGGGCAGCAGCCCCTCCAGGCGGACATTCACGGCATGGCAGGCCTTGGGCTCGGCCGGATCGTAGGGGACCGGCGTGACCCGATCGCGCGGCACCACCGCGCGTCGCACGCCGGCGGCCGGGTCGGTGTATTCGAACAGGCATTCCAGGAACCAGTCCTGGCCCGGGTCGATGTTGTACCAGAGGAAGCTGACGTCGCCCGCGGCATCGGCGAACTGGACCTGCGTGCTGCCCGCGCCCGGACCCGCATTGGCGCGGATGTAGAAGGGCTGTACCGGCTTCGGCGTGGCCAGCCGGTCCACGTGGCAGGCGACGATGGTGAACGGCTCGCGCTCGGCGCCTTGCGATTGGGCATAGACCGAGCGCGCCGCGCTGCGCAGGCGCGGATCGTCCGCGCTGTTGTCGTAGATCACATCGTAATTGGCCTGGCCGCGCGTGGTCAGCGGCGGCAGCTGCACCACGTCCACGCCGTGCCGCGCGTATTCGGTGGCGGTTGGCTGGAAGCCGTGCGGACGCTGCATCGGTTCGGGGCCGGGCAGCATGATCTCCTGGATGTACAGGCGCCTGACCGTTTCCACGACTTCGGTGGAGATGATCTGGTTCTTGTCGTTGACCACCTCGAACAGATAGGTGTTCAGCCCGGCGGCCGGCAGCGTGATGTCGTCGACGATCTTGGTGCCGTCCGGATCGGTGACGTAGCTGTAGGAGCGTTGGTTCGGCTCGCGGTAGAGCGGCTGGCGGCTCAGTTCGCGCGCCGAGTACACCGCATTGCCCGGGCGCGGGCTGACCTTGACCGTGAAGCGGTGCTGGCCGGCCTTGTTGAACGTCACGTGGATCTTGGGTTTGTTGGTCTGGCGGTCCAGGCTGGTAAGCGCCTGGCCATCGTTCCAGCGTTCCTCGGCCCGCGGCAGATTGACGTATTGCAGCTTGGCGCCGCTGCGCGCCTGGTAGGGGGAGGCCGCCGTGCTGGCCGGCGTCGGCGTGCCGCCTGCCGGTTGGCCGGTGGCCTCGCCGGGCACGCGGGCGGCGCCGGGCAGGTTGATGCCGGCGGCCTCCATCACGCGCTTGGCCAGGCCCGGATAGGGCGAGTTGGCCACCGCCGGAATGTTCATGATGGTTTCCGCCACCTTGGGCAGCGTCACGCTGGAAATGCTGGGCGATTGCAGGATGGCGCCCACCACCGTCGGGATCGCGGAGTTGCTCAACCCTGGCGTGCTGAGGATGGCGCCGGCCACGGCCGGCAGGTTGCCCTGGGTGACGTCGGGCATCGACAGCAGGGTGTTCACGGTGGAGCCGAGCGCCGCGCCGCGGTCGCCCATGACGCCCATGGCCTGCGTCATCATCGGGCCGATGGCCGCGCCCACGCCGCCGCCGCCGCCCGCCGCCGTCAGGCCTGAGGCGGCCGACAGCGCCGACGCGGCGGAGGCAT
This sequence comes from Achromobacter insuavis, assembly GCF_902859645.1. Lineage (GTDB taxonomy): Bacteria > Pseudomonadota > Gammaproteobacteria > Burkholderiales > Burkholderiaceae_B > Achromobacter > Achromobacter insuavis. The sequence goes on along the minus strand of NZ_CADIJR010000129.1, from coordinate 199 downwards.
TGCCCATGGCGCCGGCCGCTTGCGCGGCCATGCCGGTGGCGGAAGAGGCCATGCCGGCGGCGCCGGTCGCGGCACCACCCGTCGTGGCCGCCGCTGCGCCTGCTCCGCCCGTTGCACTCGCTGCGCCGGCTGCACCCGCGCCGGACAGCAGGCCGGCGGCCTTGCCGCCCAGGGTGGCTGCCTGGTCCGCCATCGCGCC
>NZ_CADIJR010000128.1 GCF_902859645.1 Achromobacter insuavis | reverse complement strand
GGTCCAGCAGGCGCAGCGCGGGCCGCTCGCCCAGGCGCGCGCCGTGGCTGTCGCCGGGGCCGTGGCGGGCGTGGCGCGCGTTCCAGGCCGACAGCGCGCCGCCCAGCGCCAGGGCCAGGCCCAGGTAGACGGCCACGGCCAGCGTGATGCCTTCCAGCGCCAGCCCGGTCTGGGTGATGGCGGTATTGATGACGGCCATCAGCTCCTGGTAGCCGATGGCGATGGCCAGGGTGCTGTTCTTGACCAGCGCCAGGCATTGGTTGGCATAGGGGGGCAGGGCCACGCGCGCGGCATAGGGTGCGACGACGTGGCGCAGCACGCCCCAGGGCGTCAGCGCCATGGCCTGGCCGGCTTCCACCAGGCCCACCGGCACAGCCCGCACCGCGGCGCGCACGATGTCGGCGATGTAGGCGGCATGGAACACCACCAGGCCGATCACCAGCGCGGCGAATTCGATGCTGGGCTGCCAGCCGCCCTGCAGGCCCAGGCCACGCCTGACGGGCAGGTCGACGGTGACGCCGGGCAACCATGCCCAGGCCAGCGCCGTCGCCGCCAGCGCGGCCCAGGGCGCGGCGCGGCCCAGGCGGTGGCGCAGGCGCCAGCCGAGCAGCAGGGCGCCCGCCGCCGCCAGCGCGTAGGGCAGCCAGCCGTGCAGCGCCGGCAACGCCAGGCCGCGGTTCGACAGCAGCACCGAGGGCAATGGCGACCACGCCTGGCGCGCGTCCGGCAGCCGCAGCAAGAGGCCATACCAGACGAACAATTGCAGCAGCACCGGGGTGTTGCGCAACGGCGCGATGATCAGGGCGGCGGTGCGCGCGGCCAGCGGACGCGAAGACAGCCGCAGCAGGCCCAGGCCGATGCCCAGCAGCGTCGCCACCGGAATCGCCACCAGCGCCACCGTGAGGGTGTTGACCAGGCCGGCGGCGATCGACATCCAGTAGGGATCGTCGGGCGTCACCGGCAGCAGGCTTTCCGAAATGCGGAAGCCGGCCGGCTGGAACAGGAAGCCGAAGCCGCCGCGGATGCCGCGCGCCGCCTGCGTGGCCTCGATGTGCAGCAGCAACAACGCGGCCAGGGCGGCCAGCCCCAACGTCCAGGCCGCGAGGGGCAGCCAGCGCCGCCAGGCGGCGCTCCATGGCGTGGGATGAATCGCGATCATGTCGGTCCCGGCCGGCGCCGGCGAATGAGGAAAAGAGAAAGGAAAAAACGCCACGGGCGGGCCCGGGGGCCCGCCTGGCGGCGTCATGCGTCCACGCGATCGCGCGGGCTTACTGGAACGGCGGCGAATACAGCAGGCCGCCCCGGTTCCACTGCGCGTTCAGGCCGCGCTCCAGCTTGAGCGGGGTGGCCGCGCCCAGGTTGCGGTCCCACACTTCGCCGTAGTTGCCGACGGCCTTGATGACGTTGCGGGCCCAGCCCTCGTCCAGCCCGAAACTCTTGCCGATGCCGGGATCCAGGCCCAGCAGGCGGCGCACCTGCGCATCGGTGCTCTGCGCCTGGCTGTCGACGTTCCGGGAGGTGATGCCCAGTTCCTCGGCGGCCACCAGCGCGTTCACGGTCCAGCGCACGATGGCGGTCCAGTTGGGATCGTCCTGGCGCACGAAGGGGCCGAGCGGCGATTTGTTGATGCGCTCGGGCAGGATGACGAAGTCGTCGGGATTGGCGGCGCGCGCGGCGCGGCTGGCGGCCAGCGTCGAGGCATCCGACAGGTAGACGTCGCAGCGGCCGGCGTAGAAGGCCTGCTCCAGCTCGACCAGGTTCTCGATCACCACCGGGCGGTAGGTGAGCTTCTGCTTCTTGAAGTAGTCGACCAGGTTCTGTTCGTTGACGGTGCCGGGCTGCACGCAGACCTGCGCGCCGTCCAGTTCGGTGGCGCTTTTCACGCCCAGCTTCTTCGGCACCAGGAAGCCCTGGCCGTCATAGAACACGATGCCGGCCGAGACGATGCCCAGGCCCGCGTCGCGGCTGGAGGTGATGGTGGTGTTGCGGTTGAGCACGTCGATCTCGCCGCCCTGCAGCGCGGGGAAGCGCTGCTGCGAGCTGAGCGGCACGAAGCGCGTCTTCTCCGGATCGCCCAGCACCGCCGCGGCCAGCGCGCGGCACAGGTCGGCGTCCAGGCCGGTCCAGCGGCCCTGCTTGTCGGCGATAGACAGGCCGGCCGAGCCCTGGCTCACGCCGCACACCAGTTCGCCGCGCTTCTTGATGGCGTCGACCGTGGCGCCCGCCGTGGATGCGCTCGCCGTGGACAACGCCATATGTGCCAGCGCCGCCGCCACGCCGGCGGTCTTGAGTAGAGAGATCAACCGCATGCCGTTCCCGTATTCGAAGTATGCAAGAAAGGCATGAATTCTAGGGCTGCGCATCGCCGTCGCGAGCGACTGTATCGTCATATGGTTATGAGAACTTAGCCTTATCCAAATTGCCGTCATATACCTAGAATCCGTCCATACCAAGTTGCATGATTGAAGAAGGTTGCGCATGAGCTGGCAGGACGAATTCCGGGAATGGTTTCCCATCACTCGCGACAAGGCCTACGCCAACATCGCCTACACCAGCCCGCTGGCGCCCAAGGTGGCCGAGGGCGTGGCCGCCTTCTTCGACGGCATCACCCATGCCCGCAGCGACAAGCCGCAATGGCTGCGCGATGCCGGCGCGCTGCGCACGCGGCTGGCGCGGCTGATCGGCGGCGACGCGCGCCGGCTGGCCTTCACCAAGAACACCACCGAGGGCCTGAACACCGTGGCGCAGGGCCTGTCCTGGCAGGAAGGCGACAACCTGGTGGTCGACGACCAGGAACATCCCACCAACGCCTTGCCCTGGCTCAACCTGCGCCGCCGCGGCGTGCAGGTGCGGGTGCCGCCGTCGCGCGCGCACCGCTATACGGTCGACGACCTGTGGCGGCACGTCGATGCGCGCACGCGCCTGATCGCGGTCTCGTGGGTGCAATACGGCAGCGGCCTGCGCACCGACATCGCCGAACTGGGCCGGCGCTGCGCCGAGCGCGGCATCTGGCTGGTGGTCGACGGCATCCAGGGCGCGGGCCTGTTGCGCGCCGAGGTCGACGCCTGGGGCGTGGACGCGTTCGCCAGCGGCGCCCACAAGGGCTTCCTGGGGCCGCTGGGCGTGGGCCTGCTGCACGTGTCGCCGCGCCTGCTCGACGCGCTCGACCCGCTGTACGTCGGCCCTTCGGAAGTGACCACGCTCGACAAGACCGGCCTGCAATGGCAGGTGGGCGTGTCCGACGCGGGCGACGCCCGCCGCCTGGAGACCGGCAACCTGAACTATCCCGGCATCGCCGGCTGGGCCGCGGCGCTGGACCTGATCGAATGGGCGCGGCCCGAGCGCATCGAGCCGTGGGTACTGGAACTGTCCACGGCCCTGAGCGACGGTTTACGCGCCCAGGGCCTGCAGGTAGTATCGCCGGCCGACGCGGCGCTGCGCAGCACCACCACCGCATTGCGCGTGGCCGATCCGGCCGCGGCGCTGGCGCACCTGGCCCGCGAGGGCGTGGTGGCCAGCATTGTGGAGTATGGTTACCTGCGCCTGTCCGTCGGCGCCTATAACAATCATGGGGACATCGATCGCATCCTGCGCGCCGCGCGCGGGTTCGCCGCTTGATTCCATTACCGATAACGCATTTGAGGAGCACTACATGACTGAAGCGAAGAAGCCCGATTGGCGGCTGGAAACCATCGCCGTGCACGGCGGCTACAAGCCGGACCCGACCACGCGCGCGGTGGCCGTGCCGATCTACCAGACCGTGGCCTATGCCTTTGACGACACCCAGCACGGCGCCGACCTGTTCGACCTGAAGGTGGCGGGCAACATCTACACCCGCATCATGAACCCCACCACCGACGTGCTGGAACAGCGCGTCGCGGCCCTGGAAGGCGGCATCGCCGCGCTGGCGCTGGCCTCGGGCCAGGCCGCGGTGACCTACGCGATCCTGACCATCGCCGAGGCGGGCGACAACATCGTCTCGTCCAGCACGCTGTACGGCGGCACCTACAACCTGTTCGCCCACACGCTGCCGCAGTACGGCATCACCACGCGCTTCGCCAACCCCAGCGACCTGGCGGCCTTCGAGGCGCAGATCGACGAGCGCACCAAGGCCATCTTCGCCGAATCGGTCGGCAACCCGCTGGGCAACATCACCGACATCGCCGCGCTGGCCGAGCTGGCCCACCGCCACGGCCTGCCGCTGATCGTCGACAACACCGTGCCGTCGCCGTACCTGCTGCGTCCGATCGAGCACGGCGCCGACATCGTGGTGCAGTCGCTGACCAAGTACCTGGGCGGCCACGGCACCAGCCTGGGCGGCGCCATCATCGACTCGGGCAAGTTTCCCTGGGCCGAGCACAAGGCCCGCTTCAAGCGCCTGAACGAACCCGATGTCAGTTACCACGGCGTGGTCTATACCGAAGCCTTCGGTCCGGCCGCCTACATCGGCCGCGCCCGCGTGGTGCCGCTGCGCAACACCGGCGCCGCGATCTCGCCGTTCAATTCGTTCCAGATCCTGCAGGGCATCGAGACGCTGGCGCTGCGCGTGGACCGCATCGTCGAGAACGCGGTCAAGGTGGCCAGCTACCTGCGCGAGCATCCCAAGGTCGAGTGGGTCAACTACGCCGGCCTGCCGGATCACCCGGACCACGCGCTGGTGCGCAAGTACCTGGGCGGCAAGGCGCCTGGCCTGTTCACGTTCGGCGTGAAGGGCGGCCGCGAAGCCGGCGCGCGCTTCCAGGACGCGCTGCAGCTGTTCACGCGCCTGGTCAACATCGGCGACGCCAAGTCGCTGGCCACGCACCCGGCGTCCACCACCCACCGCCAGCTCAATCCGGAAGAACTGCAGAAGGCGGGTGTGCGCGAGGAAACCGTGCGCCTGTCGATCGGCATCGAGCACATCGACGATCTGCTGGCCGACCTGGACCAGGCCCTGGCGCAGGTGTGAATGGCATGAGCATGATTTCCCGCAGGACCCTGTTGCAACTGGCCGCCGGGCTGCCCGCCCTGGCGGCGGCCCCGGCCATCGCGGCCAAGCCGGCCGCCGGCCGCGCCAAGACCTACGTGCTGGCGCACGGCTCCTGGCATGGCGGCTGGTGCTGGCGGCCGGTGGCCGACCGGCTGCAGGCCGCCGGCCATCGCGTTTACGCGCCCAGCTTCACCGGCATGGGCGACCGCGCCCACCTGCTGCACAAGGGCATCACCATCGACACCTTCGTCGAGGACCTGGTCCAGGTGATCCAGAGCGAAGAGCTGAACGACGTGATCCTGGTGGGCCACAGCTTCGGCGGCATTCCGATCTCGGGCGTGGCCGACCGCATTCCGGAGCGGCTGGCGCACCTGGTGTACTTCGATTCCATCGTGCTGCAGAACGGCCAGGATGCGTTCTCGGTGTACCCCAAGGCCGACGCCGACGCCCGCATCGCGGCCGCCTCCAAGGCCACCAACGGCCTGGCCGTGCCGATCCCCGAGCCGTTGCCCGCGGCCTGGGGCTTCAAGCCGGGCAGCGCCGACGAGGCCTGGGTCAAGCGCCGCCTGACGCCGCACCCGCTGGCCAGCTACACCACGCCGCTGACGCTCAAGCATCCCATCGGCAACGGCCGGCCGCGCACCTACATCCATTGCACCCAGCCCGAGCTGCCGGTGCTGGAGCAGTCGCGCCAGCTGGTGAAGTCGCAGCCGGGCTGGAACTGGGTCGACATCGCCGCCCCGCACGAAGCCCACATCACCCATCCGCAGTTGCTGGCGGAGTTGTTGCTGGGCCTGTCCTGAGGCGCGGCCTGCCTGGGCGCGCTCCGCTCAGGCGCCGCCGCGCCGCCAGGCCGAGGGCGCCACGCCCTCGGTGCGCTGGAACACCCGGCTGAAGGCCGCCTGCGAGCGATAGCCGACCCGTTCGGCGGCGTCCGCGATGGCGGCGCCCTGCGCCAGCAGGCGCCGCGCCACGCGCATGCGCAGCAGTTGCAGCAATTGCGCCGGCGTGGTGCCGCTTTGCAGCGTGAAGCGGCGATGGAAGGTGGCCTTGGACATGTACACGTGGCGCGCCATGTCGTCCATGCTCCAGGGATCCGCCGGCCGCGCCAGGATCGCCTGCAGCAAGCCGGCCATGGCCGGATCGCGCGCCAGCACGAACAGGCCGTGGGCCTGGCGGTCATGGATCGCCAGGTGGCGCAGCATGAAAAAGATCAGCATGTCGGTGAGCCGCTCCAGCACCACCTCGGAAGCGCCGCCATCGCGCGCGGTCTCACCCAGGATCAGGTCGAACACGCCGCGCGCGCTGGCGTAGCGGGCATCGTCGGCGCGCAGCACCAGCACGTCCGGCAGCGTCTCGGCCACCAGGTCTGCCAGGCCCGGGCGGAACTGGAAGAAACCGCAGGCCAGCCCGGTGCCGTCGGCCTGGCGCGGCAGCAGCGGGCGCATGTCGCGGCATACCGGCGCGGCGGGCGCATCCAGCGGCGTCAGCGTGTGCGGCAGGTCGCGCAGGAAGAATATGCCGTCGCCGGCCGCCAGGGTCAGCGGCGCCTGGCCCGGCCCCAGGTCGACCCGGCAGCGGCCGTGCAGGATCAGGTGGAAACTGGCGCGGGCGCGGCCGCTGGTGCTGGCCGACCAATTGCCGCAATACTGCCCCAGGTGATACAAGCTGGATTGCACCTCCAGGCTCGACAGCAACAGGGCGTCGACGGCGGCTTGATCGGCGTTCGGGGCGGGCGAGGGCGGCATGGCGAAGGCAGTTTGGCAAGGGATCGGGCCGCGCTGGTATGGCGGCGCGACCGGATCAGTTTGGCGCGATGATACGCAGGGCGCCTGGTTATAAGCGCATAGCTGAAAGTCGATAAGATCGAGCATCAGCTTGCGATCCCCGTGCATTGTCGCGCGGGGCGGGGCGCCCGCACAATCGAGTTTTCGTTGATCGTCTTCTGGAGACCGTCATGGCCCGTTTGCCTGTCCACACCGCGCAGAGCGCTCCCGAATCCACCCGCGCCGCGCTGACCGCCGCCGAACAAGGCGCCGGCTACCTGTCCAACCTGCTGGGCGTGCTGGCCAATGCGCCGGTCGCGCTGGAGGCCTACCAGACGCTGTCGCAGATCAATGCCCGCGCCGGGCTGACGCTGCAGGAGCGCGAGGTGGTGCAACTGGTGGCCGGCGCCCGCCACGGCTGCACCTTCTGCGTCGCCGGCCATACCGCGCTGGCGCGCAACAAGGCCAAGCTGTCGCCGGAGGTGGTGGACGCGCTGCGCGCCCAGGGCACGCTGCCCGATGCCCGCCTGCAGGCGCTGGCCGCCTTCACCGAAGCCGTGATCCGCACCCGTGGCCGCGTCAGCGACGCCGAGCTGCAGGCGCTGCGCGAGGCCGGCTACAGCGACGGCAACGCGCTGGAAGTGATCGTTGGCGTGGGGCTGGCGACGATCTGCAATTTCGGCAACAACCTGGCGCAGACGCCGCTGAACGAACAGCTCGGCGCCTACGCCTGGAGCGGCGCGCAATGACGGCGCGGCAGCCGGATCCGCGACTGTCGCCCGGACTGACCGCCTGGCTCGACACCCACGCCGGCGCGCTGGATGACGGCAGCCACGACGCCGCCGAGGTCCTGCCGCAATTGGCCGCGGCGGGCGTATTCCGCCTGGGCGTGCCGGCCGCGCAGGGCGGCGCGCCGGGCACCGACATCGGCGACGCCATCGAGGCGGTGTCGCGGGTGGCCGAGCATTCCGTGGCCGCGGCCTTCGTGGCCTGGGGCCAGCGCGTCTTCATCGAATACCTGCTGCGCAGCCCCAATGCGGCCTTGTCGCAGGCCTGGCTGGCGCCCTTGCTGGCGGGCGAGGTGGCCGGCGCCACCGCGCTGTCGAACGCCATGAAATTCCTCAGCGGCATCGAGTCGCTGCAGATCGGCGCGCGCCAGGAGGGCGCGCACTGGGTGCTGGACGGCCGCATGCCGTGGGTCACCAACCTGCGCAAGCAGGGCTTCCTGGTGGCCGCGGCCGTCTCGGCCCCCGACGGCACGCCGGCCGTGGTGGCCCTGCCGCACGATATCGAGGGCCTGACGCGCAGCGCCGACCTGGAGCTGCTGGCGCTGCAGTCCAGCAACACCGCGGCGCTGGACGTGCGCGGCGTGCGCATCGATCCGCAATGGTTGATCCATCCCGATGCGCGCCAGTACCTGCCGCAGGCGCGGCCGGCCTTTGCCGGGCTGCAATGCGGCCTGTCCATCGGCCTGGCGCGGCGCGCCTTGCGCGCCGCCACCGAAGCCGGGCAGGGCCAGGCGTCGCGCGGCATCCTCGGCGAACCGTTGCAGGCGCTGGCGCGGCAGCTCGACGAGGTGACCGCGCGCCTGGTCGACGGCGTGCGCAGCGAACGCTTCGTGGCCGAACCCTGGCTGCTGTTCGAAAGCCGCATCGCGCTGGCCGAGATCGCCAGCCAGGCGGTGCAGCTCGAATTGCAGGCCAGCGGCGGCGCGGCCTACCTGAAGCCGGCGGGCGACGGCTTTGCGCGGCGCTGGCGCGAGGCGGCCTTCCTGCCCATCGTCACCCCCAGCCTGGTGCAGCTCAAGACCGAGCTGGCCAAGCGCCAGGCGCGCCTGGCGGCCGAGGGCGCCGCATGAGCGCGCGGCCGCGTCCGGTGTTGCAGGCGCATGGCCTGGCGCTGCGCTATGCGCAGGCGCCGGCCGACGTATTCCAGGACGTCGACCTGGTGCTGGACCGGGGCGAGGTGGTGGCGGTGCTGGGCGCCAGCGGCGCCGGCAAGTCGAGCCTGCTGCGGGTGCTGGCGGGCTTGCAGCCGGCCAGCGCCGGCACGCTGCTGATGGAGGGCGAACCGTTGGCCGGCGTGCATCCGCGCGTGGCGGTGGCGTTCCAGGATCCCGGCCTGCTGCCCTGGCTGTCGCTGGAACGCAATGTGGCCTTCGGCCTGGATTTCACCCACCAGCCGAGGTTGAGCGCCGCCGAACGCCGGCTGCGGATCGACCAGGCCATCGACGAGGTCGGCCTGTCGCACGCGCGCCACCTGCGGCCGGCGCAGCTGTCCGGCGGCATGGCGCAGCGCACCGCGCTGGCGCGTTGCCTGGCGCGGCAGCCGGCGGTGCTACTGCTGGACGAGCCGTTCGGCGCGCTCGACGAGGTCACGCGCGGCGACATGCAGGCGCTGCTGCGCCAGGTGGTGGCCGACTTCCATACCGCCGCCGTCCTCATCACCCACGATATCGACGAAGCGCTGCTGCTGGCCGACCGCATCGTGCTGCTGGGCGGCGCGCCGGGACGCATCCTGGGCGTGTGGCCGGTGGACCTGCCGCAGCCGCGCGCCGACCTGTTGCCGGAAATGGGCGCATTGCGCCTGGAAATCCTGACCCGCCTGCGCGATGCGCTGCGGGTCGCACGCGGCCAAGCCGCCAAGGAGTCTATCGATGTGCCTTGAACACATGTCGCGTCGCGACTGGTTGAAACTCTCGGCCCTGCTGACGGTGGGCGGCGCCGCGCCGCTGCTGTCGGCCTTCAACGCGCGGGCGCAGAGCGAGCCCGACGCGCCGGTGCGCATCGGCTACCTGCCGATCACCGACGCGGCGCCGCTGCTGGTGGCGCACAACAATGGCCTGTTCGACAAGGCCGGCGTCAAGGCCGAGAAGCCGACGCTGCTGCGCAGCTGGGCCCAGGTGATCGAGGCCTTCATTTCCGGCCAGGTCAACGTGGTGCACCTGCTGTCGCCGATGACGGTATGGGCGCGCTTCGGCAGCCAGGTGCCGGCCAAGGTGGTGGCCTGGAACCACGTCGGCGGTTCCGGCCTGACGGTGGCGCCGGCCATCAACAGCGTCAAGGAACTGGGCGGCAAGACCGTGGCGATCCCGTTCTGGTATTCCATCCACAACGTGATGCTGCAGTACCTGCTGCGCGAGAACGGCCTGGCGCCGGTGTCGCGCAAGGACGGCGCGCCGGCCGCCAACGAGGTCAACCTGGTGGTGATGGCGCCGGCCGACATGCCGCCGGCCCTGGCGCAGAACCGCATCGCCGGCTACATCGTGGCCGAGCCCTTCAACGCCGTGGCCGAGACGCTGGGCGTGGGCAAGGTGCTGCGCTTTACCGGCGACATCTGGCGCAACCACGCCTGCTGCGTGGTGTTCATGCACGAGCGCGACCTGCAGCAGCGGCCCGAGTGGTCGCAGAAGGTGGTCGACGCCATCGTCCAGGCGCAGCTGTGGATCCGCGACAACCGCGAGGAGACCGCCAGGCTGCTGTCCAAGGAAGGCATCAACCGCTACACCCCGCATGGCCTGCCGGCCTTGAGCAAGGTGCTGGCGCCGCCGGCCTCGGACCGCGAGCAATACCTGGCCAGCGGCGCGATCCGCCACGCCGGCTGGGACGAGCGCCGCATCGACTTCCAGCCGTATCCGTTCCCCAGCTACACCGAGGAACTGGTGCGGCGCCTGCGCGACACGCTGATCGAGGCCGACCGCGGCTTCCTGGCCAACCTGGACCCGGCGCGCGCCGCCGCCGAGCTGGTCGACGACCGTTACGTCAAGCGCGCCATCGAGGCCGCGGGCGGCCTGCGGCGCTTCGGCTTTCCCGACGCCTACACGCGGACCGAGACGGTGCAGGCGTGACGGCGCGCGAGTCTGTCGCCGCGGCGGGCGCACGCGCCGCGACGCCCGCGGCCGGCCCG
>NZ_CADIJR010000127.1 GCF_902859645.1 Achromobacter insuavis | reverse complement strand
CAGGCCCGCGCCGGAGGCCAGCCCCAGCGCGCCGCCGGCGCCCGCTTGCCCGCCGAGCGCGCCGCGGGCCGGATGCACCACGCGATCGAAGGCGGCGGCGATGATCATGGCCGCGTGCGGATCGGCGTGGCGCACCACGATGGTCTGGCCCAGGCCGCCGCGCACCGTGCCCGGCCCGCCGGAATCGGCGCGGTATTCCTTCTGTTCGAACACCAGCGGATTGGCGCTTTCCAGGATCTCCAGCGACACGTTGCGCACGCCGCTGGGATACGAGGTGACGGACAGCCCGTCCTTGCCGGGGCGCGCGCCGGTGCCGCCGGTGGAAAAGCTGACCGCGTTGAAGCGCGGGCCGGCCAGCAGTGCCTGCTGTTCCTCCTGCGTGGCGCCGGCCAGCGGTTCGCCGCCGACCAGGTGCAGGTTCCACAGCGACGAGGCGCCCTCGGCCGGCACCTGGTCGGGCCGCGCCTGGCGCAGCGCGCCGAACACGGCGTCGGGCAGCAGCTGGCCGATGATGTGGCGCGCCGTCACGGCGGCCGGGAAGCGGGCGTTCAGGATCGAGCCTTCGGGCGCCGCCACCTCCACCAGCGACAGCGAGCCGGCGTTGTTGGGCACGTCGGCGCCGATCAGGCAGCGGATGCCGAACGAGGTGTAGGCGTCGGTATAGGCCTTGACCACGTTGATGCCGCGCGCCACGCTGGGCGAGGTGCCGTCGAAGTCCACCAGGATCTTGCCATCGCCCACCGTCACGCTGGTCTGCAGCGTGATCGGCGCGTCGTAGCCGTCGATCACCAGCGTGTTGTGCCAGGTGCCCTGCGGCCATTCGGCGATGGCCTGGCGCATGGCCTGCGCCGACTGCTCGATGACGTAGCCGCCCAGCGATTCCAGGTCGGCCAGCTGGAACTCGGTCAGCAGCGACTTCAGGCGGCGGCCACCGATGTCGTTGCAGGCCACCAGCGCGTACAGGTCGCCCTCGACCTGCTCCGGCTCGCGCACGTTGGCGCGGATGATGGCCAGCACGCCGGGGTCCACCTGGTGCTGGTGGAAGAAGCGCAGGATCGGCAGGAACAGGCCTTCGTGATAGACCTCCAGGCCGTCGGCGCTGCTGCCGATGCCGCCGATGTCGATCACGTGCAGGGTCGAGGCGAACAGCGCCACCAGCGCGCCGTCGTGGAACACCGGCGAGACCATGGTCATGTCGAACAGGTGGCCGGTGCCCTTCCATGGGTCGTTGGTCAGCAGCACGTCGCCGTCCTTCAGGGTCTCCGGCGGAAACACCTTGAGGAAGTGCTTGACCGATTCGGCCATGGCGTTGACGTGGCCGGGCGTGCCGGTGACGGCCTGGGCGATCATGCGGCCGTCGGGCAGGAAAACGCCGGCCGACAGATCGCCGGCCTCGCGCGTGGCGGTGCCGAAGGCCGAGCGGATCAGCACCTGGGCCTGTTCCTCGACCACCGACAGCAGCCGGTTCCAGGCCAGCTGGAAGCGGATGCGTTGCTGGGGCGTGTGTTGCGGGGTGCTCATGCGGGGTCCTTTGCGGCGCGCGCGGCGGCCGCCTTGATGTCATCGAGCACCAGCGAGCCGAGCCGGCTGCGCCGTGCCTCGAAGCCCGCGGGCACGAAAGTGGTGGTCTCGTCTTCCACGACCAGGGCGGGGCCGCTCAGTGTCTGCTCGGCGTCGAGCGCCTGGCGTTCGTAGGTCGGCACCTCGATCCAGTCGTTGCGCTCGAAGTCATACAGCCGGCGCGTGCCGGCCTGGCGCGCGGCGGTGCCCGGGCCGCTGGCGATGTGGTCCTGGGGCCGCGCGCGGCGCTCGCCGGCCTGGGCGGCGACCGACCAGCTGACGGCCTCGGGCGCCACGTGCGGCAGGCTGCGGCCATACAGCTGGGCGTAGCGTTCGGCGAAGGCGGCGCCCAGCCGCGCGCTGGCGGCGGCGTCGAAGGGGCCGTCCGGCAAGTCCACGGCAATCTCGTGGCCCTGGCCGCTGTAGCGCATGAACACCACGCGCTTGTGATGCAGCGGCGCGTCGGGCGCGGCGCGCCGCACCACCGTGTCGACCCCCGCGGTCAGTTCGTCCAGCAGGCGCTGCACCGCGGCATGGTCGATGTCGGCCAGCTGCTGGTGGAAGCTGCGCACCGCCTGGTAGGCGATCGGCGCCCACAGGAAGCCGACCGCCGAACCGACGCCCGCCGATTCCGGGATGATGACGCGGCCGATGCCGAGCTTGCGCGCCAGTCCGGCGGCATGCAGCGGCGCGGCGCCGCCGAAGGCGATCAGCGTGTGCTCCTCGGCCGCCTTGCCCAACTCGGAGGCGTGCACGCGGGCGGCGTTGGCCATGTTCTCGCTGACCACTTCGATGATGGCCTGGGCGGCCTGTGGCGCCTCCAGCCCGGCCTGGCCGGCCAGGTGCGTCTCGATGGCCTGGCGCGCGCGCTCGGGTTGCAGGCTGACCTTGCCGACCGCGAAGCGCTCGGGCGTGACGGTGCCGATCAGCGCGTGGGCGTCGGTCACGGTGGGCAGCTCGCCGCCATTGCCGTAGGCGGCGGGGCCGGGCGAGGAGCCGGCGCTGTCCGGGCCGACCTGCACCACGCCCAGGTGGTTGACGCGCGCGATCGAGCCGCCGCCGGCGCCGATCTCCACCATCTCGATCACCGGGATGCGGATCGGCAGGCCCGAGCCTTTCAAGTGGCGGTGCACGCGGCCGAATTCGAAGCTGCGGCTGACCTGTGGCTCGAAGTCGTCGATGTAGCAGATCTTGGCGGTGGTGCCGCCCATGTCGAACGACAGCGCGCGCGCCGCGCCCGTCTGTTCGGCGATGTGCTGGGCCAGGATGGCGCCGCCCGCGGGGCCCGATTCCACCAGCCGCACCGGTTCGTCGATGCCGGTCTGCAGGGTGGCGATGGCGCCGCCCGAGGTCATCAGGAACGGTTCGTCGCGCAGCCCGCGCTGGCGCGCCGCGTCGTTCAGCCGGCGCAGGTAGCCGGACACCTGCGGCTGCACATAGGCGTTGGCGCTGACCGTGGACAGGCGCGGATATTCGCGGATCTCGGCGCAGACGTCGGAAGACAGCGACACCCACAGCTGCGGCGCGTGCGCCTTGAGCAGCTCGCGGATGCGGCGCTCGTGGCCGGGGTGGGCATAGCTGTGCAGCAGGCACACCGCCACGCTCTCGATGCCGGCGCGGGTCAGTTCGCCGGCCAGCGCGACCACCTGGGCCTCGTCCAGCGGCGTCAGCACCTGGCCGTGCGCATCGACGCGCTCGGTGACGCCGAAGCGCCAGGGCCTCGGCACCAGCGGTTCGGGCTTGTCCAGGAAGATGTCGTACTGCGCGAAGCGGTCTTCCAGGCCGATCTCGACCAGGTCGCGGAAACCCGCGGTCGTCAGCAGCGCGGTGCGGGCGCCCTTGCGCTCGATCAGCGCGTTGGTGGCCAGCGTGGTGCCCAGGATCAGCAGGTCGACCCGCGGCCACGCCAGGCCGGCCTGGCCGAGCAGCTCTTCGATGCCTTGCAGCACGGCGGTTTCGGGCGCGTCGGGCGTGGTCAGCAGCTTGGCCGACCAGCGTCGCGGTTCCTGTTCGAGGACGATATCGGTGAACGTGCCGCCGACGTCGACGGCAACGCGCACCGGCGCCGTCGAGGCGGACTCAGAGGGGGAGTGGGGCATGAGGGCAGGGAAGGAAAAACCCTGATCCTAAGCAGTCACGGCAGCCGCCAGAAGGACGTTTTTCGCATGTCGATATGCGGATTCCGCGTTAGCCGGCCGCCAGCCCGCGCGGCCGGGTGTTCCGCTGGTCGCCCATCGCCGGGCGGACTACCGTGCCGGCAATCCGCCCTTCATTGCGTGCGGGTCGGTGTGGCGGCGCGCGAGGCCTGCGTGGGCATCGCTTCCTGTGTCAGGGTGCCGGGTTCGGTGGCGGAGGGCCGCACCACGACCGCGTTCTGGGCGTCGTTGGCGCCCAGCTTGGGCAGGTCGGCGGGCCGCGCGGCCAGGGTCGCGAACGGGCCGCCGCCGGTGGCGGGCATGCCGTCCAGGGTCAGGCTGGCGGCCCAGACGCCGTCGCGGCGCGACAGCACCTGGTAGCGCTGGGGCCCGCCCGCCATGCGCGCGACGACGTACAAGGTGCCGTCGATGAGGTGGATGGCCGGCGGCGAGGCGGCCTCGGCGTCGAGCCTGGCCGGCTTGCCGTGTTCCACCAGCCAGAGCGGTCCGTCAGCGCGTTCCAGGATCGCCACGATCACGTTGCCCTGCGCATCGGCGTCGATGGCGGGGCGGCCGATGTAGGGCACGCCCAGGTCGGTCGGCGCGCTCCATTCCATGTCCAGGTCGGTGGTGTCGCCGGCTTCTTCCAGCCGCGTCAGGTGATTGTTGGCGCGCTGGCGGAAATAGAGTTCGACGCGGTGCTCGTGGTTGCGGATCGCGGCCAGTCCGCCGGCGGCCTGGGGCGCCTGCACGCGGCGCCAGGAGTGCCACTCGGGGCGCTGGCCCTTTCGCGCCGGCAACTGGCGCGTGTAGAACAGCTGGCCGCCGCCGGCCGACGCGAAGACGATGTAGCGGCCGTCATCGCCGCGCACGACCGCGGGCGCGCCGGTGGCGCCGTCCAGCGGCGGCAGGCTTTGCCACGGGGCCCAGCTGCCGTCGATGCCGGTCGGCGCGATCCAGTGCAGCAGGCCGTCGTAGCCGAGCGCCACGGCGGCGGCTTCGCCGCGCGGCGCCACGGCCGGAATCTGGCTGACGCGCACGCCGGCCAGGGCCTGCCAGCCCTGCCAGGTGCCATCGTGGCGCTGCTTGTTGGCCCACACGCCGCCCAGCGGATCGCGCGCCATCAGGCCGGCGGTGCCGTCGGCGTGGCCGAATGTCACCAGCGGGCCACCGGTGCGGCCGCCCAGGCTCTGCCAGCGGCGCTGGCCGGAGTCCCAGCGGTTGGCGGCGGCGTTGGTCTCGCCGGCGGCGAACACCACCAGGCCGTTGCGTCCGTCCGGATAGATCTGCGGCGGCATGTCCTGGCGCGAGACGTAGTAGGCGCGTTGCACCCAGGCGGCCGCGGGACCGGCCGGCTCCTTGCAGCCGGTGGGGCCGGCGCAATAGTGGTAGTCGTTCCAGGCATAGTGCTGGAAGATCATCGATTTGCTGGCGATCTCGTTATCGGCGAGGTTGCTGGCGCGTTCCTGGCTGGGGTAGTCGATGTAGCCGATCTCGGCGTAGTTGCCGGGCGCGCGCAGCATGGCGGCGCGGACCAGCCGCGCGCTGGCGATATGGTCAGGGTGCCCGTGGCCGGCGCAGCGCCAGCACAGCTGCGTGTAGGGCACGCTGATGGTGTCGTCCAGGTGCCGCACCGTGGTCGGCTGGTACTGGCGGATCAGCTCGGCCAGGGTGTCGATCAGCTGTTCGCGCGAGTAGACCTCCGGATACGGCCCCAGCGTGTCCACCGTCTGTCCCGGTTCCGACTCGGTGCGGCTCAGCGGCGTGAGGCTGCCCCAGCCCTTGCCCAGCCACGGGTCTTTCAGGCGCAGGTGCCACAGCTGCACGCGCGGGTTGCCGGACAAGGTGAAACGCGCGATCTGGCGTTGGTCCGCATGGCCCACGCTTTCCTTCCACAGGTCGGGCTGGCGCGCCATGTAGGCATAGGCCGCGCGCACGCCGCGCTCCCGGCCCAGCATGTAGGTGTCGCCCTCGCCGGCATCGCTGGCGGTCAGGTAGATCACCCGCACGCAGCCGCCGGCGGCGACGTTGGACGCGATGTCCGGGTTCATGAACAGCAGGTCGTCATCCAGGTGGGCGACGACGGCCAGATCCTTGATGCCGTTGCATTGCGCCAGGGTGGGCGGGGCGGCAAACGCGGCGGAGCAGGCCAGGCAGGCGAGCAGCAGCGCCTGGCCGAGGCGGGAGAGCAAGGTCGTGAGGATCCGCGTCAAGGGGCGCTGCTCCTGTGGGCAAGGGCAAGAATCTGCCGTTGCGGGCATCTTAACAAGTCCGGTCCGCGGGATCACGCGGCGGGAATTTGCTAATCGCCGATCTGTCGTTAGCCGCTGTCGCCGCGCGCTTTACCATCGGCCTCCCATGACCGAACTGCTACGCATCCAGAACCTGACGGTGGACCTGCCGGCCGGCGCCGACCGGCCGCATGCGCTCCATGACCTGTCCCTGTCCGTCAACGCCGGCGAGATCGTGTGCGTCGTCGGCGAGAGCGGGTCCGGAAAATCGCTGACCGCCGGCGCCATCCTGGGCCTGTTGCCGCAGGGCGTGCGCGCCAGCGGCGGACAGGTGCTGTGGGAAGGCGAGGACCTGCTGCGCCTGTCCCCGGCCGCCATGCGCCGCCTGCGCGGCCAGCGCATCGGCATGATCTTCCAGGAGCCGATGACGGCGCTCAATCCGCTGCGCACCATCGGCGACCAGATCGCGGAAGTGTTCCGCACCCACACGCGCCTGTCCGGCGCCGAGATCCGCCGCCGCACGCTGGGCCTGCTGGATTCGGTGCGTCTGCCGGACCCGGCGCTGGCGCTGGGCGCGTATCCGCACGAACTGTCCGGCGGCCAGCGCCAGCGCGCCATGATCGCCATGGCGCTGGCGCTGGAGCCGGCGCTGCTGATCGCCGACGAACCGACCACGGCGCTCGACGTCACCACGCAGGCGCAGATCCTGCACCTGATCCATGACCTGCAACGCCGCAAGGGCACGGCGGTGCTGTTCATCACCCATGACTTCGGCGTGGTGGCCGAGATCGCCGACCGCGTCGCCGTCATGCAGCGCGGCGAACTGGTGGAGAGCGGCCGCGCCGACGAGGTGCTGCGGCATCCGCGCCATCCGTACACGCGCGCCCTGATCGCGGCGGTGCCGCCGCTGGCGCCGGCCGCGGCGCGCACGCCGGTCGCGCCCGATGCGCCCGCCATCCTCACGACCGTGGCGCTGACCAAGACCTACCGCAAGCGCGGCTGGTTCAACCAGCCGGGACGCGAGACGCGCGCGCTCGATGGCGTGTCGCTGACGCTGCGCGAAGGCGGCACGCTCGGCATCGTCGGCGAAAGCGGCTCGGGCAAGTCGACCCTGGCGCGCACTCTGCTGGGGCTGGCGCCGCCCGACGCGGGCGCTGTCACGCTGGCGGGCGAACCGCTGGCCTTCAAGGGCGCCGGCGCGCGGCGCGCGCATGCGCGGCGAGTGCAGATGGTGTTCCAGGACCCCTATGGCTCGCTCAATCCGCGCCAGCGCGTGGGCGAGATCGTCGCGCGCGGACCCATCGTGCATGGCATGCCGCGGCGCGAGGCCTGGGCCCAGGCGCGCGAATTGTTCGAACTGGTCGGCCTGTCGCCGGACGCGATCAACCGCTATCCGCACGAGTTCTCGGGCGGACAGCGGCAACGCGTGGGATTGGCGCGGGCCTTGGCGATGCGGCCGCGCGTGCTGATCGCCGACGAGCCGGTGTCGGCGCTGGACGTCTCGGTGCAGGCGCAGGTGCTGGCGCTGCTGGCGCGCCTGCGCGAGCAACTGGGCCTGTCGATCCTGTTCATCACCCATGACCTGCGGGTCGCGGCGCAGGTGTGCGACCACGTTGCGGTCATGAAGGACGGCAAGGTGGTGGAGGAGGGGCCGTGCGCCGAGGTCTTCGGCCAGCCCTCGCATCCCTATACCCAGGCATTGCTGGCGGCGGTGCCGGGCCGGGGTTGGGATCCGGCCGAGGCCGCCGCGCGGCGGGCGGCCTAGCGGCCTGGCGGCTTTGGCCAGGCGCGGCATTCGCGGTATAACCGACTGATGCCGTGCCGCGTTTCGCGCGCCCCGCGCGAGTCGCGCCCATCCCGGCGGGAGAGCATCCATGGCCGACATCGTCCAATTGCGTCCGGAGGGCCTGTACTGCGCCGCGGGCGGGTTCTACATCGACCCCTGGTGCCCCGTGGACGTGGCCGTCCTCACGCATGGCCATGGCGACCACGCCCGCGTCGGCATGGGTTGCTACCACACCAGTGCCGAGGGCCTGCCCATCCTGCAATGGCGACTGCGTGAGCAGGACTACCGCGTCCACGCCTATGGCGAGCCGTTCACGCTGGGCCGGGCGCGCGTTTCGCTGCATTCCGCGGGCCACGTGCTGGGCTCCGCGCAAGTACGCATCGAGGTCGACGGCCAGGTCTGGGTCGTGTCGGGCGACTACAAGCGCCAGCCCGATCCCACCTGCGCGCCGTTCGAGGTGGTGCCGTGCGACACCTTCATCACCGAAGCCACCTTCGGCCTGCCGATCTATCGCTGGCCGGACACCGCGGAGGTGGCGCGCGACATCGTCCAGTGGCGCGACCATTGCGCCGCGCGCGGCGAGGCGGCCATTCTGTACTGCTATGCGCTGGGCAAGGCGCAGCGGGTGCTGGCCGAACTGATGCCGTTCGTCGACCGGCCCGTCTACCTGCATGGCGCGATTGCCGCGGGGGTGGACGTCTACCGCGAGGCCGGCATCGCGCTGCCCGACACGCGCCTGGTCATCGACGCGGACGGCGCGCCGGCGGCCGCGGGCACGGGATTTGCTGGCGAGCTGGTGCTGGCGCCGCCGTCGGCGGCCGGCAGCGCGTGGCTGCGGCGCTTCCGCAAGGCGCAGCACGGCTTCGCGTCCGGCTGGATGCGGCTGCGCGGCAACCGGCGCCGACGCAACATGGACCGGGGCTTCGTCGTGTCGGACCATGCCGACTGGCCCGATCTGCTGCGCACGATCCGCCAGACCGGCGCCCGCCGCGTCATCGCCACGCATGGCGACACCGACGCGCTGGTGCGCACGTTGAATGAATCCGGCATCGCCGCCGAGACGCTGGCCACGCAATATGGCGAAGACGATTAGGACGGCGCGCCGCGCCATTTTCGTAGCGACAGGGGAACGGACCCAGGCATGAAGCGATTCGCGGCGTTGTATCAGGAACTGGACGGCAGCACCGCCACCTTGGACAAGCGCGCGGCGCTGCTGGCGTACTTCCGCGATGCGCCGCCGCGCGACGCGGCCTGGGCCTTGTACCTGCTGGCGGGCGGCAAGATCAGCAGCGCGCGCCGCAAGATCGCCGCCGTCGGCGAGTTGCGCGCATGGGCCGCGACCGCCTCCGACACCGCGCCCTGGCTGGTGGACGCCTGCTACGACCAGGTCGGCGACCTGGCCGAGACGCTGGCGCTGCTGGTGCCCGATCCGCGCATTGCCGCGCCCGAGCGCGGCCTGGCCGATTGGATCGAGGAGATGCTGGTGCCGGTCGCCAACCGCGACGAGGCCGAGCGCCGCGAAGTCATCGTCGCGGCCTGGCGGGGCCTGCCCTACATCGAGCGCCTGGTCTTCAACAAGCTGCTGACCGGCGCGCTGCGCGTCGGCGTGTCGCAACGCATGGTGCAGCAGGCGCTGGCGGAGTTGTCGGGCGTGCCCATCGCCCGCATCGCGCAGCGCATGCTGGGCGCATGGTCGCCCAGCCCCGCGTTTCTGCGCGACCTGCTCAGCGCCGACGAGCTGCCGGGCGACCGCCAGCAGCCCTATCCCTTTTTCCTGGCCTCGCCGCTGGAGGGCGCCCCGGCGCTGCTGGGGCCGATCGACGACTGGCTGCTGGAGTGGAAGTGGGACGGCATCCGCGCGCAACTGATCCGGCGGCGCGGCGAGGTGGCGTTGTGGTCGCGCGGCGAAGAGCGCCTGGACGGCCGCTTCCCGGAAGTCGAGGCCGCCGCGGCCGCGCTGGCGGTGGACTGCGTCATCGACGGCGAGCTGCTGGCCTGGCAGGAAGACAGCGCCGACCCGATGCCGTTCTCGGCCCTGCAGACCCGCATCCAGCGGCTCAAGCCCGGGCCCCGGTGGCTGGCCGAGGCGCCGGTGCGCTTGCTCGCCTATGACCTGCTGGAGCTGGACGGCGCCGACCTGCGCGACGCGCCGCAGGCCGGGCGCCGCGCGCGGCTGGAAGCGCTGTTGCGCGAGCGCGCCGACCCGCGCCTGGGCCTGTCGCCGCTGGTGGCGCCGGCAAGCTGGGACGAGGCCCAGGCGTTGCGCGCGCAATCGCGTGAGCGCGGCGTGGAGGGCTTCATGCTCAAGCGCCGCGGCGCGCCCTACCAGGCCGGCCGGCGGCGCGGCGACTGGTGGAAGTGGAAGATCGATCCGCTCACCATCGATGCGGTGCTGCTGTACGCGCAGTCCGGCCACGGCCGCCGCAGCACGCTCTACACCGACTACACCTTCGGCCTGTGGGACGGCGACGCGCTGGTGCCCATCGCCAAGGCCTACTCGGGCCTGGACGACAAGGAGATCCTTGAACTGGACCGCTGGCTGCGCGCCCACACGCGCGAACGCTTCGGCCCGGTGCGCTCGGTCGACCCGGTGCAGGTGTTCGAGCTGGGCTTCGAGGGCGTCAACCTGTCCCGGCGGCACAAGTCCGGCGTGGCGGTACGCTTTCCCCGCATCCTGCGCTGGCGCCATGACAAGCGCGCCGACCAGGCCGACCGGCTCGATACCCTGAAGGCGTTGGCGCGATGAGCGCCGCGAGGCGGGACGGCCCCTTGCTGGCATGGTTCGCGGCGCGCGGCTGGAAGCCCGCCGCGTTCCAGCGCGAAACCTGGCGGCGCTATCTGGCCGGTGAATCCGGCCTGCTGCACACGCCCACCGGCAGCGGCAAGACCCTGGCGGCATTCGGCGGCCCGCTGCTGGAGGCGCTGGCCGACCCGGCGCCGGCGCGCGCGGCGGCGGGCGAGGGGCCGCGCGTGCT
>NZ_CADIJR010000126.1 GCF_902859645.1 Achromobacter insuavis | reverse complement strand
GGCCGGGTGGCGGCGCTGGGCGGCGGCGCGCGCGACCAGCGCATGGCGCGCATGCTGGCGGGCTTTCTCGGCCACGCGGTCGAACGCTGCGGCGACGACGAGACGGGCGCCCGCGGCGCGGCCGGCTATGCGGCCCTGTCGCAAGGGCTGGACGCCGCCGATTGCCTGCCGGCGCCGTGCGAGCAGGTGGCGCCGGATCCGCATGAGCAGGCGGCCCATACCGATTTCTACGGACAGTTCCACCGCGTGGTGGAGAGCCTGGCGCCGGCCTTCGGCCAACTCTCGGGAGCGGCGCGATGACCCCCGGCGCCTCGGTCTACGCGCGCCCGGCGGCGCTGGCGGGCCGCCATTTCTCGACCGTGATCGTCGGCGCCGGCGTCAATGGCGCCGGCGTGTTCCGCGACCTGTCGCTGCAAGGCGTGGATTGCCTGATCGTCGACAAGGCCGACATCGCCGCCGGCGCCAGCAGCGCGCCGTCGCGCATGATCCATGGCGGCCTGCGCTATCTGGAGAGCGGCGCGTTCTCGCTGGTGGCCGAGGCCACGCGCGAACGCAACCTGTTGCTGCGCAACGCCGCGCACCTGGTGCGGCCGCTGGAAACCGTGGTGCCGCTGTCGAGCCGCTTCGGCGGCCTGGTGGGCAGCGTGCTGCGCTTCGCGGGCTTCAGCGCCTCGCCCGGCGCGCGCGGCCTGTGCGTGGTGGGATTGGGCCTGCGGCTGTACGACCGGCTGGGCCGGCGCCAGCGCGTCATGCCCGAGCACCGCATCGCGCGCGTGCCGGCCGCCGACGGCGCGCTGTTCGGCGCCGCGGTGCGCTGGACCGCGACCTACTACGACGCCTGGATCCGCCATCCCGAATGGCTGGTGCTGGAGCTGATCCACGACGGCCATCGCGACCAGCCGGCCTCGGCCGCCGCCAACTATTGCAGCGTCACCGCCTGCCAGGGGCGCAGCGTGACGCTGCGCGACGAACTCACCGGCGAATCGGTGCGGGTCACCGCCGACACCGTGGTCAACGCCACCGGCGCCTGGCTCGACCGCTCGGCCAGCGCGCTGCAAGGGGCCGGCTCGCGCGTCATGGGCACCAAGGGGTCGCACCTGATCCTGGACCATCCCGCGCTGCGCGACGCCCTGCGCGGCCGCATGGCGTATTTCGAGGCCTCGGACGGCCGCGTCTGCATCGTCTATCCGTTCCTGGACCGGGTGCTGGTCGGCTCCACCGACATTCCGGTCGACGATCCCGACCAGGCCGCCACCGAACCGGCCGAGGTCGACTATCTGCTGGACGTGTTGCGCGAGGTCTTTCCGCGCCTGGATTTCGGTCCCGGCGACGTGGTCTACACTTACGTCGGCGTGCGGCCCCTGGCGCAGTCCGGGGCCGACAAGCCCGGCCAGATCTCGCGCGACCACGCGGTGGCGATCGACCCGCCCAATGGCGCGCGCGAGGTGCCGCTGGTGTGCCTGGTGGGCGGCAAGTGGACCACCTTCCGTTCGCTGGCGCAGGCAGCGGCCGACGCGGTGCTGCGGCAACTGGGCCGCCCGCGCGCGCGGTCCACCGAAAGCCTGGCCATCGGCGGCGGCGCGGATATGCCCGCCGACGCGCCGGCCCGGGAACGCTTCGTCGACGGCATCGCGCAGGCCAGCGGATTGGGCCGCGCGCGCGTGGCCGAACTGGTCAACCGCTATGGTTCCCGCGCGCAGGCGCTGGCGGCGCGTTTCGCCGCCGAAGGCGACGCGCCGCTGCGGCACGCGCCGGACCATTCGGCGGCCGAGGTCCGTTTCCTGTGCCGCGAGACGGCCGTGCAGCACCTGGCCGATCTGGTGATCCGCCGCACGCTGCTGGCCATCCGCGGCCGCGTCACCGCCGCGCTGGCGGCCGAGCTGGCCGCCATCGCCGCGGCCGAGCTGGGTTGGAGCGCGGCGCGGCGCGAGCAAGAATTGCAGGCCTGCATCGATACGCTGCGGGACCGGCACCGTGTTCAATTTTCCGCTTCGATTCCAAGTCCCATCACGTTATGAGCAGCCTTACTCCGACCGAAGACACCGTGCTGGACCGCAGCGCCGGCGCCCCGCTATGGACCCAGTTCCGCGACGTGGTGCGCGGCAAGATCCTGCAGGGCGAGCTGGCCGTGGGCGCCAAGCTGCCGACCGAGGCCGAGTTCGGCGAGCAGTACGGCATCTCGCGCATCGTGGTGCGCGAGGCGCTGGCCGACCTGGTGCGCAACGGCCTGATCTACAAGATCCGCGGGCAGGGCGCGTTCGTCTCGGCGCGCGAGCGCGACGAGGACTTCGTTTCGACCGTGCTGGGCTTTTCCGATGAGATGGAGCGCAAGGGCCGCACCGTGCGCACCCAGGTGTTGCTGCAGGAACTGCGCGCGCCAAGCGAACGCGAGATGACGTCGCTCGGCCTGGCCGAGGACGCGCAGGTCGTCGCGCTCAAGCGCCTGCGCAGCGTCGATGGCGAGTTGCAGCTGCTGGTGGAAACCGCGGTGCCCGCCGACCTGGCGCCGGGGCTGAATCGCACCCGCCTGGACAACCGCTCGCTTTACGATGTGCTGCGGCGCCAGTACGGCCTGCGCATCGTGCGCGCCGAACGCTGGATCGACGCGGTGCTGCCGGATGCGGAGACCTGCGCCTTGCTGGGCATGACCGAGCCCGAACCGCTGCTGCGCATCGAGTCGATCGCTTACGGCGCCAACGGCCGGCCGCTGGAGCATTACCGCGCGCTGCACCGCTGCAAGTCCAGCCGCCTGCACGTGCAGACCACGACCTGAAGCCGGCCGGCCCGCGGGGCGCGGCATGCCCATGGCGCGGGTGGACAGTCCCTGATGGCCGATCCTGCGGGGAAGGGACCGCGCTTCAGGCCGCGCCGGTCGCGCGCAGCACCCACCACGCCAGTCCCACCACCACGGCCACCAGCACGATGCGGCGCAGGCCGCTGCCGCCGCGCGGCACCGCGCCCGGCGCGGATGCGTCGACGCCGGATGCCGCCGCCGAGGCGCCGGCGGGCGCCGCGTCGCGCACGTCGGGGATATCCGTTTCCATGATGAATTCGGGCTTGGCCTGGCTGGTCGGCGCGTCCGCGCCCATCAGGCCGCCAATATCCAGGCCGGCCTCGCGCAGCGTGTCCCACAAGCCGTCGTGGGCCAGGCCGTTGCGCAGCGCTTCGATGCGTTCGCGTTCCTCGCGCGGCACCTCGTCCAGGCTGTCGTAGCGGCGGCCATTCACCGTGACCGCGCCATCCTTGATCTCGACATTGAACGGCCCGTCGCCATCGTCGCCGGCGTAACGCCATTGCTCACTGACGCGGGCCCCGTCGCCGAGGCCCGCGCCGCGCAGCGCCTCGATGGCGTCGCGGTGTTCGCTCGACAGGCCGCTGGATATCGTCCAACTGCGGGTGGTGGTCGTGCTGCGCCAGGTATTGTTCTTTTCCGTCATCGAATGGTTTCCGTGAGTAACGTTTGTTATCCGGCGGCAGGCGGGCCAGCGCGGGCCGCGCGCGCACTCGCGCACTATACAGAGCAGGGGCTGTTTTGCATTCTTCTGACAGTGTCCTTAATGCAAAAGTAAATCCCAAGTCAAGAAAATCGATCTGATACGGTCGGGAGAGCAGATCAGTTGGTCTGAAAAGCGCATAATGAGGGCCACCTTTCCTTGCGTCCCTTTTCAAGGATCGGCCTGCTTTTCAGTAACGAAGAAGAGCGTGTTGTCACCAGGGCGCCGCCCGGCAGTTCGTGTTTCCAGAGTTCATGTTCGGCTGCGCGCTAGGACGACTTGGAATTTTCACGGAGATGTCCATGACAGAAGACACAAAGCCGCGCAGGCGGTTTCTGCAGGCGTTGGCCATCGTGCCGGCCTCGACGCTGGCGGCCGGCGTGGTCGCCGGCTGTAGCAACGCCGCCGATGGCGGCGCGGCCCGCGCGGCCAAGGCCTACGAGCCCACTTACTTCACCAAGCCCGAATGGAACTTCATCGTGGCCGCGGTCGATCACCTGATCCCCGCGGACCAGTACGGTCCCGGCGCCATCGAGGCCGGCGTGCCGGAGTTCATCGATCGCCAGATGGAAACGCCTTATGGCCACGGCAAGCTCTGGTACATGCAGGGGCCGTTCCATCCCGACGTGGCGCCCGAACTGGGCTACCAGCTCAACCAGAACCCGCGCGAGGTCTACCGCCACGGCATCGAGGCCTGTGACGCGTGGTGCAAGAAGACCCACGGCAAGCTCTATGCCGAACTGGACAAGCCGCAGCAGGAACAGATCCTGAAGGACCTGCAGGCCGGCAAGATCGAGTTCGAGACCGTGCCCGCCAAAACGTTCTTCAGCTTCCTCCTGGGCAACACCAAGGAGGGCTTCTTCGCCGATCCGATGTACGGCGGCAACAAGAACATGGTGGGGTGGAAGATGGTGGGCTTCCCGGGCGCGCGCGGCGACTACATGGACTGGGTCGACCAGCCCAACGCCAAGTACCCCTACGGGCCCGTGTCGATCTCCGGGGATAAGGGGTAAGCCATGGCGATCAAGAAAGACAAAGTGGACGCGGTGCTGGTCGGGTTCGGCTGGACCGGCGCGATCCTGGGCCAGGAACTGACCGAGGCCGGCCTGCACGTGCTGGCGCTGGAACGCGGCGCCATGCAGGACACCCCCAAGGACGCGGAATATCCCAAGGTGCTGGACGAGCTGGCGTACTCCGTGCGCGGCAAGCTGTTCCAGGACCTGTCCAAGGAGACCGTGACGATACGGCATGGCGTCGACGACGTGGCCGTGCCGTATCGCCAGAATGGCTCCTTCCTGCTGGGCACCGGCGTCGGCGGCGCGGGCTTCCACTGGAACGGCATGCACTACCGCACGCTGCCCGAGGAGCTGGAACTGCGCACGCGCTACGAAACGCGCTACGGCAAGAGCTTCATTCCCGAAGGCATGACCATCCAGGACTTCGGCGTCACCTACGACGAACTGGAGCCGTACTTCAGCAAGTTCGAATACGTCTGCGGCACCTCCGGCAAGGCCGGCAACCTCAACGGCCAGATCGTCGAGGGCGGCAACCCGCTGGAAGGCAAGCGCAGCAAGGAATTCCCGCTGCCGCCGCTGGCCAACACCTACGGCGCCCAGCTGTTCGAGAAGGCCGCGCGCGAAGTGGGCTTCCATCCGTATCCGGCGCCCGCGGCCAACGCCTCCGGCCCATACACCAACCCGTACGGCGTGCGCCTGGGCCCCTGTAATTTCTGCGGATTCTGCGAGAACTACGGCTGCTACATGTATTCGAAGGCCTCGCCGCAGACCACCATCCTGCCGGTGCTGCTGAAAAAGCCCAACTTCGAACTGCGCACCCACTCGCACGTCATCAAGGTCAACCTCGATTCGACCGGCAAGAAGGCCGTCGGCGTGACCTACATCGACGCCCAGGGCCGCGAGATCGAGCAGCCGGCCGACCTGGTGATCCTGTCGGCCTACCAGATGCACAACGTGCGCCTGCTGCTGCTGTCGGGCATCGGCAAGCCCTACGATCCCAAGACCAACGAAGGCGTGGTCGGCAAGAACTACGCCTACCAGATGAACGGCGCGGTCAACGTGCTGCTGCCCAAGGGCACCCAGCTCAACCCGTTCGTCGGCACCGGCGCCGGCGGCGTCGGCATGGATGACCTGAACGGCGACCAGTTCGACCACGGCCCGCTCGGCTTCGTCGGCGGCGCCAGCATCCGCCACGTGCGCTACGGCGGCCGTCCCATCAAGATGACGCCCACCACGCCCGGCACCCCGTCCTGGGGCACCGCCTGGAAGGCCGGCGTGCAGGACGCCTACCAGCGCTACATGACCATCGGCATCTCCGGTTCGGTGATGTCGTACCGCGACGCCTATCTGTCGCTGGACCCGACCTACAAGGACAGCTTCGGCCAGCCCCTGCTGCGCATGACGTTCGATTGGCACGACAACGAATTCGACATGCTGGGCTACATGGGCAAGCGCATGGAGGACGTGGCCAAGGCCATGAAGCCCGAGAAGCACTTCGTCGCCGTGCGCAAGAAGGGCGCGCGCTACGACACCCGGGTCTACCAGAGCACGCACAACACCGGCGGCGCCATCATGGGCGCCAACCCCAAGGAAAGCGTGGTCAACAAGTACCTGCAGAGCTGGGACGTGTCCAACGTGTTCGTGATGGGCGCCTGCGTGTTCCCGCAGAACATGGGCTACAACCCGACCGGCCTGGTGGGCGCACTGGCGTACTGGGCCGCGCAAGCGATCCGCGACCAGTACCTGAAGAACCCCGGCCCGCTGGTCCAGGCGTAAGGAGCCGACAATGATGAAGAAAACCATTGTTGCCGCGCTCTCGATCCTGGCTTGCGGCACCGGCTGGGCCGCCGACGGCACGCCCGCCACCGCGGATGCGCAGCGCATCAAGCAGGGCGAATACCTGTCGCGCGCCGGCGACTGTATCGCCTGCCACACCGCCAAGGACGGCAAGCCGTTCGCCGGCGGCCTGGGCATCGAGTCGCCGCTGGGCACCATCTATTCCACCAACATCACGCCCGACAAGGACACGGGCATCGGCAACTACACGCTGGAGGACTTCGACCGCGCCGTGCGCCATGGCGTGGCCAAGGATGGCCACTCGCTGTATCCGGCCATGCCGTATACCGCTTACGCCAAGGTCACGCCGGATGACGTCAAGGCCCTGTACGCCTACTTCATGCACGGCGTCGAGCCGGTCAAGCAGGCCAACAAGGACACCGACATCACCTGGCCGTTGTCGATGCGCTGGCCGCTGGGCGTGTGGCGCTGGATGTTCGCGCCCGATGTCGTCACGGCGCCGGTCACCGCCCCGGCCAGCGACGCCGACAAGGTGGCGCTGCTGCGCGGCCAGTACCTGGTCGAGGGCCTGGGCCATTGCAGCACCTGCCACACGCCGCGCGGCTTCGCCCTGCAGGAAAAGGCGTTGACCGACGCCGACGGCTCGGCCTTCCTGTCCGGCGGCGTGGTCGAGGGCTGGCTCGCCAAGAACCTGCGCGGCGACATGACCGACGGCCTGGGCAGCTGGAGCAAGGAGGACATTGCCGCCTTCCTGAAATCCGGCCGCAACGGCCACTCGGCCGCGTTCGGCGGCATGGCGCAGGTGGTGCAGGACAGCACCCAGCATCTGACCGACGCCGACGTCAACGCCATCGCGGTCTACCTGAAGAGCCTGCCGCCGGTGAACAAGAACGCCACCAAGCCGCTCGCCTACAACGACACCGTGGCGCAGGCCCTGCGCACCGGCAAGGATACGAGCGACGGCGCCATGACGTTCCTGAACAACTGCGCGGCCTGCCACCGCAGCACCGGCAAGGGCTACGCGGAGACCTTCCCGCAGCTCGCGCTGAGCTCGACCGTGAACTCGGCCGATCCCGCCTCGCTGATCCACATCGTGCTCAAGGGCGCGCAGATGCCGGGGACCTCGGCGGCGCCCACGGCGTATGCGATGCCGGGCTTCGACTGGCGCCTGACCGACAAGGAAGTCGCCGACGTGGTGACCTTCGTGCGCGCCAGCTGGGGCAACGAAGGCGCGGCGGTCAGCGCGTCGGACGTGGCCAAGGTCCGCAAGGACGTGGGCGCGGCCAAGGCGCCGGTCAGGTAGGCGGCCTTGCCGGCAGGCGGCAAGCCTGCGTTGTTCCCAGATTCGCCCGCTTCGCCGGGCGAATTTTTTTTCGGCCTGTCGAGGGATCGCGCCGGGTTCAGGCTACAGTGGCTGGTGCATGTGGATCGAGGATGGATCGGGTATGGCCGACGAAGGCAGATTGCTAGATGACAACGCGGTGTACAGAACTTTGCTGGAGTCGACCAAGGCGATTCCCTGGAAGATCGATTGGGCCACGATGAAGTTCGCCTATATCGGTCCCCAGATCGAGGCGCTGTTGGGCTGGACGGTGGATAGCTGGGTGAGCGTCGAGGACTGGGCCATGCGCATGCACCCGGAAGACCGCGAGTACGTGGTGAATTTCTGCGTCTCCCAATCCCGGGCCGGCGTCGACCATGAGGCCGACTACCGGGCGCTGACCAAGGACAACGGTTATGTATGGATCCGCGACGTTGTGCACGTCGTGCGCAACGCCAGCGGCGAGGTCGATGCGCTGATCGGCTTCATGTTCGACATCACCGAGCGCAAGAAGACCGAGGAAAAGCTGCTGAACCTGCAGAAGGAGCTGGAGGACCTGTCCTTCAAGGATGGCTTGACGAACATTGCCAACCGGCGTCGCTTCGACAGTGGTTTTGAACGGGAGTGGGAGCGCGCGGGCAACGAGCGCAAGCCGCTGTCGGTGTTGTTGCTCGACGTCGATTTTTTCAAGCAGTACAACGATCTCTACGGCCACTCACAGGGCGACCAATGCCTGGTGGAGATCGCCCAGACGCTGAGCCTGGCATTGGACGGGCCGCGCGATCTGGTGGCGCGCTATGGCGGCGAAGAGTTTGTCGTGCTGCTGCCCGAGGCGGATGCGGAAATCGCGCGCAAGGTTGCCGAACGTTGCCAGCGCTTGCTGCAGAAAAAGGCGATCGTGCATGCGCTGTCACCGCATGGCAGGCGGGTCACCGTCAGCATCGGCGCGGGCACGGTGGTGCCCGATGGGCGCGCGGACCGCGCCGGCTTCATCAGGACCGTGGACCAGCAGCTGTACGCGGCCAAGAACAACGGGCGCGACCGGATCGAGCACGTGCGGTGGGGGGCTGCTTGAGGCGATCCGGGCGATCCGGGTGATCCGGGCGGGCAGGGTGGCGCGGGCGGGCTGCGGGCTGGCAGCAGCATGGCCCCAGGCGCCGCGCGGCCTACAACGGCCGCTCGTAGCGCCGCGCCTGCACTTCGATGCCGCCGATCTGGTCGCTTTCGGTGCCGGTGTTGCGCCAGCCCTGGCGCTCGTAGAAATCGATGGCGCGGGTGTTGCCTTCGAGCGCGTACAGATACAGCCGCGACGCGCCGCGGGCGCGGGCCCAGGCCTCGGCCTGCGCCACCATCAGCTTGCCGGCGCCGGTGCCTTGCCAGGGCGGCAGCACGTGCAGGTTGTCCAGCAGCACCTCGCCGGGATGGCCGCGCTCCTGCTTGACGCAGACGAAGCCGATCGGCTGGCCGTCCTGTTCGGCGATGAACACGGCCTGCGCATCGGTGTCGGCCTCGCGCATCTGGTCCTGCCAATGGACCATGCGGTTGTCGGCCAGGCCGGCATCGAGAAAGCCGTCCGGCAGCAGGCCGCGATAGGTGACGGCCCAGCTGGCCGCGTGCATGGCGGCAATGGCGTCGGCGTCGCGGGCGGTGGCCTGGCGCAGGGTGACGGCGGAGCGGGACATGGATTCCTTTCGGGGCGATGGAGGAGGATCCGGCCTGGCGCGTGGCCAGGGCGATCATGCTGCCGGAGGAGTTTGACAGGTTTGGCGGCGTCCAGCATCATCGTGCCATGAACCGTCCGCGCCGCCCGTCCGCCCTGATTATTCGCCCCGCTGGGACCTCGGTGGGGTAGCGCGCGTCGGATCATCGCTACATCAACCCGCCAATGGCGGGTTTTTTGTTGGCCCGCCCATTGGTCTTTTCCAGAGGCAGTCCATGCAATCGAACGCGTCTTCCGTGTCATCCCCCGCCGAACCGGTGCTGCATTTCCTGTGCGGCAAGATCGGCGCCGGCAAGTCCACCCTGGCGGCGCAGCTGGCGTCGCGGCCGCGCACCGTGCTGATCAGCGAGGACGCCTGGCTGGCGGCGTTGTATCCGGGCGAGATCCGCGAGGTGGCCGACTATGCCCGCTGCGCCGGCCGCCTGCGTCAGGCGATGGGCGGCCACGTCGCCGCGCTGGCGGCGGCGGGGCTGTCGGTGGTGCTGGATTTTCCGGCCAATACCCGCGCCAGCCGGGCCTGGCTGCGCGAGGCGGCGCAGGCCGCCGGCTGCCGCCATCAGCTGCATTTCCTGGACCTGCCCGACGCGGTCTGCAAGGCGCGGCTGCGCGCGCGCAACGAATCCGGCACGCATCCCTTCACGACCAGCGAGGCGCAGTACGACGCGATCACGGCGTATTTCGTGGCGCCGCAGGACGATGAGGGGTTCGAGATCGTGCGTCACGCATAGGTATAAGCCGAGGGGGCGGCGAGCGAGTCGGCCTGCTATGATTACTGGATAAATACCCAGTCACTCGTTCCGGCCGATGTTGCCCCCGCACCGTTACTACTACCTGCACAATTTCCAGCGCGCCCTGGCGTGGGTCGGCGAACGCTACGCCGACCTGCTGGATGACCGCGAACGCCGTTTCATGGCGGACTTCGCGGCCTTGCCGCAAGCTTCGCAGGCGTTGCTGGTGCGCATGCTGATGCGCCGCGGGCCGTGGTTCCGCGCCAGCCGGCTGGTCTACGAGGAAATCCCCGACACGGCCGAGGCCGCCGCGCCGCTGCTGGCGCTGGGCTGGCTGGACGCCGACGCGCCGATGACGCTGGACGAACTGTTCGGGCTGCATACGCGGCCCGAACTCGACCGGCTGTTCGCCGCCGTCCGCCCCAGGGGCGCGGCGCGCAAGGCCGATCTGCTGGCGGGCCTGCGGGCCAGCCAGCCCGAGGCGCAGCCCTATGCGGGCTGGAATCCCGCCGCCGCTCCCGGCGGCGCAGGCTTGGATGGCGCGCCCGCGCTTGCGGCCGGCCGCGGCGCCGCCGGGCCCTCCGATCCGGCCTGGCGCGTCGCAGTGGCCGACCTGTGCGAGCGCCTGCGCCTGATGTTCTTCGGCAACCTGCACCAGGACTGGTCAGAGTTCGTCCTTGCCGACCTGGGCGTGTTCCAGTACGAGGCGGTGCCATTCGAGCCTTCCTCGCGGGCCTTCCAGGCGCGGGCAGACGTCGACCGCTACCTGGCCCTGCACGCCTGCCGCCAGGCGCTGGACGACAGCCCTGATGTCGATTCGCTGCTGCAGGCGGTGGCCGACTGCGCCAGCGGCAATGCCTGGCTCGAAAAGCGCCGCGCCAAGGTGCTGCTGCGCCTGGGCCAGGCCTGCGAGCGGGCCCAGGATTGGGAGGCCGCGCAGCGGGTGTACACGCTCTGCGCCTACCCCGGCGCGCGTCATCGCCGCATCCGCGTGTACGAACGCATGGCGCGCTTCGACGCGGCGCTGGCGCTGGCCCTGCAGGCCGAGGCCCGGCCCGAAAGCGAGGAAGAATCCCAGCGCCTGGCGCGCATGCTGCCGCGCCTGCGCCGCAAGCTGGGGCAGGGCGCGCCGCGCGGCGCGGCCGCCCCGGTCACGCGTTTCGACCTGGCGCTAG
>NZ_CADIJR010000125.1 GCF_902859645.1 Achromobacter insuavis | reverse complement strand
CGCAGCGGCCGGTCGGCGCCCAGCGCGGCCAGCGCCGGCTCGGCGGCGCGCTGCGCGCAGGCCGGGTCGTCGGCGTCGGGGCCTTGCAGCGCGTCGTAGACGGCGGCCAGGCTGGCGCTGTCGGCCGCGAACGGGCCCAGATGGTCCAGGCTGCCGACGAAGGGGAAGCTGCCGCTGCGCGGCAGGCGGCCGAAGGTCGGCTTGAGGCCGAACACGCCGCACAGCGAGGCTGGCACGCGGATCGAGCCGTTGGTGTCCGAACCCAGCGTCAGCGGCACCAGCCCGCCGGCCACGGCGGCGGCGCTGCCGCCCGACGAACCGCCCGCGATGCGGGTGGCGTCGTGCGGGTTGCGGCAGGGGCCATAGTGCGAGTTCTCGGTGGTGAAGCCGTAGGCATGCTCGTCCATGTTGAGCGCGCCCACCAGCACCGCGCCGGCCTCGCGCAGGCGCGCCACCAGCGTGGCGTCGCGCGGCGCGGCGGGGTTGGCGGCATTGACGCGGCCGCCGGCCAGCGTCACTTCCTCGGCGATGTCGAACAGGTTCTTGACGGCGTAGGGCACGCCGGCCAGCGGCGGCAGCGCGTCGCCGCGGGCGCGGCGCGCGTCGATGGCGGCCGCCTCCTGGCGCGCGCGGTCCTCGGTGATGGCGGTGAAGCAGTTGTAGCGCGCGTCGGCGGCGCGGATGCGCGCCAGCGTGGCGTCGAGCACCGCCACCGCGCTGTGTTCGCCGCCACGGATGCGGCGGGCCAGGTCGAGCGCGGCGCCGCTCACGGGCGGAACACCGAGGCCGATTCCAGCGCCACCGGCAAGGCCTCGTCGATGAAGGTCGAGGCGATGTCGTGGATGCGCGTGAATTGCTGCGTCACTTCGGCCGTGGCCGGCTCGCGCAGGGCGTAGCCCGCCAGCGCCAGCGCGCTGCGGACGTATTGGTCGATGGTTTCCTGGGTCATGGCGGACTCCCGGCGAAAGTGGATGGAAGGGGCGAAGGGGCCTAGCGGCGCACTTCGCGCTGGAAGATCTCCAGGCTCAGTTTCTTCATGCCGATGAAGCTGGGCTCGGTCAGCGTCTCGACCGTGCGCGGACGGGCGTCGCCGTAGTCCAGGATCTCGGCCACGCGGGTGGGGCGCTTGGTCAGCAGCAGCACCTGGTCGGCCAGGTACACGGCTTCCTCCAGGTCGTGCGACACCAGCAGCATGGTGGTGCCGGTCTGCATGAAGACCTCTTGCAGCTTTTCGCGGATGAACAGCGTCATCTCGAAGTCCAGCGCCGAGAACGGTTCGTCCAGGAACAGCACCTCGGGTCCCGGCGCCAGCGCGCGCATGATCGAGGCCGTCTGCTGCTGGCCGCCCGACAGTTCGTAGGGATAGCGCTTGAGGTCGAACTTGACGTCGAACGAGGCCACCAACTCTTCCACCCGCGCGTCGACCTCGGCGTTGCTGCGGCCTTCCAGGCGCAGCGGATAGGCGATGTTGTCGATGGTGCGCAGCCACGGGAACATGGCCTCGCGGTAGTTCTGGAAGACGTAGCCGATCTTGGTCTGGGCCAGCGATTTGCCGTCGAACAGGATCTCGCCGGCGTCGATGGGAATGAGCCCGGCGATCATGTTGATCAGCGTCGACTTGCCGCAGCCGTTGGGGCCGAAGACCGAAACGATCTTGCCCTTGGGGATGTCGAGGTTGAAGTCCTCGTACAGCGGCCAGCCGGCGAAATACTTGGTCAGGCCGCGGATGGTGATGTGGGTGCCCAGCGGGCCCGGCTGGAACGGCGCGGGCGTGGGGGCGGGGGCGATGACGGGGTTGATGACGGTGGACATGATTATCGGCCGCTCCAGTGGACCACGCGCTTTTCCAGCACCAGAAAGAGGATGTTGAGCACGTAGCCCAGGGCGCCGGCTGCCAGGATCGAGGCGTACATGTCGCGCACGTTCAGCACCTGCTGCGCATTGATGATGCGGTTGCCCAGCCCGCTGTCCGAGCCGATGAACATCTCGGCCACGATCACGATGACCAGCGCCATCGACACGCCGCTGCGCAGGCCGACGAAGGTCGGCTGCAGGCTTTCCCAGATCAGCACGTCCTTGAATATCTGCCAGCGCGAGGCGCCCATCACCCGCGCCGCCATGACGCGCTGCTTGCGCGCGTTGATGACGCCGTAGGCGCTGTTGAACAGGATCACCAGCACCGCGGCGAAGGCGGCGATGGCGATCTTGTTCATGTCGGTCACGCCGAAGATCATCAGGAACAGCGGGATCAGCGCGGACGACGGCGTGGAACGGAAGAAGTCCACCAGGAATTCGACGCTGCGGTAGGCCTTTTCATTGCTGCCGAGCAGTACGCCCAGCGGCACGCCGATGACGCCGGCGATGACGAAGGCCTGCAGCGTGCGGCTGACCGACGCCAGGAAATCGCCCAGCAGCGGACCGCCGGCCATGCCCTTGGCCAGCGCCACCAGCGTGGCGCCGGGCGTGGGCAGCAGCACCGGGCTGACCAGCTGCAGGCGTACCACCAGATCCCACACCACATACAGCGCCAGCGGGCCGATCAGCGGCAGCAGGCGCGCGGCGGTCCAGGTGCGCGGCGGGCGAGAGACGGGCGGGGCGGCGGTGGCGGGCATGCCGCCATGGGCGGCGCTGGCCGGCTTGGCCGCGGCGACGGCCGGGCCCGCGCCGGCGCGGTTGGCGTTGATCGCGTCCATGGCTCAGCCCTTGTACAGCATCGAGGCGACGTCCACCTTCTGCGCGAAGATGCCCTTGTCGGCGAACAGGTCGAAGAATTTCTGGAAGTACTGGATGTCGCTGGGGCTGAACTCGTTGTAGAGCGTGTAGGCGGCCAGCGGCACGGCCTCGGTCATGGGGCCTTCGATGGCGGTGTAGCCCTTCATGAAGGGACGCGCCTCGTCGGGCTTGGTGCGGATCAGTTCGATGCCGCGGGCATACGCGGCGATGAATTTCCTGCTTTCCTCGGGATGCTTCTTCAGGAACGCGGTGGTCAGCGAGGCCGAGCCGCCGAACCACGGCGCCATCGGGTCGCCCAGCACGTACTTGGCGATCACGCCGGTTTCGAGCACGCGGGTGGTGCCGTTCAGGCGGCCGACCGTGCCGGTGGGCTCGAGCGTGTAGCACGCGTCCAACTGGCCGGCGGCGACCGCGGCAACGTGCTGGCTGATCGCCAGCTCGACCACGGTCGCCCCGGTTGCGCCGGCGCGCTCCAGCACTGCTTTGGCCAGCGTGGCATTCTGGATGCCGGGTCCAGAACCGACCTTTTTCCCCTTGAGGTCTGCGATGGATTGGATGGGACTGTCTTTCGCGACGATGAACTCGTCCAGCACGTTCTTGGCGTTGCTTGGATTGGAGGCGAATATCTTGAACAGGCCGGGCGAGGCGATCTCGCCGATGGCCAGGTTGGCCGAGCCGGTGCCGTTGGCGCTGCCGTCGGCGCGGCCCGCGAGCATGGCTTCCATGACCTGCTGCGCGCCGGCGAACTTGAGCGCCTCGACGTTCAGGCCGGCTTCCTTGAAGTAGCCTTTCTCGATGGCGGCGTAGAACGGCAGGCCGGCCGCGACCGGCCAGTAGCCGATGCGGATGACCGTACCCGACTGCGCCCGCACCAGGGCCGGCGCGGCCAGCGTGGCGGCGCCCAGCGCGGCGCCCTGCATCAGACGGCGGCGGGTGGCGTTGAAAGCGAAGGGCGCGGGGCGGTTGGTCATGCGGGGCTCCTGGTCGGAAAGAAGTCGGGCGCTTGTAGACAAGCTTGCATACCAGTCATCAAGCAAGACCCGTGCCAACCGCTTTTTGCCGGGTTTCGCACCAGGGAGGGACGAGGATGGCGCGCCGCATGAACCATGCTGGTGCATGCGGCACCGCGAGGGGGCGCGCATGGCGTCATGGCGCGGCCGGCCCGCCAGGCGTTAGGATGTGCACAGGCCGGGGCCTGCCGCCCCGCCGTTCTTGGAAGGGCGCGTCATCGGGCGCGCCGTGGCGTGGATATGAATACCCGTTTCGTCGAAGCATTCCTGTGGTCCGCCCGGCTGGGCAGTTTCCGTGCGGCCAGCGACCGCCTGCACATCACCCAGGCCGCCGTGGCCAACCGCATCGCCTCGCTGGAGGAAGACATCGGCGCGCGCCTGTTCGAGCGCGACGCCAAGGAACTGCGGCTGACGGCCGTGGGCACGCGCCTGCTGGACTATGGCGAGCGGCTGATGCAGCTGCGCCAGCAGATCCTGTCGCTGGGCCGCACCGGCGACGAGGTGTTCGGCCTGGTGCGCATCGGCGCTATCGAGACGGTGGTGCACACCTGGCTGATCGGCTTTTTGACCAACCTGCGTTCCACCTATCCCGGCATCGAGGTGCAGCTGACCTCGGAAACCACCCGCGCCCTGCATCGCGGCCTGCGCGAGGGCACGCTGGACATCGCCTTCCAGACCGATCTGCTGACCGATACCGGCATCATCAGCATGCCGTGCCTGCCGATGGAAATGGGCTGGGTGGGGCCGGCCGGCGACGAGGAAGCGCTGACGGTGCAGCAGTTGCTGAGCGAACCGGTGCTGACCATGAGCCCGGGCTCGCAGCCGCACGAGGCGCTCAAGGGCTTGTTCCGCGAGGCCGGCCTGCCGCTGGGCAAGGTGCACTGCGTCAGCTCGATCTCGGCGTTGGCGCGACTGGTGCGCAGCGGCTTTGGCCGCGCGCTGGTGCCGCTGCCGCCGATCCATGAATACGTGGCGCGCGGCGAGGTGCAGATGATCCGCTGCGATGTGCCGGTGCCGCCGCAGCTGCTGGTGGTGAGCTACCTGGAGGGCGCCGGCTCCGAGGCGATCCGGCTGGTGGCCGAACTGGCCTGCCGCGCCTCGGATCAATACACCGCGTCGGTCGTGCCGCCAACATTCGGGTCCGCGCAATAGCGTTATCCCTAGGTCGGCGCGCAATAATTTTATTGCCGGCGCGAAAAATTACTCGTTTGTCGGACCCGGCCCGGCGGCTTGAAGATGAGTCCCTTCCGTAATCGAAGGGATTTTTTCTTTCCATGAGCCAAGCCACCACTCCGTCCGTCCCCCACGGCATGCTGTTCGTCGCCTGCGACGTCGATCCCGCCTTCGAGACCGATTTCAACCGCTGGTACGACCGCGAGCACGTCGAAGAGCGCGTGCGCATTCCCGGCTTCCTGTCGGGCGCGCGCTATTTCTCGCTGTCCGGCGGCCGCAAGTACCTGGGGCTGTACCGCACGGAATCGCTGGGCGCCTTCACCACCGCCGACTACCGCGCCGCGTTCGAGCGCCAGACGCCGTGGTCGGTGGCCAACCTGGACCGCATGCGCGATCCGATGCGGCGCGTCTGCGCGGTGCAGGCCGTGACGGGCTTTGGCAGCGGCAGCCACATCGCGGTGCTGCCGCTGGTGTTCGGCGGCGACGCCGATGCGCTGACGGCGCGCGCGGCCGAGGCTGGCGCGGCCCTGGCCCAGGTCGATGGCTTCGTGCAGTCCTATTTGCTGGCGCCCGATGCCGCGCTCAGCGGCCCGTTGCCGCGAGAATCCACCGAGAACCGCCGCCTGGACCCGCTGCTGGTTATCGAAGCCAGCTCGGCCGCCGCCGCGCGCGCCCTGGCCGAACAGGCCGCCGGCGCCTTCGGCACCCGCGCCAGCGACGCCTGGCTGCTCGAACTGGGCTGGAAGCTGGCGGCCGCCGACCTGCGCTGACGCGGCGCCGCGTCCACACACATCACATACATGGGGAACCAGAATGGCTGAGAACACCTTGCACGCTCCGGCGTCCGCCCACGGCGGCGCGTCGCCGGACAAGATGAAGAAGCTGGCGATGGCCAGCTCGGTCGGCACCACGCTCGAGTGGTATGACTTCACGATCTACAACCTGATGGCGGCGCTGGTGTTCAACGCCATCTTCTTCCCGTCGTTCGATCCGTTGACGGGCACCATCCTGGCGTTTTCGACCTACGCGGTCGGCTACGTCTCGCGGCCGTTGGGCGGCTTCGTTTTCGGCCACCTGGGCGACCGCCTGGGGCGCAAGTTCGTGCTGGTCGCCACGCTGGTCATCATGGGCGTGTCGACCGGCCTGATGGGCATGCTGCCCACCTACGCCAGCTGGGGCGTGTGGGCGCCGGTGGCATTGGTGGCGCTGCGCTTCATCCAGGGCGTGGCGCTGGGCGGCGAATGGGCCGGCGCGGTGCTGCTGTCGATGGAACACGGCAAGCCCGACCAGCGCGGCCGCAATGCGTCCTTCACGCAGGTCGGGCCATCGTGCGGCACGCTGATCGGCACCGGCTTCATCGCCCTGATCTCGCTGTGGCTCACGCCCGAGGAGTTCCAGGCCTGGGGCTGGCGCGTGCCGTTCATGTCGAGCGTGGCGCTGGTGCTGTTCGGCCTGTGGCTGCGCCGCGGGGTCGAGGAAACGCCGGTGTTCCTGGAAATGGAAGAGAAGCGCGAAACCGCCAACACCCCGATCAAGGACGTGCTGGTGCAGCACTGGCGCCAGCTGCTGGTGGCCGGCGGTTCGCGCATCGGTTCGGACGTGCTGTACGCGCTGGTGGTGGTGTTCACGCTGACCTACGTAACCACGGTGCTGCACCTGTCGCGGCCGCTGGCGCTGGGCGCCACCATGCTGGGCGCGGCGCTCAACGCCATCGCCGTGCCGCTGTGTGGGCATCTGTCGGACAAGATCGGGCGCCGTCCGGTGTACGTGGCCGGCGCGGTCCTGGGCATGATCTGGGCCTTCGTGTTCTTCACGCTGATGGACACCGCGCATCCCATCGCGATCTGCGCCGCCGTGGTGGTGGGCCTGCTGATCCACGCCATGATGTACGGCCCGCAAGCCGCCTTCATCACCGAGCAGTTCCCGGGCCGGGTGCGCTACGCCGGGTCGTCGCTGGCCTACACGCTGGCCGGCATCGTCGGCGGGGGCTTCGCGCCGCTGATCATCGCCAGCCTGTTCAAGTCGTGGAACTCGACCGTGGCGGTGTCGCTGTACGTGGCCGCCGCGCTGGTGGTGACCGCCATCTCGGTGCTGGCCGCCAAGGAGACCGCCAAGGCGCCGCTGCAACGCTGATCGCGGGGGCGGGCCGGCGGGTCCGGTCCATCTGAAAAGTCCGGGCTGACGCCCGGACTTTTTTTTGTCCGGACCTCGATTTTGGCCTGATTTCGTTCGGAATAATGTCAGGTAGCTGACTTTATTCTGAATAACAAACGAAAATTGTTTACACTCGCATCCACAAAATTCAAGTGTGGACCGGGCCGCCGCGGGGCGAATCCGGTCCGAGTTACGGGAGAAAGTCGATGCGCAAGTTGTTGTTGGGGGCGGTGCTGGCCGTCGCGGCATTCGGGGGGACGGTTCACGCCGCCACGCAGCCCAAGGCCGTGGTGACGAACTATTCGGATCTGGCGCTGGCCGGCTATGAAGACGCGCTGACTTCCGCCAAGACGCTGCGCGAGGCCATCAACGCCATGATCGCCAAGCCCAGCGCGGACACGCTCAAGGCGGCCCGCCAGGCCTGGCTCGATGCGCGCGTGCCGTACCAGCAGACCGAGGCCTTCCGCTTCGGCAACCCCATCGTCGACGACTGGGAAGGGCGCGTGAACGCGTGGCCGCTGGACGAGGGCCTGATCGACTACGTCGACGCCTCCTACGGCACCGAGAACGACGAGAACGCCTACTACGCGGTCAACGTCATCGCCAATTCCAAGATCTCGGTGGGCGGCAAGACCATCGACGTCAGCGAGATCACGCCCAAGCTGCTGTCCGAAGTGCTGCACGAGGCCGACGGCAACGAGGCCAACGTGGCCACCGGCTACCACGCCATCGAATTCCTGCTGTGGGGCCAGGACCTGAACGGCACCGGCCCGGCGCCGGCCGACCGCAAGGGCTCGCCGCAGGAACGCCACTCGGGCAACCGTCCGCACACCGACTACGACGTCAAACAGTGCACCGGCGGCAACTGCGAACGCCGCATCGCCTACCTGAAGGCCGTGACCGACCTGCTGGTGACCGACCTGGAAGAGATGGTCGGCAACTGGCAGAAGGACGGCGCCGCGCGCAAGGCTGTGGAGGAAGATCCCAAGGCCGGCCTGGTGGCGATGCTGACCGGCGTGGGCAGCCTGTCGTACGGCGAACTGGCCGGCGAGCGCATGAAGCTCGGCCTGATGCTGCACGATCCCGAGGAAGAGCATGACTGCTTCTCGGACAACACCCACAACTCGCACTTCTACAACCAGATCGGCATCCGCAACGTCTACCTGGGCGCGTACACCCGCGTCGACGGCAAGCAGGTGTCGGGCGCCAGCCTGTCGGAACTGGTCAAGGCGCGCGACCCCAAGCTGGACACCGAAGTGCGCGCCAAGCTGGACGCCACCGTGGCCGCCATGCAGGCGATGAAGGTCCGCGCCGAGACGGTCGAGACCTACGACCAGATGATCGCGGACGGCAACAAGGAAGGCAACGCGGTGGTGCAGGCCGCCATCGACCGCCTGGTCGACCAGACCCGCAGCCTGGAGCGCGTGATCGCGCTGCTGGACCTGGGCAAGGTCGCCATCGAGGGTTCCGACAGCCTGGACAAACCCGACGCCGTATTCAAGTGAAGCTCGTATTCGCCGCCGTACTGGCGGCGTCGGCCCATGCCGGCGCCGCCGTTGCCCAGACCGCGCCCGCCGGGCGCGATGACCTGAGCGCCGAGGACCTCAAGCGGGTCCTCGCCATCACCGCGCCCACCCGCGATTTCTCCAAGGCCGAGACCTTCGAGACCATGCAGGCCGGCGCCACCACCACCAACAAGCTCATCAACGCCGATATCTTCTCGCAGCCGTCGGCCAACATGAGCTTCGAGCGGCGCCAGGAGTTCCAGGTCGGCAACGGCCTGTTCCGCAAGGACTGGGTGTCCGCGCCGGCTTCCACGCAGGCCTCCGACGGCCTCGGGCCGCTGTTCAACGCGCGCTCCTGCCAGGCCTGTCATACCAAGGACGGGCGCGGCTCGGTGCCGGGCTTCGATCCGCTGGAACGTCCCGACGCGGTGGCGCTGCTGCTGCGCCTGGCGGTGCCCGAAGGCCCGGACCGCGGCCATCCGCGCCTGGCGCCGGGCGAGATCGCGCTGCTGCCCGAACCCGTCTATGGCGTGCAGCTGCAGAACTTCGCGGTGGCCGGGCTGCCGGCCGAAGGCCGCATGGAGATCGAATACACCCCGGTCACCGTCAAGCTCAATGGCGGCGAGACCGCCACGCTGATGAAGCCGGCCTACCGCATCGAGAACCTGGGGTACGGGCCGATGCGCAAGGACACGCAGATCTCGCCGCGGCTGGCGCCGCCGATGATCGGCCTGGGCCTGCTGGAATCTATCCACGAGGCCGACATCCTGGCCAACATCGGCGCCGACAAGCGCGACGGCATCGTCGGCAAGGCCAACTGGGTCACCGACATGCGCACCGGTCAGCGCGCGCTCGGCCGCTTCAACCTGAAGGCCGGCCAGCCCACGGTGGAGCAGCAGAGCGCCGCCGCGTTCTCCAACGACATGGGCCTGTCCTCGCCGCTGTTCCCCAATCACTACGGCGACTGTACGCCGGCGCAGGTCCAGTGCCTGAAGATGCCGCATGGGGCGCAGCCGCGCTTCGGTCCGGAAGAGGTGCCGGCCAAGCTGATGGACTTCGTCACCACCTATTCCACCAACCTGGCGGTGCCGCAGCGGCGCGACGCCGACGACGCCCGCGTGCTGGCTGGCAAGAAGCTGTTCTACGAGGCCAATTGCGTCGCCTGCCACGTGCCCAAGTACGTCACCAGCCGCAATGCCAAGCAGGCCGAGCATCGCTTCCAGCTGATCTGGCCGTACTCCGACATGCTGGTGCACGACATGGGCGATGACCTGGCCGACGGCGTGTCCGACGGCGAGGCCAACGGCCGCGAGTGGCGCACGCCGCCGCTGTGGGGCATCGGCCTGACCAAGACCGTGAACCCCAACGCCACCTGGCTGCACGACGGGCGCGCCCGCACGCTGCTTGAGGCGGTGCTGTGGCATGGCGGCGCGGGGCAGCCCGCGCGCGACCGCGTGGTGGCGATGACGCCCGAAGAACGCGCC
The DNA here is from genome assembly GCF_902859645.1 of Achromobacter insuavis. Lineage (GTDB taxonomy): Bacteria > Pseudomonadota > Gammaproteobacteria > Burkholderiales > Burkholderiaceae_B > Achromobacter > Achromobacter insuavis. The sequence goes on along the minus strand of NZ_CADIJR010000125.1, from coordinate 1,241 downwards.
GACCTGATCCGTTTCCTGGAGTCATTGTGATGACCACCCTTGTTGCGCGCTCGCGCGTTCCGGTCCGGCTGGCCGCCGCCGCGCTGCTGCTGGCATGGCCGCTGGCCGGCGCCGCCGCGAGCCTGCCCGCCGACCTGGGCGAACGCCTGGCGCAGGGCTATGCGCGGCCGGCCGCCAGCGGCATGGCCGAGGCCGCCACGGGCCTGGAAGGCGCGCTGGGCCAATGGTGCGCCAAGCCCGAGGCCGCCGGCGCCAGGCGCGTCGAGGAGGCCTTCGCCACGCTGGCGCAGGCCTGGGCGCGATTGGAGCCGCTGCGCTTCGGCCCGCTGGTGCAGGCCAACCGCTACGAGCGGCTGGCCTTCTGGCCCGATACCCGCGGCGTGATGCCCAAGCAGGTGCAGGCCGCGATCGCGGCGCAGGACGCCGAGCTGCTCAAGCCCGGCGCGCTGGCCGGACGCAGCGTGGCGCTGCAGGGCCTGCCGGCGCTGGAATACGTGCTGTACGGCGAGCCGGCGCTGCTCCGGCAGCAAGGCGCGCCGACCTTCGCCTATGCCTGCGGCTACGCCCGGGCGGTGTCGGCCAACGTCGCCGCGATCTCGCGCGACGTGGCGCAGGCCTGGGGGCCGCAGGCCGACTTCGGCCGCCAGTTCGCGCGGCCGCAGGCCGGCAACGATCTGTACCGCGATCCGCAGGAAGTCGCGGCCGAAGCCATGAAGGCGCTGTCCACCGGCCTGCAGTTCGCGCGCGACGTGAAGTTGCTGCCGGTGCTGGGCGACTCCGCGGACGCGGCGCGACCCAAGCGCGCCGCCTTCTGGCGCAGCGGCCTGTCGACGCGCACGCTGGCCGCCGGCCTGGATGGCCTGGCGGCGTTCTACCGCGCGGGCGGCTATGCGCTGCCGCCGGGCGATGCCTGGATGGGCGGCGCGGTGCTGGGCGAATTGGACAACGCGGCGCGCACGCTGCGCGAGGTGCCGGCGCCGCTGGACCAGGCGCTGGCCGACGCGGAAGGGCGCCGCCTGCTGGGGCTGGCGACGCTGACGCTCAAGAACGCCAAGGCCATCGTCGACCAGGACCTGGCGCCGGCGCTGGGCGTGACCATCGGCTTCAATGCGCTCGATGGCGATTGAGCGCGACCGGGCCATGATGAAGCATGACACCGGACAGGCGCCGGCGGCGCGGCCCGATCCGGCCCGGCCGGCGCGGCGCGATTTCCTGGCGCGCGCCGCCGCCGGCGCGGTCGG
>NZ_CADIJR010000124.1 GCF_902859645.1 Achromobacter insuavis | reverse complement strand
GATGCATCGCCAGCGGCCGCGGCGCGGGCGGCGTCCAGGCAGCGGGCGCCACCGGCTCGGCCGGCTTGGACGCTTCGGCGTGGAAGGCGAAGGCGCGCGCCAGCGGCAGCGCCGGCAGGCGCCGCCCAGTCATCAGGCTGGTCTCGGCCGGCCCCACGAACAGCACGCCGTCGCGGCGCGCGAAGCCCTTGAGCAGCGCCACCGCCCGCTCCTGCGTGGCGGCGTCGAAATAGATCAGCAGGTTGCGGCAGAACACGAAGTCATAGGGCAGCACGTTCGGCAGCAGATGCGCATCGAACAGATTGCCCGCCAGGAAGCGCACCCGCGCCATCACCACGTCGGCCAGTTGATGGCCGTCGGCGGTCTCGGTGAAATAGCGGTCGCGGTACGACAGGTTGTCGCCGCGGAACGAATTGCGGCCATAACAGGCGCGCCGGGCGAACTCGACCATGCGCTCGCTGATGTCCACCGCGTCGATCTGGAAGCGAGCGGGCGGCACCCCGGCATCGAGCAGCGCCATGGCGATGGAATACGGCTCCTCGCCGCTGGAACAGGGCACGCTCAGCACCCGCAGCACGCGCGCCTCGGCGCCCGGCGCGAACAGGCGCTCGCGCGCCAGCGAGGCCATCGCCGCCTGCGATTCCGGATAGCGGAAGAACCAGGTCTCCGGCACGATCACCGCCTCGATCAGCTGCTGCATCTCGGCCGGCGAGGTCTGCAGCAGCGCCAGGTAATCCTGCTCGTCGTCGCTGCCCGCCGCCTGCATGCGGTGGCGCACCGCGCGCTCGATCGCGGCGCTGCCGATGGAGCCGCTGTCCAGCCCCATCTTGCGCTTGAGCGCCGCGCTGAAGTCATCCACCCTTGTCATGCCCGGGCTCCTTCGTCCGACGCCATCGCGGCCGGAAACAGCAGCGCCCGCACCGCCTCGGGCAACAGGTCGGCCACCTTGACCGCCTGCACCATGCCGCGGCCGTCGCTCAGCACCGGCCCCAGGTAGCGCGCCTGCGGCGTCTCCAGCCCGACCGGCTGGAACGCCGCCGGATCATAGTGCGCGGTCTCGGTGGCCTGCTCCAGGATCAGCCCCAGCAGGCGTTCCTCGTGGGCGCCCGCCGGCCGGTAGCGCACCAGCGCCAGCCGCGTGCTGGTCACCAGCGTCGCGGCGCCGGCGCCGGCCAGCGCGCTCAGGTCGATGGCCGGCACGGCCGCGCCGCGGCAATCGAACATGCCCGCCACCCAGGGCGGCGTGCCCGGCACCTGCTTGAACGTGCGCATGCCCAGCACTTCGATCACGTCGGCCGCGTCCAGCGCATAGCGGTCCGCGGCGATGCGGAACAGCAGGTACAGCCGGCGCCGGGCGGTGGCGCCGGCGGCCGCGGACGGGATCGGGGCCTGGTCGGGCATGGAACGTCAGACCTTGAAGCGCGACACGCCGCTGCGCAGGTCGTTGGCCACCAGCGTCAGCTCCTCGATCGCCAGGCTCGACTGGCGCAGCGATTCCACCGTCTGCTGGGCCGCGTCGCTCAGCTGCTGCAGCGCCTGGTTGATCTGCTCGGCGCCCGTGGCCTGCGCCTGCATGCCCTCGTTGACCATCAGCACGCGCGGCGCCAGCGTCTGCACCTGCTGGATGATCTGCGACAGCTGGTCGCCCACCTGCTGCATGTCGGCCATGCCGCGGCGCACCTCTTCCGAAAACTTGTCCATGCCCATCACGCCGGCCGACACCGACGACTGGATCTCGCGCACCATCTGCTCGATGTCGTAGGTGGCCACGGCGGTCTGGTCCGCCAGGCGCCGGATCTCGGTCGCCACCACCACGAAGCCGCGGCCGTACTCGCCGGCCTTCTCGGCCTCGATGGCGGCGTTCAGCGACAGCAGGTTGGTCTGGTCGGCCACCTTCGTGATCGTGGTGACCACTTGCGTGATATTGCCGGCCTTCTCGTTCAGGATCGCCAGCTTGGCGTTGACCGAGCCGGCCGCGCCGACCACGTTGCGCATGGTGTCTTCCATGCGCGCCAGGCCGACCTGGCCGCTGCCGGCCAGCGACGCGGTCTGCTCGGCCGCGTTCGACACCTCGGTCATGGTGCGCACCAGCTCGCGCGAAGTCGCCGAGATCTCGCGCGAGGTCGCGCCGATCTCGGTGGTGGTGGCCGCCACTTCCGACGCGGTGGCCTGCTGCTGCTTGGAGGTGGCCGCGATCTCGGTCACCGACGTGGCCACCTGCACCGCCGAACGCTGGGTCTTGCCGACCAGCCCGGTCAGCTCGTCGACCATGCCGTTGAAGCCGCCCTCGATGGCGTTGAATTCATCCTTGCGCGACAGCGTCAGGCGGCGCGTCAGGTCGCCGCCGCCGGTGGCTTCCAGCGTCTTGACGATGCTGTTCATCGGGTTGACGATGGCGCGCATCAGCAGAATGCCGCAGATGATCGCGGCGATGATCGCCAGCGCCAGCGACGCCAGCATGCCGACCTCGGCCTTGTCCACCGCCCGCTGGATGCTGATGGCCGATTCATCGGCCTGCTGCTTGTTGGCCGCCACCATGTTGGCCAGCACGTCGCGGCCGAGGTAGAACGCCGGACGCAGATCGGCCTTGATCTTGGCCTGGGCCCGCGCCGGATCGGTCGACACGGCCGGGTCCAGGATCTCCGCGCGGATGCGCATGTAGGCCTGCAGCGTCTTCTCGAATTCCTCGAACATGCGCTGGTCTTCGCCGCGCAGCACCGTGCGGCGGTACTGGTCGATGTTCTCCTGCAGCTGCTGATCGCTGCGCGGCAGGGCCGCCAGCGCGGCGCGGCGCTCCTGCTCGGTGTCGGTATTGAAGGCGTCCTGCACCGCCACGAAGCCGGCGAACCAGGAGGCCCGGATCGAGGTGCTGTAGTAGATGCCCGGCACGGCGTCGGTGTTGATCGACTTGGCCTCGGCCTCGACCTGCAGCAGCCGCTGGTAATCGACCACCACCATCAAGCCCATGATGGCCAGGATCACCAGGAAGCTGGCGATGATGCGCTCGCGTAATGTCAGATTCTTCATACCGGGACGCCCCATTCATGACCGGATGTGGAAATAATCGACAATTATTGCAAACGCGGGCGCTGTCAGCTACGGAAAAACAGGGCAAACCCGCAATTCCGTGCCCGCTTCGTCGGGAAAAAGCCAAGCCCGGTTACACGGGCTTGTGTTTTCGTGTGACAACGCGTAGCGAACGGCCGCAAGCCTGCGGTCAATTTCGGCCCTAGCCCCACAAACCCTGCGGCGGGCGGGCCTGGACCCAGTCGCGCACCTGTTCGTGGGCGTGCGCCAGCTGAAGCACCGCCAGGTCGCCGCGCGGCGGGCCGATCAGCTGCATGCCCATCGGCAGTCCGGCGGCGCCGAAGCCCACCGGCACGCTGATGACCGGGCAGCCGGCCAGCGTCCAGGGCGTGACGGTCTCCATCCAGCGGTGGTAGGTGTCCATGGCGCGCCCGGCGATCTCCCTGGGCCAGTCCAGCTGCGCATCGAACGGGAACACCTGCGCCGACGGCACCGCCAGGTAGTCCACCTCCTTGAAGATGCCGAGCACGGCCTGGTACCAGGCGCTGCGCTCCTCGGTGGCCTGGTAGACCTGGCGCGCCGTCATGCCGTCCAGCCCCTCGACCTCCCAGATCAGCGCCGGCTTGACCAGTTTGCGGGTCCGCGGATCGTTCACCAGCGCATGGAACTGTCCGCCCACCATCAGGTGGCGGTGGGCCAGCCAGATGCGCCACAGCCGCTCGCCGTCGAACGGCACGCGGTAATCGTCCACCTGGCAGCCGGCCGACCCCAGGTCGGCCAGCGCCTGGACGCACAGGTCCAGGATGCCCGGCTCCATCGCCAGATAGCCGTCCCAGTCGCCCAGCCAGCCGATGCGCCGACCGCGCAGATCGGCCTCCAGCGACTGCGCGAACACGGTCGGATCGTCGCCCAGCGACAGCGGCACGCGCGCATCGGGCCCCGCCATCACCGACAGCATCCGCGCCACGTCGCGCGGCGTGCGGCCCATCGGGCCTTCGTACGACAGCTGCTTGAGGAACACCTCGTTGGACGGGCCATACGGCACCCGCCCCGCCGACGGCCGCATGCCGTACACGTTGCAGAACGCCGCCGGATTGCGCAGCGAGCCGCCGAAATCGCTGCCGTCGGCCACCGGCAGCATGCGCGCGGCCAGGGCCGCCGCCGCGCCGCCGCTGCTGCCGCCGGCGCTCTTGGAAGCGTCGTAGGGGTTGACCGTGGTGCCGTACACCTGGTTGTAGGTATGCGAGCCCAGGCCGAACTCCGGCACGTTGGTGCGGCCGATGAAAATGGCGCCGGCCGCGCGCATGCGCTCGACCAGGATGGAGTCGTGGGCCGTCACCTGGTCCTTGAACACCAGCGAGCCCATCGAGGTCACCATGCCGCGCACCGCGGTCAGGTCCTTGGGCGCCTGCGGCATGCCGTGCAGCCAGCCCAGCCACTGCCCCGCCGCCAATTGCGCGTCGCGTTCATCGGCCTCGCGCAGCAGTTCCGGCGGCTCGCGCCGCGCCACCAGCGCATTGAGCTTGGGGTTGACCGCGTCGATGTGGCCCAGATAGGCCGTCATCACTTCGCGGCAGGACACGCGCCGTTGCCGGATCGCGTCCGACAGCGCATGGGCGGGCATGGCGACGATATCGTCCAGGCGGCCGGGGGCCGCCGGGATGGCTGCATTCATGGTGTTGTCTCCTCTTTTTTGTGTTGCAGGCCGACGATACTACGCCAGCCCCGCGCACAAGCGGAGCGCAGCACCAACCTGCGCCACAGCGCGCCGCGCCACGCCCCCGTGTCAGGCCGCCGGCCGCGCGAACACCAGCAGCGTCGAGGTCGCCGACGCCAGCAGGCGGCCCTCGGCGTCGGTCAGCTTGGCTTCGGCGTACGCCACCCGCTGGCCGAACGACAGCACCCGGCCTTCCGCCCGCAGCCGGCCGCTGTGACGGGTGATGGCCTTGTGATAGGCCACCTTGAGTTCCAGCGTGGTGTAGGCCTGTTCGGCCGACAGGCGCGAATGCACCGCGCAGCCGCAAGCGGAATCCAGCAGGGTCGCGGCATAGCCGCCATGCACCGTGCCGATCGGGTTGTAGGCGTGCGGGCCGGGCGTGCCGGCGAACACCGCCAGGCCTTCCTCGGCCTCGACGAAATCGAAATCCAGCGACACCAGGATGCCCGGCTTGCGGCCCGAGGCCAGCAAGGCGCGCAGTTGCGCCAGGCCGTCCAGGCCGGCGCCGGTCTGTTCGACCAGGCTGGGCTCGCGTTGCGGGGCGGCGCTGCCGGCGGGAGTCGAAACGGAAGTCATGCGCGGTCCTCCTGAAGGGGAAACATCGTCTGGGGAGTTATATGACGAACATCATATATCAGGCCAGGCTTCCCCGTTTCAGGGGAACAACTGCTGCGCCAGGTGATCGACGAACACGCGCAGCTTGGGCGAGGGGTGGCGGCTGGCGGGCCACACCGCCCACATGGTCGCATTGCCCCGGGTGCGTTCGTCCAGCACCGACACCAGCTTGCCCGCGGCCAGCTCTTCCCGGACGGTGAAATCCGGCAGGCAGACGATCCCCAGCCCGCCCACCGCCAGGAAGATGCGGGTCTCGACGCTGTTGCAGACCAGCGTCAGCGGCAACTCGGGCGGCGGCGCGCCGGCCGCCGTCTTCAGCGGCCATTGCTCCAGCTTGCCGGTGCTGGGATAGCGATAGTGCAGGCAGCAGTGGCGCAGCAGGTCGCTGGCGCGGCGCGGGGTGCCGTGCCGCGCCAGGTAATCGGGCGAGGCCGCCAGGATGCGGCGGAACGGCCCCAGGCGGCGGCGCTTCAGGCCGGAATCCTGCATCTCGCCGGAGCGCACCACGGCGTCATAGCCCTCGCCGATCACGTCGACCATGCGGTCGGTGAAATCCAGGTCCAGCCGCACCTGCGGATACTGCTTCATGAAGGTGGCGATGGCCGGCTCGAACAGCCGGCTGTAGCGCGGCAGGCTGACGCGCAGCCGGCCGCTGGGCGTGCCCGCGGCCTCGGACAGCTCCAGCTCGGCGGCTTCCACTTCGCACAGGATGCGGCGGCAGCGCTCCAGGAATTTCTCGCCCTCCGGAGTCAGGGTGATGTGGCGCGTACTGCGATGGAACAGCCGCACCTTCAGGTGCGCCTCCATCCGCGCCACGCTCTTGCCCACCGCCGACGGCGACACGCCCAGCACCCGCCCCGCCTCGGCAAAGCTGCGCGTGTCCGCCACCAGCACGAAAACGCCGATACCGCTCAGGCTGTCCATCCCATTTCCTTCAATACGGACATCCATGTCCGGAATATTCGGAATCCTAGCCTATTTTTCTTTTATCGGCGGCTCACTATCCTGCCGGCATTGCGTTCCATGGCGCGCCGTCCAGGCGCCGCCCCCGCCCTTTTTCTGTTTGCCAACCCGGCTTCGCGCCGCTCTACCGACATGACCCCATCGCATCCCTCACCCGCCTCCAACCGCTGGCTGCAACTGCTGGCGGCCTGCCTCACGGCCGTGCTCATTCCCCTGTGCTTCACCGGTCCGGCGGTGGTCCTGCCGTCGATCAGCCAGGCGCTGGGCGGCACGCCGGTGCAGCTGAACTGGATCCTCAACGGCTACATCCTGGCCTACGGCAGCGTCATCATGGTGTCCGGCAGCCTCACCGACCTGTATGGCCCGCGCCGCGTCTGGCTCGGCGGACTGGCCTGGTTCTGCGCCTTCACCTTCCCCATCGCCTGGGCGCCGTCGGCCGGCTGGATCGACTTCCTGCGCCTGATGCAGGGCGTGGGCGGCGCGGCCGCGTTCGCCGCGGCCATGTCGTCGCTGGCGCCGCTGTTCCACGGCGCGGCGCGCGCCCGCGCCTTCAGCCTGCTGGGCACCACCTTCGGCATCGGCCTGTCGTTCGGACCGCTGATCTCCGGTTGGCTGGTGCAGACCGCCGGCTGGCGCTGGGTGTTCCACGGCACCGGACTGGTGGGGCTGGCCGGGCTGGCGCTGGTCGCCGCCAGCGTGCGCGCCACCGCGGGCGCGGCCGGCGGCCGCTTCGACTGGCGCGGCGCGCTCAGTTTCACGGGCGCGCTGGGGCTGTTCACCTACGGCATGCTGCTCGCCCCCGAAAACGGCTGGACCGACACAGCGGTGGCCGGCTCGCTGCTGGCCTCGGCGCTGCTGGGCATCGCCTTCATCCGCACCGAGCTCCGCGCCACGCACCCGATGCTGGACCTGTCGCTGTTCCGCCGCCCGCGCTTTGTCGGCGTGCAGGCGCTGGCGGCGTCGCCGGCATTTCTGTTCATCGCGCTGATCGCCCTCCTGCCCAGCCGCTTCATCGGCATCGACGGCCACAGCGCGCTGCGCGCCGGCCAATTGATGATGGGCCTGGCCACGCCGCTGCTGGTGGTGCCGTTCCTGGCGGCGCTGCTGACGCGCCGCTTCAGCCCCGCCGCGCTGTCCAGCACCGGCCTGGTGCTGGCGGCCCTCGGCCTGGCCTGGCTGGCCCGCGACCTGGGCGGCGACGCCGACCGGCTGTGGCTGCCGATGAGCCTGATCGGCATCGGCATCGGCCTGCCCTGGGGCCTGATGGACGCCATGGCGGTCAGCGTGGTGGAACATGAACGGGTCGGCATGGCCACCGGCATCTTCAACACCGTGCGCGTGTCCGCCGATGGCGTGGCCATCGCCGCCATCAGCGCCCTGCTGGCCACGCTGATCCATGCCCAGGCCGCCACCGCCCTGCCCGACGCGGGCGCCCAGGCGCTGCTGCAGGCCGCCAACCGCGCGGCGCTGGGCCAGCTGGACGAGGCGGGCGCGTTGCTGCCCGGCGCCGGCAACCTGCTGCACCACGCCTACGACCTGGCCTTCGGCCAGGTGCTGTATGCGCTGGCGGGCTTCGCGCTGGCGCTGGCCGTGCTGGTCTACGCCTTGCTGGCGCGGCCCGAGACGGCGCCGATGGCGCGCGTGCGGACCCAGGCGCATTGAACGCTGGCCGCATGGCTCGCATGGCCCGGGCGCATTGATTACCCGCCGCGGGGCCTGAGCGCATTGCTCGCCAGCCGCATAGAACCGGGCGCGCGCGGGCGTGCGGGCCTCGCGGCGGTTTGCGCCAGATCAATCCGTCCCCGCGCCGCCGCGCCCTACTATTCGCGCTGCCGTTCCACGCCGCCAGGAGACCCTGTTGTCCGAACCAGACCTGCCCGAACCCGACATCTGCACCGAAGCCGAAATCCGCGACCTGGTGCATACGTTCTACGCCAAGGCCCGCGCCGACGCCGCGCTCGGCCCGGTGTTCGCGGCCCAGGTGCACGACTGGGACGAACACCTGGCCACGCTGTCGGATTTCTGGTCGGCCGTGCTGCTGGGCACGCGGCGCTTCACCGGCATGCCCATGCCCAAGCACGCCGCGATGCCGCACCTGAGCGCCGAGCTGTTCGAGCGCTGGCTGGTCCTGTGGGGCGAGACCCTGGCGGCCCTGCCCAACCGCGCGCTGGCCGACGCCGCCGGCGAGATGGCCAAGCGCATGGCGCGCAGCCTGTGGTACGGCTACCAGCTCAGCCGCGATCCGAACCAGCCGCTGACGGAACTGCGCTCGGCCACCGCCTAGCGCCTCGGCCTGCATCCAGAAGCGTCTCGCGCGAATGCTGGCGCCGGCGCCGCCCCCCGTCTAGTCCACCCGCCACCAGCTCGGCAGCAGGTTGCGCACCTTGGCGCGGCGGTAGCGGTCGTCGATCAGGTGCACCGTGCCCACGTCGTGCTCGGTGCGGATGACGCGGCCCGCCGCCTGCACCACCTTCTGCATGCCGGGATAGAGATAGGTGTAGTCGTAGCCCTGTGCCTCGCCGTAGCGCCGCTCCATGGCGCGCTTGATGTTCTCGTTGACCGCATTGACCTGCGGCAGCCCCAGCGTGGCGATGAAGGCGCCGATCAGGCGCTTGCCGGGCAGGTCCACGCCCTCGGAGAACGCCCCGCCCAGGACCGCGAAGCCCACGCCCTGCCCGCTTTCGGTGAAACGCCCCAGGAAGGCGGCGCGGCCGGCTTCGTCCATGCCCGGCGTCTGCAGCCAGATCGGCACCTGCGGATGGCGCGCGCGCATCAGGTCGGCCACCTGCCGCAAATAATCGAAACTGCTCAGGAAGCCCAGGTAGTTGCCCGGCCGGCGCGCGTACTGGTCGGCGATCAGGTCGGCGATCGGCGCCAGCGAGCGTTCGCGGTCGCGGTAGCGGGTCGACACATGGCCGACCACCTTGACCGCCAGCTGCTCGGCCTGGAACGGCGCGGCCACGTCGATCCAGGCCGCCTCGGCCGGCAGGCCCAGGGTGTCGCGGTAGAACTGCTGCGGACTCAACGTGCCGGAAAACAGCACGGTCGCGTGGGCGGCCGCGTGCCGCGCCGCCAGGTACGGCGCCGGCACCACGTTGCGCACGCACAGCGTGGACGGCGGCGTCTTGGCGCCGCGCGCGCCGCCCTCGGCCCGCGTCACGTCGAACAGCGCGTGCGGCCCGAACTGCTCGGCCAGCCGCATGAAATGCAGCGCCTCGAAATAGAACGCCAGCACCGGATCGTCCTGCGCCAGCGGCGCCTCGCCGAGGTAGTCGGTGATGGCGGCCACCGCCTTCTGCACCGCCGCCAGCACGCCGGCCGGCGCCTCGTCGTAGGCCTGGTAGGCCTCGGCCTGCTTCTTGTTGAGCGCGGTCCAGGACCGCTGCAGCCCGTCCAGCGGCTTTTTCAGCGCCTTGGGCGCGGCCTGGCGCGCCGCCGCCAGCCCGAGCTGGTTCAGTTCGCCGGTGTACATGCGGCGCGCGCGGTCGACCAGGTTATGCGCCTCGTCCACCAGCACCGCCACCTTCCATTGGTGCGCCTGGGTCAGCGCGTGCAGCATGGCGGTGGCGTCGTAGTAGTAGTTGTAGTCGCCCACCACCACGTCGCTCCAGCGGATCAATTCCTGCGACAGGTAGTACGGGCAGACCTGGTGGGCGCGGGCGGCGGCGCGCACCGCCGGCGCATCCAGCCGTGGCTGGGCCAGCGCCGTCTCGCGCGCGGCCGGCAGGCGGTCGTAGAAGCCCTGCGCCAGCGGGCAGGAATCGCCGTGGCAGGCCTTGTCGGGATGCTCGCAGGTCTTGTCGCGCGCCTGCAGGTCCAGCACCCGCAGGCCGGGCGCGGCCGGCTGCGCGTTCAGCGTATCCAGCGCGACCAGCGCCAGCCCGCGCCCCGAGCCCTTGGCCGCCAGGAAGAAGACCTTGTCGAGCCCGGCGCCCGGACCGGCCTTGAGCAGCGGGAACAGCGTGCCCAGCGTCTTGCCGATGCCGGTGGGCGCCTGCGCCATCAGGCAGCGGCCATCGCGCGCGGTGCGGTACACCGACACCGCCAGTTCGCGCTGGCCGCTGCGGAACTCGCCATGCGGAAACGCCAGCTGTTCCAGCGCCGCGTCGCGCGCCTGGCGGTGCGCCAGTTCAGTGCGCGACCACGCCAGGAAGCGGTCGCACTGTTCATGGAAGAAGGCCGCCAGCCAGGCCGCGTCGCGGGTCTCGACCAGCACAGTTTCCTCTTCGGTGGCGACGTTGAAGTACACCAGCGCCACGCGGATCTGCGCCAGGCCGCGCGCCTGGCACAGCAGGTGGCCGTAGACCCGCGCCTGGGCCCAATGGGCGGCGCGGTGGTTGTCGCGCACGCTGTCGAGCCGGCCGCGGTAGGTCTTGATCTCTTCGAGCTGGTTGGCGACCGGGTCGTAGCCGTCGGCGCGGCCGCGCACCAACAGGTTGTCGTATTGCCCGGAGAGCGCCACCTCGGTTTCGTAGGCGGGCCCGCGCCGGCCCGTCACGGCGGCGTGGCCGGCCATGCCTTCCAGGCCGCTGGGCGCGGGCGTGAAGCGCAGGTCCAGGTCGCCCGCGCGGGCCGTGAATTCGCAGAGCGCGCGCACCGCCACGGCGTAGCTCATGGCGCCGGCTCGCTCGAGGCCGCGCGCGACGCCGGGGCCGGCGGCTGCGGCGCGGACGCCGGCTCGCGCCAGCTGACATGGCAGACGCGCACCGGCATGCCGTGTTCGGCGCAGTACGCCAGCCAGCGGATCTGGTTGTCCTGCAGCTTGTCGCCCGGCCCCTTGATCTCGATGAGTTCATAGCCAGGCGCGTCCGGCTGGAAGCGGATCAGATCGGGCAGGCCCGAGCGGTTGGCCTTGACGTCGCGCAGCAGCCGCAGGAAGAACAGCTTCAGGTGCGCCGCCGGCAGATGATCCAGCGCCCGCTCCAGCAGCGGTTCGTCCAGCGCGCCCCAGAAGACGAACGGCGACTGCACGCCCTGTTTGTCGGCGTAGCGCTGGCGGATGGTGGCGCGGTATTCGCCCGTGTCCAGCTGCGCCAGGCAGGCGGCGAACAGCGCCTCGCGCCGCGCGTGGAAATCGGGCGCGTCCAGGTCGGCCGGCCCGCGCTGGAACGGATGGAAAAACGCGCCCGGCAGCGGCGCGAATACGGCCGGCCAGCACAGCAGGCCGAACAGCGAATTGATCAGCGTGTTCTCGACGTAATGGACCGGTGCGTCGTCGCGGTGCAGGTGATCGCGCGCGGCGAACTCGACCGGCGCCGGCGGCGCGGGCCGCTCGAGCGCCAGGTCGAAACGCGTGACCGGG
>NZ_CADIJR010000123.1 GCF_902859645.1 Achromobacter insuavis | reverse complement strand
CGTCGATGGCCGCGGCCGCCGAGCGCAGCGCCCAGCGCGCCTGGCACAGCGCCACGTCGGCCGCGCCCAGGTGCGCCAGGCGGAACGGGTCGAGCGGCGGACGCGCCGCGCTGGCCTGCAGGCGCTGGAAAATCCGGGTCAGGCCGCCGTACCAGCAGGCGGCCACGCCCGCGCCGCCATGCAGGAAGCCGGGGCGGTTCACATACTGCCCGGGTGCGCCGAGCGGCATGCCCACAGCGTGCTGGAACGACACCGCGACCGTCGCGCTGTCGCGCATGGCCGGCGCGAACCAGGGATCCGGCAGCAGGCGCACGCCCGGTTGCGCCAGCGCGACCGAGGCCAGCCATGGCGCGCCCGCCGGGGTCCAGCCGCTGACGACGGCGTGGCTCGATCCGGCGGCGCCCGAGCACCAGGCCTTGACGCCCGTCAGGTCGAGCCGGCCGTCGCCCTGGGGCGTCAGCGTGACCCGGTGCTGCGGCGGTTCGGCGCACCAGACGCCCCAGACACTGTCCGGCGGCGGCGCCGGCGCCCCGAGTTCGGCCAGAATCGCCAGGGCGTCGGCGTGTCCCTCGAAGCGTTTGGCCAGGGACAGGTCGACGGCGGCCACGGCGGCCAGCGCCCGCCACCGCGTCAGCGTGTCGCCGCCGCCGGGCAGGGGCAGGCGGTCGCAGCCGGCCGCCACCAGGGCGCGCATCAGGGCCTCGGACGCGCCGATGGGCGAGGTGGCGCGGGCCAGCACGGCGTGCAGGCCATCGAGACGGAAGCAAGGGGGGCGCGAAAGCGTAGTCGAGGACATTGGAATGGCCGAGGGTCGGGCCGGCAGTTCAGCAAACCGCATGCCTGGCGCCGGCGGGGGGGCGCCAGGCGCCAGACGCGCCCGCGCCCGGGCACGCCACTTGCTCAGGCTCGGACGCAGCCCGCTTGAAACGTTGTCCGCCAGAGTCCCTTTTTCCTGGAGAAGCCGCCATGTCCGTCACCCTCATTCCCGTTTCGCCCGCCGACGCCGTCGTGACCGAGGCCGCCGTCAGCGACGCCGAGCGCTGCGCGCGCCGCACCCTGGCCGCGGCGCAGCGGCTGCTGCATCCGGATCAGGACCCGGCCCCGCGCTCGACGGTCGAGATCGAATTGGCCCGCTATGTGCGGGAAACCTATCGGCCGCGCCTGTCCACCTGGACGCAGCCGCTGCGTTGAGCCGCGGTCTCGGCCTGGTCGCGTCCGCTAGCGCGAGGCCAGGCCGAGCGCGACGGGCAGCGCGCGCAGGGCCGTGGCGACCGCAAGCTCGCCCGCCGGGCCGCAGCGCCATGATTGGCCGGACAGCGGATCCTCGAACAGCAGGTTCGCGGCGTCCGGCAGTTGCAGCTGCGTGTCTTCCCAAAAGGCCGCGCCGGCCGGCGCGTCGCCCCGGGCCTGGCCGGACAGCGCCGTGGCGCACAGGCGAGGCACCATCACCAGCAGCGTCATGCCGGCATGCCGGCGCAGGCAGGCCATGACATTGCCGGCCCGCGCGCCGCGCGCGGCGACCGGTTCGCAGCTGCCCTCGCGCAGCAGCGCGGGAAAGCGCGCGCGCAGCGCCAGCGTGCGCTGGATGAGCGCCTGTTTGACCGCGCCGCTGCGCCAGGCGGCCGCGCCGGTGTCCATGGGCCCTTCGGGCCGCGCCGCCGCCAGCAGGGCGTGGCGCGCCGCGTAGTCGACCGGCCGCCGATTGTCCGGATCCACCAGGCTGAAATCCCACAGATCGGTGCCCTGGTACAGGTCGGGCACGCCCGGCAGCGTGTTGCGCAGCAGCGTCTGCGCCAGGCTGTTCACCAGGCCGGCGGGGGCGATGCGCAGCGCGTAGCGGGCGATATCCCGCAGCAGCGCGCGGCCAGCGGCATGCGCCGAAAAATGGTCGATGACGGCTTGCGAGGCCTGCTCGTAATGCGCGTCAGGGTGGGTCCAGCGCGTGTGCAGCTTGGCTTCCCGCTGGGCCTTTTGCTGCCATCGGGCCAGCCGCTCCAGCCAGGCGGCCACGGCGGCGGGACGCTCGTCGATGTCTTCAGCCCGCAGGTCCAGCGGCCAGGCGCCCACCAGGCTTTGCAGCAGCAGGTAGCGGTCGGTCGCCGCCGGCATGCCGCGATCGGTCGGCATCCGGTCGATCCAGCCGCGCGCGACCCGGCGCCAGTCCTGCGGTATCTCGGTCAGCACGGCCAGGCGGCAGCGGCTGTCTTCGCCGCGCTTGTGGTCGTGGGTCGCGGTGGCCAGCATGGCGTCGGGATGACGGCGGGCGCGGGCGGCGCAGGCCGCGAGGAAGGCGTCCGGCGCCAGCGCGAAGCGTCCGGGGCTGGAGCCGACTTCGTTGCGTGAGAGCAGCGGGCCGTAGCGGTAGAACAGGGTGTCTTCGAGCGCCTTGGCCGCCAGTGGCGGCGTCAGCTGCTGAAAGTGGCGCAAGGCCCGGCCGCGCGCGCTGCGCAGCGCGTTGGCGCTTTCCTCGGTCGGCGGCGCGCCGGGCGTGCCGTCCAGCCAGTGGTCCAGCTGGTCCAGCAAGCGGGCGTCGGCGCTGTCCGGCGGGGCGTCCAGGGCGGCGCGGGCCTGCGCCAGCGCCGCCTGCCAGCAGGCCTGGTCGGCCGGGCCGCGGCCGCCGTCCTCGGCATAGCTGCGGTAGACCGGAAAGGCGGCCAGCAAGGCCGTCAGCACGCGGTCGATCGCCGGACCGGTCCAGTCCCGCGTGCGCAGGTCGAGGCGGGCGATCCGGGTCAGCGCCCGCACCAGCGTCAGCCGTTCGGCGGCGAAGTGGCGCGCCAGCATCAGTTGGCGCGCCAGCGTCAGTTGCGCCGCCGGCGCCTGCGCCTGCCCGTCCAACTGCCGCCAGAATTCGACCAGCGCGTCCTGCGCGGCGGGCGCGTGCCACAGCGCGCCCACCTGGTCCATGAAGTCGTAGCCGGTGGTGCCGTCGGCCGCCCAGCGCGGATCGAGCGCTTCCCGCTCGGCCAGGATCTTTTCGACGATCAGGTAGGGGGCGGGCGCCAGGCCGGCGCTGGCGCGCTCCGCGCCGGCCCGCGCCAGCGCTCCGCGCAGGCGCCGCAGATAGGCGCCGGGCGCGGCCAGGCCGTCGATGTGGTCGATGCGCAGCCCGTCCAGCAGGCCTTCGCGGTACAGCCGCAGCGGCAGCGCGTGGACCGCGTCGAACACGACATCGTCCTCGACCCGCACGCCGACCAGCTCGCTGATTTCGAAGAAGCGGCGCCAGTTGATCTGGTCGGGCGCGGTGCGCCACCAGGCCAGGCGGTAGTGCTGGCGCTCCAGCAGCGCATGCAGGCGCTGCCGGCCGCGCGGGTGGGCCGCGTCGTGGTCGGCGCAGGCCTGCGCCGGGTCCTGCGCCGTCAGCGAGGCCGGGTCCACGGGATAGCGCTGGCCGCCGGCGGCGATGACGTAGCCGGCGCGCGGGTCGTGCGCCAGGGCGATGCCGCCGGCCTCCAGGCAGACGCCGTAGGGATCGGCCAGCACCGGCAGCAGCACCTTGCCGCGCAGGGCCGGATCGGGCGCGCGCCAGTCGATGTCGAAGCAGCGCGAATGCGGGCTGCGCTCGCCGCGCCGCAGCACGTCGGCCCACCAGCCGTTGGCGACGTTGGCGGCCATGTGGTTGGGCACGATGTCGGCGATCAGCCCCATGCCACGGACGCGGCAGTCGGCCGCCAGGCGCCGCAATGCGGCCTCGCCGCCGAGTTCGGCGTTGACCTGGCCGTGGTCGGTGACGTCGTAGCCGTGAGTGGAGCCGGCGCGCGCCTGCGTGATCGGCGACAGATACAGGTGGCTGATGCCGAGGGCGGCGAGATAGGGCAGTTGCGCGCGCGCGGCCTCCAGCGGGAAGTCCGCATGCAATTGCAGGCGCGCGGTGGCGCGCGGCCGGGTCGGGGCCGGCGCGGGGGCGTGGTCGGTGGCGGTCATGCTTTGCGTCCTCGCAGCGACCGCAGCGGGGCCAGCCGCTCGCGCACCGCCGGATCATGCAGGCACCCGGCCGCCGCCAGCGGCTGGCGTTGGCGCCAGTTCGGATAGCCGGCGCCGGCGCCCGGCAGATTGGGTTGGTCGAGGGTGCCGGTGGCGTCCTCCAGCGGCACCAGGGCCAGCGGGCAGGGGGCGGCCGCGACGAAGGCGAGCAGGGCGGCGACGGGTGTCTGCGCCGGCGCCGGGTCGGGCGGCAGGTGGGCGTGGTCGCGCACCGCGCGCCACAGGCTGTCGCGGTCGGCGTCGCGCTGCGCGCGCAGGTCGGTCTCGCGTTCCTGCGGACCGAGCAGCGCCAGGTTGTTGCGCCATTCGATGTCGCGGCCCTGCCACCAGCCTTCCAGGGTGGGCAGGTCGTGGGTGGTGGTCATCGCGGCGGCCTGGACCGGCCAGGCCCCGGGCGCCTTGAATGCCGCCGCGCCGCGCGCCGCGGGCGGCTCGCGCATGAACCACAGCACATCCATGCCCAGCAGGCCATGGTCGTGCAGGGCCTCGTCGAAGCCCTCCGGCACCGTGCCGAGGTTCTCGCCGATGACCAGCGCGTGATGGCGCCAGGCCTCCAGCGCCGCCAGCCGCAGCAGAGTGCGCAGCGGATAGCGCAGGTAGGCGCCGTCACCGGCCGGCGCGCCGTCGGGCACCAGCCACAGGCGCGCCAGGCCCAGGATGTGGTCGATGCGCAGCCCGCCCGCCTGGGCGAGGCTGGCGCGCAGCAGCGCGATGAACGCGGCGTAGCCGGTTTCGCGCAGCGCTTGCGGCGACAGCGCGGTCAGGCCCCAGGCCTGGCCCAGCGGGTTGTGGATGTCGGGCGGCGCGCCGACGCTGGCGCGCCGCATCAGCTCGGCCTGGTGACTCCAGGCATGGCTGCCGGCGGGGCTGGCGCCGATCGCCAGGTCGGCGATCAGGCCCACGCGCATGCCGGCCTGGCGCGCTGCCTGCTGCGCCTGCGCCAGGCTGGCGCCCGCCAGCCATTGGGCGAACACGTGAAAGTCGAGCGCCTCGCCGTGCGCCTGCGCGAAAGCGCGCGCCGCTTGCGAGCGCGGATCGCGCAGGCCGGCCGGCCACTCGGTCCAGCTGCCCGGCGCGGCGGGCTGCCGCGCCAGGTGCTCATGCAGCGCCTCGAACAGGGCGTGATCGCGCAGATCCTGGCCGCCGGCGTCGCGGAAGGCCTGCAGGGCCTGGCGCTGGCGCGAGTTGGCGGCATGGTCGAAATCGCGATGCAACTGGCGCAGCAGCCGCTGGCGCGCGCGCGCGGCCTGCGGCCAGTCGATCAGGTCCTGCGCCTCCAGCGTCTGCAGCGTCTGCTGTGCCTGGGAGCCGAGTTGCGCCAGCGCCGCGCGCACGGCATCGTCGCCCAGCACGGCGGCGGGGTCGGCGTACAGCGTGTTCAGGAATAGCCGGCTGGAGGGCGAGTAGGGACTGTACTGCGCCGGATCGGCGGCGAACATGGCATGCACCGGGCTGATCGCCAGCGCGTCCGCGCCCGCCGCGCCGGCGCTCGCGGCCAGATCGCGCAACGCGCCGAAATCGCCGAAACCGTGGGTGGCGTGGACCAGGTCGGGCGCGGGCCGCCGCAGGCTGTAGACCTGTGTGGCCAGGCCCCAGGCGCGCGCATCGGGCTGGCCCAGCAGCTGCGCCAGGGTGGGCGCGCGCGGCGGCGCCACCGCCAGCGTCGTGGTGCCGGCCGCCAACGCCAGCGTGTAGTAGCCGGGCGCCGCGGGCACGGGCAGTTCCGGCAGGCCGGAAGCGCCGGCGACGGCGCGGCCGGCCAACTGCGCCGATTGCGGGGCCGTGATTTCGTAGCGACCGGCGCAGGCGGCCGGCAGCCGCAGCGTGGTCCCGGCGACGGCCACCAGCATGGCCGGCAGGCGGGCTTCGCTGTGGGCGGCGGCCAGCCGCGCGCGGCTGTCGTGGATGTCGGCCTCGCTGTCGGCCGGCAGATCCATGGCGCGCAGCAGGGCCCGCAGCGTGTCGGGGGCCACCGTGCAGGCCTGGTGGCGGGCATCGGTCCAATGCTCGGCCAGGCCGGCGGCCACGGCCAGTTCCGACAGCGTGGCGCTCATGGGGCGTACTCCAGCAAGTAGACCGCGCTGTCGCCGCACAGGCTGCCCGCGCGCAGCGAATCGAAGGCGCCGGGCAGCGATTCGAACAACAGGTCGGCGAAATCGCCGCGCGGCGCCAGGGCCGCGGGCAAGGGCTCGCGCGCGCCGCCCAGGTTGGCGTAGAGCGTCAGCACCGCGCCATCGTTCAACCGCCAGCGCGCCTGCGCGGCATGCGCGCCCAGCGCCAGGGCGCCCAGGCTTTGCGCGCCGCGCAGGCGCGGCGCCAGCAGTTGCCGGCGCAGGTGCAGCAGGGCGCGGTAATAGGCGCGCCATTGCCCGGCCGCGTCGGCGTGGCCGGCGTCCCAGGGGTGGCTGCGCAGGAAGGTCTCGGCCGCGTTCGGGTCGGGCGGGTCCGCGGCGCCGCCGGCCCCGGCAAAGGCGGCGAAGTCGGCGAATTCGCGTTGCCGCCCCGCGCGCACGGCCTGCGCCAGCGCCGGGTCGGCGTGGCTGGTGAAGTACAGGAAGGGCGCCTGGCTGCCGCTTTCCTCGCCCATGAAGATCAGCGGCACCTGCGGCGCCAGCAGTTGCAGCGCGACCGCCGCGCGCAGCCGGTCGGCCGTGGGCGCCAGGCGCGTCAGGCGTTCGCCGTGGGCGCGGTTGCCGGTCTGGTCGTGGTTCTGCAGGAACAGCACGAAGGCGCTGGGCGGCAGGTGGGCGCTGGGTTCGCCGCGGGGCCGGCCGCCGCGATGGGCGGACGGTTGACCCTGGTACAGCCAGCCTTGCTCCAGGCAATGGGCCAGCGCCTGCGCGGGTTGCCGCGCATAGTCGGCGTAATACCCATGGGATTCGCCGGTCAGCAGGTGATGCAGCACGTGGTGGAGGTCGTCGTTCCATTGGGCGTCGTAGCCGGCCTGCAGCAGCGAGGCGCGGTTGTCGTCGTTTTCCAGCACCAGGTGCACGTGGCGGCCGGGCAATTGACCGCGCACGTGCCGCGCCAGTTCCTCCAGCCATTCGTGGCCGACAATGGCATGCGCCGCATCCAGCCGCAGGCCGTCGAAACGGTATTCGCCGAGCCAGTGCAGCGCGTTTTCCTCGAAATATCGGCGCACGGCGGCCTGGCGAAAGTCGATGGCCGCGCCCCACGGCGTCTGCACGTCGTCGCGGAAGAACGGCGCGGCATAGCGCGGCAGGTAATTGCCGTCGGGCCCGAAGTGGTTGTAGACCACGTCCAGCATGACGCCCATGCCCAGGCCGTGGGCCGCGTCGATCAGGCCTTTCAGTTCGTCGGGCGAGCCATAGGCCGTGTCCGGCGCATACGGCAGCACGCCGTCATAGCCCCAGTTGCGCGGGCCGGGGAAGTCGGCCAGCGGCATCAGTTCCAGCAGCGTGACGCCCAGGTCGGCCAGCGCCGGCAGGCGCCCGCGCAGGGCGGCGTAGCCGCCCGCCAGGCCGACGTGGACTTCGTACAGCACCGTCTCTTCCCACGGCCGGCCGCGCCAGCCGGGGTGTTGCCAGGGATAGGCGTCGGCGCCGGTGACGATGCTGGCGTCGTGGACGTCGCCGTCCTGCAGGCGCGCGGCCGGGTCGGGCACCGTGAGGCCGTCGCCCAGGCGGTAGCGGTAGCGCGTGCCGGGGCCGCAATCGACATCCGCCTGCGCGTAGCCCTGCGCGTCCGGGTGCAGCGCGATCGGCGCGCGTCCCTCGATCAGCAGCGCCAGCCCGGGCGACGCCGACGGCGCCCACAGGCGAAAGCGCGTGCGGCCGTCGGGCAGCGGCAGGGCGCCGAAGGTGTAGGGTTCGGGCCAGGCGGTCATGGCGTTTGTCCGGCGATGTGGGTGGCGCTGAGCAGCACCAGGCTGTGGCCCTGGACCGCCGCCTCGTTCGCGCCGACCGGCGCCGCCGCGACCGGCGCGGAGGTGTCCAGCTCGCGGATCCAGGCCAGCGCCGGCTGCGGCAGGATGAACGTCACCGCCTCGGCGCCGGGGTTGAGCAGCAGCAGCGTCACGTCGGCGCTGCCATCGTCGCGCAGGGCCGCGCGGCGCAGCGCCATGGCCTTCTGGGCGCCGTCCTCCCAGGAGGCGGCTTCGATGGGCAGGCCGTCGGGATTGAACCAGCCGATGGCGGCCACGCCGGGACAGATTTCGCGGGCGGCGTCGCCGTAGCGCGCCGCCCGCAGGGCGGGGTGGCCGCGCCGCAGGGCCAGCGCGCGCGCCACCCCCTGGCTGAGCGCCCGGCCATCGTCGCTTTGCGCCTGGGTCCAGTCCAGCCAGGACAGCGGGTTGTCCTGGCAATAGGCGTTGTTGTTGCCGTCCTGGCTGTTGCCGAATTCGTCGCCGGCCAGCAGCATCGGCGTGCCGTCGGACAGGCACAGCGTCACCAGCAGCGCCTGCTGCACGCGCGCGCGGCGTTGCAGGATCGCGTCGTCTTCGGTGGGGCCTTCGGCGCCCCAGTTGCTGCTGTAGTTTTCCGAATGGCCGTCGTCGCCGTTCTCGCCGTTGGCTTCGTTGTGGCGGCCGTCGTAGCTGACGACATCGCGCGCGGTGAAGCCGTCGTGCGAGGTCACGAAATTGACGCTGGCCCAGGGGCGGCGGTGGCGCCGGTCGAACACGTCGCGCGAGCCGGTCAGCCGCGCCGCCATGTCGCCGCGCTGGCCTTCGTCACCGCGCCAGTAGCGCCGCACCGTGTCGCGGTAGCGGTCGTTCCATTCCGCCAGGCCGGGCGGGTGGTTGCCCAGCTGGTAGCCGTCGGGGCCGATGTCCCACGGTTCGGAGATGAGCTTGGCATGCGCCAGTTCCGGGTCCTGCAGCAGCGCGTCGAAGAAGCCCGAACCGGGGTCGAAGCCGGTGCCTTCGCGGCCCAGGGTCACGCCCAGGTCGAAGCGGAAGCCGTCCACGCCATAGGAGCGCGTCCAATGGCGCAGCGAGTCGGTCACCATCTGCAGCACGCGCGGGTGCGACAGGTTGACTGTGTTGCCGCACCCGGTGTCGTTGATGTAGTGGCGTTCCTCGCCCGGCACCAGGCGGTAGTAGCTGGCGTTGTCCAGCCCGCGCCAGGACAGCGTCGGCCCCAGTTCGTTGCCTTCGCAGGTGTGGTTGTAGACCACGTCCAGGATCACTTCCAGGCCGCCCGCGTGCAGGCGGCGGATGGCCTGGCGCAGATCGTTGGGACCGTGCTGCAGGTAAGACGGCTCGGGCGCGAAGAACGCCAGCGTGTTGTAGCCCCAGTAGTTGCGCAGCCCGCGTTCGAGCAGGAAGCGGTCCTGCAGGAACGCATGCACCGGCAGCAGTTCCACCGCCGTGACTCCCAGGCGTTGCAGGTGCTCGATGAAGCGCGGGTCGGCCAGCGCCGCGCTGGTGCCGCGCAGCGGCTGGCGCAGGTCTTCGCGCTGCATCGAAACGCCGCGCAGGTGGACTTCGTAGATCACGCTGTCACACCAGTCGGTGGCGGGCCGCTTGCTGCCGCTCCGGTCGAACGGCAGGTCGTCCACCACCACCGCCTTGGGCATGGCGGGCGCGCTGTCGCGGCGGTCCATCGACAGGTCGGCGCGGGCGTGGTTCAGGCGATAGCCGAACAGCGCGTCGCTCCAGTTGACCGGGCCGGTCAGCTGGCGCGCGTAAGGGTCGAGCAGCAGTTTGTGCGGGTTGAAGCGATGGCCGTTGCGCGGATCGTAGGGACCATGGGCCCGCAGGCCGTAGACCAGGCCGGGCTGCGCGTCGGGCAGGTAGCCGTGCCAGATCTCGTCGGTGCATTCGGGCAGGTCGAAGCGGCGCAGTTCCTTGCGGCCGCGGGCGTCGAACAGGCAGACTTCGATGCGGGTGGCGTGGGCCGAGAACACCGCGAAGTTCACGCCCAGGCCGTCGCTGACGGCGCCCAGTGGATAGGGCTGGCCGGCGGTCATGCGGGTCAGGAGGGAGGGATCCATGGTCAGTCGCCTTGATGCGTGAAGTAGAGGGTGGAAAGCGCCGGCAACGTCAGTTCCAGCGATTGCATGTGGCCATGGGCGGCCGCGGCATGGGTGCGCGCCAGGCCCAGGTTGCCGCTGTCCGCGCCGCCATAGCCGCCGGCGTCGGTGTTGAGGACTTCGGCCCAGCGCCCGGCCAGCGGCACGCCGACGCGATAGCCCGTGCGCGTGACCGGCGTGAAGTTGCTGATCGCCAGCAGCTGCGAGACGCCGTCGGTGCGCAGGAAAGCCACCACGCTGTTGTCGGCGTCGTCCAGCACCACCCAGGCAAAGCCGGCCGGATCGGCGTCGCGCGCGTGCAGCGCGGGCTGCGCGCGGTAGAGCCGGTTCAGGTCGCCCACCAGGCGCTGCATGCCCTTGCGCGCCGGGTCGTCCAGCTGGTTCCAGTCCAGCGGCGTATCGTGATTCCATTCGGCGGCCTGGGCGATCTCGCCACCCATGAATAGCAGCTTCTTGCCGGGATGCGCCCACATGTAGCCCAGGTAGGCGCGCAGGGCGGCGAAGCGGGCGGCGGCGTCGCCCTGCATCTTGCGCAGCAGCGAGCCCTTGCCATGCACCACCTCGTCGTGCGAGAGCGGCAGGACGTAGCGTTCGGCATAGGCGTAGACCATGCTGAAGGTGAGGCCGGCGTGGTGGTATTTGCGATGCACCGGATCTTCCGCCAGGTAGCGCAGCGTGTCGTGCATCCAGCCCATGTTCCACTTGTAGTGAAAGCCCAGGCCGCCGTCCGCCACCGCGGCGGTGACGCCGGGCCAGGCGGTCGATTCCTCGGCGATCATCATGGCGTCGGGCACCTCGTCGCGCACCGTCTGGTTCAATACGCGCAGGAAATCGACCGCCTCCAGGTTCTCGCGTCCGCCATGGCGATTGGGGATCCATTCGCCGGGCTGGCGGCTGTAGTCGCGGTACAGCATCGAGGCCACCGCGTCCACGCGCAGGCCGTCGACGTGAAAGCGTTGCAGCCAGTGCAGCGCGCTGGCGACCATGAATGCCCGCACTTCGGTGCGCCCCAGGTTGTAGACCTGGGTGTGCCAGTCGGGGTGATAGCCCTCGCGCGGGTCGTCGTATTCGTACAGCGCCGTGCCGTCAAAGCGCGCCAGGCCGTGCGGGTCGTCGGGGAAGTGGGCCGGCACCCAGTCCAGGATGACGCCCACGCCGGCGGCATGGCAGCGGTCGACGAAATGCGCGAACCCCGCCGGCGTGCCCAGGCGCGCGCTGGGCGCGAACAGGCCCAGCGGCTGGTAGCCCCACGAGCCGCCGAAGGGATGCTCCATGATGGGCATCAGCTCGACGTGGGTGAATCCCATCGACGCGGCGTAGGCCGGCAGCTTGTCGGCCAACAGGCGCCAGGGGCAGCCCTGGCCGTCGGGCGCCAGCCAGGAGCCGGCATGGACCTCGTAGATGGCGATCGGCGCATTCGGCTGGTGGCGGCCGCCGCGTCCCAGCATCCAGTCGCCGTCGGTCCACGGATAGGGCGCCGGATCGTCCACCACCGACGCGGTGGCCGGCGGCAGCTCGGCGCGGCGGGCGTGCGGATCGGCCCGCAGGCGGATCGCGCCGGTCGCATCGGTGACGGCGAACTTGTAGCGCTCGCCGGCCGCGACGTCGGGGATGAACAATTCCCACACCCCGGCCTCGTGCCGCCGGCGCATGCCGTGCCGGCGCGCATCCCAGCTGTTGAAGTCGCCGACCACGGCCACGCGCCGGGCGTTGGGCGCCCAGACCGCGCAGCGCAGTCCGGCCACGCCGTCGACGCTGGCCAGTTGCGCGCCCAGCCAGTCGCGCGCGGCGCGCCAGTCGCCCGCGGCCAGGGCGGCCAGCGCCGGGGCCGGCAGCAGGGGGCCGAAGGCGTAGGGATCGGCGCAGCGTTGGCGCGCCTGCGGCCACGCGATCTCCAGTTGGTACGAATCCGGCGCGCCGGCGCGGGCGGGGCCGGCCGGGCCGGTGAAGAGGCCGTCGCCGTCGTCGCGCAGCGGGATGCGCACGCCCTCGGCGCCGACCATCTCGACCGCGCGCGC
>NZ_CADIJR010000122.1 GCF_902859645.1 Achromobacter insuavis | reverse complement strand
CATCCACGCTGGCCCCCTCGCCGCGCCCGTCGCCCGCCGCCGCGCCCGCCAGGCCGGCGGACAGCGGAAACGATGCCGCCTTGCGCGCCATCGCCGTGCTGGCCGACCAGGGCCGGGTGCAGGAGGCCATGGCTCAATGCCGCATCCACCTGGCCGAGCATGGCGCCAGCGCCGACGCGCTGTATCTGCTGGGCCTGCTGCAGGATGCCGGCGGCGACACGCGCCAGGCGCAGGCCGCCTACCGCAAGGCGCTGTACCTGGATCCGACCCACCGCGAGGCGCTGCTGCACCTGGCCGCGCTGGTCGAATCCGAGGGCGACGCGGAAGGCGCCCGCCGCCTGCAGGCGCGCGCCGCGCGCCAGGAGGCCCGCCGTGAGTGATTTCCTGGCCAGCCTGGCGGAAGTGGACGATTGCTGGAACCGCATCGGCAGCCGCGGCGACAAGCGCTGCGAGCGCCTGCCCGAGTACGTGCATTGCCGCAATTGCCCGGTGTATGCGGGCGCCGCCAAGCGCATCCTCGACCGCCTGCCGCCGCAGATCGCCGCGCCGGTCGACGGCGCCGCGCGCAAGGTCCAGGCGCGGCTCTCGTCGCTGCTGGTGTTCCGGCTGCAGGGCGAATGGCTGGGCCTGCCGACCAAGGCGCTGGACGAGGTGGCCGGCACCCGCGCCATCCTGTCGCTGCCGCACCGGCGCGATCCGGCGGTGCTGGGCGTGACCAACGTGCGCGGCACGCTCACCGTCTGCGTGTCGCTGGGCCGGCTGCTGGGCCTGGACGGCGCGGCGGTCGACAACGGCCGCGAGCGGCCCGCCGCGGCGCGCATGCTGATCTTCGGCGGCGCGGGCCGCGCGGTGGTGTTGCCGGTCGACGAAGTGGAAGGCATCCACAGCGTGGACCTGGACGCGCTCGAAGCGCTGCCGGCCACGGTCGAAGGGGCCAGCCTGAAGTATTCGCGCGGGGTGGTCCGCTGCGGCGCCCGCAGTGTCGGCGTGCTGGACGAGACCCTGTTGATGCAAGCCTTGGAACGGAGCCTGGCGTGAACCCGGACCAGATGCGCGACGCCTCGCTGCTGGAGCTGTTCCAGCTGGAAACCCGCAATCAGGTGCAGGTGCTCAACAACGGCCTGCTGGCGCTGGAGCACGATCCGACCTCGGCGGCGCAGCTCGAGGCCTGCATGCGCGCGGCGCATTCGCTCAAGGGCGCGGCCCGCATCGTCGACCTGCATCCGGCGGTGCGCATCGCGCACGCCATGGAAGACTGCCTGGTGGCGGCGCAGGAAGGGCGCCTGCGGCTGCAGGCGGCCGACATCGACGCGCTGCTGCAGGGCACGGATCTGCTGCAACGGGTGGCGACGCCGGGCGCCGACCTGGGCGATGCCATCGACGACCTGGTGGCGCGCCTGTCCAATGCCCCCAACGCGCCGCCGGCCGCGCCGGTGGTCGAGCGTGCGCCCAAACCCTCGGACTTCCTGCCGCCGATCCACCAGCCCGACGATCCGCCGCCGGCCCCGCCGCCCGCGCGCCGCAGTTCCGACCAGACGCTGGGCGAGGGCGAGCGGGTGCTGCGGGTCACGGCCGACACGCTCAACAAGCTGCTGGGCCTGTCCAGCGAAACGCTGGTCGAATCGCACTGGATCGCGCCGTTCAGCGCCTCGATGCTGCGCCTGCGGCGCCTGCAATCGGGCGCCGGGCAGGCGCTGGACAGCCTGCGCGCGGCGCTGGCCGGCGTGCAGGTGGACGCCCGCGGCCAGGCGGCGCTGGACGATGCCCAGCGCATCGTCGAGGCCTGCCAGCAGGAATTGATCCAGCGCGCCGGCGAGGTCGACGAGTTCGGCTGGCGCATGGGCCATCTGGCGCAGCGCCTGTACGACACCGCGCTGGCCTGCCGCATGCGGCCGTTCGGCGACGGCCTGGGCGGCATGGCGCGCATGGTGCGCGACCTGGGCCGCTCGCTGGGCAAGCAGGTGCGCCTGGAGATCGAGGGCGATTCGACCCAGGTCGACCGCGACATCCTCGACAAGCTGGACGCGCCCCTGATGCACCTGCTGCGCAACGCGGTGGACCACGGCATCGAGATGCCGATGGACCGGCTCGACGCCGGCAAGCCCGCCGAGGGCCGCATCCGGCTGTCGGCGCGCCACGCGGCCGGCATGCTGCTGATCGAATTGAGCGACGACGGCGGCGGCATTTCGCTGGACCGCCTGCGGGTCGAGGTGGTGCAGCGCAAGCTGACCAACGCCGAGACCGCCGCCCGCCTGAGCGAGGCCGAACTGCTGGAATTCCTGTTCCTGTCCGGCTTCAGCACGCGCGGCGAGGTCACCGAGATCTCGGGCCGCGGCGTCGGGCTGGACGTGGTGCAGACCATGGTGCGGCAGCTGCGCGGCGCGGTTCGCATCCACCAGCAGACCGGGCAGGGCACGCGTTTCGTGCTGGAGATGCCGCTGTCGCTGTCGGTGGTGCGCAGCCTGCTGGTCGAGGTGCAGGGCGACATCTACGCGTTCCCGCTGGCCTACGTCAGCCATGCGCTGCAGGTGCGGGCGCAGGACATCGAGCAGCTCGAAGGGCACCAGCATTTCCGCTTCATGGACCGCCAGATCGGCCTGGTGTCGGCGCGCCAGATCCTGCACTCGGGCGAGCCGGCGCCGGCCGCCGAGACCCTGTCGGTGGTGGTGGTCGGCGATCACGACCGCCTTTACGGCATCGCCGTGGACCGCTACGTGGGCGAGCGCACGCTGGTGGTGCAGCCGCTCGATCCGCGCCTGGGCAAGGTGCAGGACGTGATGGCCGGTTCGCTGATGGACGACGGCACGCCGCTCCTGATCCTGGACGTCGAGGACATGCTGCTGTCGGTGCAGAAGCTGGTCGAGGGCGGCCGCCTGGCCCGGGTCGACGGCGGCGGCCCGGTGGCGCAGGCGCGGCGCCGCAAGCGCGTGCTGGTGGTGGACGATTCGCTGACGGTGCGGGAACTGGAACGCAAGCTGCTGCTGAACCGGGGTTTCGAGGTGGCGGTGGCGGTGGACGGCATGGACGGCTGGAACATGCTGCGCAACGAGGCCTTTGACCTGGTCGTGACCGATGTCGACATGCCGCGCATGGACGGCATCGAACTGGTGTCGCGCATCAAGGCAGATCCCAAGTTGCAAAGCCTGCCGGTGATGGTAGTGTCTTACAAGGATCGCGAAGAGGACCGGCGACGCGGGCTGGACGCGGGCGCCGACTATTATCTGGCCAAGGGTAGTTTCCACGACGATGCCTTGCTGGACGCCGTGGAAGACCTGATCGGAAAGGCGCGGACGTGAGAATCGGAATCGTCAACGATCTTCAGATGGCGGTGGAAACCCTCAGGCGCGTCATCGCGCTGGAGCCGGGGCTGGAAGTGGCCTGGGTCGCGTCCAACGGCCAGGAGGCCGTCGAGCAATGCGCCCTGGACCGGCCCGACGTGGTGCTGATGGACCTCATCATGCCCGTCATGGACGGCGTCGAGGCCACCCGCCGCATCATGGCCGAATCGCCTTGCGCCATCGTGGTGGTCACGGTCGACGTGGCGCGCCACACCGCGCGGGTGTTCGACGCCATGGGCTACGGCGCCCTGGATGCCGCCGACACGCCGGTGGTCGGCAGCGCCGACCTGCGCAGCGCGGCGGCGCCGCTCTTGCGCAAGATCCGCAACATCGGCTGGCTGATCGGGCGCTACGGCAGCAATCGCACCGCGCTCAGCCCGGTGGCCCGCACCGCGCCCCAGGCCGATCCGTCGCAGGGCCTGCTGGTGATCGGCGCCTCGGCCGGCGGCCCGTCCACGCTGGCGCAGCTGCTGCGCGACATTCCGTTGAGCTTTCCCGCCGGCATCGTGCTGGTGCAGCACGTGGACGCATCCTTCGCGGCCGGCATGGCCGACTGGCTCAATGACCAGATCGCGCTGCCGGTGCGGCTGGTGCGCGAGGGCGAGCGGCCGGCGCCCGGACAGGTGCTGCTGGCCGGCACCGACGACCATCTGCACCTGCTGGCCGATGGTACGCTGCGTTACACCGAGAATCCGAAAGAAAGCCTGTACCGGCCCTCTATTGATGTATTTTTCCATAGCGTCGCGCAGCATTGGCGCGGCCTGGTCGTCGGCGTGCTGCTGACGGGCATGGGGCAGGACGGGGCGCGCGGCCTGAAGGCGCTGCGCGAACGTGGCTGCCTGACCATCGCCCAGGACCAGGCCACCAGCGCGGTCTATGGCATGCCCAAGGCGGCCGCCGCGATGCAGGCCGCCGTTGAAATCCGTGCGCTGGACAAGATCGCACCCCGCTTGATCCAGGCGTTTGCCTGATCCGGCGGATATCGCTAGAAATCAAGGAACGAGACTATGCACCCCCCCTTTGACAGCCCGGCCTCGGCCGACCTGAACTCGCACGCGGCCATGGTGCTGCTGGTCGACGATCAGGTCATGGTCGGCGAGGCCATCCGCCGGGCCCTGGCCACGGAGGGCAATATCGACTTCCATTACTGCTCGGACCCCTACAAGGCGCTGACCGTGGCGGTGCAGACGCGGCCCACGGTGATCCTGCAGGACCTGGTGCTGCCGGGCGTGGACGGCCTGAGCCTGGTGCAGGAATACCGTAGCCATCCGGTCACGCGCGACATCCCCATCATCGTGCTGTCGACCAAGGAAGACCCGGCCATCAAGAGCGCGGCCTTCGCGGCCGGCGCCAACGACTATCTGGTGAAGCTGCCGGATTCGATCGAGCTGGTGGCGCGCATTCGCTATCACTCGCGCTCGTATCTGGCGCTGGTGCAGCGCGACGAGGCCTACCAGGCGCTGCGCCAGAGCCAGCAGCAGCTGCTGGAAAGCAATATGGAGCTGCGCCGCCTGACCAATTCCGACGGCCTGACGGGCCTGGGCAACCGCCGCTATTTCGACGAATACCTCAATGCCGAATGGCTGCGGGCGCGCCGCGATGGCCGCGAGATCAGCATGCTGATGATCGACGTGGACCATTTCAAGTCCTACAACGACACCTACGGCCACATCGCCGGCGACGAGGCGCTCAAGCGCGTCGCCAACACCATCTTCGCCAGCTGCGACCGCTCCACCGACCTGGCCGCGCGCTTCGGCGGCGAGGAATTCGCGCTGGTGCTGCCGGGCACGCCGTCGGGCAGCGCCCGGCTGGCCGCCGAGAAGCTGCGCCGCGCCGTCGAGGCCATGCAGATTCCGCAGAAGGACACCAACGGCGGCCCCTGGCTGACCGTCAGCATCGGCACGGCCACCGCCGTGCCGGCCGCCGACCAGCCGTGCACCGACCTGATCCAGGTGGCCGACCGCGGCCTCTATCAGGCCAAGAACCAGGGCCGCAACCGCGTGGTGCAGGGCCAGATGTAAAACGCCGCCAGGCCGCTAGGCCGACCGGCCGCGCCGGATCGAGGTGGCGGCCAGCATCAGCGTCAGGCTGACGCCGACGGCCACCGCGGCCATGGCCATGCCTTCGCCCACCGAACCCTGCTCGAACTGCCGCCAGACGAACACCGACACTGTCTGCACGCCGGCGGGCGCCAGCAGCAGCGAGGTGACCAGTTCGCGCGAGGCCACGGCGAACACCATCAGCATCGCGGCCGCCAGGCCGGGCAGCACCAGCGGCAGCACGATGCGGCGCAAGGCCGCCGCGGCGCTGGCGCCATGCACCCGCGCCGCCGCCTCCAGGTTGGCGCCGAGCTGCGCCAGCGCGGCGCTGACGTAGCGCACCGGGTAGGGCAGCAGCAGGCTGGTGTACGACAGCAGCAGGATGCCCCAGGTGCCATACGGCGAGGCCGGCCAGAACGGCTGGTTCCAGGCCAGGATCAGGCCGACCCCCACCACCACGCCGGGCAGCGCCGCGGGCAGCAGCGCCAGCGCGTCGATGACGGCCGCGCCCGGCACGTGGCGGCCGGCCACGCACCAGGCCGCCAGCAGGCCCACGGCGCCCGCGGCCAGCGCGGTGCCGGTGGCCAGCAGCAGGCTGGTCGAAAGCGCCTGCCAGGCCTCGCCGCCAGCCTGGAACAAGGCCGCGAAATTGGCCAGGGTCAGGTTGTCCAGCGACAGCCCGGCGGAGACGTGGCGCGTCAGGGCCGCGGCCAGCATCGATGCCAGCGGCGCCGCCACCGCCACCAGCGCGACCGCCGCGAACAGGCCCAGCACCGGCCAGCGACAGGCGCCGAGCCGGCCGCGCGCCAGCGGCGCGGGCTTGCCGGTGGTGGTCTCGAAGCCGCGTCCGGCGACCAGCGCGCGCTGCACCGCGTAGGCCGTCAGCGCCAGCGCCACCAGCACCAGCGACAGCAGCGCCGCGCCCGGCAGGTCGATGGGCCAGTCCGCCAGGCGCCGCTCGATGGCGGTGGTCATGACGGCGACGCCGGCCTGCGAGCCCAGCGCGGCGGGCACGCCGTATTCCTCGATCGCCAGCGTGAAGGCCAGCAGCAGGCTGGCGGCGATGGCCGGCAGGGCCAGCGGCAAGGTCACGCGCAGGAATGCGCGCCACGGGCCGGCGCCGAACACGCGCGCGACGTCGGCCAGGCGCGCGCCGGTGGCGGCCATGCTGCGCGAGACGGCGAAATACACCACCGGAAAGATCGCCAGCCCCATTGCCAGCGTCACGCCGGCGGGCGAGAACAGCAGCGGTCCGAGATGCAAGCCCGTCAGTTGCTCCAGGTAGCCGCGCGGTTGCAGCGCCATGGTCCACGACAGCGCGGCGATGTAGGGCGGCAGCAGGAACGGCACCAGGAACAGCAGGTCCCAGAGCCGCGCCAGCGGCACCTGGAACAGGCCGCGCAGCGCGCCCAGCGGAATGCCGATGAGGGCGCTGACGGCGGCCACGCCCAGGCCCAGCTTGAGCGTGCCGCCCACCAGCGTCAGCGCCGCCGGCGTGGCCAGGGTGGCGGCCCAGGCGCCGAAGGGATTGCGCAGCGAGCCTTCGGCCAGATGGGGAAAGACGGCCTGCAGCGCGACGAAGGCCATCGGCAGGGCGACGAGCACGCCCAGGGCGGCCACGGTGATGGCCGCCAGGAGAAAGACGCTTTTCATGGTCGGGGTGGGGATGCCGGACGCGCCGGCATCCCGGCCTGTCAGTGTTGGCCGAACAGGCGCGCGAAACGCGCCAGCACCTCGGCGCGCGAGGCGCCGGGCGCGGTCTCGGGCAGCAGCGCCAGGTCCTTGAACAGCGGCCGCTTGCCGGCCACGTCCTGGCGCGCCGGCATCAGCCAGGCGTCGGCGACGGCGCGCTGGCCGTCCTCGGACAGCACGTAGTCGATGAACTGGCGCGCCTGGTCGGGCGCCTTGGTGGTCTTCAGGATCATCATCGGGCGCGGCGCGATGGCGGTGCCGCTGGACGGGAAGATCACCTTGATCGATTCGCCTTTCTCGACGCTGGCGTACGACACGTAGTCGACCGCGCCGAACACCGCCGCCTTGGCGCCCTGCAGCACTGGCGTCAGCGCCTGGGCGTTGGGGCCGGAGATGGTCATGCAGTTGTCGCGCAGCGTCTCGAACAGCTTCCAGGCCGATTCGCCCTGGGCGCTTTGCAGGCCCAGCAGCAGGTCGAGCGAGGCGCCCGACAGGGCCGGGTCGGGGGTGGTGACCTTCTGCTTGAACTGCGGGCCGGTCAGGTCTGACCAGTCGCGCGGTTCGGGCGTGCCGCTGCGCGAATTCCAGACGATGCCCAGCGCCGAGATGCCCTGCGCCACGTAGGTCGGGGTCTTGAAGCGGGCCGGCACCTGGGCCGCGTTGGGGCTGTCATAGGCCAGCAGCCAGCCGCGCTGGTCGAGGTCCTGCGCGGTGTCCCACGAGGCCGAGATCAGCACGTCGGCGCGCGGGTTGGCGGCCTCGGCTTCGAGCCGGGCCATGACCTTGCCGGTGGTGGCCTGGAACACGTCGACCTTGATGCCGGTCTTCTCCTGGAAGCCGGCGGCCAGCTGCTTGATCAGGCCGCCGGGGCCCGCGGTGTAAACGGTCAGCGCCTTGGCCTGGCCCGAGGCCAATCCGAACGAAAGCGTCATAAAGAACGTGGCAAGTAGTTTGGAAAGAGGTACGTGGGGCATTTTAGGCAGAGTCCTGGGGTTTGGACATCACGAGGTCGGCGATGCGGCCGTGTTCCATGCGGGCGATCGTGTGCGCCAGGGCATGGGCTTCCTCGTGGTCGTGGGTGACGTAGACGGCGGTGGTGCCGAGCCGGCGCAACAGGGCGCCGATTTCGACGCAGAGCGATTCGCGCAGGGCCCGGTCCAGGTTGGACAGCGGTTCGTCGAACAGCAGCACGCGCGGCCGCGCCACGATGGCGCGGGCCAGCGCGACGCGCTGCTGCTGGCCGCCCGACAGTTCCGAGGGCCGGCGCGCGGCGTGCTCGCCCAGGCCGACCAGGGCCAGGGCTTCCCGCACCCGCGCCGGCCGCTCGCGCCGGGCGACGCCGCGCATTTCCAGCGGAAAGGCGACGTTGCCGGCCACGCTCATGTGCGGCCACAGCGCGTAGTCCTGGAACACCATGCCGAGGCCGCGGCGTTCGGGCGGTTCGTGGCGCTGCGCGTCGCAGACGACGGCATCGCCGAAGGCGATGCTGCCGCCCTGCGGCCGCAGCAGGCCGGCGAGCGACTTGAGCAGGGTGCTCTTGCCGCAGCCCGACGGACCCAGCAGCGCCAGGACAGTGCCCGCGGGCACGTCCAGGTCGACGCCGTCCAGCACGGTGTGGCCGTTGAAGGCGTGGCGCAGGCCGCGCACGGCGATCGCCGTGCCGCCCGCGGAAGGTTCAAGCGCGTTCAAAACCGGTGCCGCAGGCCAAGGTTCAGGCCGAACTGGTTCTTGCCCGGCTCGACGTTGGCGCCGTACTTGCCGCCGATCAGGCTCTGCGCCGACTTGTCGTCGTTCACCGCGTAGGCCGCGACGGCATAGACGGTGGTGCGCTTGGACAGGTCATATTCGTTGCCCAGGACGAACATGGTGGACTTCTGGCCGGTGCCGGCGGCCTGCGCGGCCGGGCAGACGGCGTTGTTCATGTCGTCGCAGACCGAGTCGTTCAGGTGGTACACGGCGAACGACAGGCGGTTGTTCGACACCGGCAGGTAGGTCACGCCCAGCCAGGTCAGGTTGTTCTTGTAGTTGCGCTGCGTCAGCTTCTGTTCCAGCCAGCGGTAGCCGGCATAGACCTTGACGCCTTCGAAGTCGTACGACAGGCCCGCGACGATGCGGTCTTCGCGGTTGTCGCTGTTGGCGCCCTTGGCCGGCTTGTCGGCGTTCTTCGAGTGATACAGCACGCCGGCGTCCAGGCCGCCGGACTGGTAGCGCACGCCGCCGCCGATCATGCGGCCCAGCGTCTTGTCGTCGAACGACTGCTCGTTGTTCCAGCCGAAGCTGTAGTAGCCGCCGACGGACACGGGGCCGAACTTGCCGACGTACATCACCGCGTTGTCGGTGCGGTCGGAGAAGGCGGCGTCGGGGCGCTTGATCGAGAAGTTGGCGTTGTCGAACGGGTTGTACTTGCTCATCCAGTCGATCATGAGCGTGTTGTGGCGGCCCAGCGTCAGGCGGCCCAGGCTCTTGCTCGACAGGCCCACGTAGGCCTGGCGGCCGAACAGGCGGCCGCCCTGCATGGTCTGGCCGTTGTCGGAGTCGAAGCCGTTTTCCAGCACGAACACGGTCGACAGGCCGTCGCCCAGGTCTTCGGTGCCGCGCAGGCCCCAGCGCGAACCGCTGAGATTGCCCGTGCTCATGCCCGTCTTGCTGTTGCCGCCGGGACCGTTGCTGAGGTATTGCAGACCGGTGTCGATCAGGCCGTAGAGCTGGACCGAACTGGAGGTGGCCGTCGCCGCGAGGGCGGGGGAGAAGCTGAAGACGGACAGGCAGGCGCCAGCCGCCGCGATGCGGAGAGTCGATTTCATAACAGGAAGTCCTCTTTGGGATTCAATCGGAATCGACACTCTAGGTACGGGTCGCTACAGCTTCGTGACACTCCTTGCGGTTGTGGTTTTTCGGCGATGGGCGCGGCTCACAGGTGCAGCTTGGTCGACGACTTCACTTCGTGCATCGACAGCGTGCTCAGCAGTTCCTTCACGCCGGGCAGCGTGCGCAGCCGGTTGCGCACGAATTCGGAGTAGGCGTCGAAGTCGCGCGCCACGATGTGCAGCAGGTAGTCGTGCTGGCCGGTGGTGTTGTGGCAGGCCAGCACTTCGGGCATGGCGGCCACGGCGGCCTCGAACGCGTGGCAGGTCTTCTCGGTGTGGTTTTCCAGCGAGATGCTGACGAACGCCACCACCCCCATGCCGAGCGCGCGGCGGTCCAGGATGGCCTGGTAGCCGCGGATGACGCCCGAGCTTTCCAGGCGCTTGAGGCGCTTCCAGCAGGGCGAGGCCGACAGCGACACGCGCTCGGCCAGTTCGGCGTTGGAAAGCCGGCCATCTTCTTGAAGGATTTTCATGATTTTCCAATCGATCGCGTCAAGTTGATGTAACAAGGCAGTCTCTTTCATGGTTTCAAGGCTATGGGAAACGATATTTCCCATTATCCGGTTCCTGAAGCATAAATGGAAAGAATATTGTGGCCGGACGCGCCCATACTCCCTGCATCCCCCGGCCGGCGGCGCTATCGTGTCCGAACCCGTGATACCGCCGTCCGGTAGGCCGTCATTCCCCCTTGAGAGGCACACCATGAGTTATTCCAGCTATCACAAGAAAGACATCTCAGGCCGTCCCCTGCACGCCGAAACGCAGATGATGTCGTACGGCTTCGACCCGTTCCTGTCCGAGGGCGCGGTCAAGCCGCCGGTGTTCCTCACCTCGACCTTCGCCTTCCGTTCGGCCGAGGACGGCGCCGAGTTCTTCGACCTGGTGTCGGGCCGCAAGCCGCTGCCGCAGGGCGAGTCGGCCGGGCTGGTGTACAGCCGCTTCAACCATCCCAACCTGGAGATCGTCGAAGACCGCCTGTCGCTGCTGGACGGCTCGGAGGACGCCGCGGTGACCTCCAGCGGCATGTCGGCGATCAGCGCGGTGTTCCTGGCGTTCCTGCGCCCGGGCGACCAGCTGGTGCAGTCGGTGCCGCTGTATGGCGGCACCGAGACGTTGATCGCGAAGATCTTCCCGGAATGGGGCATCGGCTCGCACCCGATCCACGACGGCCTGTCGGCGCAGAGCATGCGCGAGGCGCTGGAAGCGGCCGCGGCCAAGGGGCCTGTCAAGCTGTTCTACGTGGAGACGCCGGCCAATCCGACCAACGCGCTGATCGACTTCCAGGCGGTCAAGGCCGAGCTGGACGCGTTCGCCGCGCGCCACGGCTATCGCCCGATCTCGGTGTGCGACAACACGCTGCTGGGCCCGATCTTCCAGAAGCCGGCCGAGCATGGCGTGGACCTGTGCGTGTACTCGCTGACCAAGTACGTGGGCGGCCACAGCGACCTGGTGGCCGGCGCCGTCACCGGCACCAAGGACCTGATCAAGAAGGTGCGCGCCATCCGCAGCGCCTTCGGCTCGCAGCTCGATCCGCATTCGTGCTGGATGATCACGCGCTCGATGGAGACCGTGGTGCTGCGCATGAAGCAGGCCGCGCGCAGCGCCACCCGCGTGGCGCAGTGGCTGGCCGGCAATCCGCACGAGAAGGTGCGCATCTATCACCCCGAGATCATCGCCGACGAGGCCTACCAGGCGGTCTACAAGCGCCAGTGCACCGGCCCGGGCTCGACCTTCGCGTTCGTGCTGGACGGCGGCCGCGCCAAGGCGTTCCGCTTCATTAACGCGCTGCGGCTGTTCAAGTCGGCGGTGAGCCTGGGCGGCACCGAGTCGCTGGTGTGCCATCCGGCCTCGACCACGCATTCGGGCGTGCCGGCGGCCGAGCGAGACGCGGCCGGCGTGTCCGAAGGCCTGATCCGCATTTCCATCGGCCTGGAGCACGAGGAAGACCTGATCGCCGATATGGACCAGGCCATGCGCAGCCTGGCCTGAGGGGCGGCGCGCGGCGACCGCGTCAGGCCGCCGCGGGCGGCCAGTCGACACTCGCCGGCGCCAGCGCGTCGCGCAGCGCCGCCAGGTCGGCGGGCGTGTCCAGGTCGGTGACGTAGGCGCGGTTGGCGCTGTCGAAGACGGCATGGCGCCCGCTGCGCGGGTCCAGCCATTGGCGCAATCCGGCGCCGGCCGGCAGCGCGTTGGCCGCCCGCGCCGCCGCGGCCGACAGCAGCAGCGGAT
>NZ_CADIJR010000121.1 GCF_902859645.1 Achromobacter insuavis | reverse complement strand
CTGCTGTAGCGGGCCTGCAGGCCGGTGCCCGCCAGCAGCAGGCGCAAGGCCTCGCGCGGCGCCAGCCGGCCGCGCACCGCGCTGCCCTGGCGGCCGGCCGTCAGGCGGCTGGTCACCAGCACCGCCATGCCGGTGGCCTGGGTGTACGCGGCCAGGGCCGCGTCCAGCGGCTGCGCGGCGATGTCGAACGGGATCAACGCCGTGTCCGCCGTCCGCTGCTGGGCCAGCGCGGCCGGCGGCAGCACCGCCAGTCCGAGCGCGAACCAGCAGGCGAACGCCCAAGCGGCCCCAGGCGCCTGCGTGACTGTCATAACACCCCGATGTCTCTAAGATGGCGTGGCGACTGCGCCCCGGTGGTGGCCGGAGGCAGGGCGGAAGCGGCATGGTAGCGAGCGGATATGACGGTCGGGTGACGCGCTCGTGACAGTTGCCGGCCATCGGGCAGGCAACCGTCACGCGCGCGTCACGCCCCCCCGGCGCGGCTCACATCGCCAGCTTGCCCCGCTCCTGCGCGCTCAGTTGCCGCATCTCGCTGTCGTCCAGCGCGCCGGCGCCCAGCACCTGCACGGCGCTGGCCGCGTCATAGCGGTTCGCGGCCGCGGTCGGCCCGGGCGGCGGCGCCATGCTGGCGCCGGCCACCGGCTCCTCGCCATACCCCAGGATCTGCACGCTGATCACCGACGGCTGGTTCTGCCGCGCCTGGCTCTGGGCGCGCTGCGCCGACTCCTGCGCCGCCCCCACCGCCGAGGCCGCCGCGGCGCTGGCCGACGACATCGCGCCGGTATTGACCGACGCCGTCACCGGCACGCCCTTGCTCTCGCCCTGGGCCTGGATGTTGGCGGCGTTCACCACCTGCAGCGCCGCGATGTTGACGTTGCCCGACACCCGGATGCCGGCTTCGCCCGCGTCGATGGTGCCCAGCGGCGCATACAGGTCGACGTCGCCGGCCGGCACCTCCGGCAGCGGCGCCAGCGTCGCGATGCCCGCGCCGGTGCCGGGCGCATTGGGCGACAGCGTCACATTGCCGACCGTGTCGTAGACGCGCTTGGGCGGGGCGTACAGCACGGTCGTCTTGGCGC
This sequence comes from Achromobacter insuavis, assembly GCF_902859645.1. Taxonomy (GTDB): domain Bacteria; phylum Pseudomonadota; class Gammaproteobacteria; order Burkholderiales; family Burkholderiaceae_B; genus Achromobacter; species Achromobacter insuavis. The sequence goes on along the minus strand of NZ_CADIJR010000121.1, from coordinate 11,668 downwards.
CACGGCCGGCGTTGATGTCGCCTTGCGCCGACCAGGCGGTGATGCCGCCGCCGAAAGTGGTCATGACCCGGCTCTGCCCCAGCAGGATGCTGCCCAGCGCGTAGAGCTGGATGCTGCCCTCGCCCTGGGTGATGATGCCGGCGGTGGCGGGCGGCGCGGCCCCTTCCAGGCCGAACACCTGCTGCCCGCCCGGCGTCAGCAACTGAATGTCGCCGCCGAAGGTGCTGCGGATGCCGGCGCCGCCATACAGCGTGATATCGCCCTGGTAGGCCCCGGGCGCGGTGTCCGGGAACAGCGCGGCAATGGCCTGGCGGCCGCGCAGGTAGCTGCCGTAGCGGGCGCTGGACTTGTCGTTGTATTCGCGGCCGCCGGCGCGCAGCTCGGCAAAGTACACCTGGCGCGCGAAGAGGTTGCGCTGCTCGGCGGGCAGCGCGTTGAAATAGGCGCGCGCGTCGTCCACGCTGCCGGCGAAATCATGGTGTTGCGTCAGCCACAGCAGCAGTTCCGCCTGATAGGTCTTGAACGCCAAGCCCTGGTCCGTCAGCGGCCGGCCCGGATCCGCGGCCCGCGTATCCAGGTAACGCGCCAGGAATCCCGCATAGTCCGGCCCGGCCGCGCCGACGCCCGCCAGCACGGCGATCGATGCGCCGGGACGGCGGTCGCCGGGCATCACCGCGCCCAGGCTGGTGATCGAGGCCTGGTCGGCCATGAGCACCTGCCGGCCCGCCGACACTTCCAGCGCGCCGGGGCCGGCCACCTGGAACGAGCTGTAGAGAATGTCGCGGCCGGCGGACACCCGGGAAACCTCGCCCGCATCGCGGTGCAGGAACAGGTTGCCGCTCGATCCCACCCACGCGCCCCCGCCGCTGCCCAGGTTGTAGCCGTTGCTCGACGGCACGTCGAGCTGCGCGCCCGGCCCGGTGCCCGACGCGACGATATCGCGCCCGGCCATCATCCAGACCGGCCCCGCCGCCTCAAACCAGGTCTGGCCCTGGCTGTCGCCCTTGAGCACGGTCAGCGTTTCACCGCTGCGCAACCCGACGATGTCGCCATCGCGGGCATACAGCCGGGTCACCGCGCCCGAGCCTGCCGCGCTTGCGGTCGGCGTGCCGAAATAGAACAGCGGGAAATGCAGATCGCGCTCCAGGAGGCCGCCGATCGAGCCCCGGTTGCTCAGGACAGGCGCCTGGCTGGCCTGCGAGGCATAGCCGGCAAAGGCGGGCGTGCGGACACTGGCCACGCTGGCGGGATCGGCGCCCGAGCGATTGATGGCGTAACCGCCCGCGTAGATCGAGTCGCCCGCCAGCAATTCCAGCTGCCCGCGCGCGCCCGGCGCCAACGTCAACGAATACGGCCGGCCGGTGTCTTCCGTGTTCAGATAGCCCGCCGACACCCCCGCATAGATACTGCCATCGTAGGCCGTCGCGCGCAGGATCGACGGATAGAGATAGCGCGCGTCCGACGCCGAGGTATTGAGCCCGGTCTGCAACGCCATGCCCTTGGCGCTGTGCGACGTCTGCCGGCTGGGCGTCAGGTTGCCGCCCGCGCTCGACAGGGTGATCGCGGTGTTGTCGGTCCAGAGCGAGAACCAGGTGGTGCCGCCTCCCGTCATCGGCGTGCCGTCGCGCAGCCGGAACGGCGTGCTGTTCGGCACGGCCACGCGGCCCGGATCGCTGGCCCCGCCGACCACCAGATCGCCGCGCGTATCCAGGCGGATCACCGCGTCGCCAGGGATCAGCGCCAGGCCGCCCGTGGCGCTGGCCAGGGTGGCGGTGTAGGGATCGTAGCCGCGGCTGTCCTTGGCATCCTGCAGCGAAGCATTGTTGCCGTATTGCAGATCCAGGCCGCCGACCGCGCCGCCCGTCAGCCTGACGTTGCCACGCAGGTTGATCAGGGCGCCCTGCAGGTCGATCGCGGGATCGCCGTAGTACGGCGTCGCCCCCCCGGTGGACGACACCCGTCCGCGCGCGCTCTGCGTCGGATTGAGGGCCCCGCCGATGCGCATGTCGATATCGCCGCCGCCCGTCAGCACCACGCTGCCATCGGCCGCGACGCGGCCGGTGCCGCCCACGGCGACGACCAGCCCCTGGCCGCGCGGATAGGCGATCGATCCGCGCGATTCGATATTGCCGGCATCGCCGTCCGTGCGCACGCTGACGTTGCCGCCGCCCAGCGCGCCGAAACCGGTGAAGCCCACCAGCACGGGCGTCGAATCCTTGAACTCGGGCCGCGCCGGCGCATAGCTGCCGAAGTTGATCCACCATGCCGTGGGCGTGTCGCCGCCATTGGCGCTGCCGCTGCCCTGGCGCCACAGCCAGTTGCCGATGCCGGCACTGGGGTCGATCACGCGCCCGTCGTAGTTGCCGGCCACGGTCTTGCCCCAGACGTCCCCGCGCAGCGCGCCCCCGGCGTACAGGCTGAAGTTGCCGCCCGCTTCGGGATACCAGGCCTGATAGCCGGCGCCAGCGGCAACGAAGGGTTCGTAGTTGCTGGCGTAAGCGTCGCCCAGCACCGTGCTGCCGTAGCGGCCGCGCGGCAATTGGTAGGCCGGCGCCACGTTGGCCGATTGCGTGCCGGCCGTGTAGACACCATAGGCCGACATCAGGCTGATATCGCCGCCGGCCACCAGGTCCAGGTCGCCGGTGCCGGTGCGCAGCACGCTGAAGTTCTGCGTATGCGTGGCGACGGTGGTGGTCTGCTTGTTCTCGACGCACTGGTCCGGAAACCCCTCGCAGACCCCCAGGTCCGCGTCGGCCACCGGCGAACCTTCGGGCTGGCCCCACCAGTTGTCCTTGGCCCAGACCCAGCGCGGCGGCGGCAGGCACAGGCCCTCCACCACGTCGCACAGCCACAACATGTCGTCCGGCACCGGCTTGCCGGGCTCGAAGCCGGACGCCTCGCCGTCCGGCCCCCACACCAGGCCGGCCCCCTTCACCAGGGTGGCGTTGTAGTGCGTGTCGGCCAGCGTCAGCTTGCCCGCGCCCGGCCCGGGCAGCACCTGGCGCCGGTCGGCCGCGTCCAGGTCCGCGCCCGCCGTCAGTTGCACCGACCACGACTGGCTGCCGGCGGGCAGCATCCTGGCCAGCGCCCAGTTGCGCCGCTGGTCCGCCGCGGTGCCCGGCCGCAGCTCCACGTAATCCGTGCCCTCCGGGAACACCAGCTTGGTCTGCGAGGGAATCAACGCCCCCTGCTGCAGCGTGATGGTGCCCGCCATCAGCAACACGTTGGGCTCGTAGGCCTGGGTGGTGTACCGATTGGGCAGGGCCACGTTGGCCGGCCAGGTGAATGCCTTCAGGGCCGTGCCACGGGTCAGCAAGGTGCCAGCGCCCAGGCGGGTCTGCGCCGGCAGGTCGAGCGCGTGCTCCAGGACCGTGCCCGCGGCGTACAGCAGTTGCCCGCCGGCGTCGCGCACGTCGCCCGACAGCACCGTGCCGGCGGCCAGCGACAGCGGCTGGTCCAGCACCGCTTCCACGGGCAGCCGGGTGCCGGCCGCCAGCGTGGTGGCCTGCAGCGGCAAGGGATAGTTCAAGGTCTTGCCGCCGGGGAACTCGGTGCCGTCGGCCAGTTGCACCCCGCCGCGCGGCAGCACCACGTCGCCGCCGAAGGGCTGCGCGCCGGGGGTCAGGACCCAGCCGCTCTCATCGTCCGGCGATGCCGGCGGCGGCGCGAAGCCGTCGTTGATGCTGCCGTAGACGTCCAGGTTGCCCTTGGCCCGCAGGATCAGCGCGCCCGCCTCGCCCGAGCCGTAGGCCGAGGTCACCGGCGAGCGCGGGTTCAAGCTGGCGTAGCGATAGCGCGACAGGTCCAGGTCGCCCTGCACCACCAGGTCGCCGTCGGCGGTGCGGCTGACGATTTCCACGCCGGGACGCAGATGGAACACGTCGCGGTAGGTCGCGTTGTTCAGGCCCGCCAGCTTGCCGTCCAGCAGATTGCCGTTGAGCAGGGCAAGGCGGATGAATTCCCGGCTGTCGGCGTGCTTGGCCTCCAGGTAGGCCTGGTCGATGATCTGGTATTCACGGCCGCCGGCGCGGTCGGCCGGATCGCCGGGACGGGCGTCGTCATAGCGCTGCATGGCGGTCAGGTTGATGGCCTTGGCGCCGTCGATCGTGAGCGGGCCGCGCGCGTCGATGGCGATGTCGCCGTAGGTCGCGGCCGCCCCCGGCGCCCCGTCGCCATTGAGCCCGGCATTGCCCGCGGCGTCGATGCGCGGCGCCATGAGATCCAGCGTGCCGCGCGCCGCGCCATCGTGCTGCCCGGCGGCGGCGCCCGGCGCAGCCGCGGTGCCGTGGCGCAGGTCGATGCGGGCGCCGCCCGCCAGCGTCAGCACGCCCTGGCCCGAGCTCAACTCGACCACCGCGCGGTTGGGCGCGTCAATGATCCTGCCGTAGCTGTCCACCCGCAACACCGTGCCGTGCGCGTCCAGCACCGCGCTGGAGGCCAGCGTCAGGCCGTCGCGCGCCGCCAGCCGGATGCGGCCGACCCGTTCGCCGCTGGCATCGACCCGGCCGACCACGGTCAGGCTGCCGCCGTCGATCGACAGGTTGATATCGTTGGCCCGCAGCGCGTCGCCCAGCGTCAGGCTGCCCTGCCTGACCTGGAAGCTGCGCGCGCCCGTCACGCCGCCCTCGTTCAGGCGGCGGTTCAGGGCCTCGAAGTCGGCGTTCAGATTGCCGGGCGCGCCGAGGCGCTGCGCGCGGACCTCGACACTGCCCGCCCGATACGGCACCTCGGTGCCGCCCGCGTCGTAACGGCCCGAGCTGCCGCCCAGGATGCGGCCCAGCAAGGCCACCTGGCCATCGGCGGCCGCCAGCGCCACCGCGCGCAGGTTGCCCGCGTCGTTGTCGCGCGCCGACAGGTCGATCAGCGACCCGGCCTCCTGGCGGATGCCGCCCTGGCTGCTTTCCAGCACCAGGTCGCCGCCCCAGCTGTAGCGCAGCACGTCATTGAACGCGATGGCGCGACCGGCCAGGTCGAGCTTCGATCCGTCCGCCAGCAGCACGCTGTCGCGGCCCTGCAGCGTCAGCTTGCCGCTGGGCAACGCGATCACGCCGTCGACCCGGACATTGGCGCCGGCCAGGCTCAACTCCGCGCCCAGCGCCTGCACCGTGTCCTGCGCCGCGGGCGCCCCCGCGGCGGCCAGCACACGCACGTCGCCGCCCGCCGTGATGCGGTTGACCGAGCCCGCCGCGCCGGTCAGCAAGGGGGTGTTGAGCGTGAGATTGCCGCCGCTGTAGGCATAGCCGCTGCCGCTGGTGTAAGCGCCTTGCGATTGGTACACCGCCAGACTGCCGCGATGGTTCGCGGTGATGCGGTCGCTGGCGTTCAGCGTGACGCCGGCAAAGCCCAGCGCCAAGCGGGCGTTGTCATCCAGGCCATTCGGTTGCGCGCCCTGGCCGTAGCCGAACTCGATGCGCTCGGCCTCGATCCGCAACGCCCCCTGGCCGGTGCCGGCCCCGCCCGCCGCGACCGCGCCAGGCGCCTGCACCGCGCCGTTCCAGACCAGGTTGCGGGCGTAGATCGACGCCACGTCGCCGGCCTCGCCATAGCCATAGAGGGCCGGCGTGCCCAGCGCCAGCGTCGCCATGCGGTAGTTGCCGGTGGCCGGGTCGCGCGTGTCCAGCGCCACGGTGCCGTAGAAATTCACGGCTTCGCGCGCCGTCAGCGTCAGCATCTCGAGCGCCGGGGCCCCGGCGCTGGCATCGCCGCGCAACAGGCGCGCCAGGATGGCCTGGTTCAGCGTCAAGCCGCTGGGCAGCACGCCGCGCGCGGCGGCCTGCTGCAGCGCTTCAGTGGTGCCGACATTGACGGTGCCGACGGCCAGCGCCAGGTTGCGGGTGCCGTAGCGCACCTGTTCACCCAGATCGAACACGCCATTGGTGGCGACGGCGATGGTGCCCTCGGAATACAGCCGCGTCACCACCTCGCAGGCGCCGGTCGCGCAGGTGCCGATGCGGATCGCGCCCGTGACCGTGCTGTCGGGCGCCAGCACATCCAGGCGGCCATTGGACAGCGCCAGCAGGCCGGCGCTGCCGGGCTGGAAGGCATAGCCGCCGGTCGAATCCACCGACGGCGCGCCGCGTCCGAGCGTGGAAATGCCCGCGCCCGCCTCGATCTCGATCACCCGTGACGAGATCAGCACCTCCGGCACCGCCAACTGGGCGCCGGACCGCATCACCACCTCGTTGGCGCCGCCCTGGAAGGTATAGAAGCGCCCGCCCTGCCCGTACAGCACCACCGGCAGCGCGCCGATCACCAGGCGGCTGGCGCCCAGCGCGGCCAAGGCGTCGGCATGCACCGACGCGCCGCCAAAGCCGGCGGTCGGCGCCTGGCCCGCCGCCAGGATTTCGATACTTGAACTGCCGCCATTGAGCGCCGCGGTGCCGCCGAAACCGCCCGGCGCCCCGTTGAAATTGGCCAGCCCCTCGAAGCGCAACGCCTGCCCGTCCTGCGAACCGGCATGGATCGCCAGGCGCAGGGTGCGCGCGTCGGCCGGCAGCATGGCGCGCGGCACGCCGCGCGTCGCCGCGTCGGCCCGCACGAAACTGGCATAGCTCATTTCGTTGTACTGCGAATAGGTGCGCAGCACGTTCGCGGGCGTCAGGATCACCTGGCTCGCCAGGCGGTCCGCCGCGCCGACCCCGGCGGTGGACAGCACGCCGCTGGCGGCCCACGACAGGTTGCGCATCTGCAGCGGCGCGATGGCCGCGCCGGCCGCCGCCTGGCCATTGATCTCGACCCGGAAGGCGCCGGGCAGCAAGGCGTAGGTGGAGGGCATCAAGGTATAGGTGCCGGCCGGCAGGCCGGGAACGCCGTCGCCCAGCGTGATCTGCCGCCCCACGCCCGGCGTCGACGCGCCGGCCTCGCCGCCCGCCGGCGCATAGCCCGGCTGCGCGCCGGGCACGATGGCGTACACCGGATTGGTGGCCAGCCCCGGCAGCGTGAAGCCGCCCTTGGGATCGTTGCGGACCAGCGGGAAGTAGCGCGCGTCGGTCGAACCGCCACGGCCGGACACGAACCCCGCGCCGGTCAGTTCGCCGCCGCCCGACAGGTCCAGCAAGGATCCCGGCAGCGCGTCCACGTCGCGGAACCCCAGCGTGATGCCGGTGCGCAGCGACGCGCCCTGACCCTGGCCGACCGCGCCGCCGGCGCCCGGCAAGGCCACCTCGGCGCCCTGGAATTTGTACGACACGCCATCGGTGGTGCCGCCATACGGCATCCACAGGCCGGCGCCGCTGACGGACGTGACGCTGCCGGGCAGCAAGGTCAGGCGCTGCGTGCCGACCGCTGAACTCAGGTCGCCCAGCACGATCGTGCCCAGCGGCGCGCGCAGCACGCCGCCCTGCTCCACGCTGGCCGCGGCCAGGCGCAAGGTGCCAAAGGCCGAATACGGCACGGCCGGCAGCGCGGCGCCCGCGTCGCCCGCGCGGCCCACCCGCAGCGTGCGGGTCGGATCGAAAACGTTGACGCCAGACTGCGGATTGCGGGTATAGCCGGCCAGCAGTTCGGCCTCGGCCCCCGTGACCGGATACAGCTGCGCGGCGGTCAGGTCGAGGTCGCCCCGGGTCCACAGGCGCGTGCGCGGCTGGTCGTCGTTGTGCCGCAGGAAGCGCAGGTCGCCGCCGCTGTTCAGCGCCACCCGGTCAAAGCCGCTGCGCGCCACGGTCAACAGGCCGCCCACGCTGCGGTTGATGCTGCCCTGGGTGCCGAACGACAGGCTGTTGCCCACCTCCAGCAGACTGCCGGCGCGCACCGTGAACACCCCCGCCCCCACATCGGGCGCATCGCCGAACAGCACCCGCGGCCGCAGCATGCCATTGGTGGCGAAGTACGTGCCCGGGCCGGACAGCCGCACATAGGGCGCCGCCAGGTTGACCCGGGTCCGCGCGGCGGCGTCCGGCGCCAGCGAATAGGCGCTGGCGTACAGCCGCATGCTGCCCGCCACCGCCACATCGACCGCGCCGTCGAACGACATCAGGCCGTTGGCCAGCAGCCCCAGGTGATCGAAGCCGCCCGCGGCCGTCAGGCGCGCGGCGTCCAGCCTTGTCTGCCCGTAGCGCAGGCCATCGGCCGCCGCGCCCGGCGTCAGGGCGGCATCCAGCAGGCCGCCCGCGCCCGGCGCCAGCACCAGCTCGCGCGGCACCTGCACCGGCATGCCGGCGACGCCCTCGCCCCAGATGCGGTAGAGCGGCGTTTCCAGCGCGACATCGAGCGTGCCGCCCATGGCGCTGGCGCCGCCGGCGCGCGCGATGAAGGCGCCGTCCAGGTGCAGGCCGTTATACGAGCTGAGCGAAATGCGGCCGCCGTCACGCGCCAGCCGCAGCGGGCCGACCCCGTTGATGTCCACGTCCACGCCGGCGCCCGAGGCATCCAGCACCGCGCCCGGCCGCACGATCACGTAGGCGTCCGACGAGGTCGCGGTGGCGCGCGCATGGTCGATTTCGCCGCCGATCACGATCACGCCGCCCGCGTCCGCCACGCCGTACCGGCGGCCCTGCGCATCGATGCCGGACTGCGCCCGGCCGGCCACGTCCAGCACCGCCCGCTCGCCGATCCAGATCGAGCGGTTGTGCAGCTGGCCATCCGCGGTCTCGACCGACTCGGCGACATCGATGTCGCCCAGGCGCAATTGCCGGATGTCGATCTTGCCGCCCGCGGCCGTCAGCCCGCCCAGCACCGTGATCTGGCCGGCGCCGCGCAACTTGATGGTCTGGCCCGGATCCACCGCCACCTGGGCCCCCTGGCCGATCAGCAGCGTCGTATCGCTGTCCGTGCCGACCGGGCCGAGGGTGCGCCCGCTCTGCAGCGACAGACTGGCGCCGCGCCGCCGCGTCACCGTCCCCGCCACCGCGTCATGCAGATAGACAGGCGGCAGCCAGGCTTGCAGCGCCGTGGCGGCCTCGGCGCCGGTGGGCACGCCGCCCGCCTGCGCGACCGGCCGGTATACCGGCATCGACACCTCGATGCGGGCGCCGTCGGCCACGGTCACGCCACGGCTGCCGATGATCTCGTAGCGCGCGAAGCCGCGCTGGAAGAACGGCGCCGCCAGCGCCAGCACGTCGGCGTCGGCCTGCGACGGCGTCGCGCCCAGCGCCACCTTGCCCGCCGTCACCGCCAGGGTGCCGCCGCCGTCCACGCCGTAGCCGCGCAGTTCGGCGCCCAGGTCCAGGCGTCCCGTGGCCGTGCCGCTGGTCATGGCTTCGATCGTGACATTGCCGCCCTTGCCGCCGGTCAGCTTGCCCTTGGCGCGCAACGCCGCGCCCGAGCCGACGTCGATCACGCTGCCGCTCTCCAGCAGCATGTCGCCGCTGCCGCGCAGCGACACGCTGCCGCCATTCAGGTAGGGCATGGCGCCGGTCAGACCCGGCGCCAGCGCCAGGTTGGTCCACAGGCCCGACGTATCCAGCCGCCCGCCCGCGCCCAGCGTCAGGCGGTCGGACGCCGTGGCGCCGATGGAGGTATCGAGCATGCCCGACGAGGTCACCTGATTGAGCACATTGCCCAGGCGGATACTGCCGCCGCGCGCACTCAGCGCGCCGTCCACCGTCACGCGGTTCGCGTACAGCGTGATGTCGCCGCCCGGCGCCACCGCCAGATCGGACTGCGCGACGATGTCCTGGGCGGCGATGCGAACGGCGCCCAACTCGAAGCCGTTCAAGCGGGCGGTATCCAGCAACAGCGCGCCGCCTCGATCGGCGGGCAGCGCGTCGCCCAGCTCCAGGCCGGCGGCAATGGCCGCCACGCGCTCCGACAACACCACCTGCCGCACCGTGTCCTCGCTGCGGCCCAGCGCGTACTGCACCGCGCCGGTCGTCTTGTTGTAGTACGGCGTATAGGTGCCGACCACCAGTTGCGCGCCACGCGCCGCGGCCCGCTGCGATTGCTGGTAGCCGTCCAGGCCGGCCTGCGGGGCCGCATTCTGGCGATCCCCCTGGAAAGTCGTGCCGATCAGCTCCCCTTCCAGCACCGCGGCGCGGGTGCCGATCAGCAGTCGGCCCGCATCACGGCCCACGGTATAGCCGGTCTCGAAGCGTTCGAGCGGCGCGATCAGCGGGTTGTAGAAACGGCGCGTCTGGCCCCAGCGCTCGCTGCGCGCCTCGTAGCCCTGGTACAGCCCGGTGTAGGCCAGGTCGCCCGGCGCGCGCGAGGCCTCGTACAGCTTGCCGTCCACGCCGCGCAGCCAGCTCTGGCGGATCATGCCGTCCTGCACGTCGAGCGTGCCGCCGGACAGGTTGATCTGCGAGCCGGCGCGCGTCACCACGTCGCCGCCGGTGAATTCGACAGTGCCGCCCTGCGCCATCCATTCGTTGACCGCATGCCCCTGCGTGCCCAGATAGCCGCTGACCTCCAGCAACCCGCCAGCCGTGTACCAGCGGTCGGTGGCGTAGCCATTGGTGCCGGCCGGCACCAGCACCAGGTCGCGGATATCCACCCACAGGTCATTGCTGTTGAGCTTGCCGCTTTCACGGTTGACCGGCGCGTCGCGCTGCTCGTTGCCCTGTACGTTGATCTTGAGGTTGTTGTTTTCCATGGCGACCGGCACGCCCACCGCGCCCGCCACGTCCAGGATGGCGCCGTCGCGCAGCAGGCTGCGCCGCACCGCCTGCACGGCGATCTGGCCGCCGGTGGCCAGCGTGATGGAACCCGACGCGAAATCCACCGTGCCGCTGCTGCTGATCTCCACCCGCGACAGCTCGCGCCGGTCGGCGCCGGCCGACAGCCACGGCGAAGACGTCGACGCCGCCGGCGGCGCGCGCAGGCCGTCGCGCTGGCTGTCCAGCGCCAGGGCGCCGCTGTGGTCCAGCAGAATCGCGGCGACGCTGTCTTCGGCCAGGGTGATCCTGCCGTCCGCGCCGGCGGCGGTCAGGTGCAGGGTGCCGCGCGTGTCCACCGACGTGCTCGACAGCAGCACCCCGCGCTGCGTCACGTCGCCGCCGGTCAAGGTCACGTCGCCCATGGCGGCCTGGATCAGGCCGCTGTTCTCGACCCGTCCGGGCACGCCCGCTGGCGTGACCTCATTGCCCTTGGTGGTCGACAGCAGGTTGCCCGCCGTGCCCTGGCCGCGCTTGATGACGAAACTGTCGCCGGCCGCCAGCAGCGCCTGTCCGCCCGGCGTGTCGATCGTGCCGGCATTGGCCGCCTCCTTGCCCAGCAGCAGCACGTAGCCGCCGCCCGAGGTCGAGGTGGTGGACGCGGCGGTCGCAATGCGCGCGCCGGCCTGCACCTCGACGCGGCCCAGGGCGCCCTGGAACGTCGGCTGGGCGCCGTTGTCGGCATACAGGCCCTTGTCGCGGAACTGCGCATCCGTGATGGTGGCGGCCGCGACCACCAGGTTGCGGGCGTTGACCTGGCTGGTGCCGCTGAAGATCACCCCGTTCTGGTTGACCACCATCACCGTGCCGTCGGCCTGGATCGCGCCCAGGATCTGGCTGGGTCGGGCCGACGCGCCCACCACCCGGTTCAGCACCGCGTCGTCGGCGCCCTGCTTGAACTGCAGCGTGGTGTTGCGGCCGATGTTGAACGTGTCCCAGTTCAGGATGGCGCGCGATTGCGTCTGCTCGATGGTCACCAGCTGGCGTCCGCCCTCGACGCCGGGCTTGGGCGCCTTGGCCCCTTCCCATTTGGCCAGCGCGCCCTCGGCCACCCACAAGCCGCCGGGCGCCAGGCCATC
>NZ_CADIJR010000120.1 GCF_902859645.1 Achromobacter insuavis | reverse complement strand
CGCCGGGGCGGGCGCGGCGGGCGCCGCCCAGGCGGGGATGGCGGGGGGCATCGGGATCGGCGCGGGGAGGCTGGGGCCGGACGCCGCCGGCGCGGCCTCCAGGCGCATCGGCAGCAGCAGCGTGAACACGCTGCCTTGCCCCGGCGTGCTGACCAGCGACAGCGTGCCGCCCAGCAGCTTGGCCAGGTCGCGCGAGATCGACAGGCCCAGGCCGGTGCCGCCATGCTTGCGGTGGCTGCTGCCGTCGGCCTGGCGGAAGGCCTCGAAAATCAGTTCCTGCTGGTCGGCCGGCACGCCGATGCCGGTGTCCTGCACGGCGAACGACAGCATGTTGCGCGGCGCGCGCGAGACCTTGAGCGCCACGGTGCCCTGCTCGGTGAACTTGAAGGCGTTGGACAGCAGGTTCTTCAGCACCTGGCCCAGCCGTTGCGGATCGGTGTGCAGCGACGCCGGCACGTCGGCGGCGATGTCCAGTTCCAGCGCCAGGCGCTTGTCCTGCGCGATCGGCCGCAGCGGATCCAGCAGCCGTTCCAGCGTCGGCGCGATGGCCACGGCCTCGACTTCCACGGTGGCCTGGCCGGCCTCGATCTTGGCCAGGTCGAGGATGTCGTTGATCAGCGCCAGCAGGTCGCTGCCCGCTTCGTAGATGGTCTGCGCGTACTTGACCTGGTCCGCGCTCAGGTTGCCCGGCTTGTTCTCGGACAGCAGCTTGGACAGGATCAGCGTCGAATTCAGCGGGGTGCGCAGCTCGTGGCTCATGTTGGCCAGGAACTCGCTCTTGTACTGGCTGGCCTGCGTCAGCAGCCGCGCCTTGTCGGTCAGCGCGCCCTGCACCCGCAGCAATTGCTCGGTTTGGCGCTCCAGGCTGACGTTGGCCTGCTTGAGCTCGGTCTGCTGCACTTCCATGCGCGCCTGCGATTCCTGCAGGATGCGGCTTTGCTGCTCCAGCTCTTCGTTGCTGACGCGCAGCTCTTCCTGCTGGGTCTGCAGTTCTTCCGACTGGCGCTGGGTCTCGGCCAGCAGCGCTTCGAGGCGCGAGCGGTCCAGGCCGGCGCGGATCGCGGAGGCCAGCATTTCGGAGGCGCCTTCCAGCAGGCTGCGTTCGCTCTGGCCGACGGCGTGGTTGAAGCCCAGCTCGATCACGGCATAGACCCGCTCGTTCTGCATGGCGGGCGCCAGGATCAGTTCGGCCGGGTTGGAGCGGCCGGTGGCCGAGGAGACCTCGAAGTGGCCGGCCGGCACATCGCGCAGGTGCAGCAGCTTGCGCGAGCTGGCGGCCTGCCCGACCAGTCCCTGCGCGGCGGGAATCTTCTGCGCCAGGCGCTCGGCCGGCAGGGCGTAGCCGCCAAACAGTTCAAGGTCGTCGCCGCCGTTGGTGACGACGTAGCCGGCGCCGACGCTGGCGTGCAGGTAGTCCGCCAGGTAGTCCAGCGCGCGCTTGCCGATCTCGTCCAGGCGATGGTCGCCGCGCAGGCGCAGGCTCAGGCCCGAGAGGCCGGTCGTGACCCAGGCCTGGCGCGCCTTGGCGCGGTATTCGCGGATGGTCATGCCGGCCGACGCCAGGATCAGCGCCAGCAGCAGCAGCGATCCGCCCCAGGAATAGAAGGTCGAGGTGGCCGAGGCCGCCGCCCAGGCCTCGCGTTCCTCCTCGACCTGGCTCAGCTGGCGCGTGTACAGGTCGGCGACCAGGTCGCGCAAGCGGTCCATCGCATCCTTGCCGGCGTCGGTGCGCACCACCGCCATGGCGCCTTCCACGTCGCCGGCCTTGCGCATTTCGACGGTCTCGCGCAGTTCGGTCAGTTTCTGCTGGGTGATGCCGGCGATGTCGTTGACGATGCGGCGCTGTGCCGAATCGCCGGCCGCCGCTTCCTTTACCACCTCGAGACGCTGTTCGATCAGCGGCACCGACCGCAGGTACGGTTGCAGGTAGGAGGGGTCGCCCGTCAACAGATAGCCGCGCTGGCCGATCTCGGCATCCTTGAGCGCCGAGTTGAACAGGCTGAGCTGGCGCACCGTCTCGGTGGCGCGGTCCATGGCCTTGACCGCGCGGGCCCGCGTCTCCGCCGAACGCACGTTGACGAAGGCGATGAGCAGGGTGGCCAGCGCCGCCATCACGAAGCCGGCGATCAGGGTGCGCGGAAGGGTGTGGCGGCTGGCGGGTTGCTGCGAATTCGGCATGAGAACGGATTACGGTTCAGAGGAAAGGGCGGCGCGCGGGGCGGGGACGGCGTGGACGATTATAGGGATGCGCTCTGACCCCCGCCGCCAGGCCAAACCGGGGAAATATACAGGGGTATGGGGCGTTCGTTTCGCCCGGATACAATTACTTCACACATGAAGAGCCCGCATGTCCTAGGATTCGGCCTCTCCCCCAATCTGTTTTGCCCGCCGGCGTCTTGAATGCATGGCACCGACAACCATGACGAAAATCCTTTTGGTCGACGATCAGCCCGTGCTGGTCGCCCTGATGAGCGAATTCCTGAGCGGCGAAGGCTATGACGTCACGACGCACACGGACGGCCTGACCGCGCTGCGGCAGATGCTCGAAGTGCGGCCGGATCTGGTCATCACCGACTTTTCCATGCCCGGCATGGACGGCGGGGCCTTGCTGACCGCCATGCGCGAGAACGCCTACCTGGGCGACACGCCCGTGCTGGTGCTGAGCGGCCGCCCGGAATCCGAGATCGCCGCGGCCTGCGAAGGGCGCGCCACCCTGATGCGCAAGCCCGCCGAGCCGCACGACGTGCTGGCGGCCGTTCGCCGCCTGGCGCCGGCGCCCGCGCGGCGGCCGCGCGCCGACGCGCCGATCCTGGCGGCGGGCGAGACCCGCGAGTTGGCCGCCCTGGCCGCGTAGCGCCGCATCACCGCGCGCCGGGCCCGGCCCGCGCCTGCGCACGCATTCACATCGAAGACAGGGGCCGGCCAGCGCCGTCAGCGCGCCCCGGCGGCCAGCAGCAGTTGCGCCGTCGCCGCCTGCCCGCGCTGACGCGCGTGCCACAGGGGGCTGCGGCCATCGCCATCGGCCAGGTTCACATCGGCCCCGCCCGCGATCAGCAGCGCGACCACGGCCTGGTGGTCCGGCCCGCCATCGCTCAGGATGATGGCCTCCAGCAAGCCCGTCCAGCCCAGCCGGTTGACATGGTCCGGATCGACGCCGGCCGCCAGCAGCATGCGCACCGTTTCGACCAGGCCGCGTTCGCAGGCCGGGATCAGCGCGGTGCCGCCGTAGCGGTTGGTGCTGCGCAGGTCGGCGCCATGGCGCAGCGTCTGCGCCAGGATGCCGTTGTGGCCGCGCGCGCCGGCGTAGAGGTAGGCGCTGTCCTGCATGGCGTTCTTGGCGTTGACATCGGCCCCGGCCTGGATGAGGACCGAGGCGGCCGCCTCGGCATTGGCCAGCGTGGCGCGCAGCAGCGGCGTGTTGCCGTCGGCGTCGCGCGCTTCCAGCGGCGCGCCCCGGGCCAGCAGGGCCTGAACCCGGGCGGCGTCGCCGTCGCCGGCGGCCTGCAACAGGGCGGCGCCGGCTTCGCCCGAGCTGGCCGCGCTGCCCTCCGCGACCGCCAGCAGGGTGGCGGCCAGGAAGGCGCGCCAGGAACGGATGATGGACATGCGCAGAGCCTCCTTGTGCGGGATCGCGATATCCCCCGATTATGCCGCCAAGGTCCGGTTCGGGCCGTCAGCGCCTGGAGTCGTCCGTGCGCGGACGGTCGAACGCCCGGATCGGCGGCAGCGCGCCGTCATGGCGCTCGACCTGCACCGCCGTCAACTGGCCGCTGCAGCCCTGCGCCAGCGACGAGGTGCCGACATCGCGCGTCAGGACGTTGGGATTGCCGTGGCCGCACAGCGTCACCTCGCCGCGTTCGTCGCGCACCGGGTCGTACCAGGCGCCGGTGGGCAACTGCGCCACGCCGGGCATGATGGCCTCGCTCAACGTGGCGCTGGCCAGGCAGGCGCCGCGTTGGTTGAACAGCCGCACGATGTCGCCCTCGGCGATGCCGCGGGCCGCGGCGTCAGCGGGATGCAGGGTGCAGACCTCGCGGCCCTGGCGCTTCTGCGAGGCGCTGTGGGCGCCGAAGTCCAGCTGGCTGTGCAGGCGGGTGGCGGGCTGGTTGGCCACCAGGAACAGCGGATGCGCCGGGGTCGGCGCGTCTTGCGGCGCCAGCCAGGCCGGATGGCCGGGGCAGTCGGCATAGCCGAAGCCGGCGACGGTCGGCGAGCTGATCTGCACCTTGCCGCTGGGCGTGGGCAGCGGCTTGCCGGCGGGATCGTCGCGGAACGCGCGCAGGATGCCGCCGTCGTCGTCCTGCTGCGGCAGCGTCAATTCGCCGCGCGCCCAGAACTGGTCGAAGTCCGGCGCCTCCAGGCCCTTGTCCGCGAGCGCCGCGCGGGTCCGTTCATACAGGTGGCGCAGCCATTCGGCGCTGTCGCGGCCTTCGGTGAAGGCTTCGCGCGTGCCCAGCCGTTCGGCCAGGTCGGTGAAGATGTCGTAGTCGTCGCGCGCCAGGCCGTTGGGCGCGGCGATGCGGTGCATGGCCACCAGCAGCGGGTCGGTGGGCGCGCCGCCGATGTCCTCGCGCTCCAGCGTCATCGTGCAGGGCAGCACGATGTCGGCATGGCGCGCGGTGGCGGTCCAGCCGATCTCGTGGACCACGAAGGTGTCGAGCGTGGCGAAGGCGCGGGCCAGGCGCTTGAGGTCCTGGTGATGGTGGAACGGATTGCCGCCGGCCCAATAGGCCAGGCGGATGTGCGGATAGTCCATGCGCTTGCCGTTGTAGTCGAACGGCTCGCCGGGGTGCAGCAGCATGTCGGCGATGCGCGCCACGGGAATGAAATCCTTGACGCCGTTGGTGCCCTGCGGCAGCGACGCCACCGGCACCGCGTTGCTGCGCTTACCGTAGTGCGCCAGCGTGCCCAGCGCATAGGCGTAGCCGCCGCCCGGCAGGCCCAGCTGGCCCAGTGCCGCGGCCAGCACCGCGCCCATCCAGACGGGCTGTTCGCCGTGTTCGGCGCGCTGCAGCGAATGCGCCACCGTCACCAGCACGCGCTTGCCCGGCAGCAGCCGCGCGATGCGGGCGATCTCTTCGGCCGGCACGCCGCAGATCGGCGCGGCCCAGGCCGGGTCCTTGGCCTGGCCATCCGCGCGCCCCATCAGGTAGTCCTCGAAGCCGCCCCAGCCTTCGCAGAAGTCGCGCAGGAACGCCTGGTCGTGCCAGCCGTTGGCGACCAGTTCATGCACCAGCGCCAGCATCAGCGCCACGTCGGTGCCGGGCACGGCGCGAATCCATTGCGCCGCCGCGTCGGCCGGCAGGTCGGTGGCCAGCGGGCTGATGTTCAGGAAGCGGCAGCCGCGTCGCGCGGCCTGGCGCATCGAGTCGCGCTCGATGTGGCGGCTGATGCCGCCGCTGGCCACGCGCGAATTCTTCAGCGCCATGCCGCCGAAGGCCAGCACCACGTCGGTATGCGCGACGATCTGTTCCCAGGTGACGTTGCGGCGCGCCACATCGTCCATGCCGCCCAGGATGTGCGGCAGGATCACCGCCGAGGCGCCGGCGCTGTAGCTGTTGACCGAGCGCACGTAACCGCCCAGCGAGGTGTTCAGGAAGCGGTGCACCTGGCTCTGCGCGTGATGGAAGCGGCCGGCGCTGGACCAGCCGTACGAGCCGCCGAACACCGCCTGCGGGCCGTGCTGGTCGCGCACCCGGCGCAGTTCGGCGGCCAGCAGGTCCAGCGCCTCGGGCCAGCTGACCGGCACATAGTCGTCGCGCCCTCGGCGCGCGTCCGGTCCCGGCCCGCGTTCCAGCCAGCCGCGCCGCACCATCGGCGTGGTGACGCGCGCCGGGTGATCCAGCGCGTTGGTGAAGTTCTCGATCAGCGGATTGGGATCGGGGTCGCCCGGATGCGGCCGCACCTCGAGCGCGCCGTCTTTCCACGCGGCGGAGAAGACACCCCAGTGCGCGCTGTGGGGCAGGCGGCCGCTGTCGGGACGGGGCGGGCGGGAGGATGCGTCGATCATGGGCGGGTCAGGGGTGGGCGCCCGTGGCGACGGGCGCGTCGGGTTGCGCGCTCCATTCGCTCCACGAGCCGGGGTAGAGGGCCGCGCCGGGCAGGCCGGCGATTTCCATGGCCAATAGATTGTGGCACGCCGTGACGCCGGAGCCGCATTGGCACACCACCGCGTCCGGCGCGCGGCCATCCAGGTGCGCCAGGAAGGCCTGGCGCAGCGCGTCGGGCGGCAGGAAGCGGCCATCGGCGCCCAGGTTGTCGCGGAAGAAGCGGTTGCGCGCGCCGGGGATGTGGCCGCCGACCGCATCCAGCGTCTCGTTCTCGCCGCGGTAGCGGTCGGGGGCGCGGGCGTCCAGCACCAGGCGCGCCTGCGAGGCCAACGCCTGCCGCAGCTGGGCGTAGTCCAGCGTGGGCTGGCGGCCCTCGGCCACGGCCAGGGTGCCCGCCGGTCGCGGCGCCGGCGCTTCGGTCGTCAACGGCAGGCCCGCCGCCCGCCAGGCGCCCACGCCGCCGTCCAGCACCGCCACGGTCTCGTGGCCGATCCACCGCAGCAGCCACCACAGCCGCGCCGCGTACATGCCGCCGGCGTTGTCGTAGGCGACCACCTGGGTGTCCGCGTTCACGCCCAGCGCCGCCAGGGCCCGCGCCAGCGCGGCGCGGTCGGGCAGCGGGTGGCGGCCGTTGCGGCCGGTCTTGGAGCCGCTGAGGGTGTCTTCCAGATGCACGTGGAAGGCGCCCGGCAGGTGGCCCGCGTCGTAATGGCGGCGGCCCGCCTGCGGATCCGTCAGCTCGAAGCCGCAGTCCAGCAGCAGGATGTCATGGCGGCGCGGGCCTTGCAGCGCGCGGGCCAGTTCGTCCGCGCCGATCAGGGTGGTGTGCATGCGTGGCTCCCGTTCAACCCTGGCCGGCCGTCAGCGCGTCCATCGCGCGCAGCGAGTACACGTAGGCGGCGCCGGCGTTCAGGGCGATGGCGGTGCTCAGGGCCTCGCTCAGTTCCAGCTCCGTCACGCCGGCCTTGCGGGCGGCGTCGGCGTGCGCGGCGATGCAGCCGTCGCAGCGGGTGGTGACGGCCACCGCCAGCGCGATCAGCTCGCGCGTCTTGGCGTCGAGCGTGCCGGTGGCGCCCTGCGCCTGGTTCAGCGCGCGGAACGCGGTCAGCAGCTGCGGGTTGTGCTTGCCCAGGGCCTCGCCGGCCTTGCGGTTGTTGACGAGGGTGTCGGTCCAGTTCTGCAACATGAGGGGTCTCCTGAAAATCGGTGGGGTCGGATGGGGTTCATTGGCCGATCTGCTTGAGCAGGTCGGGGGTGGCGGCTTTGCGGTAGTTGGCGATGTCTTCGAGGATGTACTGCCTGAACTGGTCCGTCGGCAGGTCGCGCTCCATCGCGGCGTCCTTGCGGATGGTGTTCTGCACCGTGGGGTCCGCCAGCGCGCGCGACAGGTGCTCGGACAGCACCTTGATCACGGCGGGCGGCGTGCCGGCGGGCGCGGCCAGGCCATACCATTGCGTCATGGTCATGTCGATGCCGAGTTCCTTGAAGGTCGGCACGTCGGGCAGGATCGGGCTGCGCTGGCGGCCGGTCAGCGCCAGCACGCGCAGCTGGCCCTGCTGCACCTGCGGCACCAGCGGCGAGGCGGTGGCGAAGAACATGTCGATCTGTCCGCCCAGCATGTCGGTGATGGCGGGGCCGGAGCCCTTGTACGGCACGTGCAGCAGCTTCAGGTGGCCCAGCTCCTTGATGGTCTCCATGCCGATGTGGGCGGCGCCGCCGGTGCCGGTGGAGGCAAAGGTCAGTTCCTTCTGCTTGGCGGCGTCGATCACTTCGCGCGCCGTCTTGAAGTGCGACGGCGTGGCCACGAACAGGCCGTGCGGCGCTTCCAGGATCAGGCCGATCGGCGCGAAGTCGTCCGGCACCTTGTACGGCAGGCTCTGCGGCTTGAGCGCCGGCGACACGGCCAGGTTGCCGCTCATGGCCAGCAGGATGGTGTAGCCATCGGGGGCGGCCTTGGCGACCAGGCCGGCGGCGATGTTGCCGCCCGCGCCCGGCCGGTTCTCGACGATCACGGTCTGCCCCAGCGTCTTGCCCATGGCGGTGGCGATCAGGCGGCCGTAGAGGTCGCCGCCGCCGCCCGGCGGAAAGCCCACCACCAGGGTGATGGGACGCTCGGGAAATGCCGCCTGCGCCTGGCCGCCGGCCAGCGCGGCCAGGCCCAGTGTCGCGGCGATGGCGGCGCGCCGCCCCAGCCGGCGCAGGGCGCCGCTCGCGAAGGAAATGCCCATGGTGTTTGTCTCCTGTGTATTTTTTATCAGGGTGGAACCGTCAGGCCTGCAGCCAGCCGGCTTGATGTCGCTGCACCACCCTGTCCACCGAGGCGGCGCACTGCCCCAGGTAGCCCGAGGGATCGGTCAGGCGCAGGATCTCTTCCTCGCCCAGCAGGTTGGCCAGATCCTTGTGCTGGCGCAGCGCCTGGGCGAAGTCGAGCTTGTGGGTGATGCCGTGCATCGAGGCCTCGTAGATCCATTCGTGCGCGGTCTGTTTGCCGACGCGCTCGGACAGGTCCAGCATCACGTGTTCGGACAGCAGGTAGCCGCGCATGCGGTCCAGGTTCAGCGCCATGGCGTCGGCATCGACGCGCAGGCCGGCCAGCAGGTTTTTTGCCTGGAACAGCATGGCGCCGGCGATCAGGCAGCATTCCGGCAGCGCCTTCCATTCGATCTTCCAGGCGATGCCGTCGCGCTCGCCTTCCTGCACCATGCCTTCGAGCATCAGCGCCGCGTTGGCGCGCAGCGGCCGGCACAGGCCGGCGAGGTTCTCGGCCGAGGTCGGGTTGCGCTTGTGCGGCATGGTCGACGAACCCAGCTTGCCTTCCGAGAAGGCTTCCTCGACTTCGGCGAATTCGTTGCGTTGCAGGTTGAAGAGTTCATTGCCGATCTTCGACAGCGTGGCGCCGATCATGGCCAGCACCAGCGCGTACTCGGTGAAGCGGTCGCGCGCCGGCGCCCAGCTGATCGGGGCCGCCTCCAGTCCCAGCTTGGCCAGCGTGCGGCGCTCGACCTCGGCGGCCCGTTCGCCCAGCGAGGCCTGGCTGCCGACCGCGCCGACCACCATGCCCACCAGCACCCGCGCCTCGCATTCCTTCAGGCGCTCGTGATGGCGCGCCAGCTCGTCCAGCCACACCGCGCACTTGTGCCCGAAGGTGATGGGCAGCGCCTGCACGCCATGGGTGCGGCCCGCCATCGGCGTGTCGCGATGGCTTTGCGCCAGGCGCGCCAGCTCGCGCCCGACGGCGGCGAGGTCGCGCATGAAGACGGCATGGGCCTGCTTGAGCTGCAGCGCCACGCCGGTGTCGACCACGTCCTGGGTGGTGGCGCCATAGTGCAGCCATTCGCCATGGTCCGGGCCGCAATGCGCCTGCAACTGCTTGAGCGCCGGCACCAGCGAATGCTTGATGCGGCGGATCTCGGCCGACATGGCCGTGATGTCGATATTGGCGACGGCGGCCTGGGCGCGGATCCGCGCGGCGGCGGCGGCCGGGATGATGTCCAGCTCGGCCTGGGCCTCGGCCAGCGCGGCCTCGAATTCCAGCCATTGCTGCACGCGGTTCTCTTCCGAGAAGATGGCGCGCAGTTCATCGGTGCTCCACAGGTGCTGGAGCGATTGCATGTCGAAGACGGAAACGGGCATGGTGCGGGTCCTGGAGGCTTAGGAGTGACGGGCGGGGCGCGGCAGCAGCCGGCCCGGGTTGAAGGTGCCGCGCGGGTCGAGCGCGTGCTTGATGCGCTGCATCACGTCGACCGAGACGGCGGGCTTGTATTGCAGGAAGGCGTGCTGCTTGAGGCGGCCGATGCCGTGTTCGGCCGAGATCGATCCGCCCAGCTGCGCGGCGACCTCGTGCACGACGTCGTGCACCGCGTCCTCTCGCGCCCGGAAGGCGGCATCGTCCATCGCCAGGGGCTTGCTCTGGTTGTAGTGCAGGTTGCCGTCGCCGACGTGGCCGAAGCAGACGATGCGGATGCCCGGCATCAGGGCCTGCAGCCGCGCGCCGGCGGTGGCGATGAATTCGGGGATGCGCGACACCGCGACCGAGATGTCGTGCTTGATGGAGGGGCCGTCCAGCCGCTGCGCCTCCGGCACGTGCTCGCGCAGCGCCCACAGCTCGTGCGCCTGGCGGCCGGAGGCGGCGATCACCGCGTCGGTCACGCCGCCGTGTTCCATCGCGGCTTCCAGCACGCCTTCCACGGCGGGCTCGGGATCCATCAGCGCCGAGGTCTCCGAGACGTCGAACAGCACCGCCCAGGGCGAGGGCTGCGCCAGCGGATCGCGCATGCCGTCCAGCGGATGCGCCAGCACCTGGTCCAGGGTCTGGCGGCCGATCAGCTCGAACGCCGTGACGCGCTCGCCGACCGCGTCGGTCAGGCGCGCCAGCAGGTCCACCGCCGCCTGCGGCGTCGGCACCGCGGCCCACACGGTCACCACCTTGCGCGGCAGGGCGTACAGGCGGAAGGCCGCCGCCGTGACCACGCCCAGCGTGCCCTCGCCGCCGATGAACAGCTGCTTGAGGTCGTAGCCGGTGTTGTCCTTGCGCAGCGTGCCCAGCTGCGGCAGCACGCGGCCGTCGGCCAGCACCACTTCCAGGCCCAGCGTCAGGTCGCGGGTATTGCCATAGCGCAGCACCTGCTCGCCGCCGGCGTTGGTGGAGACCACGCCGCCGATGGTGGCGCTGCCTTCCGAGGCCAGCGACAACGCGAACAGCCGACCGGCGTCGGCGGCCGCCTGCTGCGCCGCCAGCACGGTGCAGCCGGCTTCCAGCGTGATGCTGTTGTCCAGCGCGTCGACCCGGCGCACGGCGGTCATGCGGTCCAGGCTCAGCACCACTTCGCGGCCCGAGGCGTCGGGCGTCGAGCCGCCGACCAGGCCGGTGTTGCCGCCTTGCGGCACCACCGCCACGCCCTGCGCCGCGCACAGCGCCACCACCCGCGAGACTTCGGCCGTATTGGCGGGGCGCGCCACGGCGCGCGCGGCGCCGGGAAAATTGCGGCGCCAGTCGGCCGTGTAGCGGGCCATGTCGGCCGCGTCGGTCAGGACGTGGGACGGCCCGACGATGGCGCCGAGCGCCGTGGCGATTGCATCGATCTGATTCGGCATAATGCTACGGTGCGCGGCGCCGGGGGCTGGCCCCCTTGCCGCGCGACGCTTGTCTCCTGGTTGAAACCGGGACGGCATTTCCCTGGTCCGGTAGCCGTCTTTCGTTTCATTGATTAAAATACGTTTTATTGAACAAAACTATAGGAAGCATCCGAAACCGTGTCAAGCGAGAATTCCCCTAAGCCGCCCGCCGGCGTGCTCGAACGCGGCATCTCCGTGCTGGAGTGTTTTGGCGAAGACCATCTGCGCCTGTCGCTGCGCGACCTGGCCGACCGCACCGGCCTGGACAAGGCCACGCTGCTGCGCCTGCTGGGCGTGTTCATCAAGGCGCGCATGATCCATCGCTACGACAGCAGCACCTACGCGCTGGGACCGGCGCTGCTGCACATGGGCATGCTGTATCGCGATACCTTCGACCTGGGTTCGCGCCTGCAGCCGGCGCTGCGCAGCATCGTGGCGCAGACCGGCGAGACCGTGGCCCTGTACGTGCGCAGCGGCGACGACCGCATCTGCCTCTACCGCGAAAACACCACCAAGGAAGTGCGCCACCACGTCGAGGTCGGCACGCGCATCAGCCTGAAGGACGGCGGTTCGTCGGCGCATGTGCTGCGCGCCTTCACCGGCGGCACGACGCCTCTGGCGCGCGACATCCAGGAAAAGGGCTACGCCATGACCCGCTCCGAGCGGGTCGCGGAAATGGCGTCGGTGGCCGTGCCGGTGTTCGATGCCGACGAGACCTTCGTCGGCGCGCTGGTGGTGCTGGGGCTGGCCTCGCGCCACAACGAGGCGGCGCAGCGCAAGGCGGTCGAGATCGCGCGCCACGAACTGGCGCAGCAGGGCTTTCGCACCGCGCCGCCCGCGTCCTGGACGCCGTCCGTCACGCCATGACGGGCGCATGAGGCGGATCGGCGCGCCCCGGCGGGCGCGCCTTGTCGGCGCCTAGCGGGACGCCGCCGCGCCGAACAGCGCGGGATCCGGCAGGCAGGGCCGCGCGTCATTGCCGGCATCGGTGAAGCGCTCGCACCAGGCCACGATGGCCTGGGCGGCGGCGTCATCCATGGCCGGCGCAAAGGCGCGCATGCGCGCCTGCAGCGCGGGCCAGTCGTAAGGGTCTTCGGGATCGCCGCGCCGCAACTGGCGCAACGCGCTCAGCCTGCGCCCATCCTTCAGCGTCAGGGTCACGCGGCTGGGCCGCAGGCGGGGAAACTCGCGCTGGAAGGCGTCGCTGGTGCGCACCGTGATGCGGCGCGCCAACGCCAGCAGGTCCGGCGCCAGCAGGTCCGGCGACTCCATGTCCTCGATGCCGAGCCGGCCCGCGAGCAGCAGCCGCGCCACCACATAGCGCAGCGAGAAGCAGGTCTGCGCGGGCGTGGCGGGCCAGTCGACGCCGGCGATCTTGAGCGCATGCGTGAAGATCTCGACGTCGACCGATTCGATCTCGTCGGGCGTCAGCGCGTGCGCATCCCGCAACTCGCGGGTGGCGTCCAGCGGCGTGAAGAGCTGGGCGCAGCAGGGCCAGGCCTTGATGGTGGCGGTGTTCAGGCGCTCCTCGGCATCGAGGCCGCCGTCGAGCGCATCGAGCGGACCGTCGCCCGCCAAGAGCGCGTGCAGCCCGCGGGCGCCGGTGGCGAAGCGGCGCGCGCCGGGCAGGCCGGCGCGCGCGGCATAGGCGGCTGCCAG
>NZ_CADIJR010000119.1 GCF_902859645.1 Achromobacter insuavis | reverse complement strand
CGCTGCGCGTGGCGGGCGGCGTGGCGCTCGATGCCCGCGGCGTGTGGAGCAACCTGAAGCAAGACCCGGCCGCGCAGCGCGGCCTGGCGCTGGTCGATGGCGGCCGCGTGCTGCTGCGCGGCACCGGCGACGTGACCCTGGCGGCGGGCAGCGCGATCGATGTGTCCTCGGGCGGGGCGTTGCTGACGACCGGCGCGGTGCAGGGCGGCCGCGGCGGCAGCGTGACGCTGGAGGCCAACGCGCTCGGCGGCCAGACCGCATCGGGCGGCAGGCTGTCGCTGGACGCCGCGGTGCGCGCCTACGGCATGAGCGGCAGCGGCGCCCTGAGCGTCGCCAGCGGCGGCGTCATCGTCCTGGGCGGCCCGGCCGATGGCCTGCCTGCCGGCGCCTTGCGGCTGGACCCGGCGCTGTTCCAGTCCGGCTTCGCCAGCTATGACGTCAATGGCCATGGCGGGCTGCGCGTGGCCGACGGCGCGGCGATCGAGGTGGCGATGCCGGCCTGGCGCATGCGGCGTGAAAGCGGCCCGCTGCCGCCGACGGGCGCCGACCCGGCCGAGGCGCTGCAGTTGTGGACGCCGCCGCTCTACGCGGAAGATCCCAAGCGCGGCAAGCTGACCCAGCGCGGCGGCGCCAGCCTGGCGCTGCGCTCGGACCGCGCGACCGTCGGCGGCGTGCTCGAGATCGGCGAGGCCGCGCGGGTCGCGGTGGATCCGGGCCAGTCGATCCGCCTTGTCGGCGGCGACCAGATCACCGTGCTGGGGCGCCTGGTGGCGCCCGGCGGCCTGATCTCGATCCTGGATACGCGGGTGGATTCGCAGCAGAACTACACCCCCAAGGCCAACGGCCGTTCGGTGTGGATCGGCGAGCGCGCGGTGCTGGACGTGGCCGGCGACAGCCATGTCGCGCTGGCCACCGACGGCCGCCGCTACGGCGTGGCGCGCGCCGGCGGCAACATCGAGATCGGCGGCATGCTGGACTGGGAAGTGGACGCCTACGCCCCGCGCCGTCCGATGGACCGGCACCTGATCCTGCGTCCCGGCTCGCTGCTGGACGCATCCGGGGCGCAGGCGCTGGTGGACCTGCCCGGGCGCGGCGCCACGCTGCTGGCCTACAACGGCGGCAGCATCGTGCTGGCGTCGGCCAACAGCCTGTACCTGGACGGCGACCTGCGCGCCGCGGCGGGCGGAGCGGGCGCGGTGGGCGGCACCCTGGGCGTGGCGCTGTCGCCCGCCTTCTATCTGAGAAGCCTGGCCGAGGCCGAGGTGCTGACGCCACGGGTACTGACGCTGGCGCAGCGCCAGGGCGCCCCGTTGCTGTCCGCCGATCTGCGTCCGGGCGAACTCGGCGGCAACCTGCGCTATGGCGTCGGCGGCCTGGGCGTGGACCAGGTCCAGGCCGGCGGCTTTGGCAACCTGGCGTTGTTCGCGTCGATGCGGGCCGAGAACAGCCTGACGCTCGCCATGCCGCAGAGCCTGCGCCTGTCGGGCCCGCTGATGCTGGGCCAGAACGCGCCCGCGGGCAGCCTGGTGCAGCTGTCGGCCCCGTACATGTTCCTGAATCACGCGGCCTATGCGCCGCCGGTGGGATCCGACAGCGTGGTGCAAGTCGGCGTGGTGGCGCCGGAGTGGCTCAAGCGCGGGCATCGCCTGGTGCTGGACGCCGGCATGATGGATCTGCGCGGCATGCGCGACTTGCTCAGCTTCGATGATGTCCAGGTCAACCTGACCGGCGACCTGCGCCTGACAGGCGTGTCCATGGGCCAGGACTTCAATGGCAATACGCTGCTGGCCGCGCCCAACCGCCTGACCATCACCGCGGCCCAGATCTACCCCACCACCCGCGGCGGCGGCGGGATTGCCGCGGGCGAATACTACGGGCAGGGGGGCGGCAGCGCGGTGAAGAATCCGGATGCGGTGCTGACGATCCGGCGCGCCACGGAGGGCATGCCCGACATGCCGTATTCCGCCTTCGGCGCGGTGACGTTGTCGGGGCCCAATATCATCCAGGGCGGCGTGGTGCGCGCGCCGCTCGGCTCGATTCTGTTCATGGGGCCCGAAGGCGCGCCGTCCAGCGTGCGCTTCCTGGCCGGCAGCGTGACGTCGATCAGCGGCCAGGGGATGGTCATGCCCTATGGCGGCACCACCGACGGCATCAAGTACCTGTACGGCGGGCAGGAGATCCGGACCAGCGGCGTGGGCGGCAATGACACGAACGGCGCGCCATCCCGCATGATCCAGATCAACATGAAATCCGTCGTGGCCGAGGCCGGCTCGCTGCTGGACCTGTCCGGGGGCGGCGAACTGACCGGCGCCGCGTTCGTGCGCGGACGCGGCGGCTCGGTGGACGTGCTCAAGTACGCCATGGCGGACGCCAATCCCGGCTTCGGTTTCAGCAAGTCCGGCAATGCCGTCTATGCCATCGTGCCCGGCTTCGGCGGCGACTATGCGCCGGCCACGAAAGACGCCGCCATGCCTGCGTACGGCCAGCGCGTCACCATCGGCGCCGGCGTGCCGGGCTTGCCGCCCGGCACCTACACGCTGTTGCCCGCCAATTTCGCCATGCTGCCGGGCGCGTTCCGCGTCGAGGCCGGTGCGCCGGGCGTGTTCGACGCCGCGCAGGCCGCGCCGACCCGCGGCGGTTCCTGGGTGACCACGGGCCGGATGACGGCGCCGGGTGTCAACCCGGGCGCGGTGCCCGCCAGTCAGCTGCTGGTGACGCCGGGCGACGTGGTGCGGCGCCATGCGCAATACAACGAGACCTCGTACAACGCCTTCCTGGTGGCCAACGCGGCGCGCACCGGCACGCCGTTGCCGATGCAGCTGGCCGACGCGGGCATGCTGCGCCTGAAGCTGA
The DNA here is from genome assembly GCF_902859645.1 of Achromobacter insuavis. Taxonomy (GTDB): domain Bacteria; phylum Pseudomonadota; class Gammaproteobacteria; order Burkholderiales; family Burkholderiaceae_B; genus Achromobacter; species Achromobacter insuavis. Next base: position 10,087 of record NZ_CADIJR010000119.1, on the reverse strand, counting down.
CGCCGGGCGCGGGCCGCGAAGGCACGCCGGCCCTGTCGTTCGGCGGCGTGGCGCGCTTCTCCGCGGCGCCGGGCAGCACCGGCGCGGGCGGCACCCTGGCCGTGGACGTGCGGGGCGGCGGCCTGGAAATCCTGGGTCCGGGGCAGGCGCCGGCCCTGGCGGGCCCTGGCGTGGCCGTCTCCGCGGACGCGCTCAACGCCTTGCGTCCGGCCCGCATGGTGCTGGGTGGCGTGATAGGCGCCTCCACCCAAGCCGATTCGCTCGGCGCGATCAGCCTGGCCGGCGACGCCCAGCGCGTGCTGGTGCGCGGCGGCGCCAGCCTGTACGCGCCGGAGATCGTGCTGTTCTCACCCGACAACGGCAATATCACCATCGAGCAGGGGGCCGTCCTGTCCACCGTCGGGCTGGGACCGGCGCCGCAGGACGCGCGTGGCGGCTATTACTATTCGGTCCAGACCAACGGCGCGTTGGTCCTGTCCAACGGGCTGGTCAACCTGCGCCCGCCGACGCAAGACGGCCGCGTGGCCATCGACATCGGCGCCTGCCCGGGCATCTGCTCGGGAACCACGCGCCTGGTGTCGGAAGGCACCCTGGGCGCGGCCACCAACGGCGCCTTCACCTTGCGCGACAACGTCGAGTACGGCACGCGCAACCTGATGCTGAGCGTGTCCGGCCTGAACCTGGGCTCGCCGCAGGCGCTGGCCCAGGCCGCGGCACAAGGACAATTGCCGCCCGGACTGGCGCTGGACCAGGATGCCCTGGCGCGGCTGCTGCGCGGCAATACGGCGTTGGGCGCGCCCGCGCTGGAAAGCCTGATCTTCAACGCCGCCGAATCCATCAACGTGTATGGCGCGGTGACGCTGGACACCCGCGCCGCGGCCGGTCCCTCGGCCTTGCGGCGCCTGGTGCTGGGCGCGCCGGCCGTGTATGGCTATGGCGCGGCGGGCGACACGGCGCGCATCAGTGCGTCGGAATTCGTCTGGGCCGGCTCGGTCAGGGCCGCGACGGCCGGCAACGCGCCGTTGGGCTACGACCAGCCGGCGGCGCCGGGCGGCGCGGTGCTGGATCGCCTGGGCGACGGCAGCCTGACCATCGCGGCCGATGTCATCCGTTTCGATTACTCGCCCTACACGGTGCCGGCCTCGCTGGTGCCGGCCAACCGGCTGGCGCTGGGCTTTGCCGCGGTCAACCTGGAGGCCGCCCAGATGATCACGGGCGCGTCGACCGGCAGCCTGCACGTCTATCACAAGCAGAACGGCTATGTGGCGGGAGAAGGCTGGCGCTACCAGGGCGGCGATCTGACGCTGCGCACGCCGCTGTTGACCGGCGAGGCGGGCGCGACGCTGGCGTTGCGCGCCGGCGGCGCGCTGGCGCTGACGGGCACCGGCGCCGTGGCGCCCGCCCGCGACGTGCTGGGCGCCACGCTCGATCTGAAGGCGCAGCGCGTCACGCTGGATTCGACCGTGGCGCTGCCGTCGGGCAAGCTGACCGTCAAGGCCGATGGCGACATCACCTTGGGCGCGGGCGCGCGCATCGACCTGGCGGGACGCGCCTTCACGGCGTTCGATGTCACCCGCTACAGCTGGGGCGGCGACCTTGAACTGAACAGCGTGGCCGGCAACATCGTCCAGGCCGCCGGGTCGGTCATCGACCTGTCGGCGCGCAACCAGCGCGGCGGCCGCATGCAGGCCTCGGCGCTGGGCGTGGCCGGCGGCCACGTGGCGCTGGACGGCGTCATTCTGGGCGGGGCCAGCGGCGAGCACGATGCCGGCGGCACGCGCGTGCCCTATGACGGCGCCGAGATCATGCTGCGCGCGCAGACGCTGGCGGATTTCGCCGGGCTGAATCAACGCCTGAACCAGGGCGGCGTCACCGGCGCCCGCCGCTTCCAGCTCAAGCAGGGCGACCTGGTGGTGGGCGACGAGGTGCGCGCGCGCGTGGTCGAGATCAGCGTCGATGGCGGCAGCCTGACCGTCAATGGCCGTATCGACGCCAGCGGCCGCCAGGTCGGCAGCATCCGCCTGGCGGCGCGCGACGACCTGCGCATCAACGGCCTGCTGGACACGCATGGCGCACGCCTGCGCCTGGACAGCTACGGCAAGGTGATCGACGCCGCCAACCGCGCCATCATCGAACTGACCTCGCGCGACGGCATGCTGGTGCTGGACGCCGGCGCGCGCTTCGACCTGCGCGCCGGCACCGACGACCCGAGCCGCCTGGCCGGCCGCCAGCTCGGCACGCTCGACCTGAATGCCCGCCGCCTGGGCGGCGGCGGCGGGCGCGGCGCCATTGCCGGCTCCGGCGACGGCGCCAACGACGTGGCCATCCGCATCACGGGCACGCCGCAGATCCTGGGCGCCAAGACCGTGGCGGTGAATGCCTTCCGCCGCTATGACGACGCGCCGCTGGCGCCCAAGCCCGACGTCAGCGGCAAGACGCCGCAGCTGATCACGCAGGCCTACCTGGACGGCATCGACGGCGAGAGCGTGGCCTTCATGAACGCCGCGCTCGGCAATGGCGCGCTGACCGCCCGGCTGGCGGCGCTGGGCCCGTACCACTTGCGGCCCGGCGTCGAGATCGTCAGCGCCACGCCCGATGGCAATCTGGCGGTATCGGGCGACATCGACCTGTCGAACTACCGCTACGGCCCCAACGCCAACCGCACGGTGGCCGCGCTGCGCGGCTACGGCGAGCCCGGCAAGCTGGTGCTGCGCGCCGGCGGCGACCTGGCCATCCACGGCAGCCTCAACGACGGCTTCGCGCCGCCGCCCGAGACGATCGACGACAGCGGCTGGAAGCTGGTCGAAGGGCGTTTCCTGGGCAATGGCCAGACGCCGTTCGGCGAAGACCTGGTGGTGCCCATCGATGGCGTTCAACTGGAAACGGGCACCGTCTTCCCGGGCGGCCGGGCGCTGAACTACGACCTGCCGGCACAGGCCGCCACGCTGCCGGCCGGCACCGTGCTGCCGATGGCGGCGACACTGAACGGCCCGTTGGCCCTGCCCGCCGGCCTGGTGCTGACCGGCGACCTGACGCTGGCCGACGGCCGCGTGCTGCGCGCCGGCTCGGTGCTGCAGGAGGCGCTGACGCTGGGCGCGGGCGCCCGCCTGGGCGTGGGCTTCACGCTGCGCAGCGAGGCGGCGCTGCAGGCCTTCACCTGGCCCAAGGGCGTGCCGCTGCCGGCGGCGCTCAAGGCCAGCGCGCGCCTGGATCTGGCGCGCGGCTCGCTGATCCCGTCGCAGACTTTCATCGAACTGCCGGGCCATCAACCCATCAACCTGCGTCCCGTCGGCCCGGATGGTCGGCAGGGCCGCAACTGGGCCCTGGCGCCGATGCTGGGCGAAGGCGCCAGCGCCTGGAGCGTGATGGCGGTGGCGGGTGCGGACCTGACGGCGGCCGACATGGCGGCGCGCCGGCCGGACGGGCAGGGCGACATCATCCTGGCCGACACGCACTACGGCCGGCTGGCCTATGGCAGCAAGACCACCACCAACGTATTCATCGGCGAGCGGGTGCTGACGCAGCTCGCCATCGACGAGCTTGAACTCGATCCGTCGTTGCTGGGCACGCCCGTCAAGCCCATCGCCGACGGGTACGAGATGAGCGAGGATACGTTCTGCAATAGCACCGGCTATTGCGAGGCGGGCAAGCGCAAGCTGACGGCGGCGGGTTCGCTCTACTGGTTCGGCGACGAGTCGGGCAAGGGGCGCTACGTGGCGGAGCTGGAGGTCGAGTGGGGCGTTTCCGAGGCGGAATTCTGCGAGGCGGTCAGCTATTGTGAAGGCGGCGGCCGCACCGAGACCACCGTCACGCGCGAGTACCGCTACGCCGACCGCACGCCGCTGTTCAGCGTGCTGCGCACCGGCACGGGCGACCTGTCGCTGCTGGCCGGGCGCGACGTCGGCATGGCGTCGGTCTACGGCGTGTACACGGCCGGCACGCAGTCATCGCTGGGGGCGTCGCTGGACGCGCGCTTCAACCTGCCGCGCGGCACCACCGCCGACGACGCCGTGCTGGGCACCGTCCAGTACGACGGCAAGTACGACGCGGCGCTGGCCGCCTACCGCGCCTGGTATCCGGACCAGGGCGGCAACCTGACCGTGGCGGCGGGCCGCGACATCTATGGCGACGCATGGGCCAAGACCGCCATGAACGCCCAGCGCTACGGCAGCCCGGACGTCGAATACCCCAAGTACCCCAGCGCCGCGCTCAGCAACTGGCTGTGGCGCCAGGGCAGCGTGGGCACGCCGGGGGTGACGGACATCGCTTCGAGCTGGTGGATCAACTTCGGCACGTACGCCAGCAATTCGTCGACCAACGGGGAACAGCCGCGGGTGGTGGGCTTCACCGGCTTCGGCACCCTGGGCGGCGGCAATCTCAGCATCAGCGCCGGGCGCGATGCCGGCGTGCGCGATCCGCGCGGCGACGCGCTGCTCAACAACAATCTGGCATCCGGCCGTTCGCAGGCCCTGGTGGCCGTGGTGGCCGGCACTGGCCGGGTGGTCGGCGGCGACCTGGTGCTGACGGGCGGCGGCGACATGGATCTGCGCATCGGTGGCGCGTACAACCCCAATCTGCGCGCGATGCAGCAGACCGACGGCAGCGCTGGCACGGGCACCGGCTATGCCGGCAACTTCGAGGATGTCGATCTGAACGGGCTGCTGGTCAATCTGCGCGGGCAACTGGCGTTGACGGCGGGCCGGGTGGGCGGCATCGCGCTGACCTATGGCGACGGCGCGCGGCTGCGGGCCCCCGACCAGTCCGCGGTGGGCGGCGGCCGCCCCATGGGCGGGCCGCGCCTGCTGCTGGGCGATGCCGTGGCGTCGTTCGACACGCGCGGCGACCTGGTGCTGGCCGATGCGCCGGACCCCGGCCGCGTGCGCCAGATCAATACCAGCCCCTATACCCAGGGCAGCCTGGCCAAGGGCGGCGGCGCGGAAAGCTGGTTCACGCTGTGGACGCCAGGCACGGCCATCGAACTGTTCTCGGCCGGCGGCAACGTCACGCCGCTGACCACCAACAACACGTTCCGGCCCGGCACGGACCTGCTGACCGACGATACGATCCGGGCCGGCGCGCAGCGGCAGATCAGTTATGTCTACCCCGCCAAACTCAATGTGACGGCGGCCGGCGGCAACGTCATCCTGGCCGCCACCACGCGCGAAGCGGAAAACACCAATCACGTGCTGCTGCTGGCGCCGTCGGCCGCCGGCGAACTGTCGATGCTGGCCAGCGGCTCGATCTTCGCCGCGGACGCCCATGCGGTGTCGATATCGGGCGCGGACACGCCTCTGCCGACGCCGTGGCGTCCCGGGTTCATGGCCGTCAACGGCGGCGATATGGGCAGCCAGACGATCCTGAACACCTCCGTCGAGGGCAACCGGTTCTGGCAGAACTCGGCCAAGCCCCTGTTCGTGTTCGGACCCAATACCCCGCTCGATGCCGCGCCGCGCCAGACCGAAGGCGAGGTGGCGCGCCTGCATGCCGTGAATGGCGATATTGTCGGCCTGCGCGTCGGCGCCGAGACGCGCATGACGGCGGATGTCTTCCAGGGGCGGCCGCGCACCGTGCTGACCTGGTACGAGGCCGCGCTGCCGGTCTCGGTGCGGGCGGGGCGCGACATCCTCGGGATGGGCGCGCTGGGCCTGCACAGCAACGCCAATGACCTGTCGCAGGTGATCGCCGGGCGCGACATCGTGCAGGCCGACCTGAAGGTGGCCGGCCCCGGCACGCTGCTGGTGCAGGCCGGCCGCAACATCCGCCAGGACGACGTGGCCAGCATCGTCAGCGTCGGCGCCATCGTGCGCGGCGACGCGCGCCCCGGCGCCAGCATCGCGGTGCTGGCGGGCGTCGGGCCGCAGGGCCCGGACTACGCCGGCCTGCTGGCGCGCTACCTGGACCCGGCGCGCGCGCTGGCCGCGGGCCAGACCCTGGGCGCCAATCCCGATCGCGTGGCGCAGTCCTATGCCGGCGAGCTGTCACTGGCCGGCTGGCTGCGCCAGGCATACGGCTACCAGGGCGACGAGCCGGGCGCGGCGGCCGAACTGGCGCGCCGCCAGGGCATGCTGGATGCCGAGGTGGCGGCCGATCCGGCGCGCAAGCGCCGCGACCTGATGCAGGACTATCGCCAGGAAAGCGAGCTGCATCTGGTCAACTGGCTGCGCCTGCATCATGGCTACGACGGCGGCGAGGACGGCGCGCGCGCCGCGCTGGACGCGCTGGCGTCCCAGCAGCGCGACATCTACGCGCGCCAGCTGTACTTCGCCGAGCTGCGCAAGGGCGGCCGCGAATACAACGAGCAGGACGGTCCGCGCACCGGCAGCTATCTGCGCGGCCGCCGCGCCATCGCGGCGCTGTTCCCGCAGACCGACGCCGAAGGCGCGCAACGCCTGTACCAGGGCGACTTCACCATGTATGGCGGCGCCGGCCTGCGCACGCAGTTCGGCGGCAACATCCAGGTGCTGACGCCGGGCGGGCAGCAGGTGCTGGGCATCGAAGGCGCGGCGCCGCCGGCGACGGCGGGCGTGGTGACGCAGGGCCAGGGCGACATCCAGCTGTACGCGCTGGGCAGCGTGCTGCTGGGCCAGAGCCGCATCATGACCACCTTCGGCGGCCACATCCAGGCCTGGTCGGCCGAGGGCGACATCAACGCCGGCCGCGGCGCCAAGACCACCGTGATCTACACGGCGCCCAAGCGCGTCTACGACGCCCTGGGCAACGTCACGCTGGCGCCGACGGCGCCGTCCACCGGCGCCGGCATCGCCACGCTGGCGCCGATCGCCGAAGTGCCGGCGGGCGACGTCGACCTGATCGCGCCGCTGGGCACGATCGACGCGGGCGAGGCCGGCATCCGCGTGTCGGGCAACGTCAACGTGGCGGCGCTGCATGTGGTCAACGCGGCCAACATCCAGGTGCAGGGCGACAGCAAGGGCATCCCGGTGACGGCGGTGGTCAACACCGGCGCGCTGGCGTCCGCCAGCGCGGCGTCCTCGGCCGCCTCCGGCGCGGCGCAGGACTCGGTGCAGCGCGCCCGCGAGCAATCGCGTCAGAACCAGCCCTCGGTCATCAACGTGCAGATCCTGGGCTATGGCGAGGAACCGCTGGCCGGCGTCGGCGCGGCGCCGCAGCCGCGCGCGGCCGCGCCGTCCTATCGCCCCGACGGCGTGGTGCAGGTGCAGGGCGTGGACAGCGGCGGCTGAGGCCGGGCGTTGCAGGCGGTCGGCAAAAAGCCGGCCGCCTGTCATGCCGCCGTCATCAAGACGGCGCGCGAAAAACGCACCAGGGCCCGGCGAAAACCGGGCCCTGATTCTTTTCTGCGCAGCTTTTCCCCGGGGCCGCGCTGTTTCATGAAATTTTTCTTACAACGCGCAGTCCGCGCCGTCCGGGAACGTCTAGTAACAAGCAGAAGCTGTAGACGCGGGTATGCGGGCAGAAAGCCGTAACAGGATTGTCGCAAGCGCGCTGCACGGTAGCGGCCGGTGCCAGACCGGCTATCACACAAGGAACTGAGTGCATCGCTATGCATGATTTCGAGAGCAGGGGCGGCGCGCTGCGCGCCATGATGCGCCGGGCGCCGGGCGCGGTCGTGCTGGCCTTGGCCGCGAACGTGGCCGGGGCGCAGCCGGCGCCGGCCGCGCAGGAGGCGCGCCGCGTCAACATCAATGAGTACATCGTGCGCGGCAACACCGTGCTGGACGCGCGCGACATCGAGAAGGCCGTCTATCCCTACCTGGGGCCGGACCGCACGCTGGCCGACATCGAGTCGGCGCGCGAGGCCCTGCAGACGGTCTACCAGGAGCGCGGCTACCAGTCCGTGTACGTCGACCTGCCCGAGCAGCAGGTGGCCGACGGCATCGTGTTCCTGCAGGTCGCCGAGACCAAGGTCGGCCGCGTGCGCGTGGTGGGCGCGAAGCACTATTCGCCGCTGACCATCCGCGACGAAGTGCCGGCGCTGCAGGAAGGCGAGGTGCCCAACTTCAACCAGGCGCAGGCCGAGCTGACCAACCTGAACAAGGGCGCTAGCCGCCAGGTGGTGCCGCTGGTCAAGGAAGGCCGCATCCCCGGCACCATGGACGTCGACCTCAAGGTCGAGGACAAGAACCCGTGGCACGCCAGCCTGGGCCTGAACAACGACTACAGCGCCGACACCACGCGCCTGCGCAGCACGGCGTCGCTGGGCTATGACAACCTGTGGCAGCTGGGCCATTCGGTCAGCCTGACGTTCTTCACCGCGCCGCAGGAAACCGACAACGCCAAGGTCTGGTCCGGCTCGTACTCGATGCCGCTGGACAAGCAATGGAGCCTGCAGTTCACCGGCTACAAGAGCGACAGCAACGTCGCCACCATCGGCGGCACCAACGTGCTGGGCAAAGGCTATTCGTTCGGCATGAGCGCCATCTACACCATGGCGCCGCAGGGCGATTGGTACAACTCGCTGTCGGTCGGGCTGGACTACAAGAAGTTCGACGAGACCACGCGCTTTGGCGGCAATGAAGACCTGATCCCGCTCAAGTACGTGCCGTTCACCTTCTCGTACAACGGCTACCGCTATTCCGAGTCGTCGCAGAGCAGCGTCGGCCTGTCGATCGTCGGCGCCAGCCGTTCGTTCTTCGGCCTGGGCAGCGACTGGAAGGAATTCGACGACAAGCGCTATCGCGCCAGCCCCAGCTTCGCGCTGCTGCGCGGCGACGGCACCCATACGCAGAACCTGTTCGGCGACTGGCAACTGGGCCTGCGCGCCGGCTTCCAGCTGTCGTCGGGCGCGCTGGTCTCGAACGAGCAATTCTCCGCCGGCGGCAGCACCAGCGTGCGCGGCTACCTGGCCGCCGAGCGCACCGGCGATGACGGCTTCCTCGGCTCGGTCGAGTGGCGCACGCCGTCGCTGGCGCGCTGGCTCGGCAGCAATGTCAACGAATGGCGCTTCTACGCCTTCGCCGACGCGGCCACGCTGCGCCTGCGCGATCCGCTGCCCGAGCAGGATGCCAGCTACTCGCTGGCCAGCGTCGGCGTGGGCACGCGCCTGCAGGTGCTGGACTGGCTGTCCGGCTCGCTGGACTGGGGCTATCCGCTCAAGGACGGCCCCAACACCAAGAAACACGATCCCCGACTGAACTTCAGCGTCCGCGCCAGTTTCTGAGCGCGCGCGAAACCGTATTTACCCCGGAGTCCTGACCATGCAACGCTTATTGATGCTCCTACTGACCGTGCTGGCCGGCGTGCTGCCGTCCGCCGCCAACGCCTGGTGGCAACCCGACTGGCAGTACCGCAAGCAGATCACCGTCGACAGCACGCCGCAGGGCGCGCCGCTGGGCGGCGCCGCCGGCCGCACGCCGCTGCTGGTGCGCCTGCACACCGGCAACTTCACCTTCGACGGCATCAACGAGAAGGGCGCCGACATCCGCTTCGTGGCCGGCGATGACCAGACCGTGCTGAACCACCAGCTGGAAGCCTTCGATCCGCTGCTGGGCATGGCGCTGATCTGGGTCGACCTGCCGGAACTGGCCGACGGCCAGCGCCAGGACATCTGGATGTACTACGGCAACCAGAAGGCCCCGGCCTCGGCCAATGGCCAGCTGACGTTCGACCCCAACTACACGCTGGTCTACCACTTCGACGGCGCCGCGGGCGCGCCGCCGCGCGACACCACCGGCAACAGCAACAACGCCCAGACGCCCATGGCCGCCGCGGTCGACGGCGTGATCGGCCGCGCCGCGCAATTGGCCGGCGGCGCGCCGCTGATGCTGCCCGCCAGCCCCTCGCTGGCCGTGCCCGCCGCGGGCGCCTTCACCTTCAGCGCCTGGGTGCGCGCCGACCAGCCGGCCGGCGAGCAGCTGGTGTACGCCCGCCGCGATGCCGGCAACGCGCTGCTGATCGGTATCAACCAGGGCGTGCCCTTCGTCGAAGTGAACGGCCAGCGCAGCCAGCCCGGCCAGTCGCTCACGCCCGCCGCCTGGCAGCACCTGGCCGTCACGGCCGATGGCAGCCGCGTCACGCTGTACGTGAACGGCCGCGCCACCTCGTCGCTGGCCGCCAGCCTGCCGCCGCTGAACACGCCGGCCGCCCTGGGCGGTGACGTGCCGGCGCCGGC
>NZ_CADIJR010000118.1 GCF_902859645.1 Achromobacter insuavis | reverse complement strand
CGCCGGCCCGCCAGGCCAAGGCCGCCCCGGCCCCGGCCAAGCGCGCCAAGGCGCGAGCCCAGAACGCGCCGCGCAAGCTGTTCGTGCTGGACACCAACGTGCTGCTGCACGACCCCAGCTCGCTGTTCCGCTTCGAAGAGCACGACATCTTCCTGCCGATGATGACGCTCGAAGAGCTGGACCACCAGAAAAAGGGCATGTCGGAAGTGGCGCGCAACGCCCGCCAGGTCAGCCGTTCGCTCGACGCGCTGGTGCAGGACGCGACCCAGCTCGAAGACGGCCTGGAGCTGGCCAAGCTGGGCAACAAGGACGCCACCGGGCGCCTGATGTTCCAGACCACCGCCATCCACAGCACCCTGCCGTCGGACCTGCCCATGGGCAAGGCCGACAACCAGATCCTGGGCGTGGTGCGGGCCCTGCAGGAAAAATACCCACAGCGCGAAGTCGTGCTGGTGTCCAAGGACATCAACATGCGCCTGAAGGCGCGCGCGCTCGGCATGGCCGCGGAAGACTACTTCAACGACCACGTCCTGGAAGACTCGGACCTGATGTATTCGGGCGTGATGCAGCTGCCCGAGGACTTCTGGAACAAGCACGGCAAGGACGTCGAGTCCTGGCAACAGGGCGGCACCACCTTCTACCGCATCCACGGCCCCTTGTGTTCGCAGTTCGTGGTCAACCAGTTCGTCTACTTCGAAGGCCAGATGCCCCTGTATGCCCAGGTGCGCGAGGTCAGCGGCAAGATGGCGGTGCTGGCGACGCTGCGCGACTATACCCACGGCAAGAACAACGTCTGGGGCATCACCGCGCGCAACCGCGAGCAGAACTTCGCCATGAACCTGCTGATGAACCCGGAATGCGACTTCGTGTCGCTGCTGGGCCAGGCCGGCACGGGCAAGACGCTGCTGGCGCTGGCGGCCGGCATCACCCAGGTGCTCGAGACCAAGCGCTACACCGAGATCATCATGACCCGCGTCACGGTGCCCGTCGGTGAGGACATCGGCTTCCTGCCCGGCACCGAGGAAGAAAAGATGCTGCCCTGGATGGGGGCGCTGGAAGACAACCTCGACGTGCTGAACATGGGCGAAGGCGAAGGCAACGGGGACTGGGGGCGCGCCGCCACCATGGACCTGATCCGTTCGCGCATCAAGGTCAAGTCGCTGAACTTCATGCGCGGTCGCACCTTCCTGAACAAGTACCTGATCATCGACGAGGCCCAGAACCTGACGCCCAAGCAGATGAAGACGCTGGTGACCCGCGCCGGCCCCGGTACCAAGGTGATCTGCCTGGGCAACATCGCCCAGATCGACACGCCCTACCTGACCGAAGGCAGCTCGGGCCTGACGTTCGTGGTCGACCGCTTCAAGGGCTGGCCGCATTCGGGCCACGTCACCCTGCAGCGCGGCGAGCGCTCGCGCCTGGCGGACTACGCCGGGGATGTGCTGTAGACCAGCCTCCACGCCAAAGAAAAAGCCCCTTGAGTGATCAAGGGGCTTTTTTATCACCTGGGCCGGACGATTACTTGTCGGCGGCGTTGGTGATGGCGTTGCCGGCTCGCGACATGTCCTTGCCCATGCCCGCCACGGTATTGCAACCGGCGAGTACGAAGCCGAACACGACGAAGGCGGTCAGCACGATCTTGCTGCGCATGCTGCGCTCCTGAAGTGTGGGGAAACGATTCCGGGCCGTACTTTAAACGATCTGGACGCGAAGTTCGCCCAGGCCTTCCACGCCGCCGGTGATGACGTCGCCCTGCACCACGGCGCCCACGCCCTCCGGCGTACCGGTGAAGATGATGTCGCCGGGCTGCAGTTCGAACAGGCCCGACAGGTAGGAGATGCTCTCCGGCACGTTCCAGATCATCTGCGAGATGTCGCTGGCCTGCTTGCGCTGGCCATTGACGTCGAGCCAGATGGCGCCCTTGTCGAGCGTGCCGACCACGCTGCGCGGGTGGATCGGGCCCAGCGGCGCCGACAGGTCGAAGGCCTTGCCCACTTCCCAGGGACGGCCCTGCTTCTTCATTTCGCCCTGCAGGTCGCGGCGGGTCATGTCCAGGCCCAGGGCATAGCCCCAGACGCAGTCGTTGGCTTCTTCGACCGGGATGTCGCGGCCGCCCTTGCCCAGCACCACCACCAGCTCCATTTCGTAGTGCAGGTTGGAGGTCTTGGGCGGATACGGCATCTTGCCGGTTTCGCCGTCGGCGACACTCAGCACGGCGTCGGCGGGCTTGCAGAAGAAGAACGGATCTTCACGGCCGGTGAAGCCCATTTCCTTGGCGTGCTCGGCGTAGTTGCGGCCGACGCAATAGACGCGGCGCACGGGGAACAGCGCGGCGCTGCCGGCAACGGGAACCGCGGTCAGCGGCTGGGGAGGCAATACGTAGTCCATGATCTATCAACCTATGACGGGTGGAACGGTCCGATCGCAAAAATCATCCGCGAGTGTATCCCGTTCCGGGGCGACGGAAACATTCAGCAAATTGTAGGGATTTCTCCATCGAACACCACCAGGCGCTCGATGAAATCCGCCATGTAGGCCTTCATCTCCTGGTGGGCGGGCGACACCTGGTAGCGGTCATGGGCGGCGGCATCGCTGAACGCCGCCACCACCGCGTGGGTCAGGCCGTCCGAACGACTGGCCTGGTTGGACCGGAAGGCGTAACCCGCCACCCCGTCGCATTCGGCCAGGATGCGGTCGCAGTAGCCCTGCACCCGGTCATGGAAGCGCGCATCGGCGGCGCCGGACAATTGCAGCATTACGACGTGCAGGAACATCAGGACTCCTTTTTCGGACGGGCGACGGCGAGCCAGGCACGGGACACCAGCCCCATGATGCCGTCGCGGAACAGCAATACGCACAGCACGAAGATCGCGCCCTGCACGATCAGGACCCACGACCCCAGCGGCGCCAGGTAGTTTTGCAGCGAGACGAAGGTGAAGGCGCCGGCCAGCGGACCGAACACCGTGCCGATGCCGCCCAGCAGCGCCATCAGCACCACCTCGCCGTTGGCGTGCCAGTGCACGTCGGTCAGCGAGGCCACGCCGAACACCAGCACCTTGAGCCCGCCGGCCAGCCCCGCCACCGAGGCCGACAAGGTGAACGCCAGCAGCTTGTAGCGCGAAGTCGAATAACCCAGCGACCGGGCGCGCTGCTCGTTGTCGCGCACCGAGCGGATCACCTCGCCGAAGGGCGAATTGAGCACCCGCAGCACGAAGGCGTAGCCCAGCGCGAACACCGCCAGCGTGAAGTAGTACATCGGCATCACGCCATCCAGGTCGATCAGGCCGAACAGCTTGCCGCGCGGCACGCTCTGCAGGCCATCCTCGCCGCCGGTGAAGCCCGCCTGCACCGCGATGAAGTACACCAGCTGCGACAGCGCCAGCGTGATCATGGCGAAGTAGATGCCCTGGCGCCGGATGGCGATGGCGCCGAACGCCAGCCCCAGCAGGCCGCCGGTCAGCACCCCGGCCAGCAGGCCCAGTTCGGGCGTGGCGCCCAGCAGCTTCATGACGATGCCGGTGGCGTAGGCCGCCGCGCCGAAGAAGGCCGCATGGCCGAACGACAGCAGGCCGACATAGCCCACCAGCAGGTTGAAGGCCGCGGCGAACAGCGCGAAGCACAGCACCTTCATCAGGAACGTGGGATAGACGAACCAGGGCGCGGCCAGCGCCACCAGCGCCAGGATCGCCATGCACCCGCGCATGGCGCGGCGCCCCAGCTGCACCGGCTGGCGGGTGGCCTCGGCGGCCAGCACGTTCTGCACCTGCAGCGGCTTGCCGAACAGGCCCGCCGGCTTGCACAGCAGCACCAGCACCATGATGATGAAGATCGCCAGGTTGGCGGCCTCCGGATAGAAAACCTTGGTCAGCCCCTCGATGATGCCCAGCCCGAAGCCGCTGACGATGGCGCCCATGATGGAGCCCATGCCGCCGATCACCACCACCGCGAACACCACCACCACCAGGTTCGAGCCCATCATCGGGCTGACCTGGTAGATGGGCGCGGCGATCACGCCCGCCACCGACGCCAGCGCCACGCCCAGCGCGTAGGTCAGCGTGATCAGCAGCGGCACGTTGATGCCGAACGAGCGCACGATGGTCGGATTCTCCGTGGCGGCGCGCAGCATGGCGCCGACCCGGGTCTTCTCGATCAGCACCCACACCGCCAGGCACAGCACCAGCGACACCGCCACCGCCCAGCCGCGGTACCACGGCAGGAACATGAAGCCCAGGTTGACCCCGCCCGTCAGCGCCTTGGGGATGGTGTAAGGCAATCCCGACACGCCATACGCCTGGCGCAGCCCGCCCTCGATCAGCAGGGCGATGCCGAAGGTCAGCAGCAGCCCGTAGAGGTGGTCCATGCGGTAGGTGCGCGAGATCAGCACGCGCTCGACCACGATGGCGAACGCCGCCATGATGAGCGGCACCAGCACCAGCGCGGCCCAGTAGTTCACCCCCAGGTAGTTCAGCAGCATCCAGGCCAGGAACGCGCCCGCCGTGTACTGCGCGCCATGGGCGAAGTTGATGATGTTCAACAGGCCGAAGATCACCGCCAGCCCGATCGAGAGCAAGGCGTAGAACGAACCGTTGATCAGGCCGAGCAGGAGCTGGCCGAACAGTGCCGTGGACGGCACACCGAAAATTTCGAACACAGGATTCTCCCCCTCAGACGCCCAGGCGGCGCGCGATCCGCTCGGGATCGTTGCGCGCCTCTTGCGCCGACAATTGGTCGACCACGCGGCCGTGCTCCATCACGTAGTGGCGGTCGGCCACCTTGGTGGCGAAGCGGAAATTCTGCTCGACCAGCACAATGGTGAAACCGCGCTCCTTGAGCGTGCGGATGGCCTGCCCGATCTGCTGCACGATCACCGGCGCCAACCCTTCGGTGGGTTCGTCCAGCAGGATCAGCTGGGCGCCGGTGCGCAGGATGCGGGCGATCGCCAGCATCTGCTGCTCGCCGCCCGACAGGTTGCCGCCGGAGCTGGCGCTGCGTTCGCGCAGATTGGGAAACAGGGTGTAGATCTCGTCCAGCGACATGCCGCCGTCCGCCAGGCGCGGCGGCAGCAGCAGGTTCTCGGTCACGTTCAGGCTGCGGAACACCGCCCGTTCCTCCGGGCAATACACCACGCCCAGCCGCGGGATGCGGTGCGGCGCCATGCCGACGGTTTCCTGGCCGTTGAGCCGGATCGAGCCGCGGCGCTTGTCCAGGATGCCCATGACGGCGCGCAGCGTGGTGGTCTTGCCGGCGCCGTTGCGGCCCAGGATGGTGACCAGCTCGCCGCGCCGCACCTCGATGTCGACGCCATGCAGCACATGCGATTCGCCGTACCAGGCGTTGAGGTCCTTGATCGACAGCATCAGCCCTCTCCCTCTTCCGAGCCCATGTAGGCGGTAATGACGCGCTCGTCGCGCGACACCGTGGCGTAGTCGCCCTGCGCCAGCACCGCGCCGCGCGCCAGCACCGTGATGGTGTCGGACAGGTCGGCAACCACCGACAGGTTGTGCTCCACCATCAGGATGCTGCGGTTGGCCGACACGCGCCGGATCAGCGCCGCGATGCGCGCCACGTCTTCCTGGCCGAGGCCGGCCATCGGCTCGTCCAGCAGCATCACGTCCGGCTCCAGCGCCAAGGTCATGGCGATCTCCAGCGCCCGCTTGCGGCCATAGGGCAGCAGGGCCGCGGTGGTGTCGGCCATGCCGGCCAGGCCCACGGCGTCCAGCAGGGCCAGGCCCTGCTCGTTGAGGCGGTCGACGCTGCGGCGGCTGCGCCAGAAGCGCAGGCCGTCGCCATGCTGGCGCATCAGCGCCACGCGCATGTTCTGCAGCACGGTCAGCCCCAGGAACACCGCCGAGATCTGGAACGAGCGCACGATGCCCAGGCGCGCGATCTGCTCCGGCGCCAGCGACGTGATGTCGCGGCCGCGGTAGTGGATCACGCCCTGGTCGGGCGTCAGGAATTTGGTCAGCAGGTTGAAGCAGGTGGTCTTGCCGGCGCCGTTGGGGCCGATCAAGGCATGGATGGAACCTTCCCGCAGGGCCAGGGACACGCCGTCGACGGCATTGAAGCCGCCGAACCGCTTGACCAGCCCCTGGGCGGACAGAACCGCTTGGGTGCTCATGGTCGTCCTCCTACATGCGGGCCAACAGGCCGCCGTCGATCGCCAGCACGTGGCCATTGACGAACGCGGCGCCCGGCGAGGCCAGGTAGACCACCGCCGGCGCGATGTCCTCAGGCGTGGCCCAGCGCCCCACCGGCACCGCGCTCGACAGGAACGACTGGAACTGCGGATTGTCCTGCAGCCCCTGGGTGAAGTCGGTGCGCACGAAGCCCGGCGCCAGCGCGTTGCAAGTGACGCCCTGGCCGCCGTATTCGACCGCCAGCGCGCGCGTGAACGCCGCGATCGCGCCCTTGGCGGTGGCGTAGGCCGCGATGTTCGGCATGGTGGCCTGGCCCGCGACCGACGACATCAGCACGATGCGGCCGAAGCCGCGCGCCGCCATGGCGGGCAGCACCGCGCGGGCGCAATGGAACGCGCCGTTCACATGGACGTTCTGCAACGCCTGCCATTCGGCCGGCGCCATCTCCACCACCGGCTTGCGGTTCTGGTTGCCGGCATTGCTGACCAGCACGTCGATGGCCACGCCATCGGCTTCCAGCCGCGCCACGGCCGCGGCCACGGCGTCGCCGTCGGCCACGTCGAACACCGCGCTGCGCACCGTGATGCCGGCCGCGGCCAGTTGCCTGCAGGCGGCGTCGCAGGCGGCCTGCGACAGATCGTTGATCACCACGCGCGCGCCCGCCCGGCCCAGGCCGGCGGCGATGGCATATCCCAGTCCGCGCGCGCCCCCCGTCACCAGCGCCGTGCGCCCGGCCAACCCGAAGGTCTGGCCCAGATAGTCCTGATTCAAGCTTGTCTCCTTGTCTTATAGGCGCCGGATCTCTCGGGACGGCGGATATCGGGAAAGACTTCCCGAGCCCCGCGGCCCCCGGTCCGGCTCGTGTCGATCCCGCTTGCCTTGGCTGAAAACAGGATTGACATTAATCTCAATATACGCGACTATTTTTAAACACTCAATAACAAGATTTTTAGTTTTTCTTCCATAACGAGTATTGGCTAGGAGACATCATGGCCCTCGAAACCCCTGGCTGCCCCGCAGTCAACGCGCTGCCGCCGCTGGCGTCGCGCTTCCTGAAAGTCGACGAACTGCCCTGGAAACCCACGCAGGTCGAAGGCATCGACATGAAGGTGCTGATGCAGGACAAGGAGTCCGGCCTGCTGACCGCGCTGTTCCGCTGGCAGCCCGGCACCGAGCTGCCGCTGCACGAGCACGTCGAGGTCGAGCAGACCTATGTGCTGGAAGGCTCGATCGTCGATGCCGAAGGCGAAGTGCGCGCCGGCGACTACGTCTGGCGGCCGCGCGGCAACCAGCACGTGGCGCGCGCGCCGCACGGCGCGCTGGTGCTGAGCTTCTTCCTGAAACCCAACCTGTTCATCGACGCCTACGCCGGCCAGACCCTGGAATAGGCGCCAACACAGGCACACCCGCGACAAGACCCGCGCGACCGCCCGGCACAGGGCGGCGCGCAAAGACATAAGCCCCCAAGGAGACAACCCCATGAAAACCCGTTTCAAGCTTTGCCTGGCCGCCTGCGCGCTGGGCGCTGTTTCGCTGTCGGCCCAGGCCCAGGTGTCCGACGACGTCGTCAAGATCGGCGTGCTGGGCGACCAGTCCGGCATGATGGCCGACCTGTCCGGCAAGTTCGGCGTCGAGGCCGTGAAGATGGCCGTCGAGGATTTCGGCGGCACGGTGCTGGGCAAGCCGATCGAGGTGGTGTCCGCCGACCACCAGAACAAGGTGGACATCGGCGTCTCCATCGCGCGCCGCTGGTACGAGAACGACAAGGTCGACCTGATCCTGGACGTGCCCAACTCCGCCATCGCCCTGGCGGTGCAGGACCTGACCCGCCAGATGAAGCGCGTGGTGATCTTCACCAGCGCCGGCTCGGCCGACCTGACCGGCAAGGCCTGCTCGCCCAACGGCATGCACTGGACCTACGACACCTACGCCTACGCCACCGGCGTGGCCAGCGGCGTCATGGAAGACGGCGGCAAGAGCTGGTTCTTCATCACCTCCGACTACGCCTTCGGCCACTCGCTCGAACGCGACGCCATGGCGGTGGTCAAGGCCAAGGGCGGCCAGGTGGTCGGCAGCGTGCGCCACCCCATCGCCAGCGCCGACTTCTCGTCGTTCCTGCTGCAGGCGCAGGCCTCCAAGGCGCAGGTGATCGGCCTGGCCAACGGCAGCGGCGACACCATCAACAGCATCAAGCAGGCGTTCGAATTCGGCATCATGGGCAGCAAGCAGCGCGTGGCGGCGCTCTTCATGAGCATCGTCGACGTGCGCAGCGTCGGACTGGAATACGCGCAAGGGCTGAACCTGGTCGAGCCGTTCTACTGGGACCAGGACGACAAGGCGCGCCAATGGTCCGAGCGCTACTTCAAGCGCACCGGCCGCATGCCGTCGATGGTGCAGGCCAGCAACTACAGCGCCACCATGCACTACCTGAACGCGGTCAAGGCCGCCGGCACCGATGCATCCGAGGCGGTGATCAAGAAAATGCATGACACGCCCATCAACGACTTCATGACCGAGAACGGCCGCATCCGCGAGGATGGCCGCGTGATGCGCGACCTGTACCTGTTCCAGGTGAAGAAGCCGTCCGAATCGAAGCGCGACTGGGACTACTACAAGCTGGTGCGCAAGATTCCCGCCGAACAGGCGTTCCGTCCGCTGGACCAGGGCGGCTGCGCGCTGGTGAAGCGATGACCGGGGGCCCGCTCGGACTGTTGGCCGGCAAGCGGGCCGTCGTCACGGGGGGCGCCAACCCCCGTGGCATCGGCGCCGCCATCGTCGCGCAATTCCTGGCGCAGGGCGCCAGCGTGGCGGTGCTGGACCGCGACTTTCCCGACCACGCCGACGCCGGGCTGGCCGGCGGCCGCGTCAACCTGCACTGCGATGTGTCGAGCAGCGCCTCCTGCGAGCAGGCCGTGGCGCAGGCGGCGCGGGCGCTGGGCGGCATCGACGTGCTGGTGAACAACGCCGGCATCGTCGCCGCGACCCGCATCTGGGATCTGCCCGAGGACGAGTTCCGCCGCATGGTCGACGTCAACCTGACCGGCACCTACAACGTGACGCGCGCCGCCCTGCCCCGGCTGCTGGAAAGCGAGCGCCACCCGGCCATCGTCAACCTCGGCTCGACCGCCGCCCTGCGCGGCGGCGGCCTGCTGGGCGGTTCGCACTACGCCGCCTCCAAGGGCGGCGTGATCAGCTTCACCAAGGCGCTGGCGCGGGAACTGGGGCCGCGCGGCGTGCGCGCCAACTGCGTGGCGCCGGGCATCATCGAGACCGACATGACGCTCGGCAAATTCGGCGAAAATTGGGAACAAGAACTCAAACAGGGCATTCCGCTGCAACGCTTCGGCTCCCCGGCCGAAGTGGCGCAGGCCATTCTCTTCCTGGCCTCGGACCTGTCCTCCTACTCAACCGGCATCGTGGTCGACGTCAACGGCGGCTTCCACATTCACTAGGCACGTCAGCAGCAATGAGCACTCCCGATCGCATGTTGTCCATCCTCGATCTCTTCCGCGACGACACCACCGCCGCCTTCCAGGAAGACGTCATGGCGCATCTGGAGTGCTCGCGCGCCACGGCCTACCGCTATCTCAAGTCGCTCACCGAAAGCGGCCTGCTGGCGCCGACCGCGGGCGGCGCCTACGTGCTCGGCTCGCGCATCATCGAGCTCGACCGGCACCTGCGCCAGCACGACCCGCTGATGCGCGCGGCGCGCGAGGTCATGCGCGCCACCGGCGACGAACTCAACGCCAACCTGATGCTGTGCAGCTACTACGGCGACAAGGTCATGTGCGTGGACCGCTACTGGACCGACCATTCGATCGAATCCAGCTACGCGCGCGGCCGCCCCTTCCCGATGTTCCGCGGCGCCACCGCCAAGCCCATCCTGGCCAATCTGCCGCCCTACCAGCTGCGCAACCTGATGCTGTGGCACGCCGCGGAGATCCGCGAGGCCGGCCTGGGCGAGGATTGGGATGCGTTCCGCGCCAACATCAAGCAGCTGCGCGCGGCTGGCGTCTGCGTCTCGCACGGCGAGGTCGACCCGGGATTGATGGGGATCGGCTCGGCGATCTTCACGCCGGACCAGAAGGTGGTGGGCAGCCTGGTGTTCATCGCCGCCGAGGCGCGCACGCCCGCCAAGCGGCTGGCGCTGCTGCAGGAACGCATCCAGGCCGCCGCGGCGCAGGTGACGCAGAATCTGCAGGGCCTGCAAGACAACGGCGCGGCGGCGATCGGCATCATGCCGTCGCGGCCGCGCCGCCTGAAAGCGCCGGCCGGTGCGACACCGGCGCGGCGCAAGGCCTGATCGATCAGGCCTTGTTGTAGCGCTCGGCGCTCTTGACGATTTCCTCGTGGGCGGCGTCGACGCCCTTCCAGCCCTTGACCTTGACCCACTTGCCCTTTTCCAGGTCCTTGTAGTGCTCGAAGAAGTGCTGGATGCGGGCCGTGTCTTCGGCCGGCAGGTCTTCGTAGGACTTGATGTTGCGGTACGGGGGGTACAGCTTTTCGATCGGCACGGCCAGCAGCTTGGCGTCGCCACCCGACTCGTCGTCCATTTCCAGCACGCCGATGGCGCGGCAGCGCACCACGGCGCCGATCTGGATCGGGAACGGGGTCAGCACCAGCACGTCGGCGGGGTCGCCGTCTTCCGACAGGGTCTGCGGGATGTAGCCGTAGTTGCACGGGTAGTGCATGGCCGTCAGCATGAAGCGGTCGACGAAGATCGCGCCCGACTCCTTGTCGACCTCGTACTTCACCGGGTCGGCGTTCATGGGGATTTCAATGATCACATTGAAGTCTTCCGGCAGCTTCTTGCCGGGGGACACGCGGTCATAACTCATGATTGAACCTTGTTAGTCTGAAAGAGGATCAAAGCGAGCCGTCGTCCTTGAACGGCGGCTTGGTGGTCGGCGCCGGCGCGGCGGGCGCGGCCGGCTTGGGCGAAGCCGGCGCGGCCGGCGAATACGTCGGCACGGGATTGTCGAACGCGGCGGCCGGAATCGGCGCGCTGTCGAAATACTCGTCGATGTCGGACGTGCCGCCGACGACCGGCGCATCTTCCGGCGCCAGCGCGCGCGCCTGCTGTTCCTTGTTGGCGCGGGCGTCCGGATCCAGCACGTAATCCGAAGCCGACGCGGCCACCGAGGGCGGCAGCGCGGGATAGTCGCCGCCGATATCGGCGTCGACATCCGAGAGGCCCACCGCATAGCCGCCCTCGGCGTCCAGGCGATAGGGGTCCGAGCCGATATCCGCGGCCGGCAGCGCCGCGTCGGCGGCCAGCACCGGCAGCGCCATGCTGGCGGCGGTGGCGAGGCGCCAGTGGCGCACGGCGTCGGCGGGACGGTCGAGACGGTCGTACAGGCTGCCCAGCAGCGCGTGCGTCTGCGCATCGCCGCGGCGCGACAGGCTGCGCAGCAGGTAGCGTTCGGCCTGGCCCCACAGCTGGCCGTTCAGGCACAGCATGCCCAGCGCGGTCAGCAGGTCGGGATCGGTGGGACGCTGCTGCAGCCAGGTCTCGGCCTTGGCCAGGCGGCGCGACACCTGCTCGGCGTCGCAACGCGCGTAGGCGGCCACCAGGGCGGGATTGAATTTCACGGCGATGGCGGCTTCGAGCACCTTGGCGGCCTCGTTGGCCTCGCCGGCCGCTTCGAAGGCGGCGGCGCCGGCCAGCGCGATTTCGGGCAGCAGGCGCTCCTCGGCCTTGAGGTCCTTCCAGATGGCGCGCCAGCCGTCGTTGGCGGCCGCCGCGCGCAAGCGCGCCGCGCCGGCCACGTCGATCAGGTGGTCGCCTTCGGTGCGCGCCAGCGCATTGCGGCGCAGCAGGCCGCGCGCCAGCGTGAAGACCTGTTCGTCATGGTGCAGGGCCGTGTGCGCGCGCAGCAGCAGGCGCATGGTGTGCAGGTGGCGGGCGCCGCCATCGGCCAGCGGCGCCAGCACGGCCAGCGCGCGCTCGGCGCGGCCCTGGTCCAGCAGCATGTCGGCCGAGACCGTCGCGGTGGCTTCCACCAGGCCAGGGTCGGCGCCGGCCTGTTCCTGCGCGGTCGCCAGCAGGCGGTCGCGGCGGTCGAATTCACCCAGGCCATGCGCGGCGCGGGCGGCCGACAAGGCGGCCAGCACGCGGCGGGTCTGCACCTTGGTCTGCTCGAGCAGCTTGGTCAGGTCTTTTTCGGCGTGCGAATAACGGCCTTCGAGCAGGCCGATCCAGCCGCGCTCGAGCAATTCGTGATCGCGCGCCTGGGCGCGCTTGCCGCGCCAGGCGCGGACGCGATCGGGAATGGCCAGCAGCCAGGCCAGCAGGCGCAGGCCCACATACAGCACCACGAAGGCCGCCACGATCAGCAGCACGGCCAGCGTCAGCGACATCGAGATGCGCCACGGCCAGACCAGCAGCAGCACATTGCCGGAATGGGAGCGCAGCACCACCGCCAGGGCGACGGCGATGACGGCGAGCAGCAGAGTCCAGAACCAGGTACGCATGGGCGTCAGTCCTGATCGCTGGTCTTGAAGCCGGCGGCGCGCAGCGCGGCCACGGCGTTCAGGCTGTCGGACACATCGGGCATGCGCACCGCGATGTCGGTCTGCGCCAGTTCGCGGGCCAGGTTCTGGGCCGCGACCGTGTCGGGGGAACGGGTGTCGAAGTACTTGGCCAGCGTAGTGCCGACGTTGTCGAGCTCGCTCTTCCAGACCGCGGGCTGGCGCATCAGCATGGCCAGTTGCACGGTCAGGAGGCGCTGGCGCAGCGTGCCGCGCACCTGGTCGGCCTGTTCCGGCGACAGCAGCAGCGCGGCGGGTTCGTCGACGCGCTGGATGGTGATCAGGCCGCCGAGTTCATGCGCCAGCGCCGAGCCGGCGCGGCCGGGCCACGAGGCCACTTCGGCGCGCCAGCGTTGCCACCAGGCCGCATCGGCCGGCAGGCCGGCCTGTGGGTCGGCCGCGGCGGGCGCCGGGGTCGCGGGGCGAGTCTCGCCGGCGGCGAC
>NZ_CADIJR010000117.1 GCF_902859645.1 Achromobacter insuavis | reverse complement strand
ACCTGCCGCGACGGCCGCGCCGCCACGCTGTCGGGCCTGCGCGGCCTGCCGGTGCGGGTGGCGGCCTTCGCCCCTGGCGCGCCGCCGGAACCGCAGGATCCGCGCCTGCTGACCGTGGCGTTGACGCGCGGCGGCGCGCCGGCGGCGGAGGCCGATTGCGTGGCGGCGGACGCGGCGGCATGGGAGGCCTATGCGCTGGC
Organism: Achromobacter insuavis; assembly: GCF_902859645.1. Classification (GTDB taxonomy): domain Bacteria; phylum Pseudomonadota; class Gammaproteobacteria; order Burkholderiales; family Burkholderiaceae_B; genus Achromobacter; species Achromobacter insuavis. Next base: position 12,990 of record NZ_CADIJR010000117.1, on the reverse strand, counting down.
CGCGGGCGTGGCGCCGGCCGACCTGGCGGGCGCGCAGTTCATGGTGGACCGGCGCGGCTGGCTGCGGGCGCGACGGCTGCCGGGCGCGGCGCCGGCCTGGACCAGCGCCGACAACGTCTGCGGTCCGGGCGGCCGCATGGAGAACGCTTCGGCCCAGGGGCTGGGCGCGCTGCTGCTGGCGATGGATCGCGCGCCCATCGAGATTCCGGATACGCGGCGCAGGCAGTGATGCGCCATCGCCCGGCGTGGCGGCCGGGCACCTTTTTTCCTTTCCCTTTCACTAACGCGAGGCAGGCAAGATGAGTACCTTGAATGAATACCTGGGCCAGAAGCGCGAGGCGGTGCTGGCGCGCAATGCGCGTGATCCGGGCACGGTGACGCCGGTGAAGCTGCGCGCGCATATCAGCGCCGAAGGGCGCAGCGGCGTGCGCCGCATCCGCATCCGCGACCATCAGGTGGTGAGCGACAGCCCGGCGGATTTCGCCGGCTACGACCTGGGGCCGAGTTCGCCGGAACTGCTGCTGGGGTCGCTGGGCAGTTGCCTGACGCATATCTTCCTGATCAAGGCGGCCGAGCTGGAATTGCCGCTGGAATCGCTGGAGGTCGAGATCGAAGGCGACCTGGATCCGCGCGGCGGCAAGCCGGGCTACGAGAAGGTGCCGTTCTTCCCGCACAACATCCGCTATACGGCGCACATCGTGTCGCCGGCCGATCCGCAGGCGGTGCGGGCGGTGCACGAGGCGGTGGAGCAGTGGTGCCCGATCCTCAACCTGCTCAAGCAGCCGCAGCCGCTGGAAGGCAGCGTGCGGCATACGCGGCCGGGGGCTTGAGCGGCGGCCATTCGCACCGCGCGCGCTGGCGCGTCAGGCGGCCAGGCCGACGGGCCAGGATTCAGGTCAGCGAGCTGCGCATCAGGATCTCGGTCAGCGCCCGGGTGGGCTTGTTGGGCGCGGGCGCCGAGATGACGATGAACTCCACCTGCGGCAGCGCCGGCAGGGCCAGCGCGCCGGCCGGCGCCGCCAGTCCGGCGGTGGACAGGTGCGAGGGCTGCACGGTGATGCCCAGGCCGGCGCGGGCCGCCGCCTGGCAGCCGGCGTAGCCGGTGCTGGTGCAGACGATCTGCCAGCTGCGGCCGGCGCGCGCCAGCGCGTCCAGCGCCAGGGTGCGGGTGACGCTGGGCTCGCGCAGCAGGATCAGCGGCAGCGGCGCGTCGGGCGCCAGGCGCAGGCCTTCCTTGGCGCGCCACAGCAGGGCTTCCTTGTGCAGGGTCTGGCCGCGACGGTCGCCGCGGCGGCGCTTGCCGATCATCACGTCCAGGCCGTTGTCGTCGAGCAGGCGGTAGAGATCGCTGGTGACGCCGATGGTGATGTCCAGCTCCACTTCGGGATGCGCCTGGCGGAACGCGGCCAGCACGTCGGGCAAGGGCCCCATCGCCAGGTCGTCGGAGGTGCCGAGCCGCACGCGGCCGCGCAGCCGCGGGGTGTCGAACAGCCGCTCGGCGCGTTCGTGCGCGTCGAGGATGATCTCGGCGTGCACCAGCAGGCTGCGGCCGTCGCTGGTCAGGGCCAGCGAGTGGGTGTCGCGCAGGAACAGGCGGCGGTTCAGCGCCAGCTCCAGCTGGCGGATGTGCTCGCTGACGGTGGGCTGGGTCAGGCCCAGGCGGCGCGCGGCCTCGCTGAAGCTGGGCGAGGCGGCGGCCGCGGCAAAGGTCTTGAGCCAGAGCGGATTGAGCATGGCGGCCTGCCTATAGGGAATTCCGATAACAGTTAAAGTAACCAGTGGTCTTCACGATAGCAAGCGCCGCGCCTATAGTTTCCGCGACCTTCCCGGAAACTTCCCGCCATGCGCCGCTTCCTGCCCGACCAGTTCACCCTCATCCTGATCGCCACCGTGGCGTTCGCCAGCTTCTTTCCCGCCGTGGGCAAGGGCGCGTCGTTCATGATGGTGGCCAGCAACCTGGCCATTTCGCTGCTGTTCTTCCTGCATGGCGCGCGCCTGTCCACCGACGCGATCGTGGCCGGCGTCAAGGACGTGCGGCTGCACGCGCTGATCCTGGGCTGCACCTTCATCCTGTTCCCGGCGCTGGGGCTGGCGCTGCGGGCGCTGTTTCCCGGGTTGCTGACGCCGGCGCTGTGGCTGGGCGTGATCTTCGTGTGCACGCTGTCGTCGACGGTGCAGTCGTCCATCGCCTTCACCTCGATGGCGCGCGGCAACGTGCCGGGCGCCATCTGCGCGGCGACGGCTTCCAACCTGCTGGGCACGGTGCTGACGCCGCTGCTGGTGGCCGTGCTGCTGCATCGCCAGGGCGGCGGCCATGGCCTGGCCGACGCCGGCCGCATCCTGCTGCAATTGCTGTTGCCGTTCGCGGTGGGCAGCCTGCTGCGGCCGTGGATCGGCGCCTGGGCGCAGCGCAACAGCCGCGTCCTGTCGAAGGTGGACCGCAGTTCGATCCTGCTGGCGGTCTACACCGCGTTCAGCGAAGCGGTGGCGCAGGGCATCTGGCACGCGTTCCCGGCGATCGACCTGGCCACCATGGTGCTGGTCAATGCGCTGCTGTTGGGGGCGGTGCTGCTGATCACGACCTGGGGCAGCCGCAAGCTGGGGCTGTCCAAGGAAAACGAGATCACGTTGGTGTTCTGCGGCTCGAAGAAGTCGCTGGCGTCCGGCATTCCGCTGGCCACGGTGCTGTTCGGCACCTCGCAGATGGGTATCGTCGTGCTGCCGCTGATGATCTTCCACCAGATGCAGCTGATGGTCTGCGCGGTGCTGGCGCGCCGCTATGCCGATCGCGCCGAGCCGGCGCAGACGGCCGCGCCGGCCCGCGCCTGACGCCGCGGCGGCCCCCGCCTGACGGGTCAGCCGCCGCTGGCGAGCGGCTGGATCTTGCCGCTGGGTTGCCAGTAGACGGCGCCGTCGCGCTCCTGCACCGTCAGCACCGTGAGGCGGCCGTTCTTACAGGGGCCGCCCACGCACAGGCCGGTATCGGGCTGATAGGTGGCGCCGTGGCGGGCGCACATGATCAGGTCGCCGGCGCGCGTGAAGAAGCTGCCTTCCCAATCGAGTTCGACGCCCACGTGGGCGCAGCGATTCAGATAGCCATGGACCCGGTCCTGGTAACGCACGAAGAACGCCGTGGTCTGCCCCGCGCTGTCGGAGACCGGCAGTTTGACGCCCAGCCCGCCATTGACCAGGTCGGTGGCGGCGCAGACGCGGACTTCGGGAGCGATACGGGAATCCTGCATGGAAGGCCTTGGAATCAAAGGGTGCGATCTTGGGTCAGGGGGCGGGGCTTGTCAATCGGCCGGCGCGGCGGTGTTTTCCTGCTGCCGCGCCCACATCGCGGCATACAGGCCGCCCGCGGCCAGCAAGTACGTATGGCGGCCGCGTTCGGCGATGCGGCCATCCTCCAGCACGATGATCTCGTCGGCGTCGGCCACGGTGGACAGGCGGTGGGCGATGATGAGCGTGCTGCGGCCGCGGCTGACCTCGCGCAGGTTGGTCTGGATGTCGCGTTCGGTGCGGGTGTCGAGCGCGCTGGTGGCTTCGTCGAACAGGAAGATGGCCGGGTCCTTGAGCAGCGTGCGGGCGATGGCCACGCGCTGCTTTTCGCCGCCGGACAGCTTGAGGCCGCGCTCGCCCACCATGGTCTGGTAGCCGTCGGGCATGGCCATGATGAGGTCGTGAATGTGCGCCAGCCGGGCCGCGTGCTCGATCTCGGCGTCGGAGGCGCCGGGCCGGCCATAGCCGATGTTGTAGCGGATGGTGTCGTTGAACAGCACGGTGTCCTGCGGCACCACGCCGATGGCGGCGCGCAGGCTGGCCTGGGTGACGTCGCGGATGTCCTGGCCGTCGACCAGGATGGCGCCGGCGTCGGCGTCGTAGAAGCGGAATAGCAGCCGCGCGATGGTGGACTTGCCCGCGCCCGAGGTGCCCACCACGGCCACGGTCTTGCCGGCCGGCAGGGTGAAGCTCACGCCCTTGAGAATGGGCCGGCGCTCGTCGTAGCCGAAGCGCACGTCGCGGAACTCGACTTCGCCGCCGGCCACGCGCAGCGGCTGCGCGCCGGGCCGGTCGGCCACTTCGCGGTCCTGGCCGAGCAGCTCGAACATGCGTTCCATGTCGATCATGGCCTGCTTGATCTCGCGGTAGATGAAGCCGAAGAAGCTGAGCGGCGAGTACAGCTGCAGCAGGTAGGTGTTGACCAGCACGAAGTCGCCCAGGGTGTAGCGGCCCTCGGCGATGCCGTTGGCGGCCATCCACATCACCAGCGTGAGGCCGGCGGAGATGATGACGGCCTGGCCGACGTTGAGGATCGACAGGCTGACCTGGCTGCGCACGGCGGCGCGTTCGTAGCGGGTGAGCGAGGCGTCGTAGCGGCGCGCTTCGTGTTCCTCGTTGCCGAAATACTTGACGGTTTCGTAGTTCAGCAGGCTCTCGATGGCCTTGGTGTTGGCCTCGGAGTCGGTTTCGTTCATCTGCCGGCGGAACTTGGCGCGCCATTCGGTGACGGCCAGCGTGTAGGCCATGTACAGGACCACCGTGGCGCCCGTGGCCAGCGCCAGCCAGGCGTCGAACATCTTCCACAGCACGATACAGACCAGGCCGATCTCGAAGAAGGTCGGCAGGATGTTGAACAGCAGGAACGACAGCAGCGTCTGGATGCCCTTGGTGCCGCGCTCGATGGCGCGGGTCAGGCCGCCGGTCTGGCGCGTCAGGTGAAAGCGCAGCGCCAGGCCGTGCAGGTGGCGGAAGATGCGCAGGCCGACCGAGCGGATGGCGTGCTGGCCGACGCGGGCGAAGAGGGCGTCGCGCAATTCGGAAAACAACAGGGACAGAACGCGCGCGCTGCCATAGGCCAGGATCAGGCCCAGCGGCACGGTCACGCTGCCCGGCGCGCCCTGGCCCAGGGCGTCGATGGCGTGCTTGTACAGCAGCGGCGTGTAGACGGTGGCCGCCTTGGCGGCGAACAGGCACAGCAGCGCGGCGACGACGCGGGCCTTCAGGCCGGTCTGGCCGGGCGGCCAGAGGTAGGGAAACAGGGTGCGCAGCGTGGCGAAACCGCCACGGCCGGGCGTGCCGGAGTCAGGGGTTGTCATAGGGGCGGCAAGGGCAAATGGCGTGGGCCCGCGCGGGGCGCGGGCCGGGTATGGAGGCGATTATCCGGCACCGGCGCTATTATTTAACTGAAAACCCCTGGGACGGATGGGCCACGCGCAGGCCGCTCCCGGGGGTTTTCCATCCGGTTTTCGCATGCGGGCGCAGCAGGGCGGGCCCGTCATCCACTGTCGACCAGGCGTACGCCCGGCAGCATTCCTGGTCGCGCGACCTGGCGCGTTTTCGCCGTGCAAGTGTTGCGTTGCAAGCTTCGGAGGGTCATATGGCGAAGGTACCCACAGTGAAACTGAACGACGGCAGCAAGATTCCGCAATTGGGCCTGGGCGTCTGGCAGGTGCCGGACGAGCAGGCCGCCGCCAGCGTCAAGGAGGCGCTGGCGGCGGGCTACCGTTCGGTGGACACTGCCGCGATCTATGGCAACGAATCCGGCGTCGGCGCCGGCCTGCGCGCGGCGGGCGTGGCGCGCAAGGATCTGTTTGTCACGACCAAACTGTGGAACGACAGGCATGGCTTCGATTCGGCCCACGAGGCCATGAACGAGAGCCTGGAAAAGCTCGGCCTGGCCTATGTGGACCTGTACCTGATCCACTGGCCGGTGGCGGGCAGCGAGAAGTTCGTCGACGCCTGGCGCGCGATGATCGAGATGAAGGAGGATGGCCGCGCGCGTTCGATCGGCGTGTCCAACTTCACGCGGGCCAACCTCGAGCGCCTGATCGACGCCACCGGCGTGACGCCGGCGGTCAACCAGATCGAACTGCATCCGGGCTTCGCGCAACGCGAGCTGCGCGCCTTCCATGACAAGCACGGCATCGCCACCGAGTCGTGGAGCCCGCTGGCGCAGGGCGGGGTCACCAAGGAAAAGACGATCGTGGACCTGGCGCGCAAGCACGGCAAGTCGCCGGCGCAAGTGACGCTGCGCTGGCACTTGCAGCACGGCCTGATCGTGATCCCGAAGTCGGTGACGCCGGCGCGCATCCGCGAGAACATCGACGTGTTCGATTTCGAATTGTCGAGCGCGGAGATGGCGGCGATCGACGCCATCAAGGAAGGGGCCCGCCTGGGGCCCGATCCGGAGAAGTTCGGCAAGTGAGGCGCGCGGCGGCCGCGGGCCGCCGGCTCGCTACGCGTCGGGTTGCGCGGGCGGGAAGAACCAGTAGCGCACGATGACCACCAGCAGGATGGTCAGCGCGGTCCAGGAGGCCCAGTGCCAGCCGCCGGTGCCCAGCAGCGCGGCCAGCAGGCCGAAGACGCTGAGCACGCCCAGCAGGATCGGCACGCCCCATACGAACAGGAAGCCGCGGGAGGATTTCTTGTTCATGCGGGGTTCCGTTGCGGGGTGGCGGCGGCCTGGTGCTTGCGCACCAGCTCGGCGATGCGGGCCTCGGTGGCGCGGCGGCGCGCCAGCCACAGGTAGAGGCCGCTGACCAGCACCACGATGGTGATCAGGTCGAGCACGGCCCAGATGATCTTCAGCGGCAGGCCGCCGTAGTCGCCGAAGTGCAGCGGACGCGACAGCTCCAGCGCGGTCAGATACCACGGCATCTTGGCGACGGTGGTCAGTTCGCCGTTGCGGCCGTCGATCAGGACCGGCGTGTTCATCTTGGAGGTCAGCGGCGTGGCGCCGCGCATCCAGGCGATGTAGTGGTGCGGGCTGCCGAAGGCGTTGCCGGGGAAGGCGATGAACGACACTTCGTTGCCCGGCAGGGCCTTGCGGGCGGTGTCCGCCGCGGCCTGGGCCGAGGACAGTTCGGCCGGCACGCCCTGGCCCTTGTAGGGTTCGAGGATGCGCACCAGCTCGGTCGATTGCCACAGCCGGAACAGCGGCGTGGACAGCTCGTTGATGACGCCGGTGAAGCCGACCACGAAGGCCCACACCAGGGTCACGATGCCGAGCAGGTTGTGCAGGTCGAGCCACTTCAGGCGGGTCGAGCGGCCGGCGCGCACGGTGCCGAATTCCAGCTTCTTCATGAAGGGGCCGTAGAGCACCACGCCCGAGACGATGGCGATGCAGAACAGCAGCCCCATGAAGCCCAGGAACAGTTCGCCCGGCAGGCTGGCGAACAGGTCGACGTGCAGCGACAGCATGATGCCCATGAACGAGAAGCGGTCCTGGGTGTAGAGCGGGCCGTCGAGCAGCACGTCGCCGGTGCGGCCGTCCATGCGCACGGCGTGGCCGGAGACCTGGCCGTCGCCGGGCTTCTTGGCCATGCCGACGTAGACCTGGGGTTCGTCGGGGTCGAAGAACAGGTAGTCGACGACTTCGCCGGGGTACATCGAGCGGGCCTGCGTGACCAGCTTGTCGAGGTTGGCCGGCGGCGTCGAGGCGGGCACGTCGGACAGCGGCTTGGCGTCGTCGAGCCAGTGTTCGATCTCGTGGTGGAACACCAGGGGCAGCCCGGTCAGGCAGATGATGAGCAGGAAGATCGTACAGACCAGACTGGTCCACTTGTGGACCAGGTACCAGGTTTTGATGGTGGAGGCGGCGGTCATGGCGACGGCGGGGCGGCTCGCGCGGCCCCCTTCAGGTTGGATTTTGGGAAAGACGGAACATTATCACGAATAATAGCTATTCTCGTAACGCCGTTCATGAGATCGCGCGTGAAAGCCCGGTGTAATCGGGGACTGATAAAAGCGGGTTAAAAAGAAACATGGGCCCGATTGGGCGGGCTGGATCATCATGCAGCAACGTTTTCTGAAAGTGCCGCGCAACGAGCAGGGCCGCGATTTCGCGGTGGGCGACGTGCACGGCTGTTTTACCCGCCTGCAGGACAGCCTGGGGCGGATGGGGTTCGACGCCAGCCGCGACCGGCTGTTTTCCGTCGGCGACCTGGTCGACCGCGGGCCGGAGAGCGAGGCCGCGCTGGATTGGCTGGCGCAGCCCTGGTTCTTCGCGGTGCAGGGCAACCACGAGGACTATGCGGTGCGTCACGTGCGCACCGGGCAGGTGGACGTGGTGAACTGGCGCGGCTACGGCGGCGGCTGGTTCCTGGACCTGCCGGCCGACCGCCAGCAGGTCTACGCCGAGGCCTTCGGGCAACTGCCCATCGCGATCGAGGTGGAAACCTCGGCGGGCCCGGTGGGGCTGCTGCACGCGGACTGCCCGGTGCTGTTCTGGCCGCGCCTGGAATCGGCGCTGCAGGACCGCTACAAGCGCACCAGCGCGGCCTGCCAGTGGTCGCGCGAGCGGCTGCGGCAACTGGACCGCACCGGCGTGCGCGGCGTGCGCGCCGTGGTGGCGGGCCACACGCCCGTGGCCGCGCCGCTGGCGCTGGGCAACGTCTATCACATCGATACCGAGGGCTGGAAGGACGGCTACTTCACCTTCCTCGACCTGGAAACGCTGCAGGCCTGGCCGCGCGCGGTGGTGACCGAGCCGGATACGGAAGCGGTCCGCTGACGCGGGCCGCGCGCGCTCGATCCGGCCGCGCCTACCAGCGGTAGGTCGCGGTCGCCAGCACCGTGCGCTGATCGCCATAGCGGCAGGCGCCCGCGCTGCAATTGCTGAGATAGGTCTTGTTGCCGAGGTTGCGCACGTTCAGCGCCAGGTTCCAGCCCTGTACCTGGTAGCCGATCATCGCGTCGAACAGCGTGTAGCCCGGCAGCTTCTGGGCGGCCGACTCCTGGTAGCCCCAGTTCGGTCCGGTGTAGCGCGCGCCCAGGCCGATCTTGATGCCGGATGCGAAGCGGTAGTCGGTCCACAGCGCGATCTGGTTGCGCGACACCGCCTGCATCTGCTTGCCGACTTCGCTGGGCGTGCTGCTGGCCGTGACCTCGGCCTTGGGCGTGTACGTGTAGGCGGCCACCACGTTCATCTGCGGCAGCGGCCGGAATGCGGCTTCCAGCTCCAGGCCGCGCACCTGCACTTCGCCGGTCTGCTTGGGCAGGAACTCGGGCGTATAGGTGATGTAGTTGTGGCGCCGCAGGTCGAACACCGCCGCGCTGTAGCGGCTGCGCCCGCCGGGCGGCTCGTAGCGGATGCCGAGTTCGTACTGGCGTCCGGTTTCCGGCCGCATCGGGTTGTTGGTCACCGAGTCGATGGTGGCGGTGGGCGAGAACGATTCAGCGTAGCTGAAGTACGGCGCGATGCCGCTCGGATGCAGGTAGACCAGGCCGGCGCGCTTGCTGAAATGGTGCTCGGAGATCTTGGTGCGGGAGCCGTCGATGTTGCTGTCCACGTCCGCGCTGGCCTTGTCGTAGCGGCCGCCGAGCGTGGCCACCCAGTTGCCCCATTTGATCTGGTCCTGCAGGTAGAAGCCGGTCTGGGCCAGCCGGGTGGTGGCGTCGAACCAGGGCGCGGCAGTCTCGACCGGGCTGCCGTACGACGGCGAATAGCCGTCGATGGGCGCGACCACGCCGTCGTTGTAGGTGCGCTGGTAATTGCGCGAACGCTGGTAGTCCAGTCCGAACAGGAAGGTGTGGGTCCAGTCGCCCAGGGCGACCTTGGCCTGCGCCTGGTTGTCGATAGTGAAGAGCCGCGCGTTTTCCTGGCTGCCGAACGGGAACCGTTCCAGCAGGCGGAAGTTGGCGGGGTCGTCCGGGTTGGCGGGGTTGACCGTGGCGAAGCCGCCGCGCACGTAGACCTGACGGTAGTCGACGCTGGTGTAGCCGTAGCGCGTGTTCTGGCGCACGGTCCAGGTGTCGTTCAGGCGGTGTTCCAGCAGATAGCCGACCATCCACTGTTCCTGGTTGAAGCGGTCGAAGCCCGGTTCGCCCACATAGGTATTGCGCGAGAATTTCCCGTTCGGATTGGGCAGCTGCGTGCCGATCTCGGGAAAGCTGCCGTAGGAACTGCCGTCGCGCACCCGCAGATAGTGCGACAGCAGGGTCAGGGTGGTGTCGCTCGACGGCTTGAGGGTCAGCGCCGGCGCGATGAAGAAACGGTCGTTGGGCAGGCCGCTGGCGGGCAGCTCGGCGTCGCGCGCCAGGCCCGTGATGCGGTAGAGCACCTTGCCGTTGTCATCCAGCGGGCCCGAGAAATCGCCGGCCACCTGGCGCCGCGAATGGTCGCCGACCTGCGCTTCCAGCTCGTGCAGCGGTTCTTCGGTGGGGCGCTTGCTGACGACGTTGATCATGCCGCCCGCGCCGTTTTGCCCGTACAGCACCGAGGTCGGGCCGCGCAGCAGTTCGATGCGCTCGGCGCCGTAGACCTCGGTCTGCCAGACCGCCCAGCTGTTGTTGTTGCGCAGTTGCAGGCCGTCCAGGTAATAGCCCGGCGTCTGCGCATCGAAGCCGCGGATGATGGTCCAGTCAAAGCGCGTGTCGGCGCCCCATGGTAGGGTGTTGATGCCCGGGGTGTAGGCCAGGCTTTCCTTCAGGCGCGAGGCGCCGGTTTCGCGGATGAAGTCCGCCGTTACGACCGAGATGGACTGCGGCGTTTCGAGAATGCTGCTGTCGGTCTTGGTGCCGGTGGCGCTGCGGCTGGCCACATAGCCGTCCACCGGGCTCCAGGCCGTTTCGGGGCGGCCGGTGACGGTCACTGCCGGCAGCGTGGCGGGGCTGTCGGCGGTGGGCGCCGGGCGCAGCGTATAGGCGCCGTTGGCGCCGCGCACGACGCGCAGGCCCTGGCCCTGCAGCAGGGTGGCGAAGCCGTCCTGCACGGAATAGGCGCCGTTCAGGCCGGGACTGGTCTTGCCGCGGGTCAGGGCGCCGTCGGCCGACAGCTCGATCCCCGCTTCGCTGGCGTAGCGGGTCAGGGTCTGGTCGAGCGGACCGGATGGGATCTGGTAGGTGCGCACCGGTGTCTGCGCCCCGGCGGGCGCAGGCGCTACCTGGGCTGGCGCCGGCGAGGTGGCCAGCAGGGCGCCGCCCAGCGCCAGGCAGAGCGCGGTGCGGCGCGGGAGCAGGCGGGGGGCGGTGGGCCGCGCGGAGAGGGGCGCGGTGATGCGGAACGGAGAGGAAAGGTGGCGGCTCGCCATCGGGTCGATCCCAGAAAGTACGGAAGAAAGTGTTGCGACTGCTATGTCTTCCGGACGAGCGGGCGATTTCCTCAATGCCGCGCCAACAAAAATTGCAACAGGGGCCAGGGCTTGCGCGGGGCGCTTCTGGCGGTCGATGCGCCCTAGCGTGATGCCCTGGGGCCGACGGTGACCCAATAGCGGCTGAACGTGTGAATGTCGACCGGCACGCCCAGCGTCAGGTTGTGCAGGGCGCGGTCGGTGTCGCGCAGGGGGAAGACCCCGGTGACGCGGAGGTCTGCGACGGCCGGGTCGCAGCGCAGGAAGCCGCTGCGGTAGCGGGCCAGCCGCGCGGTGAAGTCCGCCAGCCGCATGTCCTCGGCCAGCAGCACGCCGCGCGTCCAGGCGGCGTCGGCCTCGCGCGCCGCGGCGGGCGGTTCGGCGCGCTGCGGGTCGAAGCGCGTGCGCTCGCCCTCATGCACCCGCAGGACCGCCTGGGTGGCCGCGCCGGGATAAACGTCGACCGCGCCCTGGTAGACCGCCAGGTGCGCCTGCGGGCCGGCGTCGCGCAGGGTGAAGCGGGTGCCCAGCGCCTGCACCATGCCTTGCCGGCTCTGCACGCGCAACGGCCTGTCCTGGGCATCGACAGCGGTCGACACCAGGATTTCCCCGGCCAGCAGCAGGATGCGGCGCTCGTGGCGGTCGAAGCGCACGTCGATGGCCGAGCCGCTGTCGAGCACGACGCGGGAGCCATCGGCCAGGGTGATGTCGCGGATCTCGCCGACGGCGCTGCGGTGGTCGGCGGTCAGCACGCCCCAGCGCCCGCTTTCGCGCCAGAGCAGGGTGGCCCCGGCGGTGGCGGCCGCCGCGATGCCCAGTGTCCGCAGCGCTTTGCGGCGCGCGGCATAGGCCTGCGGACGGGCGTCGAGCAGCACCGTGCGGGAGGCCGGCTCGGAGACCCCGGCCAGCTTGGCGTCCATGACCTGCAGGCGGCGCCAGGCGCGCAGGTGGTCGGGATGGGCGGCCAGCCAGGCGTCACAGGCCGCGCGGTCGGCCGCGCTGGCCTCGCCCGACCACAGCCGCGCCATCCAGGCCGAGGCGCGGCGCACGACCGCGGGATCGATCGCCGGCCCCTGGCCGGCGGCCGCGTCAGTGCGCGCCATCGTAGAGGGCCTGGTAGCACGCCAGCAGCGCCGCCGCGACGTACTTCTCGACCGAGGAGACGGACACGTGCAGCCGTTCGGCGATCTCGCGGTAGCTCAGGCCGTCGAGCTTGCACAGCAGCAGCGCCATGCGGACCTTGGGCGGCAGCTTGTGCAGGATGGTGTCGACTTCGATCAGGGCCTCGACCGCCAGGGCGCGGACTTCCTCGGACGGCGCCAGCGCCACCGGCAGCGCGGCGATGGCCTCGAGGTAGGCGGCCTCGATGCCGCGGCGGCGGTACAGGTCGATCAGCAGGCCGTTGGCGATCTGGGTCAGGTGGCGGCGGGACTGGTCCGGCTGCGGCGTGGCGCCGGAGGCCAGGATGCGGACGTAGGTGTCGTGCGCCAGATCGGCGGCGTCGAAGGCGTTGCCCAGCCGCTTGCGCAACCAGCCACGCAGCCAGCCGTGGTGGTCACCGTAAAGCACTTCGATGGGCTGGGGGGAGGTCCCGGTCGCGGACATGATGGACTGGCGTGGCGTTGGCGCGGCGCATTCCATGATCCGGAATGCGAATTATTCCGGATCATAGTTGATCCGCGCGCGCGCCGGCAAGCCGGTCTTTCCCGGGCGGATCGGCCCGTGCTGGACGGGCCCGAAGGAGGATCGCTAGAGCGGCCGCGCGGCCAGCGGCCCGGTGCCGTTGACGGCGCTGGCGCGGGCGGGGATGTCGGCGTCGACGCGCGGCACCGGGATCGGCGGGATCGGGGTGTTGCCGCCGTCGCCGCCCGGGTTGCCCCCGGAAGCGCCGCCCAAGGCGCCGCCCAGCGTGCCGCTGCCG
>NZ_CADIJR010000116.1 GCF_902859645.1 Achromobacter insuavis | reverse complement strand
GCCGGAAGCCTTTGGCGACATCACCCGCGGCCTGCTGGCCGCGCAGGCCGACGGCCGCCGCGCCGGCGCCGCGCTGCCGGTGCTGGGCGCGGCGTCCACCGCCGCCTGGAACCGCTACGTCGACAGCTTCACCCGGCCGATTCCGGAGTGGTTCACCAAGCGGGTGCAGACCAACAACACCAATTAGGACCCGTCTCACCGAGTCAGGGAGCCGCGATCATGCCAGCCACTCATCTTCGTTCTGCGTTCCTGCCGCGGCAGCGCGGCAGCATGACGGTGGCCATCGTTTTCGTGGTCATCGTCGGCCTGGTGCTGCTGGGCGTGGCCCAGCTGGGCTATGCCTACTACATGAAGCGGGAGATGCAGAAGGCCTCGGACCTGGCGGCGCTGTCGGCGGTGCAGGTGCTGGGCATGGGCGCGCCCGCGGACTGCACCCGGGCGCAGGCGGCGGGGCAGGCCGCGGTGCTGGCCAACGTGCCCAACATCTTCGACAGCTTCTCCGCGGCCGACGTCACGGTTGAATGCAAGGTGTGGGACACCACCCGCGCCGACGCCAGCGGCATGTACGTGTTCGACCCCGCCAGCGGCCAGGTGCCGAACGCGTTGCGCATCACCATCAACAAGACCCTCGCCAGCCTGATTCCCAGCTTCTCCGGCGGCACGGCGGGCGGCACCCAGGTCCAGGTGATCTCGGTGGCCACCAGCACCCAGCCGGTGGCGGTGTTCACCGTCGGCTCGCGCCTGCTGCGCCTGCAGAAGGGCGGCCTGCTGTCGCAGCTTCTGTCCACCGTGGGCGCCACGCCGGCCCAGCTCGACATCCTCGACGCGGCCGGCCTGGCCACCGTCAACATCACGCCGTCGGGCCTGCTGGAGGCGCTGGGCCTGCCGGTGTCGGTGGCCACCGGCGTGGGCACGCCGTCGCAGCTGGCCGCGCTCAACAACCTGACGCTGGGCCAGCTGCTGCAGGCCACGCTGACCGTGATGAACAAGGCCGGCAACACCGCCGGCGCCAGCCTCGGGCTGCTGTCCAACGCCATCAACGTGGTGCTGAACGTGATGCCGGTGAACCTGCCGGTCAAGCTGTTCGGCGACGGCGGCATCCTCGACCTGAACGTGGTCGGCGGCGACATCAACTCGGCGCTGCAGGCCAATATCAACGCGCTCAATGTGCTGGAGACCGCGCTGGTCATCGCCAACGGCCAGAACCTGGTCAACCTGGGCCTGAACGTGCCGCTGCTTGGCGTGCAGTCGCAGGTGCGCATCGTCGAACCGCCCACCATCGGCGTGGGCGGGGTGGGCACGCAGGCCACCAGCGCCGGCATCCGCGTCTACCTGCGCGCCAACACCAGCAACATCCCGCTGGTGGGCCCGCTGCTGGCCAACACGCTGGGCACCAAGATCGACCTGCCGGTCATCATCGACGTGGCGCAATCGACCGGTACCGTGTCCAAGCTGTGCCAGGCGCCGCTGACCGAGTCGCAGGCCACCATCGACGTGACCTCGTCGGTGGCCAACATCTGCTTGGGGCGCTTCCCCGGCATGTCGTCGGCGGTGGACAACGTGCAGGCCAATTTCCTGTCCATCACCAACAGCTGCCAGCCCAGTTCGTTCGCGGCGATCCAGCGCTACCAGATCCTGAACGTGCTCGGCATCCTGCCGCTGACCAGCAAGGTCACGCTGCCGATCTTCAACTCGACCGCGCCGGTCTCGGTGACGCTGACCGAGCCGCCGTCGCCCAACTCCACCGCCACCGTCAACGCCACCTCGATCAACCTGGGCGCGCTGGCCTCGAACCTGGCCGACGCCGTGGTCGGCGGCATCCTGGGCGACCTGGTCGGCACCGGCACGCCGCTGACGCCGGACCAGCGCCTGTCGCTGGCCACCACCCTGGTGGGCGGCGGCGGCAGCAACCCGGGTAAATCGATTTCGCAGGTGGTCAACGACATGCAGTGGTCCTCGACCGCGCTCAACCAGCTCGGCCAGCGCATGTCCACCGGCGGCCTGACCGGGGTGCTGGGCGGCACGCTGCAGCTGGTCGGCAACCTCCTCAATTCGTTGCTGCTGGCGCCGCTGAGCGACGTGACCTGCCTGTTGGCGATCACGCCGGATGCGATTCGCCAGTGCCGCGTCAACGCGGTCTCTTCGCTGGCATTGAGCGGCGGCAACCAGGTGGGCGGCGTGCTGTCCATCGTGGTGACGCTGCTGCAGCCGCTGCTGGGCATGCTGTCGACCCTGCTGCAGCAATTGCTGGACATGCTTGGCCTGAGTGTCGGCCAGACCGATGTATCGCTGCTGTCGGTGGACTGCGGCAAGCCCCGCCTGGTGTATTGATGATGAAGCCCTTGATTTCCTCCCCTTCGCGGCCGGCCCGGTGGTCGCCATGACCCAGAAATTCTCGCGCGAGGAGTTCGACGTCTACGTCTGGGAGGGCACGTCCGACATCGCCAGCCGGGCCGAGCGCTGCCTGGCCGGCATGGACGTGTCGCTGGTGCGCGCCGACGCCGGCACCGCCTTTCCGCCGCCGCGCGATCCGTCGCGGCCCGCGGTGGCGCTGGTGTCGGTCTCGGTCATGGGCGACAACCGCTTCAGCGGCTACGACTGGCTGTCGGTGCAGGCGATGCCCGTCATCTGGGTGGCGTCCGAGGCCCGCGGCCGCGATCCGCGTTATTACCCGCCGGAATATTCCTATACGCTGCCGCTGGCCTTCACCACCACGGACCTGCGCAAGCTGCTGTTCGAGCTGCTGGGCACGCTCGACCAGCTCAACCGCGTCGCGCCGCGCCGCGAGCAGCCGCTGATCGCGGTGTCCGAGCCGATGCGGGCGCTGCTGGCCGAGGCCGACATGTTCGCCGACTGCCGCAGCAACGTGCTGATCCACGGCGAGACCGGCGTCGGCAAGGAGCGCATCGCGCGCCTGCTGCACGACCACGCCGCGTGGTCGGACGGGCCGTTCGTCGCGGTCAACTGCGGCGCCATCCCCGAGGGGCTGTTCGAGGCGCATTTCTTCGGCCACGCCAAGGGCGCCTTCACCGGCGCCGTGGGCGCGCACAAGGGCTATTTCGAGCAGGCCAGCGGCGGCACGCTGTTCCTGGATGAAATCGGCGACCTGCCGCTGTACCAGCAGGTCAAGCTGCTGCGCGTGCTGGAGCAGAGCGCCGTGACGCGGCTCGGGTCGACCGTCGAGGTGCCGGTCGATTTCCGCCTGGTGGCGGCGACCAACAAGGACCTGCGGGTGCTGGTGGGCCAGGACGAGTTCCGCGCCGACCTGTATTACCGGCTGGCCGTGATCGAGCTGCGCATTCCCAACCTGGAACAGCGCGGGCCCGAGGAAAAGGCGGCGATCTTCCGCGCCCTGCTCGAACGGCTGGGCGCCGAGGGCGAGCCGCCGGCCTGGCTGCTGGAGCGCGTGGCGCGGGCGCGCTACGCCGGCAACGTGCGCGAGCTGTCCAACGTGGCCGAGCGCGTGGCGATCGTGCGGCGCCAGTTCCAGGCCTGGGACCAGGCCCGCATCGAACGCATTTTCGACCAGTTGGCCGAGCCGCTCGGCGGGCCGCCGGCCTTGGCCGCGGCCGGCGCCAATACCCAATGCGAACCGCCCGTTTTTACCGACGCCGAACGCGCCGAGCGCGCCCGCATCCTGGCCGCGCTGGACGTCAATGGCTGGCGCCGGCAGGACACCGCCAATACCCTGGGCATCAGCCGCAAGGTGCTGTGGGAGAAGATGCGCAAGCTGCATCTGGGCGGCGGCCAGGGCGAAACCGCCGACGGCATCGTCGAAGCGTCGTGAGGCGCAATAGGGAATGTCCCTTGGCGCGCGACACTATCGCGCCGTGTTATTCACGCGCGTCAGCTTCAAACGGAATAAATTGCTATAGTTCCGCAACGATTTTTTTGGGGAAGGCATGAACGTCCACTTTATCCGTGCCGCCGCTCGCATGGCGCTGTTGGGTACGGCCCTGTCCGGTCTGGCCGCGTGCGCCAGCGCGCAACCCGAGCCCCCGCGCCCGACGGTGCAGCAGGTCGAGGACAAGCAAGCCGCCTCCACGCCGGTCACCCCGCCCGCGCCGGCGCCCGCCGCGCGCCCGTCCTCGACGGTGGCCGAGCTGCAGGCACTGATCCAGAACCGCCAGGTTTCCGAGCTGCGCACCACCTACAACGGCACCTACGGCGCCAGCCTGTTGTTCAAGCCGGACGACCTGACCTACTACGTGGCCCTGTTCCAGCAGAAGGACTTCTGGCGCGTCCTCAAGACCAAGTCGGACAAGCAGGCCGAAGCCACCTACCGCGCGTTCGCCGCGCAATCGGTGGAACTGGCCGACGTGGACATCCAGCGCATCAAGCTGCAGGCTGAATACACCCACGCCGAGAAGCTGCTGGCCAGCCGCAACGCCGAACTGAGCACGCTGCAGGCCGACCGCACCCTGCGCATGCAGCAGGAAGAGCAGGTCGCCGCGCGCCAGGAGCAATCGCGCCAGGAAGCCACCGCGCTGGCCGATCAGCAGAAGGACGTGCGTCAGCAACTGCGCGACCTGCAACGCCAGATCGACGCCTTGCAGGCGCAGCAGGCGCAGATCCAGTCGACGGCCGCGCCCAAGCGCGGCAAGTAAGCGCCAGGCGCAGCAAAAGCGGGCCCGCGGGCCCGCTTTTTGTTTGAGCCGGCGCTTTCTTGTATTCTGGCCGCTAGCCCCCATATCACTCCCATGGCTCTCAAAGTTTTCGACCTCCAGTGCGAGCACGGCCACATCTTCGAAGGCTGGTTCGGTTCGCACGAAGACTATGACGCGCAGCAGGCGCGTGGCCTGGTGTCGTGCCCGGTCTGCGGCTCGGCCAGCATCACCAAGCGCCTGTCGGCGCCGCGCCTGAACGTGGCGCACCTGCACGCGCCCGCCGCCCCGCCGGCGCCGTCGGCCGGCGCCACCGATGCCGAGAAGATGTCGGCCCTGCAGGCGGTGGTCATGCGCCAGGTGCGGGCCTTGCTGCGCAACACCGAAAACGTCGGCACGCGCTTCGCCGAGGAGGCGCGCCGCATCCACGAGGGCGACGCCGACGAGCGGCCCATCCGCGGCACCGCCACGCGCGAAGAGCGCGAGGCCCTGGCCGAGGACGGCATCGACGTCATGGCTGTGCCTGATTTCCTCGACGACGAGCGCCTGCAGTAGCCGCGTTCGCCGAAAAAAAAAAGCGCCAGACCCCGAAGGGCTGGCGCTTTTTCGTACCTGCTGCCGGATCAGTTGTTGACGCGGCTGCGGTATTCGTTGGTACGCGTGTCGATTTCGATCTTGTCGCCGATGGCGCAGAACAGCGGCACGTTCAGTTCGTAGCCGGTGTTGATCTTGGCGGGCTTGGTCACCTTGCCCGACGTGTCGCCACGGACGGCCGGTTCGGTGTAGGTGATTTCGCGCACGAGCGTCGTGGGCAGTTCCACCGAGATGGCGCGGCCGTCGTAGAAGACCACTTCCACGGGCATCGCTTCTTCCAGGTAGTTCAGGGCGTCGCCCATGCTTTCGGCTTCGATTTCGTACTGGTTGTACTCTTCGTCCATGAAGACGTACATGGGGTCGCCGAAGTAGGAGTACGTGCACTCCTTGCGATCCAGCTGGACGACTTCGAACTTTTCGTCGGCCTTGTAGACCGATTCGCTGGCCGAGGCGGTCAAGAGGTTCTTGAACTTCAGCTTGACGACGGCGGCGTTACGGCCGGACTTGTTGTATTCGGCCTTCTGGACCACGAGGGGATCCTTGCCGACCATGACCACGTTGCCGACTCGCAATTCCTGAGCGGTTTTCATCGATAAAACTCCGGGGGGAAAGGGTGCACTCGCCGTGCTTGCAGAAAGCCGCAGCGGGTGAGGGCGCCAGGCAACGGGCCAGGCCCGCCATCTCGATCTCAACGCCATCTCAAGCCCGCGGGCCCGAAAAGGCCCGCTCGCTCGACTTTCATGCACACCCCGGGAGGCGTCATAGTTGAGGCGCCGAAAAACCCGGGCGACTCAGAAAACTCTCTATTCTAGCGTTTCTTGACCAACTCTGCGCAAAAATCGGCCAGATTTTCCGCCAGGTCGGGGCGCGCGGCCTGCGCCGCGTCCCATTCGCGCGCGGCTTGCGTCCAGGCCTGCCAGGCGGCCGGCGCCAGGGCGGCGCCGATCGCATCCGCCGCCGCGCCGGCGTCGGGCAGGTTCCAGGCGCGGATGGCGGCGGCCGCGGTTTCCGGGGCCGGATAGCGCGCCAGCCAGGCGTCCAGCTTCTCCAGGTGCACGTTCTCTTCCTGGGGGTAGATCTGCCAGACCAGCGGACGGGCCGCCCAGGCCGCGCGCACGAAGGAATCCTCGCCGCGCACCAGGTTCAGGTCGGCGCACCACAGCACGCGGTCGAAATCGGGTTGCGCCACGAACGGCAGGCGCGCCACCGCCGGACCGCCGGGCCGCGCGCAGGCCGCTTCCAGCCCGGGAGCGACGCCTTCCGGCGCCAGCAGCAGGGCGGGGCGGGTATCGGCCGCCAGGGCTTGCGCCAGGCCGTCGACCGGGGCGCTGGGATAGCAAAACAGGGACACGGTGCGGGCGCCGTGGCGCCGTTGCGACAGCAGGGGCTCGGCCACGCCCAGTCCCCGCAGGAACGCCGCCTGGGCCTCGGGATCGGCCTGGAAGGCGTCGCGCTCGGCCGTCAGGCCCGGTTCGCGCAGCAGGCCGCCGGTGGCGGGCGTGAAGCCGGGAAAGAAAAAGTGCTTCACCAGCCCGTCGGGCCGCTGCGACGGCAGGCCGTGGCAGCTTTCCACCCAGGCCTCGGCGCTCAGGTATTCCAGGTTGATCCAGGCTGGATGGCGCTGGCGCATGCTGTCCAGGAACGCCTCGGGCGGATCGCAGGCGAAGGCCTCGATCACCACGTCGCGGGCCGCCAGCGCCGCATCCGGCGTGTCGGTCCAGCGCACGATATCGATGTCCTGGAACGCCTGGCGCGCGGCGTTGGCATCGATGCCGGGCTGGATGCGCGCGAAGCTGGCCAGGTCGTCCACCCACAGGCGCACGTCCCAGCCGCGGCCGTGCGCCAGCCGGCGCGCCAGGCGCCAGCAGACGCCGATGTCGCCGTAGTTGTCGACCACGCGGCAGAAGATGTCTGCTTGCATCGACGCGCTCAGTGGAACTTGGCGGGCGCTGCCTCGGCGTCTTCGGGCAATTCGGCGTGCACCAGTTCGCCCAGGGGATTGGGGAAGTAGGGCGCGCCGCAGTCCTCGCAGTATTCCGGGGGCAGCACGCCGGGAATGCGGCGCACGTCGCTCACGCCGTATTCCTTGAGCAGCGCCGCGATCTCGTCGACCACGTCGGGCTGGCCTTCGTCGGCCGGCAGGTCTTCCTCGCGGCCATACAGCGGCCAGACGCAGCCGTAGTAGACGTCGTTGCTGTTGCGCGCGGTGAAGCTGACGCGGTATTCGTCGACCCGGCTTTCGCCGCAGCCCGCCACCACGGCGCGCAATTGGGAGGCCTCGAGGTTGACCGCGCCTTCGAGCCAGCTGATGGCGGCGCGCAGCGACAGCGGCCGCACGCGGCGGTCGGCCTCGCGGTTGCTGACGTAATAGGCGTCAGGCAGCAGGGCCTCGAAACCGCAGCCCGGCAGCAGGCCGGCCAGCGTCGGCTGGGCCTGCGCGGCCCATTGCGCCAGGCAGGCGTCGCGGCTGGCCTCGGCGTCGCCGATCTGCTCCTGCCAGCGGAACACGGGCGCGAATTCGGGCACCGCCACGGCCGCCACGATGTAGCGCGTGTCGGCCAGCATGTTGGCGGTCTCGACCTCGGCGTTCAGCGCCGGCTTGGTGGTCTCGGCGCCGAGCGCCTGCGAGCCCAGGCGCTGCAGCCATTGCCAGGTTTCGGAGAAGGTGCGCGGCATCTGGTCCACGCTCACCAGCATCGGCATCAGCGCGCTGCGGGCCTGGCTCGACAGCACGTGGCCATGCAGTTGCGCCAGCAGGGCCTGCTGGGCGCTGGCCGGCACGGGGCCGGTCGGGATGGCGTAGCGGGTCCAGGCCACGATGGGCGCGACGATCAGCAGGATGTCGTAGCGCACGCCGTTCTTTTCGATCTTCATCGATTCGGACAGCGTTTCGGCCTGTTCGATCAGGACTTCGTAGGCGCCCACGTCGCCCTGGGCGAGATGGTCCAGCGCGGCTTCCAGCGGGGCATCCTGGCCTGCCTTGAGCAGCTTCGGAATCGCTTCGCCAAGCTGATTCTCCCAGTACACGTCTTCGACGCGGCTGCCCGAGCGGTTGAGCGACTGGGCAAGCGTGATCAGGCGGGTGGCGTCGCGGGTCAAGCGGGGAGCGGATTGGCTGCGGGATCGGGCCATAACTTCGGAGGACGTCCAGTAAGTGTGTAACGACGTAGTTTAACGCCCGCCACGGTCATGGGCGGCGACGTGCGCCGCCGCGCCGCCCGGCGTCCCGCCAGCGCGCGCGCCGGCCGTCCGTCCGCTACGGGATTGGTGCTCATCTGGCAACAGATCATCCCTTTTGAAGGGGTTTATTGCAGATTCGAAACGGCCGAAAATGGCTCCATCAAACTTGTTCTCTGGAGGCATCGCCATGCGCTGGCCTACGCTTTTCGTTTCCCACGGTTCTCCCATGCTGGCCGTCGAACCCGGCCTGACGGGCCCGGCCCTGGCCGCCTGGAGCCAGGCCCAGGGCCGCAAGCCGCGCGCCATTCTGGTGGTCTCGCCGCACTGGATGGGCCATGGCCTGGCCCTGTCCACCCGCGACCAGCAGGTCGCGTGGCATGACTTCGGCGGCTTCCCGCCCGAGCTCTACACGCTGCAATACGCCGCGCCCGGTTCGCCGGAACTGGCGGCGCGCACGCAGGCCCTGCTGGCCGAGGCCGGCATTGCCGCCGACCGCGATCCGCGCCGGCCGCTGGACCATGGCGCCTGGGTGCCGCTGCGCTACCTGTACCCCGAGGTCGACGTGCCCGTGGTGCAGCTGTCGCTGGACATGGGCCGCGATGCCGCCGGCCAGCTCGAACTGGGCCGCGCGCTGGCGCCGCTGCGCGACGAGGACGTCCTGATCATCGGCTCGGGATCGCTGACGCACAACCTGCGCGACGTGCGCATGCCGCAGAACGCGCCGGCCACGCCCTACGTGCCGGCGTTCCAGGACTGGTATGCGCGCCATCTGGCCGCGCACGACGTGCCGGCGCTGCTGGACTGGCAGGCCCGGGCGCCGGGCGCCCGGCAGGCCCATCCTCACGACGACCACCTGATGCCGCTGTACGTGGCGCTGGGCGCGGGCGGCGAGCAGGCCACGCGCCTGAACGATGAGGTCTCGTACGGCGCGCTGGCGATGGATGCCTACGCGTTCCATTGAGCGGACGTCGCCGGCGCCGCGTTCTGGCTACGTCACTACCCGGGCCGCCAGCAGGTCGATGAACCCGCGGACCCGGGCCGGCAATGCGCGCGAGGCCGTCAAGGCCAGGATGGGGCGGGACGGCAGCGCCCAGCCGGGCAGCACCGGCAACAGGGCGCCCTGCCGCACCAGCCTGTCGGCGCGGCCCGGCGTCAGCGGACCGATGCCCAGGCCGTCGCGCAGCAGGTTTTCCAGCGCCAGCAGATTGTTCAGCACCAGCAGCGGCGCCACGTCCACCTGCGCGCTGGCGGGGCCGTTGGCCAGCGCCAGTCCCGGCCCGCTGTCCGGCAGGGCGAGGCAGCGGTGGCGCGCCAGGTCCGCGGGGTGTGTCGGTTCGCCGAAGGCGCGCAGGTAGGCCGGCGAGGCATAGAGCTGATAGCCGGCCATGCCGACGCGCCGCCGCACCATGCGGCTGGCCCGCGGCGGTTCCACGGTGGCGATGCAGACATCAAACGGTTCGGTGGCCAGGTCCGGCAGCTCGGCCGAGCAATGCAGTTCGACGCGCACGCCGGGATGGCTGGCGCAATAGTCGGCCAGCGCGGCGTCCGGGAAATAGGCGCTGAAATCGACCGGCGCGCAGACGCGCAGTTGGCCGGTGGGGCGGGCCATTTCTTCCTCGAGTTCGCCGCTGATGGCGCGGGCGCGGTCGACGACTTCCGTGATCCGGTCCAGATAGCGCTGGCCGACGTCGGTGAGCGCCAGGCGGCGCGTGCTGCGATGGAGCAGCTTGACGCCGATCTGGCTTTCGAATTCCGAGATCCGGCGCGACAGCGTCGAGGCCGGCACGCCGGTGCTTTCCGCGGCCCGCGTGAGCGAACCCAGCGCCGCCACCTGGACGAACAACGCCATGTCCCGCATGCGATCCAGTTCTTTCTTCATGGTCTGTCCGTTGCCGTGTCCACGGGCCGGGGCCTATTCCTTGTAGTCCTGTTCACCGTCCTTCCAGTAGCCCTTGGCCGAGACGCGGGCCGCGTCAAGACGCAGGCGCTGCAGCCAGTGCGCGCGCCAGGCCTTGACCCAGCCGGCCTGGCCGGCCAGCCAGACCTGGCCGGGCCCGGCGGGGGAGGGCTCGGGCGTTTCATCCGGGCTGGGCGGCAGGCTGCGCGCCGCCCATCGCGGCGTGTGCGCGCTGGCGAGGGCGGGCCAGTCGCCGCCCGCCGGATGGCGCACCCCCAGGACCTGGATGGCGGACGGCAGCGATTCGATGATGCGGCAGGCCGCCGGCCAGGCCGAGGCATCGGCGCCGAGCCAGACCCAGCGCGTGTCGGCCTGCAGGGCGAAGCCGCCGTCGCGCGGTCCGGCGATCGAGACGGCATCGCCGGGACGGGCGCGGCGCGCCCAGTCTGAGACGGTGCCGGGGGCGTCGCCATGGATCACGAAGTCGATCTCCACGGTGGACGCCTCGAAGTCGATCGCGCGCAGCGTATAGGCCCGGCCCGGCACGCCGGGCGGGAACACCTTGACCCAGGCGGCGGGCTGGCCGACGCCGGGGCGCGCCAGCCAGGCGCTGAGCTCGGGGCCGCCCAGCGTCAGCCGGCGCATGTCCCGCGCCAGGTCGAGCGCGCGCAGCACGATGCAGGGCACGTCGCGGCGCGTCGGGGAAAAGGGTTGCATGTCGGGTCTCCTGTTTGGGGCGATGGGGCCGTCAGGCCTTGGCGGCGCGGGGATGGCGGGCCAGCCAGACCAGCGCGATGGACAGCGCGAACGCGAGGCTCGACCACAGAAAGAAGTCGTTCAGCGCCAGCATGTCGGCCTGGGTCTTCAGGCCGTTCCAGATCACGCCCCACGATTGCGGCGCGTCCAGGCCGGCGCCCGCCAGGGCGTTCAGCGTGTCCTGCACCGCGGGCCGGGCGGGCGTGGCGCTGTCGACCAGCACGTTCTGGTAGTAGCGCGAGCGCTCGTCCCAGTAGGTCGATGCCAGCGAGGCGACCAGGCTGCCCGCCATCATGCGGATGGCGGTCTGCAGGCCGGAGGCGGCGGCGATGCGTTCGGGCGGCAGGCCGGCCAGCGACAGCGACACCAGCGGCGTCAGGAACAGGCCGATGCCGATGCCCTGCAGCAGGCAGGCCAGCGAGATCAGGCCGACGCCGACGTCCGTGGTCATGGACGCGCGCCACCAGGCCACCAGGGACCACGCCACGAAGGCCAGGCTGGCGAACACGCGAGCGTCGCCGCGCTGCACCCAGCGGCCCAGCAGCGGCGCCAGCAGGATGCCGAACACGCCCATCGGCGCCGTGGCCAGGCCAGCCCACGTGGCGGTGTAGCGCATGTCGGTCTGCAACCACAGCGGGATCAGCACCAGCGCCGCGAAGTACAGACCGAAGCCCACCGCCACGGCCAGCGTGCCCATGGCGAAGTTGCGATGGCGGAACAGGCTCAGGTCGACGATCGGATGCGTCTCGCCCAGCTCCCAGATGACCAGGAACACGAAGCCCAGCGCCGACAGCAGCGCGGTGGTGACGATGAACGGCGAGGCGAACCAGTCCAGCGTGCGGCCGCGGTCCAGCGTCAATTGCAGGCAGCCGATGGCGACGGCCAGCAGGATCAGTCCGCGCAGGTCCACCGGCAGGCGGGTGCTGGGCGTGTCGCGGCCGCGGAACATGGTGGCGGTGACGGCGACCACGGCGATGCCGACCGGCGCGTTGACCAGGAAGATCCAGGGCCAGCTGAAATCGTCGGTCAGCCAGCCGCCCAGCACCGGCCCGGCCACGGGGCCGGCCATGTTGGTCATGGCCCACATCGACAGCGCCAGCGTGCGCTTGTCGGGCGGGAAGATGGCGACCAGCAGCGCCTGGCTGAGCGGCACGATGGGGCCGGACACCATGCCCTGCAGCACGCGGAAGGCCAGCAGCGATTCGAAGTTCTGCGCCACGCCGCACAGCACCGACGCCAGCGTGAAGGCCGCCACCGACAGCACGAACAGCCGCACCTGCCCGAGCCGGCGCGAGAGCCAGCCGGTCAGCGGGATGCAGATGGAGTTGGCGATGGCGAAAAAGGTGATGGCCCATTCGCCGATCTCCGGGCTGACGCCCAGGTTGCCGGAGATGGTGGGCACCGAGACGTTGGCGATGGTGATGTCCACCACCGCCATGAACGACGCCAGGCTGATGGCCACCGTCGCGACCACGCGCGGCAGCCCGGACATCGGTTCGATGGGACGGGTCGCGGCGGACATCACTGCCATCCCTGGCCGGCCTGCGCCAGCGCGTCGGCGGCCTGGCGCTGCTGCCGGTAGAGATCGGTGGTCTCGCCATTGGGCGCGCCCGCCTGCGTCGCCTCGCAGCGCGCCGTATCCACCGTCACCTCGGCCGACAGGCCGATGCGCAGCGGATGGTCGGCCAGGTCCTTGGGGTCGAGATTGATGCGCACCGGCACCCGCTGCACCACCTTGATCCAGTTGCCGGTGGCGTTCTGCGACGGCAGCAGCGCGAAGGCCGAGCCGCTGCCGGCCATCACGTCGCCGACGCGGCCGCGATAGCGCACCTTGGCGCCGTGGGCGTCGACGGTGACGACGGCCGGCTGGCCGGGGCAGATGCCGGCCAGCTGGATCTCCTTGAAGTTGGCGTCGATCCACATCTGGTCCAGCGGCACCACCGACATCAGCTTGTCGCCGATTCCCACCTGCTTGCCCAGCTGCACGCTGCGCTGCGCCACCATGCCGCCGACCGGCGCGCGGATGGTGGTGCGCTGCGCGGCCAGCGCGGCGGCGCGCAGGCGTTCCTGGGCCAGGGCCACATCGGGGTGGGTGTCGGGCGTCACGCCGTCGATCTGGGCCTGCGCGGCGCGCTCGGCGGCCTGCGCCACCGCCAGCGCGGCGCGGGCGGCGTTCAGGGCA
>NZ_CADIJR010000115.1 GCF_902859645.1 Achromobacter insuavis | reverse complement strand
GCCCGCCGCCACGCCCGCCCCTTCGACCGCCATCCCGGCCGCGCCCGTGCCCGGACGCAGCGCGCTGGACTTCAGCGCATCGCGTCCGGCCTGGGAGGGCTACCTGCGCGGCGCCGACCCCGAACCGGGCAAGCAGCTCGCCGCCGCCGGCAAGCCGGCGGCCGGCGTGCAGGCCTGTGTCGCCTGCCACGGCCAGGCCGGCATCACGCCCACCGGCGGCATCTTCCCCAACCTGGCCGGCCTGACGCCCGAGTACATCGCCAAGCAGCTGGCGGACTTCCGCCAGGGCACCCGCAAGCAGCCGCTGATGAACACCATCGCGCAGGCCCTGAGCGAGCAGGAAATCGGCCAATTGGCGGCCTATTACGGCAGCCTGGCGGGGCCGCCGCTACACGTGGGCGAGGCCGGCGGCGAGGCGGCGCGCAAGCTCGACCAGGCGGGCGACGGCAGCCGCGCCCTGCCCGCCTGCGCCAATTGCCACGGCCTGCGCGGCATGGGCGAAGGACCGCTGCTGCCCCGGCTGGCGGGCCAGTCCAAGGAGTACTTCGCGGACCAGATCAACGCCTTTCGCAACGGTTCGCGGCAAAACGACGACGTCGGCGTGATGCGCGCCTTCGCGCAGCGGATGACCGACAGCGAGGTCGAGGCGCTGGGCCAGTACTACGCCGGCGCGCGCTGATCCGTTCCCGGCCGGGGCTTGGAAACGCGGCCCGGCCGGGCCGCCGTTCCCCTTCCACCCGCCGGGCTTGCCTGCACGGCGCGGGTTCGGTCGCACGACGGCATATCAATATTCATTAAGTCTGATTTTTTACTTGGTGTTTTCCCTAATCCCTTCTTATAATTGTCGCACCATCAACCACCCCGAGATCATTGTGGACAACGACGGATGTAGTCGATACACGACTGCTTGCGCCGCTTGACGCAGGATCCGCAGAGTTTTCTGCCGAGTCCTGCGTAAAGCCAGGACACGGCTATTGGCCCGACAGCCCTCGCGCTGCCCCGGCCACCGCCCTTCCGATACCGACTTACCGACGCGATACGCGGGCTTTGTTGCGCCCGCCCCGCGCCCGGCGAGCGGCGCATGCATGTGGACCTTCCACCGTACTCCCGCCAGGAGACGACCATGCGCATCAAGAAATTCCTCCCCTTCCTGGATGGCGCCGCCGCCGTGCGCGGCGCCGGCGTGGCCGCGGCCGCCCCGGCCGCCACCCCGACCTACCAGTTCACCATCGTCAGCCTCGCCGACACCCTGAACGCGCTGCGCAAGCAGCTGTACTACGAGCTGCAGGCCCTGAACCTGCGGGTCGTGAACGTGCGCATCTCGCGCCAGGAAGCCGACCAGCTCGCCAGCACCACGGTCACGCTGCAATGCCCGCCGCAGCTGCGCGGCCTGCTCAGCGCCATCGCCCTGCGCCTGGGCCAGAGCCCCGACGTGCGCCGCGTGCACTGGGAAAACGAAGGCGGCGCCCGCATCGCCGTGCTGCCGGCCTGAGCCACGGAAAGGAGACTGTCATGAAAGACCCGTACAAATGCCTCCTCGCCGCCCGGGTGGCGGCCCTGCTGCTGCTCTGGCTGCTGGCTTTCATCCTGACCGCCGCGTCCGTCTGGCAGATGCCCTGAACACGAGAACAACAACATGAAGAACTTCGAGAACATCCAGCTGCTGCCACTGGCCAACACCCTCATCAGCCTGGCGGTGGCCTTCGTGCTCGGCTCCATCGTCGGCTTCGAGCGCCAGTACCGCCAGCGCACCGCCGGCCTGCGCACCAACGCACTGGTGGCGGTGGGCGCCGCCATCTTCGTCGACATGGCCTTCCGCGTCGGCGGTCCCGATGGCGGCGCGCGCGTGATTTCCTATGTGGTGTCCGGCGTCGGCTTCCTGGGCGCCGGCGCCATCATGCGCGAAGGCGGCAGCATCCGCGGCCTGAACACCGCGGCCACGCTGTGGGGCTCGGCCGCCATCGGCGCCTGCGCCGGCGCCTCGCTGATCCTCGAGGCGATCGCGGCCACCGTGTTCGTGCTGGCCGCCAATACGTTGCTGCGGCCGCTGGTCTCCTACGTCAACCGCCAGCCGGTCGACGCGCAGACCACCGAAGTCACGACGGTGATCCACATCATCGCCCACGTCGATCAGCGCCAGGCGGCCATGACCGTGCTGGAAGACGTGCTCGAAGACGAGCAACTGCCCCTGTCCGAGCTGAAGATCGACCAGTTCGGTGAAAACGAGGTCGAGATCGAGGCGGCGCTGAGCGAAGCCTCGGTGGACGAACTGGACCTGGACCGCGTCACCGCGCGGATCGCCGCCGCGCCGGGCATCCGCACCGCCTTCTGGGCCGCGCGCACGGTGTAGCGGCCCGCGCGCTGCGGCGATGGGTCGCAGCCGCCGGCCTGCCGCGCCTGTCACGCAAGCGCCAAAACCCTCTAGAATGGGCGCCGATCATGCGCCGCCCGTTCCCGTCCCTCGCCCGCAACGCCGCCTGCCTCTGGCTGGTGCTGGCGCTGTTCGCGCTCAAGGCGCTGGTGCCGCCGGGTTTCATGCCGGCGACCGGACAGCGCGGCACGCTGATCCAGCTGTGCTCGGCCGCCGGCACCATCTGGGTGGCCGGTCCGTCCAAGCACAGCGACGCGCCCGACGAACGCCACGCGGCCCAGGCCGCCACCTGCCCCATGGGGGCGATGCTGGCGGCGGTGGCCCTGCCCTCGGCGGCCGTGCCGCTGCTCGCCGTCGGCGCGGTCATGACCCATCCGCTGGCGGCGCGCGCGCCGCCAGCGCCCCACGAAGGTTTCCCGCCCGGCCCGCCGCTGGGCGCCCGCGCCCCACCCCTGCCCCGGTAGCCCGCTGATCGTTCCGCCGCGCCTCGCGCGGCTTTCTTGGCTTACCGGGAATTCCCATGGTTTCTATTTCCGCCAGGACGCGCCGCGTCCTGCCTCGGCGCGTGGTCGTCTGGACCGCGCTCGCCTTCACGCCCGCGCTGCATGCGCAGGTTCCTTCCTCGCCGCCCGCCGCCAAGGCGTCCGGCGTCGCCACCCTGCCGGCGATCTCGGTCGCGGGCGACACGCCCCTGGCCACCCTGCTGGAACAGGCCAGCACCGGCACCCTGCTGGGCCTGCGGCCGTTCGACACGCCCGCCAGCATCGACGTCATCAGCAACGAACAGCTGCGCGCGCGCGGCGCGGTCAACGTCACCGACGCCATCACCCAGGCCGCCGGCATCAGCGCCATGCGCCATCCTGGCAATGGCGGCTCGTCGCTGTCGTCGCGCGGCTTCACCGATTCGAACTCGGTGGCCCAGCTGTTCGACGGCGTGCGCCAGTTCGGCGGCGTCGGCCAGACCTTCCTCTACGACCCGTGGGCGGTCGAGCGCATCGAGGTCCTGCGCGGCCCGGCCTCGGTGCTGTATGGCGAAGGCGCCATCGGCGGCGTGGTCAACGTGATCCCGAAAAAACCCACCCGCGGCCCGATCGAGAACGAGATCCAGACCACCGTCGGCACCCACGACACCCAGCGGCTGGGCTTTGGCAGCGGCGGCGCGCTGGACGACAAGTGGTCGTACCGGCTCGACATCAGCGGCAACCACAGCAACTCGGGCATCAGCCTGGGCGACGCGCGCGACCTGGCGGTGACCGCCGCGTTGCGCCTGGACGTGTCGCCCGAGCTGAACTTCACGCTGACCCAGGCCTACGCCTGGCAGGAGCCGACGCGCTACTTCGGCACGCCGCTGATCGACGGCAAGATCGACTACGACCTGCGGCGCCAGAACTACAACGTCGCCGACAGCAAGATCATCTACCGCGACAGCCGCACCGACCTGAAGGCGGAATGGTCGCCGAACCCGGCCACGCTGGTGCGCAGCCGCGTCTATTACATCGGCAGCGACCGCGACTACCGCGACGCCGAGAACTACACCTGGCAACCGGCCAGCGGCCTGATCCAGCGCAGCGCCTACACCGACATCCGCCACGACCAGCAACAGGTCGGCAACGTCACCGACGCGTCCTTCGACGGCCATCTGTTCGGCCTGGCCAACAAGGTGGCGGTGGGCTTCGAACTGAACCACGCCACGTTCAAGCACACCAACAATTCGCCGTATTCCGGCACCTCGCTGGTGGACCCGTACGACGTCGATCACGGCCGCTTCATCAACGTCGCCGGCACCACGCCGCGCTATCGCAACAGCGCCAACCAATACGCGCTGTTCGCCGAGAACCGCCTGATGCTGACCTCCCGCTGGTCGGTGCTGGCGGGCCTGCGCTACGACCACATCGACCTCAAACGACGCGACCTGGTCGCCGACCAGACCGCGTTCGACACCACCTTCAACAACGTCGGCTGGCGCATCGGCACCGTCTACGACCTGCTGCCGACGCTGTCCGTCTACGGCCAGTACGCCGAGGCCGCCGATCCGATCGGCAGCCTGCTGCTGCTGTCGCCGGCCAACAAGGACTTCAAGCTGTCCAAGGGCCGCCAGGTCGAGGTCGGCGTGAAGCAGACCTTCTGGGACGACAAGGGCCAATGGACGCTGGCGGCCTACCACATCCGCAAGGACAACCTGGTGACGCGCGATCCCAACGACCCGACGCTGCGCATCCAGGTCGGCGAGCAGTCGTCGCGCGGCCTGGAAGCCACGCTGGGCGTGGAACTGACGCCGGCCTGGCGCGTGGACCTGAACGCGGCCGTGCTGCGGGCGCGCTACGACGACTTCAGCGAATCGGCCAACGGCGTGGCGGTATCGCGCGCCGGCAACGTCCCCACCGACGTGCCGGAACGCGTGGCCAACGCCTGGGTCAGCTGGAAGTTCGCGCAGCAATGGACCGCCAGCGCCGGCCTGCGCTATGTCGGCCGCCGCTTCGCGGATGCCGCCAACCGGCTGGAAATGGCGGGCTACACCACCACCAACCTGGCGCTGCAATGGGAGCCGTGGCGCGACCTGACACTGGCGCTGCGAGCCTTCAACGTGTTCGACCGCCAGTATGCCGAGACCGCCTACTACAACCAGACGCAGTGGCTGCTGGGCGAAGGCCGGCGGGTCGAGCTGAGCGCGAACTACCGCTTCTGACTCACTGGGTGAACAGGTCGGAGATCGCGTCGCCCAGGTCCTTCACCGCGCCGGCCACGCCGCCGGCCGCGCCCTCGGCCCCCACGCCGATGGCGCGGCCGAAGCCGCGCGCGATCTGGGCCGCGAAGCCGCGCGAGGCCGAGAACTTCGGATTGTCGAGGCTGCCGGCCAGCTTGAATTCCATGCGCAGCGTGCCCTTGCGGTCTTCCAGCGCGGCCAGCACCGCCTTGCGCGGCAGCGAGAACAGCGAGCCGTCGCCGCTGAACTTCAGGTCGTGCAGCGCCACCACGCCCGACGCGTTCAACTGCCGCTTGGCGATGGTGGTGCGCATGTCCAGGTCCATCGCGCCGCCGGCCAGCGATCCGGCGCCGTTCTCCGCGAGATACGGCGCGGCATAGCGGATATCCATGTTGCGCACCGCGACCGTCATGTCGGCGTCACTGCCGCCCACCTCCAGCGAGCCGCGCGCCTGAACCGTGGCCGCGCCGCTGCGGTTGTCCCGCACCGAGCCCTTGAATTCCATCTGGCTTTGCTGGCCATCGGCCGGCAACACCAGCGGATGCAGGCGCGCCGACACGTTCTCGAACGGGATGCGGTGCGGCGGCTTGGCGATGGCCGAGTCGATGAAGTCCAGCCGGCCACCGTCCAGGATGATGTCGTCGGCCCGGACCGGCCCCCTGGCTCGCGCCTGGCCGCCGTCGCCGTCGGCCTCGCGCAAGGCCGCCTGCAGGGCCGGGGAAATCTGCATGTCGCCGTCGGGCGCGCGCAGCACGGCAAAATCGAACCCCTCGATGGTGATCTTGTGGAACACGGGCTGGCGCCGCAGCAGCGAGCCCCAGTCGGGTTCGGCCACCACGCGCCGCGCGCTGGCCGGCGCGACGCCCTCGGCGCCCGTGATCTTCACGTCCGTCAGCACCACCGCGTCGAACCCCAGCCGCACCTCCCCCACCTGGGCCCGCGGCCCCAGCAGGCCGGCGATGTGGCGCTCGATGACGCGCATGCCGATCCAGGCCACGGCCCCCAACAGCAGCACCGCGAGCACCAGCGCGATCAGGAGCTTGCGTGCGAACGAACGGCGCGGCATGGCGGAGGCGTTACCCATGGATGGTCCTGTTGGCGA
Organism: Achromobacter insuavis; assembly: GCF_902859645.1. Taxonomy (GTDB): domain Bacteria; phylum Pseudomonadota; class Gammaproteobacteria; order Burkholderiales; family Burkholderiaceae_B; genus Achromobacter; species Achromobacter insuavis. Next base: position 7,151 of record NZ_CADIJR010000115.1, on the reverse strand, counting down.
TGCGCGAAACGCGGCCGCGTTCCGGCGGGCCTCATGGCGGCCCTGCCTGGCACCTTAGCGACCCGCGCGCCATGGCGCAAGGCATATGGCGGCACCAGTGCATCGCGATCAGGGCCGAAACCGGCGCGACGCGACGACGCCCGCGCCGGGTTTCCCCGCGCGGGCGTCGTCGCCACTCACCCTGTGCCTGCCGGCGCGGCGGCCGGATCGCGGGCTTGCTACGGGCCCGTCAACGCATCAGCGCTGCGTCTGCGACCGCTGGCCGGACTGACCCGGCTGCTGCGCCGGATTGCGGTCCTTGTCCATCTGCTGGCCGCCCTGGCCGGGCTGTTGCTGGCCCGGTTGGTTGCGGTCCTTCGGATTTTCCTGCGATTGCTGCTTTTGCGGCTGCTGTTGCTGGCCGGGTTGCTGGCCGGGCTGATTCGGGTTTGCCATGACAAATCTCCTAGTAGGCGGAACCACTTCCGCCAGGGATTCCCTAGCAACTGCCGTGCCCGCCCGGGCGTGGCGCGCGCGCCACCCCGCCGCATGATGCGGCACCGGTAATTTCAGGACCCGGGAAGTAAAAAGCGCGGCTATTGCGTGGTGACGTGCGCCGGCAGGCCGGTCTCGGCGTCTTGCGGATCGAAGGCGTCGAGCCAGGCCGAGGCATAGCTGGCGGGCGCCGCCAGCGGTTCGCCGCGGTCGCGCTGGACGCGCAGCCGCATCATCAGGTCATCCAGCGGCATCGGCCGGCCCAGCGCGTAGCCCTGGCCATAGCGGCAGCCCGCGGCCCGCAACGCCGGCACGTCGGCCACGTTCTCGACCCCTTCGGCCACCACCCGCCACCCCATCCGGGTGGCCAGCTCGGCGGCCGTGCGCAGCACCTCGAAGGCGACCGCGCTACGGCGCATGCGCGTCACGAAGTACTGGTCGATCTTGACCTCGGACAGAGGAATCGCCGACAGCAGTTTCAACGAGGCGTGGCCGGTGCCGAAATCGTCCAGGCTGACCTCGCAGCCGGCCTGTTCCAGGCGTTCCAGCGTGGCGCGCAAGGATTCCAGCTCCTTGATGGGCTGGTCTTCGGTCAGTTCGACGCGCAGCAGCGACGCCGGCAGTTCGGCCACGTGGATGCGCTCGAGCAGGAACTCGACCGCGCGCTCGTCGGACAGGGTGGAGGCCGGTGCGTTGATGGCGATGGGAATCGCCATGCCGGTGCGCCGCATGCTCTGCAGCATGTCGATGACGCGCTGCGCCACCCGCTCGAACAGGATCCTGTCCAGCCCGAGCCGGTTGACGGTGGGAATGAATTCAGCCGGCATGACCACGCCCAGCTGCGGATGCTGCCAGCGCGCCAGCGCCTCGGCCGACACGATGCGGCCGGTCAACAGGTCGACTTGCGGCTGCAGCAGCACCCGCAATCCTTCTTTGCCGGTAATCATGGCGGCGACTTCGTCGTCGCTCACCACCGAGCTTGTGGAAGCCTCGTGAGTTGGCGTCATGTTCGCTCCTTAAGTCCCCAGAGTACGGCCTGCGCTGTCCGGGCGCAGAGCGGGGCACATTGGACATGAGTATTCACAGTCGGCCTGCAGGAATATCTTGCTACCTTGCTTCTTACTGCCTTGTGTACTACCCAGCGTATTCGATCGCCAATGTTTTTTTATGCGATTTTGCGCATTTACTCCAGGGTATTTTGCACGCTTGCGGCGCCAAAGTCACACATATGTAACCAGTGGTATTCAGGCCATTCAGATTCATGAAAACCGCATTTTTCGGACGCTCCTATTAATCGGTGTTCTTTGTCCTTGTCGACATGGTAGCGTTGCGACTTTTCCGCCGTACCGGCCTATTTTTCCGCCCATTTTCCGCGTGACTACCCTGCTCTCCCGCTGGCGCGTTTCCCTGCGCCACGTCCTCTGGCTGGACGCCCTGCAAGCCGCCGCCATCAGCGCCGCGCCCGTCATCCTGGCCGTGCTGGCGCACGAGCCGCGCCTGGGCTGGACCGCCATCGCCGCCTTCTGGGCCTGCTTCGGCGACCCGGGCGGTCCGTTGCGCCAACGCGCCGCGTCGATGCTGGCGCTGGGCCTGATCGGCGCGCTGTTCTGCTTCCTGGCCAGCGCCAGCGCGCACACGCTGTGGCTGCTGCTGCCGCTGACCTTCGTCTGCTGCACCTTCGGCGGCCTGCTGCGCGTGCTGGGCCCGGCGGCGGCCATCGTCGGCACGCTGCTGTCGGCCGGCTTCGTGGTGGCGGCCGAGCTGCCGGCGCCGACGCTCGCGGCCAGCCTGTCGTACACCCTGTTCTTCGTCGCCGGGGCGCTCTGGGCCATCCTGATGACCGCGCTGGTGTGGCGCCGCCGTCCCTGGAAGGACGCGACCCACGCGGTGGCGCATTGCTATCGCGGCCTGGCCGATTTCGCCGATGCGCTGGCGCGCATGTATTCGGGCCTGGCGCCCGCCGCCGGCCCGCAGGCCTGGAGCGCGGTCACCCGTCCCCAGCGCAGCGGCATGCGCGCGGCGCTCGAGGCGGCCCGCGTGCGCATCCGCGAGGTGCAGGACGCGCGGCCCTCGCGCCAGGCCCGCGCGCAGCAATTGTTCTATTTGCTCGATAGCGCCGAAGACAGCTTCATCGCCCTGGTGGCCGCGGCCGATCTGCTGGAATCGAACGCCCCGCGCTGGCTCGGCCGCTCGGCCGGCGCCAACCTGTCACACGCCTTTCATCGCTACGCCAGCGTCGCCAACGCCATCGCCAGCACCTCGGACGTCAGCGACGCCAGGCAGGCCGACTGCCTGCGCGAGCGGCTGGCGCATTTCGGCGCCGGCCTGCACGAACTGCGCGGCGCGGCCATGGCCTACGCGCCCGACCTGGCGACCATGGTGCCGGTGCTGGACCGCCTGCAGCAGACCGCCCAGGCGATCATGCAGGCGCTGTTCGACCAGGATGGCGCGCCCGCCGCGCCGGCCCTGGCCGCGCGCGCCGATTCGCCGGCGCGGCAGGCCTGGCGCAGCCTGCGGCAGAACCTGCGGTTCGAGTCGGATGCCTTTCGCCACGCCCTGCGCGTGGGCATCGGCGCCACCATCGCGGTGGCGCTGTCCAAGACCTTCGCCGTCAACCATGGCTACTGGATGTCGTTGACGCTGGTGTTCATCCTGCAGCCCTATTTCGCCACCACCTGGCAGCGCACCGTCGAGCGCGTGATCGGCAGCGTGGCCGGCGCCGTCGGCGCCTCGCTGCTGGGCCTGCTGCTGAGCACGCCGCTGTCGGTGGCGCTGGCGGTGCTGCCGATCGCGCTGGGCACGTTCGCGGCCCGCACCATTCACTATGCGCTGTTCACCTTTTTCCTGACCTCGCAGTTCGTGCTGGTCAGCCATATCCAGCAGCCGGACATCTACGAGCCGATGCTGGCGGCCCTGCGCGCCTTCAACAGCGTGCTGGGCGGCGTGCTGGCCCTGCTGGTGGGCTTCCTGGTGTGGCCGGAAAAGGAACCGCGCCAGCTGGCCGGCGCGCTCACCCGCGCGCTGGAACGCCATGCCGACTATGCGCGGGCCCTGACGGCCGACAAGAGCGGCGCGGCCGCCTCCGCCGACATCGTCGGCCTGCGCCGCCAGGCCTGCCTGGCCGCCGACAACGCCGAGGCGGCATTGCAGCGGCTGCAGCAGAACCCCGTGCACCGCGACCGCAAGGTGGACACCGCGGTCAACCTGCTGAACGCGATGCGCCGCGTCACCGCCGCCGGCACCGTGCTGGAGATCCAGCCGGCGCTGGCGCCGGACAGCGCGGCCGCGCCGGCCCTGCGCGACTACGGACTGGCGCTGGCGCACGCCCTGCATCCGCAGGAACCGGCCCCGGTGGTCGAACTGCGCCAACTGGCGGTGCCGGCCGCCGTCAACGCCGCCGCGCCGGCATTGGCCGGTCCGCTCGACCGCATCGCCCAGCAGGCGCGGCAGGTGCGGCAATTGCGCGACCGCGTGCAACAGACCTGACACGCCCGCTGCCCGCGGCCGCTTGCGGCAACCCCGCCAAACTGCGGGGCGCTTGACGCGCATCAAGGGCGGAATGCCCGGAACGCGCAACGATGGAGGCCTACCGCGCTCAAAAGGAGGCCGCCATGTATCGCCGCATTTCCGTCCACCTGGACCACGGATTCGATTGCCCCCGCCGCACCCGCGTGGCGCTGGCCCTGGCCAGGCGCCACCAGGCCGAACTGGTCGGCATCTATGCCAGTTCGGCCCCGCCGCAGTACTACTACGGCGAGTCCGTGATGATGTCGAAAACGCTCAACGTGATGCGCGACCTGCAGGCGCAGAACCGCGGCGCGGTGCAGAACGCCTTCCTGGAAACCGTGGCCGCGGCCGACGTGCCGGCCGCGGTGCGCGCCGGCGCCAGCTCGCCCAGCGCCAGCATGGCGCGGCTGGGCCGCACCAGCGACCTGCTGGTGGTCAGCCAGCAGAACCGCGAGGACGTCGAGGCCGTGCACGAGAATGAATTCGTCGAACAGACCCTGCTGAGCGCCGGCCGGCCGGTGCTGGTGGTGCCGTCCAGCGGCGATTTCCCGGTGGTCGGCGAACGCGTGCTGTACTGCTGGGACGGCAGCCGCGAAGCCGCCCGCGCGCTGGCGGACGCCGCGCCGCTGCTGCGCCTGGCCTCGCACCTGGTGGTGCTGACCATGGACGAAGGCGCCGCCACCCGCGACGACGAGGCCGTGCCGTTCGAGGACCTGGCCACCTATTGCATCGCCCAGGGCATGCCGGCGCCGGACCACGTGCGCCGCGACATCAAGGGCGTCGGCGTGGGCAGCACCATCCTGAACGCGGCGGCCGACTACAGCGCCGACCTGATCGTGATGGGCGCCTACGGCCACAGCAAGTTCCGCGAATGGGCGATGGGCGGCGCCACGGCGTCGATCCTCAGGAGCATGACCGTGCCGATCATGTTCTCGCACTGACCTCCGCTTGACGCCGGCGGCGCCTCAGCCCTGCGGCACCGGCGTCAGCACCGGCTTGCCGGCGAAGTGCGCGGTGGCGTTCTCCAGGAACAGCGCCACCGTCGCCGACACCGCTTCCGGCGAACGCCCCGCGCTGTGCGGGGTCAGCACCACGTTGTCCAGCTTCAGCAGCGCCGGCGGCACCACCGGTTCGCCTTCGACCACGTCCAGCCCGGCGCCGGCGATGCGGCGTTCGGCCAGCGCCGCGATCAGCGCCTCGGTATCGACCACGCTGCCGCGCGCGATGTTCACCAGATAGCCTTGCGGCCCGAGCGCGTCGAGCACGGCGGCGTTCACCAGGTGCCGCGTATCGGCGCCGCCCGGCGTGGCCACCACCAGGAAGTCGCTGGCCTCGGCCAGCGCGCGCGGGCTGTCGTAATAGGCGTAGCCGGTCTCGGGACGCGGCCGCCGGTTGTAGTAGCCGACCGTCATGCCGAAGCCATTGGTGCCGCGCCTGGCGATCTCCAGGCCGATGGTGCCCAGTCCCACGATGCCCAGGCGCTTGCCCGATACCTGCGGCCCCATGAAGCCATTCCAATGCCCCTGGCGCACCCAGGCGTCGGCCTGCGGCAGGTGACGGGCGGCGCCCAGCAGCAGCGCCATGGCGTGATCGGCCACCGAGGTGGCGTTGGCGCCGGGGCCGTGCGTCACCTGCAGGCCGCGCGCGCGGGCGGCGGCCACATCGATGTTCTCAAACCCGACGCCCAGCGAACAGATCAGCTCGAGCTTGGGCAGCGCGGCCATTTCCTCGGCGTAAAAACCGGTGGCGCCGCGGGTCAGCACCACGCGGATCTCGTCAGCGTGGTCGCGGATGGCCTGGGCCCGCTTCTCGGGCGTGGTGGCAAGAATGCAGCGAAAGCCGCGGTCTTCGATGACCGGCAGGAAATCGTGCGCGCTTTCAATCAAAATCAACAGGGGGATCTTCATGTCGCTACGGGTCGGAGGCGGTGAGACTGGAATGGCGCCAAAAAAGCGCCGCCAGATATTACGCCTCGGTACAATTGCGCGCCACCCGCCGCTGCCGTCATTGAACGCCACATGAAAGCCAAGCTTCGCAAGCCCCTGCGCTCCGCCCTGTCATTCCTGCACCGCTGGACGGGATTGATCCTCGGCAGCGTGCTGGTGCTGGCGGGCCTGAGCGGCAGCCTGCTGGCCTTCGACCACGAGCTTGACGGCTGGCTGAACGCTGCCATGCTGCGCAACACGGCGGGCGTCTGCGCCGCGCCGTTGCCGCCCTCGGTTGCCGCCCGCGCGGTCGAGCAGGCCTGGCCCGGCGCCGCGATCGCCGCCATCACCCTGCCCCAGGCGCCGGCCGACAGCTACCGGGTGCAATTCAAGCATGCCTCGACCGCCGCCAACGAGGCCGGCGTGGACGCCTGCTCCGGCCAGCTGCTGGCCAGCCGCGACCGCGACGCCGTCACGCTGGACCGCGCCCACCTGATGCCGCTGCTGTTGCGCTGGCACATGACCCTGCTGCAAGGCAAGACCGGCCGCGAAGTGCTGGGCTGGCTCGCCGTCGTCTGGGTGGCGCTGCTGCTGGCCGGCCTCTACCTGGCCTGGCCGCGGCCGGGACACTGGCGCCGCTCGGTCACGGTGACGCGCGGCGTCGGCGCCTTCCGCACCAGCTACGAGCTGCATCGCGCCGCGGGCCTGATCGCGGCGCTGTTCCTGCTGGTGGTGGCCGGCAGCGGCTTCTTCATGGGATTGCCGCAACTGGGCCGCCAACTGGTCGCCAGCGTGGCGACGGTGCCGCCCGAGACGCGCGCCGCCCCGCAGGCGCCGCTGGCCGCGGGCGAAGCGGAGATCGGTTGGGATGGCGCCGCCGCCCGGGCGCGCGCGCTGGCGCCGCCGGACGCCACGCTCGTCATGCTGCGGCGCGACCCCGCGCGCGGCGTCTACCAGGCGCGGGTGCGCCGCGCCGACGACTGGCAGCCGGTCGGCACCTTGCGCATGTTCATCGCGATGCGCGGCGGCGATCTGCTGTCGCGCGCCGATCCGATATCGGGCACGGCCGCCCAGCGTTTCCTGGCGGTGATGTTCCCGCTGCATTCCGGCAGCCTCTATGGCCTGCCGACCCGCGTCCTGACCGCCTTCCTGGGCCTGCTGCCCCTGCTGTTCTTCGTCACCGGGCTGGTCATCTGGATCAGCCGCCGCCGGCTGCAGCACCGCGGCCGGCAGGCCGCGCAGGCG
>NZ_CADIJR010000114.1 GCF_902859645.1 Achromobacter insuavis | reverse complement strand
GCCGAGGCGGGCGGGCAGGCCGTGGCCGCGCCGGTCGAGGCCGCCGGTCCGCCGCCGGCGCCGCGCCGTGAAGCGGCCTTCATGGCGCGCAGCGCCGACGCCTCGCTGTTCCCCATGGAAACCTGGCGCAAGGGCCTGATGGCCAGCGCCCAGCGCGTCACGCCGGCGCAACTGGCGCACGAGGATCCGCTGGGCTGGTATCCGCTGCGCGAGCAGATCGCCCGCTACCTGGGCGCCGCGCGCGGCATCGCCTGCGACGCCGGCCAGGTGGTGGTGCTGACCGGCATCCGCGACGGCCTGGACCTGAGCGCCCGCCTGCTGCTGACGCCGCAGGACAAGGTGCTGGTCGAGGACCCCGGCTACCTCAACGCCGAGCCGCTGTTCAGCCAGTACACGCGGCGCATCGTGCCCATCGCCATCGACGAGCACGGCTTCTCGGTCGCGCGCGCCCGGCGCCAGCGCGGCGCCCGGCTGGCGCACGTGACGCCGGCGCATCAATCGCCCACCGGCGTCACCATGCCCGTGTCGCGCCGCCTGGAACTGCTGGACTGGGCCGCGCAGACCGGCTGCTGGATCCTCGACGACGACTACGACAGCGAGTTCAGCTACGACGGCGCGCCGCTGGCGGCGCTGAAAAGCCTGGACGGCGCCGACCGCGTGCTCCACTTCGGCAGCTTCAACAAGACCCTCTTCAATGCCTTGCGCATCGGCTACGCGGTGGTGCCGCGGTCGCTGGCGCCGGCCTTCGCCCGCGCGCTCTACGTCACCGGGCGTTCGTGCAGCGTGATCGAGCAGATGACGCTGGCGGCGTTCCTGGAGGACGGCGGTTTCGCGCGCCACGTGCGCAAGGCGCGCTCGGTCTACGCCGGCCGCCGCGACCGCGTCATGGCCATGCTGCGCGAGACGGTAGGCGCGGCGCCGCTGCGCGTCAGCGGCGAGCAGACCGGCTTTCACCTGGTGTGGTGGCCGCCGTCCGGTTTCGACGTCGCGGCCCTGTTGGTCCGCGCCCGCGAACGCGGCGTGGGCATCCAGCCGGTCGCCGACTTCTGCCGGCGGGTGTCCTGGCCGGACGGCGTCGTCATCGGCTACAGCGCGCGGCAGGACGCCGACCTGGACCGGCTGGAGGCGCTGCTGCGCGAGGCCGCGCGCCGCTAGCCAGGGCGGCGCGGGACGGGCCCGCGCGCAGCCGGGCGCCCGGTCGCCAGGCGCGGGCGGTTTTCGTAGCAAAATGCCGCATGGCGTGCCTGCGCGCGCCGCCGACTTCACCGCATTCGAGGATCCTCCATGCCGCAACTCGATCTCTACCAGGTAGACGCCTTCTCCGCCGCGCCGTTCGGCGGCAATCCCGCCGCGGTGGTGCCGCTGGACGCCTGGCTGCCCGACGCCACGCTGCAACGCATCGCCGAGGAAAACAACCTGTCCGAGACCGCCTACGTCGTGCGGCGCGGCGACCTGTACGATCTGCGCTGGTTCACGCCCGCGGTCGAGGTCGACCTGTGCGGCCACGCCACGCTGGCGACGGCCTGGGTGCTGTTCGAGCAACTCGGCGCCAAGGACGAGGTGCTGCGCTTCGCCACCCGCAGCGGCGAGCTGCAGGTGCGCCGCGCTGGCGACGGCCTGGCGATGGACTTCCCGGCCAAGCAGCCGGTGGCCGAGGCCGTGCCGCCCGGCCTGTTGCAGGCCCTGGGGCTGGCCGAGGCGCGGGCGCTGTACCGCACCGACGACTACCTCGTCGTGATCGACGACGAAGCGCTGATCGACGGCCTCAAGCCGGACTTCGCCGCGCTGGCGGCCTTCGACGTGCGCGGCGTGGCGGTGACCGCGCCGTCCGCGCGCCACGATTTCGTGTCGCGCTGGTTCGGTCCGCGGGTCGGCGTGAACGAAGACCCGGTGACCGGCTCCGCGCACACCTCGCTGGCGCCGTACTGGGCGCAGCGGCTGGGCAAGACGGTCCTGAGCGCCGAGCAGGGCGGGGCGCGCAAGGGGCAGCTGCGCTGCGAGGTGCGCGACAACGGCCGCGTCATCATCAGCGGGCAGGCGGCGTTGTACCTGCGCGGCGCGATCTTCCTCTGAGACGGCGCGGCGCCCGCCGCCATTACCGAAAACCTATCGCCTCATCAGCACTTCAAATACGCGCCACGCCGAGGCGCGCCTAGAATCTGCCGTCACAAGACACGGACCGGCCGACACGCGTCGGCGGTCACGACAACAAGGAGACGCAGGGCATGGATGCGGTGTGGATAGTGGCGATCGGCGCGGCCGCGGCGGGCTTCGTGCAGGGGCTGTCGGGCTTTGCCTTCGGCATGGTGGCCATGTCGTTCTGGGCCTGGGTGCTGGACCCGCGGCTGGCGGCGGCGCTGGCGGTGTTCGGCGCGCTGACCGGGCAGCTGCTGGCGGTGTTCTCGGTGCGCCGCGGCTTCAACTGGCCGCTGCTGTGGCCGTTCCTGCTGGGCGGGCTGGCCGGCATCCCGCTGGGCGTGCTGGTCCTGCCGCACCTGGACATGGACTGGTTCAAGGCGGTGCTGGGCGCGTTGCTGGCGCTGTGGTGCCCGGTGATGCTGGTGGCGCAGCGCCTGCCGCGCATCGGCGGCAACCGCTGGGGCGACGGCGCGGTCGGCCTGGTGGGCGGCGTGCTGGGCGGCATCGGCGGCTTCGCCGGCAGCGTGCCGACGCTGTGGTGCACGCTGCGCGGCTTCAACAAGGACACGCAGCGCGCCGTGATCCAGAACTTCAATCTGTCGATGCTGTCGGTGACCATGGCGATCTACCTGGCCACCGGCATCGTCACGCGCGACATGGCGCCCATGTTCGCGGTGGTGGCGCCGGCCATGCTGATCCCCACGCTGCTCGGCACGCGCCTGTATATCGGCATTTCCGACGTGACGTTCCGGCGCGTGGTGCTGGGGCTGCTGACATGCTCGGGCCTGACGCTGCTGGCGTCGTCGGTGCCGCAGCTGCTGGCGCGCTAGCCATGAACCCTTCCCGCATGCTGCCCGGCACGCGCGCCCTGCGGACTTTCGAGGCCGCGGGGCGGCTGCTCAACTTCACCCGCGCCGCGGACGAGGTGGGCCTGACGCCCGCGGCGGTCAGCTATCAGATCAAGGAAATCGAGGACCAGCTGGGCCTGGTGCTGTTCACCCGCAGCAGCCGCAGCATCCAGCTGACGCCGGCCGGCGCGGTCCTGCTGGAAGCCGCCGCCGACGCGCTCGATGGATTGCGGCGCGCCGTCGGCCGCGCCCAGCGCATGGCGCGCGGCGCCGGCCACCTGCGCCTGTCGCTGGAGGCGCGCTTCGCCACTCATTGGCTATTGCCGCGCCTGGCGCGCTTTCGAGCGGCCCATCCGGGCCTGGAACTGACGTTCGACATCAGCGACCAGGTGCGCGATTTCGAGGTGGACGACATCGACGCCGCGATCCGCTTCGGCGCGGGCCGCTACCCGGGTACGCGGGCCGACCGCTTGTTCGCCACGACGCTGGCGCCAATCGCCAGTCCCGCCTTGCTCGCCAGCGGACCCGCCATCGCCTCGCCGCGCGACCTGGCGCACTATCCCTTGTGTCACGTCGATTGCGTGGCCGAGGGCATGGTCTGGCCGGACTGGCGGATGTGGCTGGCGGCGGCCGGCGTGGCGGACGTCGACGCCAGCCGCAGCCTGGCCTTTCCGGATTCCAGTCATGTGGCGCAGGCGGCGCTGGACGGCAGCGCCGTCGGCCTGCTGGAACCGGCCATGGTCGAGGCCGATCTGGCTCGCGGACGGCTGGTCAGGCTGTTCGATATCGACGTCGGCATGGCGCCGGACTTCGCTTATTACCTGGTCTATCCGCAAGGCAGCGCGGAGGATGCGCGGGTGCTGGCGTTGCGGGATTGGCTGCGCCAGGAAGCCGGGACGTTGGACCTGGTGCGGTGACGACGTTCACGAGCGTTCAATCCTCGTCGTTTTCGTCCATGTCATCCAGTCGGGCAAAGACTGCTTTTGCAGGAGACGTTCGGCCTGCCTCGATTTCCTGTTGTCCTTGCAAGAGGATTTGAAGGAGCGCTTGGGCTTGCTCTTGCAGGGGTTCGAGGTGGATATCGTCAGGCATTATCGTGACGCTGCGTTGAGGTCTTGGGGGCAGTTGTCCGTGAATCGCAAGCGGACAAGATGCGACGGGCGAGTTTGGGGCTGCCCATCGCCTTGTCATTGGCAGCCGCGAGCTTACAACGGCCTCATGACCGTTCCAAGCGCCTGCAGCTAGCCTTCAGTCTGACATCAAGGCAGCGCCACCGCCTCCCTGACGCTCGCCGCCAGCATCTGCGCCGTCGCCGCCGACAGCGTCCAGCCCAGGTGTCCGTGCCCGGTGTTGTAGAACACGCCCGGCCGCTTGCCCGGGCCGACGCGCGGCATCATGTCGGGCATCATCGGCCGCAGGCCGCACCACGGCACCACGCGCGCGGTGCGCACGCCGGGGAAATGGCGGCGGGTCCAGTCCACCAGGGGCTGGATGCGTTCGGCGCGGATGTCCAGGTTGAAGCCGTTGAACTCGGCGGTGCCGGCCACGCGGAAGCGGTCGCCCAGGCGGCTGGTGACGATCTTGGCGGCCTCGTCCAGCAGGCTCACGGTGGGCGCGGCGGCCTGGCTCGCGGCGTCGTCCAGATGCACGCTGATCGAATAGCCCTTGACCGGGTAGATGTTCAGGCGGTCGCCCAGCTGCCGCGCGAACTGGCGGCTGGCGGCGCCGGCGCAGACCACGATGGCGCTGGCCTCGTGCTGTTCGCGCCGCGCGCCGTCCTCGCGCGCCACGTCCAGCACGTAGGGCAGGCCGTCGCGGCTGATGGCGCGGATGTCGGCGTCCTGTTCGAAGCGCACGCCGCGCCGCAGGCACGCCTGCGCCAGGCCGCTGGTGAACTTGTGGATGTCGCCGGTGGCGTCGGACGGCGTGTAGAAGCCGCCGTGGCAGGGCGTTTGCAGCGTCGGCTCGATGCCGCGGATTTCCTCGGGCGTGACGGCGTGCCGCTCCAGCCCGCCTTCGCGCAGCAGCGCGTTGGCGCGGCGCGCGGTCTCGAAGCTGGCCGCGTCATGGTAGATGTGCAGGATGCCGCGGCGCTGCAGGTCGAAGTCGATGCCTTCCTCGACCGCCATGGCGTACAGGTGCTCGCGCGCCTCGATCGCCATGCGGGTGGTGGAAATGGTGTTCTGGCGGTAGTTGCGGATCTGCCCCATGAACTGGGCCAGCCACGAATACTTGTGCCAGCTCGGGCGCGGGTTGAGCAGCAGCGGCGCGTTGTGGCGGCCGAGCCAGCGCAGGCCCTTGATGACAGTGGCGGCGCTGTTCCAGACTTCGGCGTTGCTGGCGGACAGCTGGCCGCCGTTGGCGTAGGACGTCTCCATGGCGGGATAGCGCTGGCGGTCGTAGACGGTGACGTCGTAGCCCAGTTTGCTCAAGGCGTAGGCGGACGTGACGCCGGTGATACCGGCGCCGATGATGGCGATGCGGGGCATGATGGCTCCAGAAGGCGTGGCCACGACCCAACGGCCGTGGCACCCCATCTGTCTCTGTACCTGAGAGCTTCACCCGGGCGCTGCGGCGCGGGTTCCCCTTCGGTGGGCGCCAGGCGCCTCTCTCCAGATTGTCTAGACCGCGCAGTCCTGTTGCCTGAGAGTTTCCGGGGCGGTTGCTCCGTCGGCGCCCGCCACGGGGGACGGGACTCTTCTGCGGGGTTTTGAATCGACGCAGTGAGAATAGCCAAAATCCGCCGCGAGCGGGACTCAGGGTTAATACCAAGAAGGAGGCAGATAGGCTCTACACTGGGCGCCGACCCGCCGGCACGCGCCGGTCAGAAAACGAAAGGACGATCCCGCATGCGCGCTCCGGCAATGTTCCGTATTCCCCTGCTGTCCATGACGTTGACGCTGGCCCTGGCCGCCGCCGCCTCGGCCAGCCCGGCCGTTGCGCAAGCGCCCGCCGCCAAGGCCGATCGCGCCACCGCCGCCGTCGACGCCGCCGTGGCCGAGGTCATGCGTGAATACGGCATCGCCGGCATGGCCATCGGCGTCAGCCGCGACGGCGAGCAGCGCTTCTTCAGCTACGGCGACGCCTCGCGCGCGCCGCGCCGCGCGGTCTCCAGCGACACCCTGTTCGAACTGGGGTCGATCAGCAAGACCTTCACCGTCACGCTGGCCGCCTATGCCCAGGCCACGGGCCGCCTGTCGCTCACCGACAGTCCGGCCAAGTGGGTGCCCGAGCTGCAAGGCAGCGAATTCGCCAAGCTGACGCTGGTGAACCTGGCCACCCACACCGCCGGCGGCTTTCCCCTGCAGGTGCCGGACGCGGTGCAGACCATGGCGCAGCTGATGGACTACCTGAAGGCCTGGACCCCGCAGTACGCGCCCGGCACGCGCCGCACCTACGCCAACCCCAGCATCGGCATGCTGGGCGTGGTGGCGGCGCGCGCGCTGGGCGAGCCCTATGTGGCGGCGATGGAGCAGCAGCTGTTCCCCAAGCTGGGCCTGCGCGACACCTACCTGGAAGTGCCGCCGCGCAAGATGCCCGACTACGCCCAGGGCTACGACAAGCAGGACGCGCCGGTGCGCGTGAACCCGGGCGTGCTGGCCGACGAGGCCTATGGCGTGAAGTCCAGCGCCCGCGACATGTTGCGATTCGTCGAGATCAACCTGGGCACCGCGCCGGTCGAAGCCACGCTGCAGCGCGCCATCGCCGCGACCCAGACCGGTTATTACCAGCTGGGCGCGATGACGCAGGACCTGATCTGGGAGCAGTACCGTTACCCGGTGTCGGTGGACGATCTGGTGCACGGCAATTCCGCCCAGGTCGCGTTCGAGACCCTGCCGGTCAAGGCCCTGCAACCGCCGCTGGCGCCGCAGCAGGCGGTGTGGATCAACAAGACCGGCGCCACCAACGGCTTCGGCGCCTATGTGGCGTTCGTGCCGTCGCGCAAGCTCGGCATCGTGATCCTGGCCAACCGCAACTATCCGAATGAGGCGCGGGTGCGGCTGGCGTTGCGGGTGCTCAAGGCGCTGGCGCCGTGAACGCCGCCATCGGCCTTTGCCCTAGCGCAAACACGTCGGACCCGATCCCACCCCGGCGCGCGCCACACCGGCGATAATCGCGCGCATGACCTACCAACTACTCAAAATGCTGCATGTCGCCGCCGTGGTCGCATGGCTGGGCGGCTCCCTGTTCGTGTCGCTGTTCCTGCTGTCGTCGCAGCCGCCCGACAGCGACGAGGCGCCCAAGGAGCGCAAGATGCTGGGCGCGCTGCGCCGCTGGACGCTGTTCGTGACCACGCCGGCAATGGTGCTGGCCTGGCTGGTCGGCCTGCACCTGGCGGTGACCTTCGGCTGGTTCGCGATGACCTGGATCTGGATCAAGATCGCGCTGGCGCTGGTCCTGTCGGGCCTGCTCGGCGTGCAGAGCGCCGCCTTGCGCCGCCAGTCCCAGGGCAGCGCCAAGCGCGCGCCGCTGGTCGACCTGTACGCGCCGCTCACGGTGGTCGCGGCGGCGGTCATCGTGACGCTGGTGGTGGTCAAGCCGTTCTGAGGCGCGGCGCGCGCCATTGGCGCCGGGCGCCGCCGCTTATGCGCCGGCGCCATATCCAAACACCCCTGTAATAACGACTCAACGAACTATTCGTTCGCGCCCGCGGGGGCCATCCCTAGAATCGTCTGCTCATAACCGTATCGACTGAGAGGCGATTTCCATATGACTCCCCGTACTGAATCCGCCCGCCTGGGCACGTTGGCCAAGGCCCTGCTGGGCGCCGTGCTGGCGGCCGCCGCGATGTTCCACGGGCCGGCGTTCTCGGCCGATCCCAAGCCGCTCAAGGTCGGCGTGCGCGGCGGCGTCGACGAACAGATCTGGGAAGTGGTGGCGCAGGTCGCCAAGAAGAACGGCCTGGCCGTCGAGCCGGTGGTCATCACCGGCACCGCCAGCCCCAACGAGGCGCTCAACAACGGCGACCTGGAGGCCAACGCGTTCCAGCACATCCCGTTCCTGAATGACCAGATCAAGCAGCGCGGCTACAAGCTGGTGCCGGTGGCCAACACGCTGATCTCGCCCATCGCCTTCTATTCGAAGAAGTACAAGTCGCTGCAGGCCCTGCCCGAGGGCGCCAAGGTCGGCATCCCCAACGACCCCAGCAACCAGACCCGCGCGCTGGTGATCCTGCGCGACCAGGGCCTGATCACGCTCAAGGACGGCTTCGATCCGGCCACGGGCACGGCCACGCTGGCCGACGTCACGTCCAATCCGCGCAAGCTCAACTTCGTCGAAAGCGCCTCGGTGGTGCTGGCGCGCTCGCTGCCCGACGTCGACACCGCCGCCATCGTCAACAGCTTCGCCTACCAGGCCGGGCTGATCGCCACGCGCGACGGCATCGCGATCGAGAAGAAAGAGAACAACCCCTACGTCAACATCATCGCCGTGCGCGAGAAAGACAAGAACGCGCCCTGGGTGCCCGAGCTGGTCAAGGCCTACCACTCCGAGGAAGTGCGCCAGTTCATCCTGAGCAAGTACGAAGGCTCGGTCATTCCGGTCTTCTGAACTTGCGCGTCGGGTGTGGCGGCGCCAGCCGGCGCCGCGATCAACCCAGGCGCCGGTTCACACCACAAGGCGCCTCGCACAGGCCGGTGATCGGATGCCGGGCCAGGCGAGGCCGCCGCCTGACCAGGCGGCTCGGAGACAGGGCATGATGCAACACGAGTTTTCCTTGCCGGACGCGGCCGAGCAGGCCGAGGCCGGCGCGGCGCGCGACGCGCACATTGTTTTCGACGGGCTGCGCAAGCACTACCAGGGGCCGCAGGGCCCGGTGGCGGCGCTGTCCGATATCTCCTTTTCCATCGCCCGCGGCGAGGTGTTCGGCATCATCGGCCGCAGCGGCGCCGGCAAGTCGACCCTGCTGCGCTCGATCAACATGCTGGAGCGGCCCAGCGCCGGCCACGTGCGGGTCGACGGCGTGGACGTCGGCAGCCTGGACGAGGATGCGCTGGTCGGCCTGCGGCGCCGCATCGGCATGATCTTCCAGCACTTCAACCTGCTGTCGGCCAAGACCGTGGCGCAGAACGTGGCCCTGCCGCTGCGCGTGGCGGGCGTCAAGCCGGCCGAGGCGCGCGCCAAGGTCGACGCGCTGCTGGACCTGGTCGGGCTGCGCGACAAGGCCGACGCCTATCCGTCCAAGCTGTCCGGCGGCCAGAAGCAGCGCGTGGGCATCGCCCGCGCGCTGGTGCACGACCCCGAGATCCTGCTGTGCGACGAAGCCACCTCCGCGCTCGACCCGGAAACCACGCAGTCGATCCTGGCGCTGCTGCGCGACATCAACCGCAAGCTGGGCCTGACCGTGGTGCTGATCACGCACGACATGGCGGTGATCCGCGAAGTCTGCCACCGGGTGCTGGTGCTGGACGGCGGCCGCAACGTCGAGCACGGCGAGGTCTGGCGCGTGTTCGGCAATCCGCGGGCCGATGCCACGCAAGCCCTGTTGCGTCCGTTGCAGCACGACCTGCCGGCCGATCTGGCGGCGCGGCTGGTGCCGGACCTGCAAGGCCGGCCCGGCGTGGCGGTGCTGCGGCTGCGCTTCACCGGCCAGGGCCGGCCGCAAGGGGTGTCGCTGCAGGCGCTGGCCGCGCTGGGGCCGGGCGCGACGCTGTTGCATGGCGGGCTGGACCGCCTGCGCGGCCACGCCCAGGGCAGCCTGCTGGTGTCGGTGCCCGTGGCGGTTCTACAGGAAGAGGCCGCGCGCGCCGCGCTGGTGGCCGATCAGATCAAGGTGCTGGGCTATGTCGCTGTCGATGCTTGATAAATACCTGCAGGCATTCCTGCAGACGCTGACCATGGTGGGCGTGTCCGCGGTCATCGCGATCGCCGCCGGCCTGACGCTGGCGGTGGTGCTGACCGTCACCGCGCCGGGCAACCTGTATCCGCGGCCGCGCCTGAACAAGGCGCTGTCGATCACGGTGAACACCTTCCGCGCCATCCCCTTCATCATCCTGCTGGTGGCCATGCTGCCGTTCACGCGCATGCTGGTCGGCACCACGCTCGGCACCTGGGCCGCGATCGTGCCGCTGTCCGCCAACCTGGTGCCGTTCTTCGCGCGCATCGCCCAGGTCAGCCTGAACGATGTCGACCACGGCCTGGTGGAGGCCGCCCGCGCCATGGGCTGCCGCCGCTGGCACATCGTGCGCCACGTGCTGCTGCCCGAGGCGCTGCCGGGCATCATCGGCGGCATGACCGTCAGCGTCATCGCCATGATCAACGCCTCGGCCATGGCCGGCGCGGTGGGCGCGGGCGGCCTGGGCGACCTGGCCATCCGCTACGGCTATGAACGCTATGAAACCCGCGTGATGTTCGAAGTGATCGTGATCCTGATCGCGCTGGTCTCGATCGTGCAATTCACCGGCGAATGGCTCTCGCGCCGCGCCGACCACAAGCGCTGACTCCTGGAGGTCCCCCATGTCCGACACGCAACACCACGGCTTCGCCACGCGCGCCATCCACCTGGGCTACGACCCGCTGGACGAGCAGGGCGCGCTGTCGCCGCCGCTCTACCTGACGTCCACCTACACCCAGGACAGCATCGAGGCCTTCGACCGCATCCGCCTGGGCGAACAGTCGGGCTACGTCTACGGCCGCACCCGCAACCCGACGCAGGCGCTGCTGGAAGAGCGGCTGGCCTCGCTCGAAGGGGCCGAGGCCGGCGTGGTCACGGCCTCCGGCATGGCGGCGATCTCGGCCACGCTGCTGTCGCTGCTGCAGAGCGGCGACGAGATCGTGGTCGACCAGATCGTCTACGGCACCGCCTTCACGCTGTTCGCGCAGGGGCTGCCGCGCCTGGGCATCAACGCCGTGTTCGCCGACTTCACGCGCCCGGAAACGGTGGCCGCCGCCATCGGCCCCAAGACCCGCGCCGTCTATTTCGAGACGCCGGCCAATCCCAACCTGCGGCTGGTCGATATCGCCGCGATCTCGGCCATCGCGCGCGGCAAGGGCCTGCTGACGATCGTCGACAACACCTTCGCCACGCCGGTGCTGCAGCGGCCGCTGCAGCATGGCGCCGACATCGTGCTGCATTCGGCCACCAAGTACCTGGGCGGCCACGGCGATCTGCTGGCCGGCGCGGTGGTCGGCCGCAAGCAGCACATTGACGCGATCCGCCTGCAGGGCCTGCGCTATTTCACCGGCGCGACGCTGTCGCCGTTCACCGCCTTCCTGGTGCTGCGCGGCCTGAAGACGCTGGAACTGCGGGTCGAGCGCCACAGCGAGTCGGCGCTGAAGGTGGCGAAGTTCCTGCGCGAGCACGCGGCGGTGGCCGACGTGTTCTATCCGGGCCTGGCGGGCACGGCCGGCGCCGAGATCGCGCAGCGCCAGCAGGCGGCCGGCGGCGGCCTGGTGGCGTTCGAACTGAAGGGCGGGGTGGCGGCGGGCCGGCGCTTGCTGAACAGCCTGAAGCTGGCGCGCATCGCCGTCAGCCTGGGCGATCCGGAAACGCTGATCCAGCATCCGGCCACCATGACGCACGCCAGCTACACGGCCGAAGACCGCGAAAAGTATGGCTTGTCGGAAGGCCTGTTGCGCTTGTCGGTCGGGCTGGAAACCGCCGCCGACATCCTGGCGGATCTCAAGCAGGGGCTGGACGCGGCGGGGACCTGACGGGCGCGGCGTCTCGGCGCGGTATCTCGGCAGGGCGTCTCGGCGCTGCGCCTCAGTGCAGCAGCACAGAGGCGCAGCACTTCAGCGCAGCACCGAGGTCAGGCTGTCGAACTGCTGCGACTCCAGCCGCGCGCGTTCCTCGGTCAGCTTGCGCACCGCCAGCTGGTGCGCGCGGAAGCGGTTCAGCAGGCTGTCGCGGTCGAACACGATCTCGTTGTGCTCCACGCGCCACGAGCGGCGGTTGTCGTCGAGCAGGGTGATCATCTTCTCGAACTCGTCCAGGGTCTGGCGCTCCAGGTCCCAGTTGCGGGCCAGGGTCGCCTTCTGCTGCGGCCGCGACTTGATCGCGCCCTCGACCATGCGGTCCTTCTGCTGATCGCTCAGGTCGAGCGAGCGGATGGTGACGGGCACGTCGGCCAGCAGCCGCTGGTTCTGCTGGCTGTACTTCTGCACCACGCGCTGCGATTGCTCCAGGATCAGCCGGCTTTCCACCATGCCGCGATCGCGCGCCAGCCGGTTGGGGATGAAGAGGTCGGACAGCCGCACCTCATCCAGCTCCTTCATGTAGGCGCGGTACTGCGCCACCCGCTGTCCCAGGATGATCTTGACGCCGCGCTCGATCTCGCCGTACACGCCGCGCGCCTTGGGCGTGGCGTCGATGTCCGGCACATCGCCGGGCGGATGGTCGGGCGCGTTGAGCGCGGCGCGCATCCATTCGCCGGTGCGGCGGATCTCGGCCAGCGCGGTGGCCTTCTGCGTTTCGCGATAGGCCGACAGGCCGGCCAGGACGGCGGCCGCGGCGGCCAGCACCAGGCCCGTGGCGAACGTGGCGCGCATGCGATGCAGCGGCGTGCGAAAGCGTTTGAACAGCGACAGGACCAGGATCACCAGGGCGGCGGGCAGCAGCAGCGCGATGGCGGTGCCGACCGCGCCGCCGACGCGGTAGCTCATCGATTCGGCCGGATCGGCGACGCCGGCCGCGCCGTCGGACTTGAACATCAGCGCCAGCAGCCACAAACCGATGTACAGGATCCAGGTCCCCGTCCGCAGGGCGCGGCTGGGTCGCGGGGATTCGGGCGTTGCCGATGTCGCGAACGGCATCGGCGTGCCGGCGCCTTCCGGGTTCAGGGTGGGTTCTCTACGCGTTTCCACGGCGGGCGGCAGCCACGAAATATTTAGCCGCAGATGTTACCGTGAGGGCTTTTCAGGTGCAATGCGGATCGCGCCGCCAGGCCACCCAGGTGCCCTCGCCCTCGAAATGATGGATACCGCGCTTGGCCACGGCCAATCCCTCGCGCAGGGCCTGCACGTCCAGTCCCGGCATGTGCCGCAGCAAGGCCGGGGGCAGGGCGGCCAGGTCGAGATGTTCCTGGCCGAACGCCACCGCCATCAGCGAGCCTTCGTCGTGGACCCGGACGTACCACAGGCCTTCCATGTAGTCGCCCACCCACGGGTCGGGAAACAGCGCCTCGGTGAACTGGAAGCCGAATTCGTCGATGGCCTCCCAAGGCCAGAACTGGCGCCGGCCGCCCGTCGCTTCGTCGCCCATGGCGCGGGTGAAGCCGCTGTCATCGAAGCGGATGGTTTCGGCGTAGGGATCGGGCGGCGCGGGCGGGCCGGTGAGCAGCCGTTTGAGCAGGGACCACATGGCGGCAAGGGGGCACTCGAAAGAGGACAGCGGGCAGTGTAGGGGCGCGGATTGCTGCCGCAATGTTACAAGCATTGATCCACGTCAACGCCCGGCCTCGGCACGCCAGTTAGGGTAGATGTTTTTTCCTGACGGGTCGCCGGCGACTGGCCGGCCGCCGTGGCTCGGACCTCACGCGCAGCAAGGATTGCAACGATGACAGACAAGAACCCGCAAGCTTCCGTATCGCCCGGCGAGAACAAGGACGATACCTCCGCGCCGCGCGCCGCCAAGCGCACCGCCGCGCCGCGCAAGACCACGCGATCCGCCCCGGCCGCCAAGCGCACGCCGGCCGCGGCGCGGTC
>NZ_CADIJR010000113.1 GCF_902859645.1 Achromobacter insuavis | reverse complement strand
CGGGCGCCGCCGACAGCGGTGGCGCCGGTTCGGTGGCGGGCGGCGCGGGACTGGCGGCGGGTGGCGCAACGGGCGCGGCCGGCGGATTCGGCTGCACCACTTCGGAACGGGTGATCAGGGCGTTGCCCGTGCCGAGCCCCGAACGGATCCAGGCGTAGGCGCCGGCGCCGATCAGCGCCACCAGCAACAGCAGAAGCAGCAGCGGCCGACCCCCGCCGCCGCGCGGCTTGGCGGCCTCTGCCGCCGGCGCGGCGGGCGCGGCCGTCACCTTGGCCGGGGTCGCTTCCGGCGCGGCGGGCGACTCATCCACATAGACCGCGATATCGAGCAGCGCGGCCAGTTCGCCCAGGGTCTGCGGCCGGTCGGCCGGCAGCATGGCCAGGCCATGATCGATCGCGGTCAGGAACGCCGGGCTGTATTTCGTCAGGCCCAGCGACGCCAGGGGTTCGTAACTGTCTGTCGCGCGGCGCTCCGGCGCCGGCGGCGGACGCAGCCCGATCACCAGCGCGTGCATCACCGCACAGAGCGCGTAGACGTCGGTCCAGGGGCCGCGCGGCCATTCGGCCGAATCCGTGTAGAGCTCGAACGGGGCAAACCCCGGCAAGGGTGTCAGCCCGGAACGGCGCGACCGGGGCACCGCCAGCTCCGGCAACAGGTGCGCGCGCGCGCCTTCATCCATGCCCACCGTATCCAGCGAGATGTCGCCGCATATTTCGCCTTGCGCATGCAGGCTCATCAGCGAAGGCAGCAGATCCGACAACAACCGTTTGATGCGGGTTTCCGGCACCCCGCCCGCCGCGCTGGCGGCGATGGCGCTCAAAGGACGCAGCGCGAGCGGCGCGGCGCCTGAAAAAGGGCTGCGCGGCGTGTGCAGGCCGGCGGGTGAGGACATGTTCAACATACTGCGCAAGGGGCGCGAAAACGGGTTAAGGGCGGATAGGCGGATATTATCCAATCCGTTACGCAAGGACATTGCCGAAGATGTCGGAGCGCATCAGGCTGTGGCACGATAGCGTATCGCCAAATTCCCCCCACCTAGATGAAACCCATGAAAATTCGCCTGCTCGGCAGTTTGCTCGGATTATCGTTCGCCCTGGCCGGCTGCTCCGGCCTGCCGGTCACCCAGCCCGACCATCCGCCCACGCCCGAGGCGCTGGAGCAGTTGCAGCAGGTTCGTGACCAATATAGCGCCGGGCACTACGGCGAGGTCATCCGCCGGGTGGCCAGATCCGATGAGCTGGCCGGCTCCAGCAAGGCCGTGCGCATCGAGGCCTACAAGCTGCAGGCGTTCAGCTACTGCGTCAGCAAGTACCCGCAACTCTGCGAAGACAGCTTCAGCCGCATCCTGCAGCTGGACCCCGCCTTCGAACTGGCGCCGAACGAAGCCGGCCACCCGGTCTGGGGCCCGGTGTTCCAGCGCGCCAAGA
The DNA here is from genome assembly GCF_902859645.1 of Achromobacter insuavis. GTDB lineage: Bacteria > Pseudomonadota > Gammaproteobacteria > Burkholderiales > Burkholderiaceae_B > Achromobacter > Achromobacter insuavis. The sequence goes on along the minus strand of NZ_CADIJR010000113.1, from coordinate 12,443 downwards.
GCCAGGTGGCCAAGTAGGCGCCAGCGCCCCCGTCGCGCAGACAAAAAAAGGCCGCTGATTCGCATCAGCGGCCTTTTTGTTTCTGGCCTCCCCCGCCGGACCTGCGCGGGGGGTGCACCGGACGTCGCCCTTATTCGGCGGCGTCCTCGCTGCCCAGGTCGGACGACGGGGCATCGGCGTCCGAGCCCACCGTGACCGGCGAGTCTTCGAACGGGTTGGCCAGCTGGCGGGCGGCTTCGCGTTCCGCGGCCTCCAGGGCTTCCTTGTCCTTGCGGGCATGGTGGTACGCCAGGCCGGTACCGGCCGGGATCAGGCGGCCGACGATGACGTTTTCCTTCAGGCCACGCAGGTCGTCGCGCTTGCCCATGATGGCGGCTTCGGTCAGGACACGCGTGGTTTCCTGGAACGAGGCGGCCGAGATGAACGAGTCGGTCGACAGCGAGGCCTTGGTGATACCCAGCAGCACGTTTTCGTACGAAGCCGGACGCTTGTCTTCAGCGTTGACGCGGTCGTTCTCGTTCAACAGCTCGGAGCGCTCGACCTGCTCGCCCGGGATGAACTCGGTATCGCCCGCATCGACGATGTTCACACGGCGCAGCATCTGACGAACAATCACTTCGATGTGCTTGTCGTTGATCTTCACGCCCTGCAGACGGTACACGTCCTGCACTTCGTCGACGATGTAGGTCGCCAGCTTCTCGATGCCCTGCAGGCGCAGGATGTCGTGGGGATCGGCCGGGCCGTCCACGATCATTTCGCCCTTGTTCACCACTTGGCCGTCGTGCACCAGCACCTGCTTTTCCTTCGGAATCAGGAACTCGTGGCTGACGCCTTCCAGGTCGGTGATGACCAGGCGCTGCTTGCCCTTGGTGTCCTTGCCGAACGAGACCGTGCCGGTGACGTCGGCGAGCATGCCGGCATCCTTGGGCGAACGGGCTTCGAACAGCTCGGCCACGCGCGGCAGACCGCCGGTAATGTCGCGGGTCTTTTGCGATTCCTGCGGAATACGCGCCAGCACTTCACCCACGGCAACCTGCTGGCCGTCACGCACGGTGATCAGCGCGCCGACCGGGAACGAGATGTTCACCGAGTGATCGGTGCCGGCGATCTTGACGTCTTCGCCGTTCTCGTTGGCCAGCTTGATCTGCGGACGCATGACGATCTTGCCGCCACGGGTCTTGGGCGTGATGACGACGAGCGTCGACAGGCCGGTGACTTCGTCCACCTGCTTGGCCACGGTCACGCCTTCTTCGATGTTCTCGAAGCGGACGGCGCCGCCGTATTCCGACACGATCGGACGGGTCAGCGGATCCCACGTCGCCAGGCGCGCGCCGGCCTTCACGGCCTCGCCATCGCCCACCAGCACGGTCGCGCCGTACGGGATCTTGTGGCGTTCGCGTTCGCGGCCGTTGTCGTCGAAGATCGCCAGTTCGCCCGAGCGCGAAATCGCGACGCGTTCGCCCTTGGCGTTGGTGACGTAGCGCATGGTGCTGGCAAAGCCGACCACGCCGCTGGACTTGGTTTCCACCGCGCTGGCCAGGGCCGAACGCGACGCCGCGCCACCGATGTGGAACGTACGCATCGTCAGCTGCGTGCCCGGTTCACCGATGGACTGGGCCGCGATGACGCCAACCGCTTCGCCCTGGTTGACCGGCGAGCCGCGGCCGAGGTCACGGCCGTAGCAGTGCGCGCACAGGCCATGGCGCGTTTCGCACGTCAGCGGCGTGCGGACCTTGACTTCGTCCACGCCGATGCGGTCGATCATGTCGACCATGTCTTCGTCCAGCAGGGTGCCGGCGGTGATCGCCGTTTCCTGCGTGTCCGGATTGACGATGTCGATGGCAGCCACGCGGCCCAGGATGCGGTCGCGCAGCGGCTCGATGACTTCGCCGCCTTCCACCAGGGCCTTCATGTTGTAGCCCTGCGAGGTGCCGCAATCGTCCTCGGTGATCACCAGGTCTTGCGTCACGTCGACCAGACGACGGGTCAGGTAACCCGAGTTCGCCGTCTTCAGTGCCGTGTCGGCCAGACCCTTACGCGCGCCGTGAGTCGAGATGAAGTACTGAAGCACGTTCAGGCCTTCACGGAAGTTCGCGGTAATGGGCGTCTCGATGATCGAGCCGTCCGGCTTGGCCATCAGGCCGCGCATGCCGGCCAGCTGGCGGATCTGGGCGGCCGAACCGCGGGCGCCCGAGTCAGCCATCATGTAGATGGAGTTGAACGATTCCTGGCGCACTTCCTCGCCGTGGCGGTTGACCACGGGTTCGGTTGCCAGCTGTTCCATCATCGCCTTGCCGACCTTGTCGCCGGCCTTGCCCCAGATGTCCACCACGTTGTTGTAGCGTTCCTGGGACGTGACCAGACCCGACGAGTACTGCTTGTCGATTTCCTTCACTTCGCGGCTGGCTTCGGCCAGGATGCCTTCCTTGGCCGACGGGATCAGCATGTCGCCCATGGCGATCGAGATACCGCCGCGGGTGGCCAGGCGGAAGCCCGACTGCATCAGCTTGTCGGCGAAGATCACCGTGTCGCGCAGGCCGCAACGGCGGAACGACTGGTTGATCAGGCGCGAGATTTCCTTCTTCTTCAGCGCCTTGTTCAGGACGGTGAAGGGCAGGCCCTTGGGCAGGATCTCGGACAGCAGCGCGCGGCCGACGGTGGTTTCGTGGCGGCGGATCACCGGCTGCCATTCACCCGCTTCGTCGCGCTCGTGTTCCTTCAGGCGCACGGTGATGCGCGTCTGCAGTTCCACTTCGCCGTTGTCGTAGGCGCGTTGCACTTCGGCGACGTCGGTGAAGAAGATGCCTTCGCCCTTGCCGTTGATGCGCTCGCGCGTCGTGTAGTACAGACCCAGCACGATATCCTGGGACGGCACGATCGACGGTTCGCCGTTGGCCGGGAACAGCACGTTGTTCGAAGCCAGCATCAGCGTGCGCGCTTCGAGCTGGGCTTCCAGCGACAGCGGCACGTGGACGGCCATCTGGTCACCGTCGAAGTCGGCGTTGAACGCCGCGCAGACCAGCGGGTGCAGCTGGATGGCCTTGCCTTCGATCAGCACCGGCTCGAACGCCTGGATGCCCAGACGGTGCAGCGTGGGCGCACGGTTCAGCATGACCGGGTGTTCGCGGATGACTTCTTCCAGGATGTCCCAGACCACCGGTTCCTGGCTTTCCACCAGTTTCTTGGCGGCCTTGATGGTCGTGGCCAGGCCCATCATCTCCAGGCGATTGAAGATGAACGGCTTGAACAGTTCCAGGGCCATCAGCTTGGGCAGGCCGCACTGGTGCAGCTTGAGCTGCGGACCCACCACGATGACCGAACGGCCCGAGTAGTCGACGCGCTTGCCCAGCAGGTTCTGACGGAAACGACCGCTCTTGCCCTTGATCATGTCGGCCAGGGACTTGAGCTGACGCTTGTTGGCGCCGGTCATGGCCTTGCCGCGGCGACCGTTGTCCAGCAGCGAGTCGACGGCTTCCTGCAGCATGCGCTTTTCGTTGCGCAGGATGATTTCAGGGGCCTTCAGCTCCAGCAGGCGCTTCAGACGGTTGTTGCGGTTGATGACGCGGCGGTACAGGTCGTTCAGGTCGGAGGTCGCGAAGCGGCCGCCGTCCAGCGGCACCAGCGGACGCAGGTCCGGCGGCAGCACGGGCAGCACTTCCATGACCATCCACTCGGCCTTGATGCCGGACTTCTGGAAGCCTTCCAGCACCTTCAGGCGCTTGGAGATCTTCTTGATCTTGGCTTCCGAGCTGGTGGCCTTCAGTTCGCCGCGCAGCGTTTCCACTTCGCGGTCGATGTCGATGGTGCGCAGCAGTTCGCGCACGGCTTCGGCGCCCATCAGGGCACGGAAGTCGTCGCCGTACTCTTCGGTCTTGGCGAGGAAATCGTCATCCGACATGATCTGGCCGCGCTTGAGCGGCGTCATGCCGGGTTCGATCACGCACCAGGCTTCGAAGTACAGGACGCGTTCGATGTCGCGCAGGGTCATGTCGAGCACCATGCCCAGACGCGACGGCAGGCTCTTCAGGAACCAGATGTGCGCGACGGGGCTGGCCAGCTCGATGTGGCCCATGCGTTCACGGCGAACCTTGGCAACGGTGACTTCAACGCCGCACTTCTCGCAGATCACGCCACGGTGCTTCAGGCGCTTGTACTTGCCGCACAGGCACTCGTAGTCCTTGATCGGGCCGAAGATCTTGGAGCAGAACAGACCGTCGCGTTCAGGCTTGAACGTGCGGTAGTTGATGGTCTCGGGCTTGCGAACTTCGCCGTAGGACCACGAACGGATCTTCTCGGGCGAGGCGATGCCGATCTTGATGGCATCGAATTGCTCGTCTTGCGAGACTTGCTTAAAGAGGTCGAGTAGCGCTTTCATTAGTTACGCTCCAAATCCATGTCCAGGGCCAACGAGCGGATTTCCTTGACCAGCACGTTGAACGATTCCGGCATGCCGGCATCGATGACGTGATCGCCCTTGACGATGTTTTCGTATACCTTGGTGCGGCCGGTGATGTCGTCGGACTTCACCGTCAGCATTTCCTGCAGGGTGTAGGCGGCGCCGTATGCTTCCAGCGCCCACACTTCCATTTCCCCGAAACGCTGGCCACCGAACTGCGCCTTGCCGCCCAGCGGCTGCTGGGTCACAAGCGAGTACGGACCGGTCGAACGGGCGTGCATCTTGTCGTCGACCAAGTGGTGCAGCTTCAGGTAGTGCATGTAGCCGACGGTGACCGGGCGCTCGAACTTCTCGCCGGTGCGGCCGTCGTACAGCCACGCCTGCGTGCGCGAGGGCGTCAGCGCCATGCGCTTGGCGACTTCGTCCGGATAGGCCAGTTCCAGCATCTTGGTGATTTCCTCTTCGGTCGCGCCGTCGAAGACGGGCGTCGCGAACGGCACGCCGTTCTTGAGGTTCTGGGCCATTTCCATGACTTCTTCGTCGGTCAGCTCGTCGATGCGCGCGCCGGTGCCGGTCGTGTTGTAGACCTTGTCCAGGTAAGCACGGACGTTCTTGACCTGCGCGGTGCGCTCGTCGCGCAGCATGTCGGCGATGCGGTGACCCACGCCCTTGGCAGCCCAGCCCAAGTGCACTTCCAGCACCTGACCCACGTTCATCCGCGAGGGCACGCCCAGCGGGTTCAGAACGATGTCGGCCGGCGTGCCGTCAGCCATGTGCGGCATGTCTTCCACCGGGGTGATGCGCGAGACCACGCCCTTGTTGCCGTGACGGCCTGCCATCTTGTCGCCAGGCTGCAGACGACGCTTCACGGCCAGGTAGACCTTGATCATCTTCAGCACGCCCGGGGGCAGCTCGTCGCCCTGCGTCAGCTTCTTGCGCTTCTCTTCGAAGGCCAGGTCGAACTGGTGACGCTTCTGCTCGAGCGATTCCTTGGCCTGCTCCAGCACCACGGCGTGGGGCTCGTCGGCCAGGCGGATGTCGAACCACTGCCAGCGATCCACGTCGGCCAGGTAGGCCTTGGTGATCGTCGCGCCCTTGGCCAGCTTGCGCGGGCCGCCGTTGACGGTCTTGTTGACCAGCATCTTCTCGATACGGTCGAACTGGTCGTTTTCAACGATGCGCAGCTGGTCGTTCAGGTCCTGGCGATAGCGGCGCAGTTCATCGTCGATGATGGACTGGGCGCGCTTGTCGCGCACGATGCCTTCACGCGTGAACACCTGCACGTCGATCACGGTGCCGGTCATCCCCGAGGGCACGCGCAGCGAGGTGTCCTTAACGTCGGACGCCTTTTCACCGAAGATGGCGCGCAGCAGCTTTTCTTCCGGCGTCAGCTGGGTCTCGCCCTTGGGCGTGACCTTGCCGACCAGCACGTCGTCGGCGCTGACTTCGGCGCCGATGTAGGTGATGCCGGAATCGTCCAGGCGGTTCAGTTGCGTCTCAGCCAGGTTGCTGATGTCGCGCGTGATTTCTTCCGGACCGAGCTTGGTGTCGCGGGCAACGACCGTCAGTTCCTCGATGTGCACCGAGGTGTAGCGGTCATCGGCAACAACCTTTTCGGAGATCAGGATCGAGTCTTCGAAGTTGTAGCCGTTCCAGGGCATGAACGCGATCAGCATGTTCTGGCCCAGGGCGAGTTCGCCCAGGTCCGTCGACGCGCCGTCGGCCAGCACGTCACCCTTGGCGACCTTGTCGCCACGCTTGACGATGGGACGCTGGTTGATGTTCGTGTTCTGGTTGGAACGCGTGTACTTGATCAGGTTGTAGATATCGACGCCGACTTCGCCGGCGACGTTTTCTTCGTCGTTCACGCGGATCACCACGCGCTCGGCGTCGACGTGGTCGACCAGGCCGCCACGCAGCGCCTGCACGGTGGTGCCCGAGTCAACGGCCACGGTGCGCTCGATACCCGTACCCACGACCGGCTTTTCCGGACGCAGGCAAGGCACGGCCTGACGTTGCATGTTGGCGCCCATCAGCGCGCGGTTCGCGTCGTCGTGCTCCAGGAACGGAATCAGCGAGGCGGCGACCGACACGATCTGCGACGGGGCAACGTCCATGTAGTGCACGTTGGCCGGCGAGGTCAACATCGTTTCGCCCGCTTCACGGCAAGCAACCAGGTCGTCGACAAAGGCGCCCTGCTCGTCCAGCGCGGCGTTGGCCTGCGCAATGACGTAGTGGCTTTCTTCGATGGCCGACAGGTAATCGATCTGCTCGCTGACGCGGCCGTCGATGATCTTGCGGTAAGGCGTTTCCAGGAAGCCGTACTCGTTCAGGCGAGCGTACAGCGCCATGGAGTTGATCAGACCGATGTTCGGGCCTTCCGGCGTTTCGATCGGGCAGACGCGGCCATAGTGGGTCGGGTGCACGTCACGGACTTCGAAGCCGGCGCGCTCGCGGGTCAGACCGCCCGGGCCCAGTGCGGAAACACGACGCTTGTGCGTGATTTCCGACAGCGGGTTGGTCTGGTCCATGAACTGCGACAGCTGGCTCGAACCGAAGAACTCCTTGATGGCGGCCGAAATCGGCTTGGAGTTGATCAGGTCGTGCGGCATCAGGTTTTCGGTCTCGGCCTGGCCCAGACGTTCCTTGACGGCGCGTTCGACACGCACGAGGCCGGCGCGGAACTGGTTCTCGGCCAGTTCGCCGACGCAACGCACGCGGCGGTTGCCCAGGTGATCGATGTCGTCGATCTGGCCACGGCCGTTACGCAGCTCGACCAGCACCTTGATGGTTTCAAGGATGTCTTCGTTGGTCAGCGTCATCGGGCCGGTGATGTCTTCACCACGGCCCAGACGGCTGTTGACCTTCATGCGGCCGACGCGCGACAGATCGTACGTTTCTTCGCTGTAGAACAGACGCTGGAACAGCGCTTCCACCGCTTCTTCGGTAGGCGGTTCGCCAGGACGCATCATGCGGTAGATGGCAACGCGCGCGGCCATCTGGTCGGCGGTTTCATCGGTGCGCAGCGTCTGCGAGATGTACGGGCCGCGATCCAGGTCGTTCGTGTAGAGCGTCTGGATGTCGTGCACGTTGGCGGCGCGCAGGGCGCCCAGCACGCTTTCGGTGATCTCGTCGTTGGCGTTGGCGATGACTTCGCCGGTATCGGCGTCAACGATGTTCTTGGCCAGCACGCGGCCGTACAGGAAGTCTTCCGGCACGGAGATGCGCTGGATGCCGCCGGCAGCCAGGTCGCGCAGATGCTTGGCGTTGATACGCTTGTCTTTTTCGACGATGACCTTGCCGGAGCGGTCCGCGATGTCGAAACGGGCCATTTCGCCCTTCCAACGCTCGGGCACGAACTCCATCATGCCGCCTTCGCTCTTCAGTTCGAAGTTGTCGAAGTCGAAGAAGTTGGCCAGGATCGATTCCGGCGTCATGCCGATCGCCTTGCACAGGATCGTCACGGGCATCTTGCGGCGACGGTCGACGCGGAAGAACAGGACGTCCTTGGGGTCGAATTCGAAGTCCAGCCACGAACCGCGGTAGGGAATCACGCGGGCCGAGAACAGGAGCTTGCCGGAGCTGTGCGTCTTGCCGCGGTCGTGCTCGAAGAACACGCCAGGCGAGCGGTGCAGCTGCGAGACGATGACACGCTCGGTGCCGTTGATGACGAACGAACCGGTGCCGGTCATGAGCGGAATTTCGCCCATGTAGACTTCCTGTTCCTTCACTTCCTTGACGGTGGGCTTGCTGACTTCGCGGTCAAGCAGCACCAGGCGGACCTTGGCTCGCAGGGGCGAGGCATAGGTCAGGCCACGTTGCTGACATTCCTTGACATCGAACACCGGTTCGCCGAGCACATAGCTCACGAACTCCAAGCGCGCCATACCGTTGTGACTAACGATCGGGAAAATCGACGAAAACGCCGCCTGCAAACCGTCGGCTACGCGATCGGACGGGGCGGTATCCGCCTGCAGGAAAGTTAGGTAGGATTGAAGCTGAGTCGCCAAAAGGAAGGGAACGTTTTGAACGTCTTCACGCTTGGCGAAGCTTTTGCGGATGCGCTTTTTTTCGGTGTACGAGTAAGGCATGAGCACTCCGACTCGAGGTTGCATGGGCCGTCAACCACGGCCCCAGGTGATACGACTCCAGGAAACCCCTCTGGAAAGGGCATGACCCCAGCAGGGGTTTCCTGGAAACGCAAAAGCCCGGGGACGGCAAATTGCGCTGTCCCCGGGCAAGTTGACGCAGGTCTTACTTGACTTCGACCTTGGCGCCAGCTTCTTCCAGCTTCTTCTTGGCGGCTTCGGCGTCAGCCTTGGCCACAGCTTCCTTGACGGGCTTCGGAGCGCCGTCGACCAGGTCCTTGGCTTCCTTCAGACCCAGACCGGTCAGCTCGCGCACGGCCTTGATGACGGACACCTTGTTGGCGCCGGCTTCAGCCAGGATCACGGTGAACTCGGTTTGCTCTTCAGCAGCGGCGGCAGCGCCACCAGCGGCGGGAGCAGCGACAGCGACAGCGGCGGCAGCAGCCGACACGCCGAACTTCTCTTCCATTTCCTTGATCAGCTCGGACAGCTCGAGCACGGTCATGCCAGCGATGGCGTCAAGGATTTCAGCTTTGTTAAGTGCCATTTTTCAGAACTCCAAAAATTTTGGTAATGCCAGGGTTTGGGTGTCGCTCGGTCGTTCAGCGAATTCCGTGAAGGGCGGGGATTAAGCCGCGGCCTTCTGGTCGCGCACGGCGGCGAGGCCACGGGCGAACTTGGTCGGAACTTCGTTGAGCGTACGCACGAATTGCGCGATGGGGGCTTGCATGGTGCCCAGCAGTTTCGACAGCAACTCTTCGCGCGAGGGCATGGTGGCCAGAGCCTTCACGCCGTCTTGGTTCAGCAGGCTGTTGGGCAGAGCGCCCGCCTTGATGACCAGCTTGTCGTTGCTTTTCGCGAAACCTGCGAGGACCTTGGCCGCCGAAACCGGATCAGTGCTGATGCCATAGATCAGCGGACCGGTCAGTTGCTCAGCCAACGGCTCGAAAGCCGTGCCGGCAACAGCACGACGGGCCAGCGAGTTCTTCAGAACACGCAGATACACGCCCGATTCACGCGCAGTTTTGCGCAGTACGGTGACAGAGGCGACGTCCAGACCACGGTACTCGGCGATAACAATCGATTGCGCCTTGGCCACTTCGGCCGAGACTTCCTCGATTACCACCGCTTTCTCTTGACGATTGAGACTCACGGTTTGAACACTCCATCAAAAGACGCTTGGGGCCGAAGCCTTGCGCGTCAACCGAATGCGGCGCCTGGTCGAGTTCTTCAGATAAAGAAATCTTCCTGGGGACGCCGTCTACGCTGGATCCGAACTGTGCGAGCTTCGGGATTAAGCGGGGCAGCGGGGGTACTGCTTCCAGCGGAAGGAGAACCTTCGCGCCGACCTGCTCCAGCGGTCTTTGACAGCAGCATCCGGAGGAATCCGGATGCGGCCCAAAGTACGTTTACAGCTGTTGGCTTAGTTGGAAGCCGACAGCGAGGCAATTTCCACGCGCGCACCGCCGCCCATCGTGGACGAAACGGCCAGCTTGCGCAGGTAAATGCCCTTGGCAGCGGCGGGACGAGCCTTTTGCAGGGCGTCGACCAGAGCGGCCAGGTTGGTTTGCAGCTGTTCCACGCCGAACGACGCGCGGCCGATCGTTGCGTGGATGATGCCGGCCTTGTCGGTGCGGTACTGAACCTGACCGGCCTTGGCGTTCTTGACGGCGGTGGCGACGTCGGGGGTCACGGTGCCGACCTTCGGGTTCGGCATCAGGCCACGCGGGCCCAGGATCTGACCCAGGGCGCCGACGACACGCATCGTGTCGGGCGAGGCGATGACCACGTCGAAGTCCATTTGACCGGCCTTGATCTGGTCAGCCAGGTCGTCCAGGCCGACGATGTCGGCGCCAGCGGCCTTGGCGGCCTCGGCCTTGTCGCCTTGGGCGAACACGGCGACGCGGACCGACTTGCCGGTACCGGCGGGCAGCACGACCGAACCGCGGACCAGTTGGTCCGACTTCTTCGGGTCGATGCCCAGCTGCACGGCCACGTCAATCGATTCGTTGAACTTGGCGACAGCGGTTTCCTTGACCAGGGTCAGGGCTTCGGCGACCGGGTACAGCTTGGTGCGGTCGATCTTTTGCGCAATGGCGGCGGCGCGCTTGCTCAGTTTTGCCATGATTAGATCCCCTCAACCGTGATGCCCATGCTGCGGGCGCTGCCAGCGATCGTGCGGACGGCGGCGTCCAGATCAGCGGCGGTCAGATCGGGGCCCTTGGCCTTGGCGATTTCTTCAGCTTGCGCGCGGGTCAGCGTGCCGACCTTGTCGGTATGCGGCTTGGACGAACCCTTTTGCACGCCGGCGGCCTTCTTGATGAGGACCGTCGCGGGCGGGGTCTTCATGATGAAGGTGAAGCTCTTGTCGGCGAAAGCGGTGATCACCACCGGAATCGGCAGACCAGGCTCCATGCCTTGGGTCTTGGCGTTGAACGCCTTGCAGAATTCCATGATGTTCAGGCCACGCTGACCCAGGGCCGGGCCAATCGGGGGGGAGGGGTTAGCCTTACCAGCCGGCACTTGCAGCTTGATAAAGCCGACGATCTTCTTCGCCATGCTTTGCTCCTTGCGGGTTATATCGCCCTAGCGCGCGGCCAGGGCTCCCCGGGGGTTGAAATCAGGTCTTTTCGACCTGGCTGAAATCCAGTTCGACGGGGGTGGCACGACCGAAGATCGTGACAGACACGCGAACCTTGCTCTTTTCGTAGTTGACTTCTTCGACGTTGCCGTTGAAGTCCGCAAACGGACCTTCCTTGACCCGAACCATCTCGCCCACTTCGAACAGGATCTTGGGGCGGGGTTTCTCGACGCCCTCTTCCATCTGGGAGAGGATCTTTTCGACTTCCTTTTCGGAAATCGGGGTCGGACGATTACCCGAGCCACCCAAAAAGCCGGTGACGCGGTTGGTGTTCTTGACCAGGTGCCACGTTTCGTCGGTCAGGTCCATTTCGACCAGGACGTAACCGGGGAAAATGCGGCGCTCGGTGATCGACTTCTGGCCACCCTTGACCTCGACGACTTCCTCGGAGGGCACAAGAATGCGGCCGAAAGACGTTTGCAGGCCCGCGCGCTCGATGCGCTCGTTCAGGGCCTTGTGTACGCTTTTTTCCATGCCGGAGTACACATGGACGACATACCAACGCTTACTCATTCGCCGTCCTTATTTCCAGCCCAACAGCAGGCCGTAGAGAATCCATTCGATGCCCTTGTCGAGCACCCACATGAAAATGCCCATGACCGCCACGAACGCGAAAACGATGCCCGTCATCTGGGTCGTTTCCTTGCGGGTGGGCCACGAGACACGCTTGACTTCGTTGTAGGACTCGCTGGCGAAGCTCAACGTGCGACGACCCGGTTCGCTGAACCAGGCGATCACGGCCGCGATCACGAGGCCGCCGACAAAGACGCCGATACGAGCAGGCATCGGTTGTGCGCTGAGCACGGAAAACCCGACGATGCCAGCAATAACGACAAGAACCGCCAGCCCGAGCTTGACCCGGTCGGCGGTACTGGTTACGGTTTCTACGCTGGTATTAGACATATTGCGACGCGAGCCGCCGTGAATGCGTAACTCGCGATGATCTCCCGCGGGTTTATCCTGGCGGTGGCAGGGGCAGTAGGAATCGAACCTACAACCTTCGGTTTTGGAGACCGACGCTCTGCCAATTGAGCTATGCCCCTAAAACACTCACATTCGCACTCACGTGCACTGCACTTTCATCGTTCCGCTTCATTTTCCAAGCCACTACCAAGTGTAGCGGCTTGCGGAACCATACATCATACTACTTTTACAGCAAAGATGGATAGAGGGGCTTGAGAGCCCACTCTACCCATCCGGGTATTGCTTACTTCAGGATCTTGGCGACGACGCCGGCGCCGACGGTACGACCGCCTTCACGGATGGCGAAACGCAGACCTTCTTCCATGGCGATCGGGGCCAGCAGCTTGACGGTCAT
>NZ_CADIJR010000112.1 GCF_902859645.1 Achromobacter insuavis | reverse complement strand
GATCGCGCGCAAGTTGTTGCGTATTGCTTACGGGGTCTGGCGCACCGGGCAAGCCTTCGATCCCGGGAGGTTGAACCTGAAAACAGCTTGATCCGGACCATAGAATCTCGTCCTCGCCTTCGGCGACTCCTTCGGATTCCCTCGGGCGCATCTACACGCCCCGCCATCCCCCGCCTGCCCCGCCATGCGCTCGCGCCGTGACTCAATGGCGGGTGTTGGGGAGGGTGGCGCTTGGCAAGCTTGTCACCGTCGGCGCGGTGCGGAAGGGTTTGCGGGGCCCGCCGGAAGACGGCTGCGCGGGCGGCCGTCTTCCGGCTTACGCGGTGTCTTGCGGCTCCGGATGACGCTGCGCGCTTGGGGGGCTCGGTGTTAGCGCAGCAGCGCCCTCTTTGCTTCCTGGTATTCCGTTTCCAGCTGGGTCACGAGTTCGGCCACCGACAGGATTTCCTGGGTGGCGCCGACGCCTTGGCCGGCGCTCCAGATGTCTTTCCAGGCTTTGGGCCGGGTGCTCTTGTCGAGGTTGGGAGGCGGGGCGTCGTAGTCGGGGAGCCGGGTGGGGTCCAGGCCGGCGGCGCGGATGCTTTCGGTGAGGTAGTTGGCGGGGACGCCGGAGAAGTGGGGCGTGTAGGTGACGTCGGCGGCCTGGGCGCGCAGGATCATTTCGCGGTAGGCGTCGTTGGCGAGGGATTCGCGGGTGGCGATGAAGCGGGTGCCCATGTAGGCGAAGTCGCAGCCCAGGGCCTGGGCGGCGAGGATGTCCTTGCCGTGGCTGATGCAGCCGGACAGGGCCAGCGGGCCGTCGTGGAAGGCGCGGATCTCGTTGACGAGGGCGATGGGGTTGAGCTGGCCGGCGTGGCCGCCGGCGCCGGCGGCGACCAGGATCAGGCCGTCGACGCCGGCGTCCAGGGCGCGGCGGGCGTGGCGCACGGTGGTGACGTCGTGATAGACCTGGCCGCCGTAGGCGTGAACGGCGCGGACCACGGCCTCGGGCGGGTGCAGCGAGGTGATGAGCAGCGGCACGCGGCGCTCGGCGCAGATGGCCAGGTCGCCCTGCCAGCGGGCGTTGCTGGGGTGGACGATGAGGTTGACGCCATAGGGCGCGATCCGCGCCTGCGGATCGGCTTGGCGCGCGCGGGACAGCCTGTCCTCGATGCGCGTGATCCACTCGTGCAGCTGTTCCTGCGGCCGGGCGTTGAGCGACGGGAAGGTGCCGATGATGCCGGCGCCGCATTGCGCCGCCACCAGGTCCGGGCCGGAGACCAGGAACATGGGGGCGCCGATGATGGGCAGTCGGGTCTGCGTGCGCAATGCGGATGGCTTCATAGGCGGGTTCCCGTCGGGGTCAGTTGGCCTGGATGTTGGCGCTCTGGATCACATCGGCCCACAAGGCGTATTCGCGGTCGATGCGTTGCTGCAGGGCGGCGGCGTCGCCGGTGTTGATGGTGTAGCCGCCGTCGGTCATGGCGCGGCGGAAAGCGGGGTCCTTCGACACCTCGGACAGCGCCCGGGTCAGGCGCGCCTGCACGGCGTCGGGCAGCTTGCGCGGGCCGACCAGCGCGTACCAGCCGACTACCTCGTAGTCCTTCATGCCGGCCTCGATCATGGTGGGCACGTCCGGCAGCTCGGGGTTGCGGGTGCGCGAGGTGACCGCCAGCGCGCGCGCCTTGCCGCTCTTGATGAACGGGATGGCGGTGCTGGTGATGTCGAACATGAAGGTGATCTTGCCGCTGACCACGTCCATCATCGCCGGCGAGTTGCCGCGATACGGCACGTGCAGCATCGGCACGCCGGCCTGCTTCTTCAGCAGTTCGGCCGACAGGTGGTTGGAGGCGCCGATGCCGGCCGAGCCGAAGGACACGGCGTCGGGGTGGGCGCGGGCGTAGTCGACCAGCTCGCCCACATTCTTCGCGGGGGCCTGCGGGCCGATCAGCAGCACGTTGGCGTAGTCGACCACCAGGCCGATCAGCGAGAAGTCCTTGCGCGGATCGAACAGGGTGCTGCGCTGGACCAATGGCGACATGGTCAGCGTGGGGCTGGCGGCAAAGCCCAGCAGGTAGCCGTCGGGCGGGGCCTTGGCGGTGGCGTCGGAGGCGATCATGCCGCTGGCGCCGGCGCGGTTCTCGACCACGACCGCCTGGCCCAGCTTGTCGCCCAGGTACTTGGCGAAGACGCGCGCGGTGGTGTCCACCGGGCCGCCCGGGGCGTAGCCCACCAGCAGGCGGATGGGGCGGTCGGGGTAGGCGCTGTCGGCGGCGGCGCTGGCGCCGGCCGTCATGGCCGCCACGGCGGCGGCCGCGGCGAGCAGGGTCTTGATGTTCACGCTCATGTCTCCTTGTGGAATGAGCCGGTCGCGGAGCGGAACAGCGGGGCCGCGCCTACGCCAGCCTTTCTTTCAGCGGTTGCTTGAGGATCTTGCCGCTGACGGTGGTGGGAATCGTGTCGATACAGTGGATCTGCGCGGGCCGCTTGTACGGCGCCAGCTGGGCGCGCAGGTGCAGCATCAGCAGGTGGGTGTCCAGTCGCGCGCCGGCCAGGGGCTCGACGAAGGCGATAACTTCCTCGTTGTGGTCCTCGGTGGGACGGCCGACCACCGCCGACAGGCGCACGCCGGGGAAGGCGTTGATGACCGCCTCCACCTCGATCGGGTAGACGTTGAAGCCGGAGCGGATGATCAGATCCTTGGAGCGGCCGGCGATGTACAGCGCGCCGCGGTCGTCCAGGTAGCCGATGTCGCCGGTGGCGAGCCAGCCTCCGGGCAGCAGCGCCTGCGCCGTCTGCGCCGCGTCGCGGTAGTAGCCCAGCATCACGCCGGGGCCGCGGATCAGGATGTCGCCGCGCTTGCCCGGGCGCGGCGCGTCGGCGTCGCCGATGCGCAGTTCGACGCCGTCCACCGCGTAGCCGGCGCTGCAATCGGCCGGCGGGGTGTCGATGTCGGTGATGAACATGGACCCGGCGTATTCGGTGATGCCGTAGCCGTGGTGCATCGGCACGCCGAAGTAGCGCTCGGCGTCGCGCTTGAGCGTGGGGTCGAGCGCCGCGCCGCCGGTGTAGACATAGCGCAGCGCGGGCGCACGCAATTCGCCGCGCGGCGGCGCGGCCGCCAGCATGCGGTTGAACATGGTCGGCACGCCCTGCAGGATGCTGACGCCCGGATGGGCCAGCGCCTTGAAGGCGTCCTCGGGATCGAAGCGGCTGCGCAGCACCAGGCTGGCGCCGGCGTGCAGCGTGGCCATCAGCACGGTGGCGATGCCGAAGATATGCGACAGCGGCAGGGCGGCGTAGCCGATGTCGCGCGGCGTCAGGCGGCGCGACGCGGCCGAGACGCCGGCGAAGTGCAGCAGGCCGCGGTGCGGCACCATGACGCCCTTGGGCGCGCCGGTGGTGCCGGACGTGTAGATCACAGTGGCGACTTCGGCGGCGATGTCGCCACGCTCGGGTGGCGTCGGCGTGTCCGCGCGCCGCGCCCGCAGGCCCGGGCCCCAGGCGGCGGCATCGGCCGCTTGCGCGCCGGCCGCGTCGGCATGGGCGGCGGCGGCGGACGAGACGCCGCTGGTGTACAGCGTCACCTGCGGCTGGGCATGGGCGCCGATGGCGGCGATCTCGCGCGCCGACAGCCGCGCGTTCACACCCACCGGCCAGGCGCCGAGAAGACTGCAGCCGAACAGCGCGGCGATCATGGCGGCGCAATTCTCGCCGACCATCATCACGCGATGGCCTGGCTCGACCCCCGCGGCCGCCAGCCAGCGCGCCGCGTCCTGGGCGCGTTGCCACAGTTGCGCATAGGTCAGGATGCCGCCGCCTTCCTCGTACAGGCAGATGGCGTCGGGCTGCTCGCCGGCCTGGCGGGCCAGCACTTGGTGGATGCGGGTGAGCGGTTCTGCGTGCGACATGGTTGCTGCGGTTGGAGTCAAAGCGTGGCGGCGGTGCCGAGGATGGCGGTGGCCTGGCTGGACAGCGTGCCGCCGTTGCCGTGCACCAGCGCCAGGTCGGCGCCGGCCACCTGGCGCGCGCCGGCCTCGCCGCGCAACTGCCGCACGGCCTCGATCATGATGAAGACGCCATACATGCCCGGATGCACGCAGCACAGGCCGCCGCCATTGGTGTTGACCGGCAGCCGCCCGCCGGGCGCGATGGCGCCGTCGGCGATGAAGTCCTTGCTCTCGCCCTTGGCGCAGAAGCCCAGGTCTTCCAGGAACAGCAGGGTGTTGATGGTGAAGGCGTCGTACAGCTCGACCACGTCGATGTCCTGGGCCGAGACGCCCGCCATGGCGTAGGCGCGGCGGCCCGATTCGCTGGCGGCGGTAACGGTCAGGTCTTCCATTGACGAGATCTGCCGGTTCCACACGGCGGTGGCGTTGCCCAGCACGTAGACCGGCGGGCGCGGCAGGTCGCGGGCGCGCTCGGCGCGCACCAGCACATAGGCCCCGGCGCCGTCGGTGACCAGGCAGCAATCGCGCACGCTCAAGGGGTCGGACACCATGCGCGCCGCCAGGATCTGTTCCAGCGTGGCCGGTTCGCGCAGCTGCGCCTCGGGGTTGAGCTGGGCCCACTGGTTGGCGGCCAGCGCGACCTGCGCCAGGTGTTCGCGGCGGGTGCCGTACTGGTGCATGTGGCGCGCCGCGGCCAGCGCATACGACGACAGCGGGCTCAACGGGTCGTACGGCGTCTCGTAGGGCTGCGGATCGAACTGCTTGCGCACGCGGCCGATCTCGGCGCGGCTCAGCGTCGACGTGCGCTGGGTGCTGCCATAGCAGACCAGCACCGCGTTGCACTGGCCCGAGGCCAGCGCGTGCAGCGCCGGCAGCAGGTGCGCCACGAAGCTGGAGCCGCCCAGCATGGTGCTGTCGATGAAGCTGGGGCGGATGCCCAGGTGTTCGATGACCGGCATCGCCCACATCGGCGCGGCCACGCTGGCGGTGCAGAGCCCGTCGATGTCGCGCATGGTCAGGCCGGCGTCGGCCACGGCGCGCTGCGCCGCCTGCACCAGGATTTCCATTTCGGTGTAGCCGTTGGCCTGGCCCAGGCCGGCATGGCCGACCCCCGCCACCGCGACGGCGCCGCGCAGATCGTTCAGCGTCATTGCGCCTCCTTGTTCGGCACGAAGACCAGCAGTCCGCGGCCTTCGGTCACGGCCACCTGGGCCCGCACCGCCATGCCGATGCGCACGGCGTCGGGCGCCACGCCCTCGACCCGGCTCATCAGGCGCACGCCTTCGGCCAGGTCGACCAGCGCCACGTTGTAGTCGCCGCCCGCCTCGGGCTTGCGCCGCACCACGGTGGTGGAATAGACGGTGCCGCGGCCATCGGGCGTCTGCCACGACAGCGCTGCGGCGCCGCAATGCGGGCAGAGCATGCGCGGATAGAACACCGCGCGGTCGCAGGCGTCGCAGTGCTGGATCTGGAAGCGCCCCTGGTCGAGCGCTTGGCGGTATTGCGCCTCGACGCCTTCGGCGGCGCGTGGGTCGGTTGCGGTCATTGCATACGGTTCCGGAGGGATGAGCCGCCAGTGTCGGGGCTGGCGCCGGCCGGTGCCATTCTTCATTGCTGAAGCAGGCCTTTTGCCGGCCCGTAGTGCCCGTGCCCTACACCGAGGCAAAAGCCGGTCTTCCGCAACCGCAGATTGTCCGGCGCGCGGTCGCCATGGCTAGATAGCCTTCCAAGGAGGTAGGCCATGAATCTGACCTGGACGCCGGAAGAGATCCGGTTCCGCGAAATGGTGCGCGCGTTCGCCGCCGACCGGCTGCCGCGGGACATCCGCGACAAGGTGCGCCGGCACCAGCGCCTGGAACGCGACGACTACGTGCGCTGGCACAACATCCTGGCCGACCAGGGCTGGGGCGCGCCGAACTGGCCGGTCGAGCACGGCGGCACCGGCTGGAACGCGCTGGAGCGATTGATCTTCGAAGTCGAATGCTTCAAGGCCGGCGCGCCGCGCCTGCTGCCCTTCGGCCTGTCCATGATCGGCCCGGTGCTGATGAAGTATGGCAGCGCCGAACAGCAGGCGCGCTTCCTGCCGCGCATGCCGCGGGTGCAGGACTGGTGGTGCCAGGGCTATTCCGAGCCCGGCTCGGGCTCGGACCTGGCCTCGCTCAAGACCCGCGCGGTGCGCGATGGCGACGAATACGTGGTCAACGGCCAGAAGACCTGGACCACGCTGGCGCAATACGCCGACTGGATGTTCTGCCTGGCGCGCACCGACCCCGAGGCGCGCGCCCAGCGCGGCATTTCGATGCTGCTGCTGGACATGCGCGCGCCGGGCGTGACGGTGCGCCCGATCCGCACGCTGGACGGCGGCCACGACGTCAACGAAGTGTGGCTGGAGAACGTGCGCGTGCCGGCCGCCAACCTCATCGGCGAGGAGAACCAGGGCTGGACCTACGCCAAGTACCTGTTGGGCCACGAACGCACCGGCATCGCCGGCCTGGGCCATTGCCATCGCGAACTCGGCATCCTCAAGGACATGGCCGCCCAGGCCACCGCGCGCGGCCGGCCGCTGCTGGCCGACAGCCGCATGCGCGACCGCATCTCGCGCATCGAGGTCGACATCATGGCGCTGGAAATGCTGCTGCTGCGCGTCGCGGCCAGCAACGGCGGCACGCCCGGCCCGGAAGCCTCGGTGCTGAAGATCCGCGGCTCCGAGATCCAGCAGGACCTGGCCATGCTGCAGATGGAAGTCGCCGGCCCCGACGCCTGGCCGTACGACCCCGAGTGGATGCTGGCCGAGGCCGCGTATCACGGCCCCGGCCCCGAGATGGCGGCGGCCTCGGGCGCCGGCTATGCCGACATGCGCAAGACCTCGATCTACGGCGGCACCACCGAAGTGCAGAAGGGCATCATCGCCCGCCTGGTGCTGGGCCTGTAGGCCCGGCCCGCATCCGCAAGGAACACGACGCATGGATTTCCTCTATACCGAAGAACAGCGCATGCTGGCCGACAGCCTGCGCCGCCTGGTGGACCAGGCATGGACCCGGCCGCAGCGCCGCGCCCGCGAGGCCGCGGGCCGGCTCGATGAGGCGGCCTGGGGCGCGCTGGCCGAGCTGGGCGTGCTGGGCCTGAACATCCCGCAGGAAGCAGGCGGTTTCGGCGAGGTGCCGGCCAGCCTGTTGCCGGTGCACCTGGAGCTGGGGCGCGGACTGGTGGCCGAGCCGGTGATCCCCAGCGCGGTGATGGGCGCGGCCCTGATCGGCGCCTGCGGCGAGGCGGCGCGTGACCGCTGGCTGCCCGGCATCGCCTCGGGTGAACGCGTGGTCAGCGTGGCCTACCAGGAGCCCGGACGCCGCTACCAGGCCGATCCCCAGGGCTGCCGCGCGATGCGCGCCGGCAGCGGCTGGCGGCTGGACGGCGCCAAGCACCTGGTGTGGCATGGCGCCGCCGCCCACGCCTGGCTGGTGAGCGCGCGGGCCGACGACGGCGCCACGCTGCTGCTGGCGGTGCCGGCGGATGTCACTGGGGTACGCGTCACCGACACGCCGACGCTGGACGGCGCGCGCTGCGCCCGGCTGGATTTCGACGCGGTATCGCTGGGCGCCGAC
This sequence comes from Achromobacter insuavis, assembly GCF_902859645.1. Classification (GTDB taxonomy): domain Bacteria; phylum Pseudomonadota; class Gammaproteobacteria; order Burkholderiales; family Burkholderiaceae_B; genus Achromobacter; species Achromobacter insuavis. The sequence continues at coordinate 6,800 of NZ_CADIJR010000112.1, read as the reverse complement.
GCGCTGCTGGCGCAGGGCGCGGCGGCCGACGCGGCCCTGGCGCAGGCGCTGCAATGGGGCACGGCGGCGCTGTGCGCCCAGGCGGCGGGCGCGATGGAGCGGCTGCTGGAGATCACCGTCGACTATCTCAAGACGCGCAAGCAGTTCGGCCAGCCGTTGGCGTCGTTCCAGGCCCTGCAGCATCGCCTGGCCGAGATGCTGGTGGCCAGGGAACTGGCGCTGTCGATGGCCTACGTGGCGGTGGCCGCGCTGACCGAACCCGACGCGGCGCAGCGCCGCCGCATGCTGGCCTCGGCCAAGCTCGAAACGGCGCGCGCCGGCCGGCTGGTGGCGCAGATGGCGGTGCAATTGCACGGCGGCATGGGCATGACGGACGAGCTGGAGGTCGGCGACTACTTCAAGCGCCTGACGGTCGCGGACCTGCTGCTGGGCGACAGCGCCGAGCAACTGGCGGTGCTGGAGGAACTGGCATGAGCCATGACCGCTACACCGAGATCACGTTCACGCTGGAGCAGGGCGTCGGCGTCATCACGCTCAACCGCCCCGAGCGCCTGAACAGCTTCACCGCCGTCATGCACGCCGAGCTGGCGCGGGCGCTGGACACGCTGGAGGCGCACGCCGGCTTGCGCGGCGTGATCCTGACCGGCGCCGGCCGCGGCTTCTGCGCCGGCCAGGACCTGGGCGAGCGCAAGCCGGCCGAGGACGGTTCGCGGCGTGACCTGAGCGAGAACCTGGAAAAACTGTACAAGCCGCTCATCATGCGGCTGCGCGCGCTGCCGGCGCCGGTGGTGTGCGTCATGAACGGCGTCGCGGCCGGCGCTGGCGCCAGCCTGGTGCTGGCCTGCGACGTGGTGTTCGCGGTGGAGTCGGCGCGTTTCATCCAGGCCTTCAGCAAGATCGGCCTGTTGCCGGACGCGGGCGGCACCTGGTTCCTGCCGCGCCTGGTGGGTTCGGCGCGGGCCATGGGCGCGGCCCTGTTCGGCGAGGCCGTCAGCGCGCGGCAGGCCGAGGCCTGGGGCCTGATCTGGCGCGTGGTGCCGGACGCGGACCTGGCCGCGACGCTGGCCGACGTCCGCGCCACCCTGGCGGCCGGGCCGACCCGCGCCTACGCCGCCACCAAGCAGGCGCTGCATGCGTCCAGCGGCAACACGCTGGCGCAGCAGTTCGACCTGGAATGCGCCTTGCAGCGCGAGCTGGGCTACACCGACGATTACCTGGAAGGCATGCGCGCCTTCGCGCAGAAGCGCGCGCCGGCGTTCGGCGGGCGCTAGGGCTGGCGCGTGGCGTCTTGTCGCGTGGACCGGCCCAGGCATACCGCATGGGCGCGGGGCGTGGCGGGAGCCGTCTGCGCGTCAGGCGGCCGCCGGCTGCCGGATCTGCTCGATCAGTTCACGCGCGCAGCCGGGCAGGGCGTCGATGTCGCGCACCAGCAGCTTGCGCTCGCGCACCACCCAGGGCTCGTCCAGTTCCACCACCCGCAGCTTCATTTCCGCGCCGTAGCGGCGCGCGGCCGAGTCGGGGATCACGCCCACGCCGACGCCCGCCTGCACCATCCGGCAGATGGAATCGAAGCTGTACAGCTGGATGCGTTGCGGCAGGCGCTGGCCGATGCGCTCGAGCTGGTCCCGCAGGAACGCCACCAGGGTCGAGCCCTCGTGCATGGTGATGAATGGATAGCGCACGGCGTCGGCCAGCTTGACCTTGTCCTGGTCCTGCAGCGGATGGCCGTTGGGCACCACCAGCACCAGGCGGTCGGTGCTGAAGTGGATGGCCTGCAATTCGGGGGCGTCGACCGGGCCGGCGACGATGCCCAGGTCGGTGGTGCCGTCCAGCACGCCGCGCACGATGTCGCGCGTCAGCCGTTCCTGCAGGTCTACCGTGACGCCGGGATGGCCCGCCAGGAACTGCGCCAGGATGTCCGGCATGAATTCGGTGACGGCCGTGGTGTTGGCGAAGATGCGGATGTGGCCGGCATCGCCGTCGGCCTGTTCCTGGAAGTCGTGCTTCAGGTGGTCGACCTGGCGCATGATGACCCGCGCGTGCTGCAACAGCCGCTGGCCGGCCGGGGTGATTTCCACGCCGCGGCTGTCGCGGTACAACAGACGGGTGTTGAGCTGGTTCTCCAGCGCCTTGATCCGCACGCTGACGGCGGCCAGCGACAGGTGCGCCCGCTTGGCGGCCTGCGTCAGGCTGGGGGATTCGGCGATGTGGATGAAGAGGCGGAGGTCGGCGAGGTCGAAGTGCATGGCGCCTATATTACGGCGGCCGGCCCGGGGCGCACGATTCAGGCGCTCCAAACCCGGCCTTGAGGAAAAATGAATTCACAGCGCGCGCGGCATGCGGGATGCTAGCCGCCAGGACATCTACCAGAGGAATATCGGCATGACATCGACAGACCCCGCCGGCTGGATCGGCAGCGGCGAGCGCCAGGCGGACGCGCTGGATCCCGGACACGCGGCGCGCATCGCCGCCACGCTGGGCGGCCCGGCGCCGGCCGTGGGCGACCCCCTGCCGCCGCTGTGGCAGTGGGCGTTCTTCATCAGCACGGTCGCGGCCGATGGCTTGGGGACGGATGGGCACCCGGCCCGCGGCGGCTTCCTGCCGCCCGCGCAGGACCGCAACCGCATGTGGGCCGGCGGCCGGGTCGAGTTCCGCCGCCCGCTGCGCGTGGGCGTGCCGGCCGAACGGGTATCGGTGGTGGCCGACGTCAAGGAAAAGGCCGGCCGCACCGGCGCGCTGCTGTTCGTGACGGTGCGCCACGAATATCGCCAGGACGGCGAAGTGGCCATCCTGGAAGAGCAGGACATCGTCTACCGCCAGCCCACGCCGCCCAAGCTCACCGGCACCGAGCCGGCGCCGCAGGCGCAGTGGCGCGACGCCATCGAGCCGTCGTCGGTGCTGCTGTTCCGCTATTCGGCCGTGACCTTCAACGGCCACCGCATCCATTACGACCATCCCTACGTCACCGGCACCGAAGGCTATCCGGGCCTGGTGGTGCACGGTCCGCTGATCGCCACCGAGATGGTTGCCGCGTTCCTGCGCGCCCATCCCGGCGCCCGCCCCACGCACCTGTCCTACCGCGGCCTGCGGCCGCTGATTTCGCCCACGCCCTTCCAGGTCGCCGGCCGCGTCGAGGAACCGGGCCTGGCCCGGCTCTGGGCCGAGCAGGACGGCACGCTGGCCCACCAGGCCGAACTGAGGTTCACCGCATGAGCACGCCAGCCCCCCGCCCGCTGGACGGCATCACCGTCGTCAGCCTCGAACACGCCATCGCCGCCCCGTTCTGCACCCGCCAGCTGGCGGACATGGGCGCGCGCGTCATCAAGATCGAACGTCCCGGCGCGGGCGACTTCGCCCGCGGCTACGACGAGCGCGTGCGCGGCCTGTCGTCGCACTTCGTCTGGACCAACCGTTCCAAGGAAAGCCTGACGCTGGACCTCAAGCGCGACGAGGCCGGCGACATCATGGATCGCCTGCTGCAACAGGCCGACGTGCTGGTGCAGAACCTGGCGCCCGGCGCCGCCGCGCGCCTGGGGCTGTCGTTCGAGGCGCTGCACGCCCGCTTCCCGCGCCTGATCGTCTGCGACATCTCCGGCTACGGCGAAGGCGGCCCCTACCAGGACAAGAAGGCCTACGACCTGCTGATCCAGAGCGAAAGCGGCTTCCTGTCGGTCACCGGCACCGCCGACGACCCGGTCAAGGCCGGCTGCTCCATCGCCGACATCTCGGCCGGCATGTACGCCTATTCCGCCATCCTCAACGCGCTGCTGCTGCGCCAGAAGACCGGCCTGGGCAGCCGCCTGGACGTCTCCATGCTCGAGAGCATGGTCGAGTGGATGGGCTTCCCGATGTACTACGCGTTCGAGGGCGCCACGCCGCCGGTGCGCGCCGGCGCGGCCCATGCCTCGATCTATCCGTACGGCCCGTTCCCCACCGGCGACGGCAACACCATCATGCTGGGCCTGCAGAACGAACGCGAATGGCGCGTGTTCTGCGCCCAGGTGCTGCGCCAGGCCGAGCTGGCCGAGGACCCGCGCTTCGCCACCAACTCGCTGCGCACCGCCAACCGCGAGGCCCTGCGCGCGCTGATCGTCACGGCCTTCGCCGACCTCAGCGTGCAGCAGGTCACCGACCGGCTGGAAGACGCGCAGATCGCCAACGCCCGGGTCAACGACATGGCCGGGGTCTGGGCCCACCCGCAGTTGCGGGCGCGCGACCGCTGGAGCCAGGTCGACAGCCCGGCCGGCGCGCTGCCGGCGCTGCTGCCGCCGGCCAGCAGCAACGCCTTCGCGCCGCGCATGGCGGCGGTGCCCGCCGTGGGCCAGAACACGGATGCGGTGCTAGCATCACTGGGATACGCGCCCGAACAGGTGGCGCGCTTCCATGCTTCGGAGGTGGTGTGATGCATTCCGTCGTTCGTACCGCGCTGTTCGTGCCGGCCTCCCGCGCCGAACGCATCCCCAAGGCCCTGGCCAGCGGCGCCGATGCCGTCATCGTCGACCTGGAAGACGCGGTCGAGCACCTGGCCAAGGCCTCGGCCCGCGAAGCGCTCTGCGACTTCCTGGGCACGCAGCCGCAGGCGCGGGTCTGGGTGCGCATCAACGACGCCTCCACCTCGTGGCACGACGACGACCTGAAAGCCTGCCGCGGCAAGCCCGCGGTGGCCGGCATCCTGCTGCCCAAGGCCGAAAGCCTGGCGCAGGTGCGCCACGTGGCGCAGACCGGGCTGCCGGTCATCCCCATCCTGGAAACCGCGCGCGGCATCCTCAACGCCGCCGAGGTCGCCGGCACGCCCGGCGTGGCGCGGCTGGCGTTCGGCAGCCTCGATTACGGCCTGGACCTGGGCCTGGCGCCGGACACCGCCGGCGCCGAAGCCGTGCTCGACCATGCCCGCGTGCAGGTGCTGCTGCAGACCCGCGCCGCCGGGCTGGCGCCGGCGCTGGATGGCGTGTTCCCGGGGGTCGAAGACCACGCGGGGCTGTCCGCCGCCGCCGCGCGCGCCCAGCAGATGGGGTTCGGCGGCATGCTGTGCATCCATCCCGCGCAGGTGCCGGTGATCCACGCCGCCTTCGCGCCCGATCCGGCCGAGCTGGCCTGGGCCCGCCGCGTGGTCGCGGCCCACCGCGACAAGGCCGCCGGCACCTTCATGCTGGACGGCAAGATGGTCGACGCGCCTGTCATCACCCGCGCCCGCCGGGTGCTGGCGCAGGCCGGGGAAAACGCCGCCGGCTGAGCCGTCCGCCGCCCGGCCTACAATCCGGCAAACCCTGACGCGGATGGACTCATGAGCGAAGCGCTCTTTATCGGGCATACCTATATCGACGTCACCGTGCTGGCCGACGAATGGCCCACCGGCGACGAGAAAAGCGTGGCGCGCGACTACGCCGTGTCGTTCGGCGGCAATGCCGTCACCGCGGCGTTCGCCTGCGGCAAGCTGGGCACCAGGCCCGACCTGATCTGCTCGCTGGCGCCGGACTGGCTCGGCCACATGTACACCGACATGGCGGCCGCGCACGGCGTCACGCTGCACGGGCGCCAGGTGCGGCGCTCGTCGCTGTCGTTCATCATGCCCAACCATGGCAAGCGCGCCATCGTGCGGGCGCGCGACGCCGACTACCTGAACGATTTCCCACGCCTGGACGTCAGCGGCTACCGCGCGCTGCACCTGGACGGCCACCAGCCCGACGCCACGCTGCACTACGCGCGCGCCTGCCGCCAGGCCGGCATCCTGACCTCGCTGGACGGCGGCGGCGTGCGCGAGAACACCGACGAACTGCTGCGCCACATCGACGTGGCGGTCTGCGCCGAACGCATGTGCGAGCAGCTCGACCTGTCGCCGCACGGCTTGCTGGACCTGCTCAAGCAGCGCGGCTGCCGCATCGGCGCGGTGACGCTGGGCGAGCGCGGCATGCTCTGGTACGACGAAACCGGCGCGGTCGACACGCTGCCGTCGCTGGACGTGCCGGCCGCGCGCATCATCGACACCTCCGGCGCGGGAGACGTGTTCCACGGCGCCTATGTCTGGTCGTACGTGAACCGGCCCGAGCTGGCCTGGAAGGAACACTTCACCTTTGCCCGCGCCGCCTCGGCGCACAAGATCCAGCACCTGGGCAACGAGGCCGGCCTGCCCGGCGTGGACGACGTCGAACGCGCCATGCTGGCGTTCGCGCCCAAGGCCTGACGCGGCCGGGGCCAATCCGTGGGGTAATCAGGAGGCAAGCGGGAACCGCGCCGCCTGGCGCGGTTCAGTCCAGCCGTTCGATCGGCTGGTCGGTGATGTCGCCGAGCCAGGCGTCGAGGCCGCGTCCGGCCAGCGTCAGCGCCGGCGCCAGGTCGCGCAGCGGGCGCAGCACGAAGGCGCGCAGCTGCATGCGGGGATGCGGCAGGACCAGGCGCTCGTGCGCCATGGCGGCGTCGCCATGCAGCAGCAGGTCCAGGTCGAGCGTGCGCGGCGCGTTGCGGTAGGGCCGCTCGCGGCCATGGCGCAGTTCCAGCGCCTGCAGCAGGTCCAGCAGATCCAGCGGCGCCAGCGTGGTGTCCAGGGCCGCGACCGCGTTGACGAAGTCCGGGCCGGTGGCGTCCACCGGCGCCGTGCGATAGAAGGGCGAGGCCGTCACCGCCGCGATGCCGTCGGCGGCGGCCAGTTCGGCCAGCATGGCCCGCAACGTGGCCGCGCTGTCGCCCAGGTTGGCGCCCAGCCCGATGTAGGCGCGCACGGGGGCGGCCATGGCCTTATTCGGCGTTGCCGCCATTGCCGGCGGCGGGGCCGCGCGAGGACGGGCGGCGGCGCGGGCGGCGCT
>NZ_CADIJR010000111.1 GCF_902859645.1 Achromobacter insuavis | reverse complement strand
CGCGACCGGCGCCGCGGGCGTGGCCGCGCCCGCGGCGGGTTCGGGCAGCAGCGGCGCCAGGCCGGCCAGCAATGCCATCAGCGCGGCGCCGGACAGCAGCGCGTCGCGCCAGCCGAACGTCTCGATCAGGGACAGCCCGGCCGCGCCGCCGAGCGCGTTGCCCACCGACATGCCCCAGCCCATCACGGCCGCGCCACAGGCGCGCTGCGTCGGCCGCAGCGAATCCGCGGCATAGCCCAGGGTGGCGATGCGCTGCGTGGCCGCGAGCGTGGCCAGCGCCAGGCTCGCGGCCAGCAGCGCCGCGACCTGCCGGCCGGGGTCGAGCAAGGCGGCCAATGCCGTGACCGCCGCGGCCAGGCCCTGCATCAGCAGAATCCACGAGCGCCGCCGGCCCAACCGCGTCAGCGGGTAGCGGTCCACCAGCGGCGCCCACAGGAAATTGACCGTGAAGGCAAAGAACACCAGGCCGAACAGCCCGATGACCGGCAACGGCGCGCCCTGCTGGCGCAGCACGGCCGGCACCGCCGCGTACAGGAAGGCAATGGCCAGGTACTGCTGGCAGGACAGCAGGGCGAGGACGGCGTAGCGCATGGCGGGCGGCGCGCTCAGTAGCGCATCGTCACGCCGGCGCCGATCACCCGGCCCTGGCCGATGGTGGTGGCCTCGGCGCCGGGACCGTAGTACAGGCCGATGTACTGGGGGCGCGCGTTCGACAGGTTCTGCCCGAACAGGTACAGGTCGTAGTGCGCGAACTCCAGCCCCAGCTTGGCGTTGACGATGGCGTAGCGGTCCAGATCGAAATGCGCGCCGACGTCCGCCTTGCGCGCGCCGACGAACTGATACTGGGCGGCCGCGAACAGGTTCGGCGCATCGGCGCTGTCCAGTCCCGGCACGCGGCCGCGGTACTGCAGCGTGACCGCCGCGTTCCAGCTTGGCACGCTCGGCACGCGGTTGCCGTCCCTGGCGCCCGACGAGGCGGCGACATCGGCCGAGACATTGCGCAGCACCGCATGGGTGTAGCCGAGGCTGCCCGCCAGCTCGAAGCCGCGGCCGATGGCGTAGCGCGTTTCCAGTTCGGCGCCGTAGCTGCGGGTATCGATGGACTTGGGCACGAAGGTGAACGAGGCCGAATCCATCGCCATCAGGTTCTCGTTCTTGACCGCGTTGTAGAACAGCGCGGCGTTCAGGCCGAGGCGATTGTCCAGCCACTGGTTCTTGCTGCCGACCTCGAAGGTCCAGGAGCTGGCGTCGGCGTAGGGCTGGTCCGGCTTGCCGGACACCGCGTTGTTGGTGAAGTTGGGAAAGCCGCCGCTCTTGGCGCCGCGCGCGGCGCTGGCGTAGATCACGTTGGCCGGCGTCAGGTCGTAGCTGAGCGATACGCGGCCGGTGACCAGGTTGTAGCCCAGGTCATCGGACTGGCCGAAGGCGGCGACGTTGCCGGCAAAGCCATTGTTGCGGTATTGCGCGTCGTAGCGCTTGTTGTCGCGGGTGTAGCGCAGGCCGCCGGTGAGTTTGAGGCGCGGATCGCCGAACAGCGGCGTGGTGGCTTCGCCGAACAGCGCGTAGCTGCGGGTGCGCTGGCGGTTGTCGCGCCAGCCGTTGGTGGCGGGAAAGAACGGCGACTGGTAGTAGCTGCGCAGCCGGTAGTCGTCCTGGTAGTAGTTCAGGCCGGCGACCCACGACACCGGCGCCTGCGGCAGGCTGGCCAGGCGCAATTCCTGGTGGAAGGTGTTCTGGTTTTCGTCGTAGGTGCTGAAGTCGGTGGCCGGCACGAAGGCGCTGGCGGGCAGGCCGAACACCTTGGAAAAGGTCAGGGCCTCGGAGTTGTTGCTGAGCGAGTCGTAGCCGTAGTGGTTGAGCGCGGTGACGGACGTGGCCACCACCTGGGCGAAGCGGCGCTCGGCGGTGAGCGCGATGCCGGCGGTCTTGCGTTCCGTGTGGCCCTCGGGATCCAGCGCCACCACGGGATAGCCGCTGGTGTGGCGCAGCACGAAATTGGATGGGGTGTTGCGGTCGCGCTGGGCATAGGCCGCCAGCGTCAGGGTGGTATCGGCATTGGGGCGCGCCACCAGCGTGCCGCGCACCGATGGGGTGGACACGTCGCCCACCTCGCGCCCGGCCAGGTTGCGCACCTCGCCGTCCTGGCCGCTGTAGCCGATCGCCAGCCGGCCGGACAGCTTGTCGGCCACGATCGGACCCGAGATCGAGGCCCAGCCCCGCCGGTACTGGCGGCTGCCGGCTTCCATGCCGGCCTCCATTTCCAGGGTGTCGGCGGGCTTGCGCGTGATGATGTCGATGGCGCCGGCCTGCGCGTTGCGGCCGAACAGCGTGCCTTGCGGGCCGCGCAGCACCTCGACGCGCTCCACGTCCAGCAATTGCTGGTCGGCGGCGAACAGGGGCTGCGGCACGCCGTCGACATAGGCCACCACCGAGGTGTCGTCGCTGCCCAGGGGTTGCGCCATCGTGCCGATGCCGCGGATCGAGAGATGGGTCGAGCGGCCATCGCCGAGCGCGGAGTAGCCGACGTTGGGCGTCATGCGCAGCACGCTTTCGACGTTGGCGGTGCGCAGGTCCTGCAATTCGCCGCCGTCGAAGACGCTGACGCTGACCGGCACATTGATGAGGTTTTCCAGGCGCTTGCGCGCGGTGACGTAGATGGGCGGCAGTTCGGCGGTGGCCGGCGTGACCGCGACCGGCGCGGAATCGGCGGCTGCGGCCGGGGCGGCGGCGGCCGCGCCCAGCAGCAGGGCCAGCGCGCTGGCAATCGGAGTCAGGGGGGCGATGCGGGGCAAGGGCAGGGGCAGGAAGGGCATTTCACTCTCAGGGTGACGACGTGGGCTGCCGCACGGGCGGCACCTGCGGCAATTCTGTGCCACCAATGAGAATTGATGTCATTCAAGTGCTATGCGCGCGGCCGCCGCTGCTATGCCCGCGGCCAATCGCGGGGGAGGCGCTAGCCGCGCGACGGCGCCGCGCCGAAGCGGCGGCGGTAGGCGGTGGTGAAATTGGTGGGATGCCGGTAGCCGGCATAGAACGCCGCCTGCTTGACGCTCCAGCCTTCGTGCAGCAGCCCGCGGCGGGCGCGTTCCAGGCGCACCTGCCGCAGATATTCAAAGACCGGCGCGCCGACCGCCAGCGGGAATTTCTGCTTGAGGGTGGTGATGCTGACGCCGGCGTCGCGCGCCAGGTCGGCCAGGCGGTGGGGGTGGCCGGGCTCGGCCAGCAGGCGATCGCGCACCCGCAGCATGCGCTGGCGATCCAGGGGATGCAGGCGCGCGTCTTCGGCGGCGGGCGCGTCGTCCAGGCTCTGCAGGCCGCGAGCCAGCATTTCCAGCGCGCAGCTTTCCAGGAACAGGCGCGAGACCGCGCCGCCAGGCCGGGCCGCCAGCATGTCGGCCGCCAGCGCCCGCAGGCGTTCCGGCGCCGGCAGCGGCCGCACCTGGGTGCGGTGCAGGCAGGCCTGCACCTGCTCGGCCAGCGCCGCGTCGCCCAGCGAGTCGGGCGTGACCTGCACCACCAGGCATCGGCTGCGCTGGCCGGCGCGCTGGATTTCGGTCATGCGGGCCGCGTCGCGCACCGCCAGCACCGCGGCATGGGCGGCGCCGCGCTGCGGCCGCGCGGCCGGGCCGTGACGCCAGTCGAGCGCGGGGCCGTCCAGCATCGCGTAGACCGTGAGCGAGCGGTTCAGATCGGCGCTGCGCACGTGGTTGCGGGTCGCGAGCAGGTCACTGGCGCACAGGCGCAGGCCGCTGGCGGTGGTCGCCATCTGGATGCGGCCCTGGGCCACGACGCGCTGTTCCGCGGGCGTGTCCGGGCGATGCGCGGCCTCGACGCGGCCGTCATAGCCCCAGTCTGACGCGATGTCTCCGAAGCGGCGTTCGGTGCAAGGGGTGGCGGGGCGAGAGGCGTGATGCATGGGATAACCGCTGGCGCCAGCGGTCCTTTTATGAATAGGAATCAATCGCAATATAGTGTCATCCGGAATTGGCGGCAAGGCGTAATGTCGCGTTACCGAGGGTTTCGGCTGGCGCCGGTTGCCCGCAATACAGTGGTACTCCTTCCGGAGATTCCATGCTGACCCAGCGAGACCGCGTATCCCATCCCTGGACCGACACGCTGGCGCGACTCGAAGACGAGCGCGTCATGCTGCAGCGGATTGCCGCGGGCATGCCGTTGGCCGAGGTGCTGGGGCACATGCTGCACGCCATCGAGGCGCAATCGAGTGTCGAGCTGCGCGCGTCGATCGCGCTGGTCGATGAGTCCGGCCGCTTCCTGCGGCACGGCGCGGCGCCCAGCCTGCCGGCTGGGTTCAATGCCGCCGTCGACCATGCGCCGATCGGGCCCCAAATGGCGTCCTGGGGCACGGCCGCGTACTCCGGTTGCCCGGTGTACGTCGAGGACATTGCCAGCCATCCGGCCTGGGAGCCCTGGCGCGCGCAGGCGTTGGCGCAGGGCTTGAGGGCCTGCTGGTCCACGCCCATCAAGGCGCCCGACGGGCGTCTGCTGGGGGTGTTCTCGAACTACTACCTGTCGCCTCGGGGGCCATCGGCCGACGATATCGACGCGATCGCGGTGGTGACGCGCAGCGCCGCCCTGGCCATCGAGCGGCACTTGACCGAGACCGCGTTGCGCCGCAGCGGCGAACGTTGGCGCGCCATGTTCGAGGGCATGCAGGAGGCGTTCTTCCTGAGCGAAGCGCTGCGCGACGCCGATGGCCGCATCGTCGACTTTCGCTTCATCGAGGTCAACCCGGCGTTCGAGCGGCAGAGCGGCATGAAAGAAGGCGATACGCTGGGCCACACGCTGCGCGAGATGGTGCCCGGCGTGCCCGACCAGATCCTGGACACCTTCGCCCGCGTGGTCGAGACGGGCGAGCCGGCGCAGTTCGAATTCGCGGTGCCGGCGCCCCGGCAGGCGTGGTACGAGGCGCGCGCGCGGCGGGAAGGCGACAACCAGATGATGGCGCTGTTCCTGGACGTCACCGCGCGCAAGATCGCCGAAGCGGAGTTGTGGGAAGGCCAGTATCGCAAGACGTTCGTGCTGGGGCTGGGCGACCGCATGCGCGAGTTGCAGCAACAGGCGGCGATCGAGCAATTGGCGTGCGAAAGCCTGGGCCAGCACCTGGCGTTGGCACTGGTGGCGGTGGTGGACTGGCGCGCCGAGGATGCCGGCGCGGTCGTGTCGACCTGTTGGCGGCCGCAGCCGGACAACGGCGCCGCGGCCGGGGCCGACCTGGAGCCGGAATTGCTCGCCCAGGCGTTTGAGGCATTGTCCTGCGGCCGCACCGCCTTCCTGGAACCATTGTTGGCGCAGGCCAACGGCACCATCCTGCCGTCCGCGATTGTTGTGCCGATGGCGCGGTGGGGCCGCCAGGGCGGTGCGCTGGTGGTGCGGCCGGCGCCCGGATCCCGGCTCAAGCGCGGCGATGTGGCCTGCATCGAGGAACTGGCCGAGCGCTTGTGCGGCGCGGTCGAGCGCTCGCAATATGCGCGCATGCTGGAACAACGGGTCGAGCACGCGATCGCCGAACGCGATCGCATCTGGCGCCTGTCGCCCGAGTTGCTGGCGGTGATCGACGCGCAGGGGCGCTATGCGAGCGTCAACCCCGCGGTACGGAAGATCCTGGGCTGGACCCAGGAGCAGTTCCTGGCCCTGGGACTACGCCAGCAGATCCATCCGGATGACTACGAAGCCACCCGCCAAGCGCTGGCGCAGGCGCGGCAGGCCGAGGCGACGCAGGGCGTGCGGCACCTGGAAAACCGCGTCCTCAAGCGCGATGGCAGCTACGCCTGGATCACCTGGAGCATGTCGTGGGCGCAGGACAGCCTGTATATGGCTGGCCGCGACGATACCGGCTTGAAGACCCAGGCCGAGATGCTGCTGGAAACGGAGAACGCGTTGCGCCAGGCGCAGAAGATGGAAGCGGTGGGCCGGCTCACGGGCGGCATCGCGCATGACTTCAACAACATGCTGCAGGGGATCACCGGGGCGCTTTACCTGATCCAGCGCAAGCTGGCCGCGGGGGTGCCGGAACAGGCCGTGCGCTTTGTCAGCGTGGCCATGGACTCGGCCAACCGCGCGGCCCATCTGACGCAGCGCCTGCTGACGTTTTCGCGGCGCCAGCCGATCGACCCGCAGCCCTTTGCGGTGGCGTCCACCTTGCAGTCGATGGCCGACCTGTTCCACCGTTATACCGGCGAAGGCGTGTCGCTGGTCTTCGATCTGCAGGCGGAACTGTGGCCGGTGCGCTGCGACCGAAACCAGTTCGAGAACGCGTTGCTGAACCTGGTGATCAATGCCTGCGACGCCATGCCGGACGGCGGCGTCTTGACGGTGTCCGCGCTCAACACGCGCCTGGACGCGGCGTTCCTGCGCCCGTATGGCGGGGTGCAGGCGGGCGCGTTCGTCGAAGTGCGGGTGCAGGACGTGGGTTGCGGCATGACGCCCGACGTGCTGGCCCATGCCTTCGATCCGTTCTTCACCACCAAACCGCTGGGCGAGGGCACCGGGCTCGGGTTGTCGATGATCTACGGCTTTGCCAAGCAGGCGGGCGGCGTGGTGACCCTGGACAGCGAGGTGGGAGCGGGCACATCGGTGAGCATTTTCCTGCCGCGGTACGACGGCGCGGCCGTGCCGGCGGCGGCGGCGCTGCCGACGACCGGGCCGCTGGCCGGCTCGGCGCGTCCCGCGCTGGTGCTGTTGGTGGAGGACGACGCCAACGTGCGGGAAATGGTGCATGAAAGCCTGGCCGAGCTGGGCCTGAGGGTGCTGACGGCGCAAGACGGGGACAGCGGCCTCGAACAATTGCGGGCCCATGCCGATATCGACCTGCTGGTGACCGACGTCGGCCTGCCCGGCCTGAATGGCCGCCAGTTGGCCGACGCGGCGCGTGCCGCGCATCCCGGCCTGAAGGTGTTGCTGATGACCGGCTACGCCGAGAGCGCGGCGCGCGGGTCGGGCTTTCTCGACAGTGGGATGGAGCTGATCGTCAAGCCCTTCGCCCTGGACGCCCTGGCCATGCGGGTGCGGCGGATGCTGGAAACGGGCGCCGCCGCGCCCGCTGCCCTGTCCGAAGCGGGGGGCGGGAGGTCGCCGCGCCGGTGACGGCGGGCGCGCACGAACGGGTTGCAAAGACCGGTAAATATTGCCGGCGCGGGGAGGGGGGCCGCCGGGCAAGCGGTGCGGGCATGGGGGTTGCTGTAGAGCAGGAACAACTGGAACAAAGGAGTGAACCCCATGAAAATCCGTGCGTTGACCTATGCCATCGTAGTGGCTGCCAGCCTGGGCGCCTCCGGCGCCGTCCTGGCCCAGTCGGCCAGTCCCACTACGCCTTCCTCCACGCCGAACGAAGGCACCGCGGTGCCGCCCAACCGGCCGGTGCCTCCGGGCCAGATGGCGCCCGCGCCGAACGCGGCGCCCAATACCCAGAGCATGCCGCCGAACGTCGACAAGCATGGCTCGTCGTCCTCGACCAAGCGCAGCGGCGAGATGCCCAACCGTTCCCGCGAGGCCAATGACAACGTGCCGCGCACGCCTGCCGGCGGCGCCGCGCCGCCTCCGGGCTACCCGAACACGGGCGGCAGCAAGTAACGCGGACCTGGCGCCGCGCGCGCCTGGCGCGCGCGGCGCACGTTCGCGACGGCAAGCCATCGTCCCGGACGGCGCGGTACATCGCGCATGAGGCGTATCGCCACGCCCCATGCGCGGTTTTTCGTGGCGCTGGGGAAAAATGGCTATGTCAATGCGCGCGCCGCAACTCGGCGGGGGGCAGGCGCAACTGGCCGCGATACTTGGACACGGTGCGCCGCGCGAGCACGATGCCGTTGGTGGCCAACTGCTGGGCCAGCGCAACATCGGACAGCGGCATGGCCGGATCCTCGGCCTCGATCAGTTCCTTGATCAGCGCGCGCACCGCGGCGGCCGAACAGGTGCCGCCGGAATCCGTGGGCAACTCGCGCGAGAAGAAATGGCGGAACTCGAATACGCCGCGCGGCGTGACCATGTATTTGCCGACGGTCGCGCGCGACACGGTCGATTCGTGCATGTCCAGGTCGTCGGCCACTTCCTTGAGCATCAAGGGGCGCAGCGCGACCTCGCCGTATTCGAAAAAGGTCTGCTGGCGCTTGACGATCGCCTCGGCCACGCGCTGGATGGTGGTGTAGCGCTGTTCGACATTGCGCACCAGCCAGCGCGCTTCCTGCAATTCCTGCGCCATGGGGCTGCGGTCGTCGAGCCGCGCGCGCCGGAACAGTTCGGCATAGACGTGATGCAGGCGGGCCTGCGGCATGGCGCCGCGATTGGGCAAGACGCGCCAGCGCGAACGCCACTTGTCGACGAACACGTCAGGCACCACGTACGCCGGCGCCTGGTCGTCGTAGCGGCGGCCGGGTTTGGGGTCGAGCGCGCGGATCAGCGCGCAGGCATCGCGCAGGGCGTCTTCGGAGCAGTTCAGCGCGCGCCGCAGGCCGGCGGCATCGTTCTTGGCCAGCCGGTCGATCTGCTCGCGCACGATGCGCAGCGCCAGCGCCCGCAGCGATGCCTCCAGGCCGGGGGCGGCCTCCAACTGCAGCGTCAGGCATTCCTGCAGGTCGCGCGCGCCCAGGCCCGGCGCATCCAGTTGCTGCACCAGGCGCAGCGCCGCCAGCCATTCGCTTTCCTCGGGCGGCGGGGTGAAGTCCGGGCTGAGCGCGCCGCAAAGGCCGGCCAGCGGGGTGCGCAGATAGCCGTCCTCGTCGAGCGCGTCGATGATGAATTCGGCCAATAGCCGGTCGCGCGGCCCAAGCCGGTAGTTGCCCAGATCGCGCGACAGCTTTTCTCGCATGGATACCGGCGCGCTGGCCCATTGGCTCAAATCGTGGTCTTCGCCATCGCCGCGGTGGGATGCGGGATAGTCGCCGGAGTACTCGGACGCCGTTGCCGGCGACTCGGGCGGCGCATCTTCGCCCTGGCCGGGGACAGGCTCCTCGGTGACGCCGGGGGCGGACGGCGAGGCCTGCGCGGCGTCACGGCCGGCGGGGGCCGGGTCCGGCGCTTGCTCTTCCGCTTCCTCGAGAAAGGGGTTGGTGGCCAGCGCCAGCTCGACCGCCGTGGTGAATTCCAGCGCCGACATCTGGAGCAGTTTGACCGACTGCTGCAGCCGGGGGGCCAGGGTCATCTGCTGGCGCAGCCGCAATTCTTGCATCGGGTGTCCCAAGGGGCTCTCCTGCAGCGGCCGCCGGAACGGCGGCACATCCTTGGATTCATGCAAGAACCATGCCAACCCCTGCGCGTGGCGGCGGGACCGGCGCCACGGCGGGCGCCTGCCTGACGGGATTACAAGCAGACGGTAAATATTGCGCGCGGCCGGCGCCGGGGGCGCTCGGGCAAGGGGGCTTGCGCGCCCGGCAGCGAGGCGGGTTTCAGGGCCGCGAGGGGGCGCCGGGGTCCTTCTCGTAGACGTCCAGACGGTTGTAGAGCGTCTTCAGGCTGACGCCGAGGGTCTCCGCCGCCAGCCGCTTGTCGCCGCCGTGATGGGCCAGGGTGGCCAGGATGAAGTCGCGCTGCGCATTGCCGAGCGCCGTGCCCACCGGGAAGTTCAGGCTGCCATCCTTGAATTCGGCGTGCGGCGCGGCGCGCGGGCGCGGCAATTCGGTGTCCAGTTCATCGTCGCCGAGAATGTAGGCGCGTTGCACCGCATTACGCAGCTCGCGCACATTGCCGGGCCAGTCGTGGCGGCCGATGGCCTGCAGCATGCGCGTCGAGAAGGTCTTGCGGGTGCCGTGCTGCCGGTTCAGTTGGTCCAGGAACTGCCGCGCCAGGATCGCCGCATCGCCGTCGCGCTCGCGCAGCGGCGGCACGCGCAGCGGAATCACCAGCAGGCGGTGGAGAAAGTCCTGCCGCAATCGGCCGTCGGCCACCGAGGCGGCCGGGTCGCGGTTGCTGGCGCACAGGATGCGCGCGCTGGCCCGCAGCAGATCGGTACCGCCGACCCGCTGGTAGGTGCCGGTCTCCAGCACCCGCAGGAAATGCACCTGCATGTCGGGCGGCATTTCGGTGACCTCGTCCAGGAACAGCGTGCCGCCGCTGGCCGATTCGAAGTACCCCGCGTTCTGAGCCACCGCGCCGGTGAAACTGCCCTTTTCGTGACCAAATAATTCGGCGTGCGCGAGCGAGCCGCTGATGGCGCCGCAATTGACCGCCACAAAGGGCTGTCCACGGCGAGCGCTGGCCTCGTGGATGGCGCGCGCCACCACTTCCTTGCCTGCGCCGCTTTCTCCCACGATGAAGACGCTGGCGTCGGTTTCGGCCGCCAGGCGCACCTGGGTGGCCAGCTTCTGCATGATGGGGGACAAGCCGGTGACATTCATATGCGGCCATGGTAGAGGTCGGACGCCTGCCTGGATGCGACCAGTTGCAAGTAATCGAAAATGTTGGTGGATCACATCGAATATTTGCGCCAAACCGGGCCGGCTTGGCTATGCTCGACAGTGGTCGCACAGGCAGCGGGCGCCGTTGCCCGCGTCGTGGCTCCAGGAGACGCAATGCCCCATCTGCTGATCGTCGACGATGACGATGCCATCCGTGAAACCCTGGCCGAATTGGGCCGTGATAGCGGGTTCACGGTGGCGCTGGCTGCCAGCGTGAAAGACGCGCTGATCCAGCTCGAGCGGCAGGCGCCCGATCTGGTGCTGACCGATGTGAGGCTGCCCGAGGGCAGCGGCATGGACATTTTCAAGAACGTCGCGGCGGCCAGCGCCGAAGTGGTGGTGATGACGGGCCATGGCACCGTGGACAACGCGGTCCAGGCCCTGCGCCTGGGCGCCACCGATTACCTGGTCAAGCCGATCTGCATGGATCGCCTGAATGGCATCCTGGCGCGCATCATGCTCAATGCCGGCGGCGAATTGCCGGGCGTGCCGTTCGAAGCGCCGGGGCGCTTCGGCAAGATGTATGGCAGTTCGGCCGTGATGCGCGAACTGTACCGCCAGATCGGCCGGGTCGCGCCCACCGGCGTCACGGTGCTGCTGGTCGGTGAAAGCGGCACCGGCAAGGAGTTGGCCGCCCATGCCATCCACGAATTGAGTTCGCGCCGCCAGCGGCCCTTCATCGCGGTCAACTGCGGCGCGATTTCGCCCCACCTGATAGAAAGCGAGATGTTCGGTCACGAGCGCGGCAGCTTCACCGGCGCGGACCGCCAGCACAAAGGCTATTTCGAGCGCGCCGATGGCGGCACGCTGTTCCTGGACGAGGTCACCGAAATGCCGCTCGACCTGCAGGTGAAATTGCTGCGGGTGCTCGAGACCGGCCAGTTCATGCGGGTCGGCACCAATCGCGAGATCGGCTGCGACATCCGCATCGTCGCCGCCACCAACCGCAATCCGGAGCAGGCAGTGCAGGAAGGCAAGCTGCGCGAAGACCTGTACTACCGGCTGAACGTGTTCCCGCTGGAACTGCCGCCGCTGCGCGAACGCGGCGAGGACATCCTTTTCCTGGCCGAACGTTTCCTGCTGGCGCAGAACGAAGAGACCGGCCGCGCCAAGGTGTTTTCGACGCGCGCGGCGGCGGCCTTGTCACAATACGAATGGCCCGGCAACGTGCGCGAGTTGAAGAATTTCGTGCGTCGCGCCTTCATCATGGCCGAGGGCGACGAACTGGATACCGATCTGCTCGCACCCCAGGTGTCGCCCAGCGGCGACCTGGCGGGCGGGCAGGTCAGCGTGCCGGTCGGCGAGACCTTGGCCGAGGCCGACCGCCGCCTGATCCTGGCCACGCTGGAACGCTGCAAGGGTGTCAAGAAGCAGGCCGCGGCGGTGCTGGGCATCAGCCCCAAGACGCTCTACAACCGGCTCGAGGAGTATGCCGCGGCGGGCTATGCGCTGCCCGGAGAGGGATCGCCAGGCAGCGAGTGACGCGCCGCGCCGGCGCGGCGTCACTTGCCGTAGCGCGTTTTCAGGTCCGCCATGCAGGTGTCCTTGGCGTTGCCGGACAGCGCGTCGCATTTCTCCTTGCCCACCTTGTAGTCGGCATCGTTGCGCGTCTTGGCGGCGTCATGGTTGGCTTCGGCCTTTTCCTTGCCGGCCTTGGCATCTGCGCGGGCCTTGTCGCGGGTGGCTTCGGCCTGTTGTTGGCAGACGTCCTTCTGGTTGCCCTTCATCCCGTCGCATTGCTTTTTGTCCATTTTGTATTGGTTGTCGATCTGTTCGTTACTGCGCACTGGCGTCGAAGCGCCCGCCGCGGTCTGCGCGAAAACAGGCGCGGCCAACGCGGACAGGCACAGAGCGGCGGCGGGGACAAGCGTCAGGGACAGGCGGATCTTGGACAGATTCATGGATGACTCCTTGGAGTGGCGGTGGCCGGGGGATGGCCGCCAGCCGTCCTCCGAGCAAGTGGCGTGCCCGTCGCGGCTCGGGCACGCGGGTTGCGTCAGCCCGGGGCGAGGGCGCCGGCCTCCCGGCGCCGCGCTTCAGGAGACCGATATGAGCAAGCCCGACAACGGCAAGACCGGCAAGGCCAACACCGCGCAAAGCGATACCGACGCGGCGCATCGCAGCGGCCAGTTCGGCGCCGACGAACCCGGCCGCGAGGCGGCGCCGAAGCCCGAGCGCGGCGCCGACAAGCGTCCGCATCCCAACGGACCGGAATACGAGGAAGGCGGGCAGTATCCCGGCACCCGCAAGCCCGGCGCGCAGCGCTGAGGCGCGGGGTCAGCGCTCCTCGGCGGCCAGCCGGAACAGCAGCACCACGCAGTGCAGCGCGGCCAGCCCCACCAGGCCATAGGCGACGCGGCCGGCCATCGGCCACGGCAGCAGGCGCGCGAAGGCATCGAGATTGACCGCCGCGATCAGCCCGCTATTCAGGCCGCCGGCCACCAGGACGACCAGCGCCACCCAATCCATCGGCCGCAGGCCGGTCGCGCCGTCCGTCTGCCGCAGCGTGACGTCGCCGTCCGCGGCCAAGGCAAGCTCGTCATCGTCGCCATAGCTGTGCATGCGTCCCTCTCGTGCCGGTGGCCGTGGCATGCGCCGCCGGCGATGTTGCCGCGCGTCGCGGCGTCAGGCGGCGTGCTCAGCAAATGGCGTGCCGCGCGCGCGGGCGGGCATGGCAGTTGCTGCCCGCAGGTATGGCCGATGGCGGGCCAAGCTGATAGGAGATTGCCATGTCCCTGATCGTTGCCGCACGCTTCCAGACGTTCGACGAAGCCAGCGAGGCCGCGCGGCGCCTGCGCCTCGAAGGATTCCCCGAAGACGACTTCCATACCTTCTACATCAACACCGCCGGCGAGCATGCGCGCTATCCGCTGGGCGGCGACAGGGCCGCGGACCCGGATGCGCGCGGCGCTCACCTGGGCGCGCTGGCGGGCGCTTCGGCGCTGGGCCTGCTGTTCGCCCTGGCGGGCGGCCTGGCCGCGGTCTGGTCGGGCGCGGCGACGCTGGTGGTGGTGGCGGCGGCCGGCGCCGGCGCCTATCTCGGGGCCTTGGGCGGCGCGTTGTGGGTGACCGGCAAAAGCCGGCGCCGCACCGCCGTGACGACGCCGCAGGGGCATCCCACGGTGCGGCAGGCCGGGGTCATGCTGGCGTTGCCGGTGGCGCCGGAGCGCGAGCAGGCGGCGCGGCGCGTTCTGCGCGAGGCAGGCGGCCATGACATCGAACGCGCCCACGGGCGCTGGCTGGAGGGCAAGTGGGAAGACTTCGACCCGCTCGAGCCGCCGCGCCACGTCGAAGCGCCCACCGTCACGCAATGAGCCGCCGCGCCGGGCCGGGCGACAGGCTCCGGGCGTGGCAAGGAGACGGAAATGAAACCGAGAATCCTGCTGCAAGCCGCGTTGGCGGCATGTCTGTTCGTTCTGCTGGCCGCGCCGCTGGCGGCCCGCGCCGCGCCGTTGACGCCGGCCGACAGCCATTTCCTGCAGGCGGCCGCGGCGGCCGGCGCGTTGCAGATGCAGGCGGCCCGGTTGGCCGGCGAGCGCGCCTCCAGCACCGAGGTGCGCGCCTTCGCGGACAAGATGCAGACGCGTTATCAGGCCTTGGATGCCGACCTGCGGCAACTGGCCCGCGACAAGCAGCTGACACTGCCGGCCAAGGCCGAACCGTCCGACCAGCGCGCGCTGCAGGCGTTGGCCGACAAGCGCGGCGCGGCGTTCGACGCGCTTTATGTCGATCAGGTGGCGCTGCAGGCGCACGAGAAGGCGGAGCGGCTGTACCGCACTGCGGCTGGCCGGCAAGGGGGCGACGCGCAGGTGCGAGAGTTCGCCGTCCGCAACCAATCGGTGCCGGCCGACTTCCTGACGTTGGCGCGCGCGCTCAAACGAGATCCGGCGACGGACGCCGGGCAGGGCGGGCCGCCCGCCGGCCGCGGCGAACCCGCGCCGGTGTCGCCGGCCGAGCGCACCGCGCCGGCCTC
>NZ_CADIJR010000110.1 GCF_902859645.1 Achromobacter insuavis | reverse complement strand
CGCCGTTGGTCGCGCCGCCCGTGGCGCCGCCCAGATTGCCCGTCACGCCGCCCAGCAGGCCGGTCACCGGGGCCAGCAGGCCGCCGTTGCCGCCGGCCGCGCCGCCGGTCACGCCGCCCAGGATCCCGGTGATCGGGCTGAGCAGGCCGCCGTTGTTGCCGCCGACCGCGCCGCCCAGGCCCAGGCCGCTGGTCAGGGAGGCGACCGCGCCGGTGGCATTGGCCAGCGTGTTGCCGAGCGGGTTGGTGTTGCCCGGCGTGGCATTCAACAGGCCGCCGGCGCTGCTGACCGCGCCGCCCAGGCCTTGCAGCACGCCGTTCAGGCCAGCCACGTTGCCGCCAGGCAGTTGGTTGCCCAGGTTGCTGACCGTGCCGCCCAGCGTGTTGAGCAGGCCGGCGACCGGCGCGCCCAGCTTGGTGGTGGCGCCGACTTGTTGCGTCAGGCCGACCACCGTGCCCGCCAGGGGGCTGGCCGTCGGGTCGAGCGCCTTGCCGATGCCGCCCAGGGTCGGCTGCAGGCCGAGCGGCAGCACGTTGTCGACGGTCTTGCCGACATTACCCAGCGCGGGTTCGAGCAGCGGCTTGGACGGTCCGCCCAGCACGCCGCCGGTAACGCCGCCGACCAATTGGTTGACGGGGTTCAACAGCCCGCCGGGGCCGGACAGGCCCGCGGTCAGGGCGCCCACCGCGTTGGTGGCATTGCCCAGCACCGTGGTCAACGGTTGCGGATTCTTGGGATCGGCATTGAGCAGGCCGCCGGTGCTGGCGACCGTCTTGCCCAGGCCTTCCACCAGGCCACCGACGCCGGCGCTCAGGCCGCCGGGCAGGCCGGTGCCCTTGACCGTGGTGCCCAGGCCTTCGACCAGGCCGCCCACTTGCTTGACGGTGCCGTCGACGGGCTTTCCCAGGCCAGTGGTGGCGCCGACCTGCTGCGTCAGGCCGACGACCGTGTCGGCGACCGGCTTGATGGTGGGATCGAGCGCCTGGCCGACACCGCCCAGGGTGGTGCCCAGATTCAGGGGCAGGGTATTGTCGACCGCCTTGCCGGTATTACCCAGCGTGGTCTGCAGCAAACCGGTGGTGACCGGGTTGTTGGGGTTATTCGGTTCGTTCGGACCGCCAGGGCCGCCAGGGCCGCCGGGGTTGCTCGGATTATCGGTGCCAGGCAGGCTGGCGGAACTGTTGTGACCACCACCACCGCCGCCGCATGCGGCCAGCGCGCTCATCAGAGCGGCCGCCATAACGGTGGAGGTCAGAATACGTTGTACGCGCTGCGTGTCAATCTTGGCATTCATGGCGAGCTCCTGTGGGGGAAGTGTCAGGCGTCGAAACTGCCCGATACATCCCTACATGCATAAACCGTGCCAATATTTTTCAAACGCAGTTCCGGTTTGCGTTCAGGCCATTTTTAGATAATTGAAAATCCTTTTAAATCAATGACTTGAATTTAAAACAGAGGGTTTGTACCAATATTTGGAATCCCCCATTTTTACGATCACGCGCCACCTGCGAATGTTACGTCCGGGCCCGATTGGGCCGTTACGTTACGGGCCGCGTTACGTAACGTGGTGTATGGAACAGGCAAAAAAAAGCGCCTGTCGAAACAGGCGCGGGTGTTGCGAGGCGGCTGCCCGCGGCGCGCTAGAACGCGTCGTAATACAACGAGTAATTGGCGTTGAAGCGCACGTCGCGGCCATTGTTTATGGTGGCCGAACCGATCGGCTTGGCCACGTTGAAATCAAACAGGTAGTACTTGTCATCGGTAAAGCGCAGCCCCAGCGCCACTGACGACAGGTGCCGCTGGTTCAACTGCTGCAGGCTGGAATTGTTGTACCAGGTGCGGGCGTAGTCGATCAGCGCATAAGGCTGCACGTTCGAAAGGTACTGCCAGCCGATACCGAAGCGGCGATTAACTTCGGCGGAAACACCCACGCCCTTGTCGCCGCTCTGTTCGCCTTGCGGATAACCCATCGCATACCGCCAGCTGCCGTACGACACCTGTTCCGACGAGGGCAGGATATTGCTGGAGTACTGCGCGGCGCCGGACAGGGTCAGGCCGAATTGCGCCGGCAGCGCGAAGGTCTGCTTGGCGTTGAGGTTGTAGCGGGTGAAGTCCAGGTCGAGGATCGGCACGGCCGAATAGCCGTAGTTGGTGTTGATCTCCTTCTTGGCCCCGGCGCCGGTGAAGCCCCGGGCCACCGCCAGCGTCACATCGGTGGTCTTGGACTCGGATACCTGGATATAGCGCATCTCGAGGTTGGCGGCGCGCACCTGGGCGTCCTGCTGCAGCCAGCGATCGGAGTTCTTGGCGTCGTAGCGATCCTTCGAGTTGGCCGCGTAGACCCCCAGCGTGCCCGTCAGCGAACGGGTGTTGTTCAGCAGGAAGGGATAGCTGACGCCGATGCCGATGCGGTCGTTCTTGACCCGGCGATTGAAGCCCAGGTATTCGATCGCCTCGTCCTTGGGACGGGCGTCGTAGTGGTAGCCATCGACCTTGACCGCCAGGCCGTCATTGCCCAGCGGCACGCGGACCTCGCCCGAGATGTATTTGACGTCATCGGTGTTGAACGGCACCGAGGCCGTCAGCTTGACCTGTTCGCCCAGCGGCGTGAGGCTGTTGGTGGCGAAGTTCACCAGCGGTTGCATGCCCGTGCCCAGGTCCGCCACTCCGCCAGTCAGGCTGACCGGCTGGCGCGTGGCCGCCAGCACCAGTTCGGTGGCGCCGTCGGCGCGGCGCGGCAGATCCAGCGACGGGGTGAACTTCACGCCCGGCACCGTGCGCATCAGGTTCAGCACCCGTTCCAGCGTGGCCTGTTTCAGCGGTTTCTCCGCCTTCAGCGGCTCGGCCAGCGATTCCAGGCGGTCCTGGGCATTGCCGAGATCGCCCTCGATGCGCACCGTGCCGATATAGCCTTCGACCACGGTCACCACCACCAGCCCGTTGGCGAAAGTCTGGTTCTGCACCAGCGCGAACGACAGCGGATAGCCGCGGTCGCGGTACAGCTGGGTGATCTTGTCGACCTGCTGCACCAGCTCGCCCAGGCTGATTTCCTTGCCGGACAGCGGCGCCAGCAGGGCGGAGACTTCCTCGAACGGCATTTCGTGCACGCCCGTGACGTCGAAATGCTGGGGCACGATGCGCTGCGCCAGCCGGGCCTGCAGAGCCAGTTGTTCGGGAGTGGGGGCCTGCACCACCGGCGGCGGCTGGGTGGCGCCGGGCGGCCGTTCGATCTGCGGCAGCGCGTCCACCGGGTTGCCGCGCAACGGGCCGTCGGCATGTGCCGTGCCGACGGCGGCCAGGGTGCAGATAAGGGCGAGGGAAAGCGGACTTGCGGGAAGCGTGCGTCTCATGCCTGGTTGTCTCTCTTTTGCCGCTGGCGCCGTTTAAACAGGGGCATCCATATTAAGGGTCTGAATAAAGGCTTAACTATATGGGGCCGCTATATAAGTAAACCGGTGGCGCGCCGCTCAGGCGGTATGTTGCCAGCGCGCCGAGGCAATGACAAATTATTTCATTGTGACTGGCCGGAAACGTGGATATAACAATAGAGCGACATACAAGGCAATCTTTCCTCGGCCGAATTCAGGGTTTACCGGTACATTGAAAAATGACCCTGGCTAATTTCCGAGTATTCGTTACAAGTAAGCTGTCGCACTGTTGCGAATACTGGTATAAACCCTGGTGTGTATTAATTGTTAATAGATAAGACTATATAAACGTATCAAAACACATCGGGTTTACCGGCTCTCGGGAGTCCACAGATGGACCAGGATGACCGCAACAAATTCGTCGCAAGTCGGCTCGCCGCAAGCGCCTGCCGACCGCCGGCTCACAGGGGCCGCGCATGAACCCGGGCGATATCGTTCCCCTTTCCTTCAACAGCGGCCTGGTGGCGCTGTCGTTCCTGATCGCGGCGCTCGGCTCCTACGTGGCGCTGCTGGCCGCGGTGGGTATCCGCGCCGAAATGCAGGACGGCGAGATCCGCATCGGTTACATCATCATCGGCGCCCTGGCGATGGGCGGCGTCGGCATCTGGAGCATGCACTTCATCGGCATGCAGGCACAGGACTTGCCGTTCGCAGTGGGTTACCAGATCGGTTTGACCGTGCTCAGTTTCCTGGTGGCGGCTGGTTTTTCCGGCTGGGCCTTCTGGTATGTGGGCCGCGACCGCTTCACATTTATGCGCTGCGTGGTGGGCGGCCTGGCCGCGGGCCTCGGCGTGGCGGCGATGCATTATGTGGGTATCAGCGCCATGCGCATGCCCGCGGTATTTATCTGGAATCTGCCGATGGTTGTTTTGTCGGTATTCATAGCGGTAATCGCGGCGTCAGCCGCATTGTGGCTGGCTTTCAATACGCAGAATGAGTTCCAGCGCGTCGCGGCGGCCATTTTGATGGCGATCGCCGTGTGCGGCATGCATTACACGGGGGCGGCGGCCGGCATGGTGGTTTGCACCGCCCCGCGCGATTTTTCCAGCATGCAGATCGGCGGGGTGATGCTGCCGTACATCGCGTTCGCGCTGTCGTTCGTCATGCTGCTGGTGATGCGCTGGCATTTGCAGCGGGCTTCACGCCGTTTCCGCGCGCGCCTGGCGCAACGCATCGACTCGATCATTGAATCGGCCCCCGTGGTCGATCCGGGCAGGGCGCCCGGCTCGACGCTGGGACCGGGTTGAGGGCCCGTCGGCAGCGACGGGCCTGGCGGTACCCCGGGGACGCGAAGGTGTGGAACACGCCAGCGCGCCGGCAACACCGGGCTTAGGGGGCCACGCCGTCCCTGCGGCATGGCTCGATTATCAAGCGAGACCTGAGGAGCTCGACATGAAAGCGAAACTTGCGCAGTTCTGGAACGATGAAGAAGGCATTACCGCCCTGGAATACGGGCTGATCGCGGGCACCATCGCGGTGGCGCTGGTAGCGGCCCTGGCGACGTTCACGGGCGCGCTGAGCGGCCTGTTCACGTCGCTGCAGGCCAAGCTCGCCAACGCGTCCAAGTGAGGCCGAAGGTCCCGGCCGCCCGGATGGGCCTGGCTTTGGCCAGGCGGCGCCGGACGGTCGGGCCTGCCGCCCCACCGGGTGTGGAGCTGATGTTGACAACACTTCCCGCGCAGCGATTTCGGGCGGTTGCGGATTGACGGCGTTGCGCGCATCGGCTCCTGCGTACTGCGCGCCCATGTTTTGCCAGATTGAACCCGAAACCGTCAGAAGGTCCTGCCTTGTATCCAGGGGAAGTGCTGTGGTGGCTGTTGTTCGCATGCTGGAATCTGGTGTTGATATACACCGATCTGCGCTATCGCCGCGTACCCAACACGCTTATCGTCGCGGGGTTCGCGGGACAGGCGCTGTGGCTGCTCGCGGCGTGGCTCGCGCCAGCCTGGGGCTATCCACCGCGCTGGGCCGGCTGGCCCATGGCATTGGCCGGATTCGCGCTGGCCTTGCCGTTCTTCCCGCTCTGGCTCAAGCGCCTGATGGGCGCGGGCGACGTCAAGGCGATCG
Organism: Achromobacter insuavis; assembly: GCF_902859645.1. GTDB lineage: Bacteria > Pseudomonadota > Gammaproteobacteria > Burkholderiales > Burkholderiaceae_B > Achromobacter > Achromobacter insuavis. The sequence continues at coordinate 9,283 of NZ_CADIJR010000110.1, read as the reverse complement.
CCGTGCTGGGGCTGCTGACGGGCTTCGCGCCGCTCGTGATGACGCTGGTGGCCGCGAGCCTGCTGGCCGGGCTGCACGCCTTGCTCTACCTGTTTCTTTCCCGAAGCTGGGCCTTGCCGCTTCGGGCTCGCCAGATCCCGTACGGAACCTACCTGGGCGCGGCCGCGCTCAGCGTGGTGTTTATTCCCTTGAATTCGGACTGGTATTCGTGGTGTTTTTCCTGGTGTTCTACGCGATCCTGACGTACGCCCTGGTGTTCACCGCGCAGCATTCGGTCACCCTGGCGGCGCAGGACGGCGCCCGCAAGGTCCTGCAATGGCAGCCGGGCGCCGCCTCGCTGACCGTGCGCGCCAACGCCGGGCGCGACAGGGCGCTGGACCGCGCAGGCTGGATCACCACCATGTCGTCGGCCGCCGTGGCGGTGGCGGTGTGCGGCGCCAGCGGCACGCTCAGCAGCACCGCCGGCGGCGCCTGCAGCGGCCAGCCGCTGAGCGCGGACCAGATCGAGGTGACGGTCAGCTACCCCTACGGCGCCAACCCGCTGATCCCGAATTTCCCGTTCCTGGCGCAGGCGCTGATGCCGCCCTCGAGCGTGCTGTCGGCCCGCGCCACGGTCCACCTGGGCAACGGCCTGGATGGGAGCAACTGACATGAACGCGCGTCGCGCCCCCGGCCATCCCCGCGGTCGCAAGCCCGGCCAGCGAGGCATCGCCGCGCTCGAGTTCTCGCTGATGGTGACGATGCTGCTGATGTTCGTCTGCGCCGTCGTCGGCTACGGCGTGCTGTTCTGGATGCAGCAGCAACTGGCTTCGGCCGCCTCGGAAGGCGCGCGCGCGGCGGTCTATGCGCGCTTCGCCGGCCAGGCCGACGTGCCCGGCGCCGCCTGCACCGCGGCGATGAGCGTGTTCGGCACCGGGTCGGCGGTGGCCTGCGCGACCACCAGCGCGCCGTGCGCCTGGAGCGGTTCGGGCGGCCAGACGGCCCAGTGCAGCACGGTCGCCATGACATTCAACGTGCAGGCCTGGCCGGTGCTGTCGACCTTCCAGGCATTCATCGCCATGTTGCCCGGGACGGACAAGAACTGGATACCGACCCGGCTGTCGTCGAAAGCCATCGTGCAAATCTCCCAAGGGACACCATGAGCAGTCTGAGCAAAATCATCGCGGGTGTGTTGCTGGCGGCGGGCCTGGTGCTGGCGTTCGTGGCGTGGAAGCTGGCCTCGGAACCGTCGGCCCCGGCGCCGACGCCGGTCGGTCCGGTGGCGACGACGCCGACCGCGCCGGCCGAGGCGCCGGTCAAGCGCTATCCGGTGGTGGTAGCGGCGGCGCCGATCCCGGCCGGCACGCGCATCGACAGCGACAAGATGCTCAAGGTGGACCAATGGCAGGTGGCGCTGTCGGGCGGCTACAGCTCGCCGACGCCGTTGCAGGGCGCCTATGTGCGCGTGGACGTCGCGGCCGGCGATCCGCTGCTGCCCAGCATGCTGGCGCAGGGACTGGCGCGCCAGCTCAAGCCCGGCGAGCGCGCGTTGGCGATCGCGGTCGATGAGGTGGTGGGCGGCGGTAACCGCATCGCGCCGGGAGACCTGGTGGACGTGTTCTTCTTGCTGGAGAAGGGCGTCGAGATCCAGGGCGGACAGGCCCGCTTGCTGCAATCGCAGGTGCGCGTGCTGGCGTATGGCGCGGCTTCGCTGGACGGCCCCGAGGAAAAGTCCACGCTGCCCGGTCCGCCGGGACAGCCGGCCCGGACCGCCGTGCTGGCCGTGCCGGTCGACCAGGTCAACGAGCTGGTGCTGGCCAGCCGCTCGGGCCGCCTGCAACTGGCCCTGCGCCCGGTCGGCGACGATAGCAAGCCCGATACGCAGCTGTTCGCCCAGCGCAGCGCCGTGCTGCCGGCGCGCGCCGACCTGACCCCCGAACAGCGCGAGCAATTGCTGAGCGGCCCGAACCGCGCCTATGCCGGCGACAGCCTGGCGCAACTGGATGCCCCGACGCCGGCGGCCAAGCCGGCCCCGGCCCGCGCCGCTGGCGGCGGTGGCGGGGGCGGCCGCAGCGTCGAAATCCTGCGAGGAGACAAAGCCGAGCGCGTGCGCTATTGAAACGTGGCTGCGCGTGGCCTGGTGCCGCCCGCGGCTGGACCTTACCCGTCAAAACAGATCCAGCACAATGAAGAGATTCCAGCGCACCACCCTGATCTGCGTCCTGTCGGCCGCAGCCGCAATGACCTACGGCGTGGCCGGCATGGCGCAGAACGCCATCCAGTCCGACCCGGGCGCCGGCGCGCCCGCCCGCGACATCGCGGTCGCCGTGAAGGGCCAGCAGACGCTCATGCTGGACGGCGCGCCCGCCCGCATCGCCATCGGTGACCCCGAGGTGGCCGACGTCAAGGTGCTGGCGGCCTCCGGCAAGCGGCAGGCCTCGCTGCTGCTGTACGGCAAGAAGCCGGGCACCACGCAATTGCAGATCTGGACCGGCAACAACGCGGCGCCGCAACTGTGGACGGTGCGGGTGGCGGGCAACGTGCAGCAGGTGATGGCCGGACGCGGCATGACCGGCGGCGCCAACGTCGACGTGGCCGGCGACCGCGCGGTGGTGTCGGGCCAGGCCGACTCGCCCCTGTCGCACCAGGCCTCGGTGGCCGCGGCAGGCGCGGTGGTGGGCGACAAGAACGTGGTGGATGTCTCGACCGCCGGCACCGGCGGCGTGGTGCAGGTCGAGGTCAAGGTGGTCGAGGTGTCGCGCTCGGTCATGAAGCAGGCCGGCATCAGCTTCGCCGGCCGCTCGGGCCCCTGGGGCGGTACCAACTCGATCACGCCCGACGGTTTCCCGGCGCCGCTGGGCTTCAGCAAGAGCGCGGCCCTAGCCTCGGGCTTCTCGCTGTTCTACGACTCCAACGATTTCAGCGCGCGCCTGCGCCTGCTGCAGAACAACGGCATGGCGCGGGTGCTGGCCGAGCCGACGCTGGTGGCCCTGACCGGGCAGAGCGCCAGCTTCCTGGCCGGCGGCGAACTGCCGATCCCGGAAGCCGGCGGCCTGGGGACGACCACGGTGACGTTCAAGCCGTTCGGCATCGGCCTGACGGTGACGCCGACCGTGCTGTCGCGCGAGCGCATCGCGCTGAAGGTGGCGCCCGAGGCCAGCGAACTGGACTACAGCAACGCCATCGCGGTGTCCAGCGGCACCAACACCACCACGCTGATCCCCGCCCTGCGCACGCGCCGCGCCGACACCACGGTCGAGCTGGGCGACGGCGAGAGCTTCGTCGTCAGCGGGCTGGTGTCGCGCCAGACCAAGGCGCTGGTCAACAAAGTGCCGATGCTGGGCGACCTGCCCATCATCGGTTCGTTTTTCCGTAGTGTCGATTACACCCAGGAGGATACCGAGCTGGTGATCGTGGTGACGCCGCGCCTGGTGCGGCCCATTGCACGCGGCGTGACCTTGCCGCTGCCGGGGGCCAAGCAGGAGGCGGCGGACACCGCGTTCAACGCTTGGGGCTATTACCTGATGGGTCCCGCAGGTGGGCAGCAAATGCCGGGTTTTTCACGGTGAGCGATATGAAGACACATGCCAGGGAGTGGGTTGGCTTGCAGAACAGCAACCGGTTTTTATTTTGTTCCAAGGGTGACGGCGTGGCCGCGCAGCTCGGGCAGGCGCTCGGCGACATGGGCATGCTGACCCAGGAAGTTCCGGGTGTCGAGGAACTGGGGCGGCGCCTGGCCGAAATCGAGCCGCAGGTGGTGTTCCTGGATTTCACCCTGAGCGAGGACGAGCCTGGCAAGCTGTTCAAGTCGGCCGAGCTGGCGCGCCTGCTGGCGCGCATCGCGCCGGCGATTCCGCGCGTCGCCGTCGGGCTGCTGAGCCAGCCGGAAGGCGCCATCGCCGCATTGCGCGCCGGCGTCAGCGATTTCGTCGACCCGACCGTGGCGCCGCAGGAAGTCAAGGACGTGGTGCAGCGGCTGCTGGACCTGCCGGCGGGCGGCGGCCGCATGGATGGCTCGCGCCGCAGCGTGCTGCTGCTGGGCGCGCGGCCGGGCGTGGGCACCAGCACGCTGGCCGTGCACCTGGCCGGCATGGTGCAGGACCGTCTCAAGCAGCAGCATGGCTCGCGCGCCGCGACCGCGGGCGCCAAGGGCGCCAAGCCGGCCGCCGACAACGGCAGCCAGCTGCCCCTGGGCAGCCGGGTGGCGCTGATGGACCTGGGCTGGCCGGTGGGCGATTGCCAGCTGTACCTGAACATCGGCGGCGATTTCGATTTCGCCGAGGCGGCGCGCAATCTGCGGCGGCTGGACTCGACCCTGCTCAGTTCGGCCATGTCGCACACCGCCAACGGCCTGAGCGTGCTGGCGCTGCCGCGCGACCTGGGCCAGATGCGCGATGTCTCGCAATCCGATTCGCTGCTGGTGTTCGAACGCATGCGCCAGCACTTCGGCGTGGTGGTGGCCGATTCCGGCGGCTTCTCCAATCCCGAATTCGTGGCGGGCCTGGCGCGCGCCTCGGAACAGAACTGGATCGTCACCGACCAGAGCGTGGGCGCGCTGGTGTCGCTGGCCGGCCTGCTGCAGGAGCTGGAGCAGCTGCACGTGGACCGCCGCAGCCTGGGACTGGTCGTCAACCGCTACGACGAGCGCTACGGCATGACGGCGCAGCAGATCGCCGAGCGCTTCCAGCTGGAGCTGATCGGCACGCTGCCGGACCGCACGCTGGCGCTGATGGTGTGCACCAACCAGGGCCACCTGCTGCACGAGGAGGCCGAGCGCGACGTCTACGTGCGCGCGGTGCTGGCGTTGGCCGAGAAGCTGAGCGCGGAAGAGAACACCCCGGGCGGCCGGGCGAGCTGGCTGGCCACCTGGCTGCCCGGCGTGCACCGCCGCATGGTGGTCGAGTAACGGACGGCGGCGGAACCCCACATGATCATGACAGCGACCATAGAATTCGGCGGCGATGGCGATAAGGGATTCGCCTCGTCCAATCGTTTCCAGGAAGTGAAGACGGCGGCCTACGAGCACCTGCTTTCCCGCATCGAGGAACTGGGCGCGGAGTTCGGTCGCTGGGCGCGTTCGGCGATCCAGGAGTTCGTCGACATCGAGGTGGCCAGTTTCGTGCGTTTGCGGCGGGTGCCGATCAACGAAGGCGAGATGCGCCAGATCGCCGAGGCCCTGACCAAGGAACTGGCCGGCCTGGGGCCGCTGGAAGACCTGCTGGCCGACCCCGCGGTCGAGGACATCCTGATCAACGGCTACGACAACGTGTTCGTGTCGCGCCGCGGCGTGCTGGCGCGGGAGACGCTGCGCTTCACCGACAACCAGCACGTGCTGCGCATCGTGCGCCGCATCCTGGCGCCGATCGGCCGCCGGCTGGACGAGTCCAGCCCGATGGTCGATGCGCGGCTGCCCGACGGCGGCCGCCTGAACGTGGTGATCGAACCGCTGGCCGTGGACGGCCCGATGGTCTCGATCCGGAAATTCCGCCAGGACCCGCTCAAGCCGGCCGACCTGCTGACGCTGGGCACCTTCGACGAGGAGATCTACCGGCTGCTGCACGAGGCGGTGAAGAACCGCTGCAACATCCTGGTGTCCAGCGGCACCAGCTCGGGCAAGACCTCGCTGCTGAACGCGCTGGCCTTCTTCATCTCCGACACCGAGCGCGTGGTGACGGTGGAAGACACCGCCGAACTGTCGCTCAACCACCCGCACGTGGTGCGGCTGGAGTCGCGCCAGGGCGGCTTCGACGGCAGCGGCGCCGTCAGCATCCGCGAACTGATCCGCAACAGCCTGCGCATGCGCCCGGACCGCGTGGTGGTGGGCGAAGTGCGCGGCGCCGAGGTCATGGACATGCTGCAGGCCATGAACACCGGCCACGAAGGCTCGATGGCCACGATCCACGCCAACTCGCCGCGCGAGTGCCTGTACCGGATCGAGATGCTGGCGGGTTTCGCCGGCTTCCAGGGCAGTGAAGACAGCCTGCGGCGCCAGATCGCCAGCGCGCTCGACTTCATCGTGCAGATCGGCCGCCTGTCCAACGGCAAGCGGCGCGTGCTGTCGGTGACCGAGGTCACCGGCATGGGCGACAACGTGATCTCGACCCAGGAGCTGTACCGGCACGAAACCTTCGCCACGCCCGAGGGCGAGGAAAAGGACCGCTGGAACTGGCTCGGCATCCATCCGCACACCCCCAAGCTGGCCAAGATGCGCAACGAGCAGCGGCCGGCCGACAATGCGCCGCCCGAGTCCGACGGCGGCGGCTTCTGGAGCAGGAGGCGCTGATGCTGCAAGCCGGGGTGTTCGCGGGTCTGGCGCTGGTGCTGGCCTTGGCGGCGGTGCTGCTGTGGCGTCACGCCAACAGCGGCCAGCGGCGCGCCGCCAGTTCCGCTTTCCTCGAAGATCAGCTGCGGCGCGGCCGCGGCGCGCCGGTCAGCGGCAAGATGCCGTTCGCTCACGGCGCCCGCGCCTTGCGCAGCGGTTTCTCGCGCTGGGACATGCTGCTGCTGCAGGGCGGCGTGCGCCAGAGCCCGGGCTTCTACGCCAAGCTGATCCTGCCCATCGTGGCGGGCGCGCTGCTGGCCTGGGCCTTCCTGGGCTGGCTGTCGGCCCTGGTGGCGCTGGTGCTGCTGACCGTGTTCGCCTATTTCCTGCTGTGGCTGCGCGCCGACCGGCGCCAGCGCCGCCGGGTGTCGCAACTGCCGGCGTTCCTGGACAACATCGTGCGCCTGGTCACCATCGGCAACAGCATGGCGTCGGCCTTCCAGACCGCCGCGGCCACCACCGACGAGCCGCTGCGCGAGGTGGTCGAGACCGCCGCCGCCCTGAGCCGCTCGGCCAAGGAACTGGACGCGGCGCTGGTGCAGGTCTCGCGCCAGTACGACATGAAGGAACTCTACATGGTGGCGGCGGTGGTGTCGGTGGCCCTGCGTTTCGGCGGCCGCAGCGACCAGGTGCTCGAACGCATGGCCGCGTTCATGCGCGACATCGGCCAGGCGCGTGCCGAACTGTCGGCCAGCTCGGCGGAAATCCGCCTGTCGGCCTGGATCCTGGCGCTGCTGCCGCTGGGCATTGCCGGCTTCATCATGGTGGCCAACAACGACCTGTTCATGGGCCTGTGGGTGGACCCGCTGGGCTTCAAGATGCTGATGACGGCGGTCGGCCTGCAACTGGGCGGCTCCTACATCCTGTATCGCATGGCCAAGGCCATCTGAGGACGACGCGGATGCAAGCGATCGAATCCTGGAATGTCTCGACGGTGTTGGCGGTGGCGCTGATGCTGGTGGCGGCCGCCATGCTGATCCTGGGCCTGAGCATGACGCGGCGCCTGCGCGGGCAGGACCGCAGCCGGCAGGTGGTGGAGCAGGCGCTGGCGACGCGCGAGGGCCGCGTCAAGGCCGCCGCCGCGCCCGCCGCCGAGGGCGCGCAGGGCAGGCTGGCCGCGGCCACGCGCGCGGCCGACTCGTTCGGCAAGCGCCTGAGCGAAGGCCGCTTCGCCGAAGCGCTGCTGGCGGGCGAGGACCGCAAGCTGGTGGACATGGCGGGCTACGAAAACCCGGCCACGGCGCGGCTGCGCTTCATCGTCGCGCGCTTCGCGCTGGCGCTGCTGCTGCCGGCGGCGGCCGTGGCGCTGGACCTGGGGCGCAACGTCGGCGGCTCGTCGCTGGGCCTGTTCGTGGCGGCCTTCTTCGGCTTCGCCATTGGCTACATGTTGCCCAAGTGGTTTGTGCGCCGGCGCCTGTCGCGCCGCCGCAAGCAGGCCGCCAACGAACTGCCGCTGCTGATCGACCTGCTGCGGCTGCTGCAGGGCGTGGGCCTGTCTATCGACCAGAGCCTGCAGGTGCTGACCAAGGAATTCGACCAGGTGCTGCCGGTGCTGGCGTACGAGCTGCGGCTGGCGTCCGAACTGTATGTGCGCGGCCGCACCCGCGAGCAGTCGCTGGCGCGGCTGGCGGCGGGCTTCGACAACGACGACCTGTCCGCCATCTGCCGCCTGATCGCCCAGGTCGATCAGCACGGCGGCGCGGTGCAGGAACCGCTGAACCGGTTCGGCGAGCGCCTGCGCGAGAAGCGGCGCCTGGAATTGAAGGAAAAAGTGGGCAAGACCACCGTGAAGATGACGGCGGTGATGATCGTGACCCTGCTGCCGGCGCTGTTGATCGTGACCGGCGGGGCGGGGTTTGTGGCGGTATTGCGCGGTTTGTCGCGCATGGGGGGGATGTAATGGCGGGCGGTATGGAAAGCGCGCGGCGCGCATGGCGTTGGACCCTGGTGGCGGCGGCGGTTGCCGGCGCCGGGACGTTGGCGGGTTGCCAGAGCAACAACGCCGAGACCGCCTGGCAGTTGATCCAGCAACAACAGCAGGAACAGGCGCTGGCGCGCCAGCGCGAGGACGAGGCGGAGAACCGCCGCAAGCCGGCCGAGCCGGAGATGATGCTGTCGATGATCGCCGAGTCGCAGCGCCAGGAACGCTATTTCGCTTCGCTGGCCTATATCGAGGCGTTTCAGCAGAAGTTCGGCAACGATCAACGCATTGCGGTGCTGCGCGCCGAGGCGCTGCGCCAGACCGGCCAGACGGCCTCGAGCGAACAGGCCTACCGCGCCCTGATCGGCACCGCGCAGGCGGCCGACGGCTGGCACGGGCTGGGTCTGATCGCCGGTTCGCGCGGCCAGTTCGAACAGGCCGCCGATGATTTCGCGCGCGCCGCCAAGCTGGCGCCGATGGATCCGCGCATCCTGGGCGACCTGGGCTACGCGCGGCTGCGGGCCGGCGATCCGGCCGGCGCCCGCGTGCCGCTGGGCCAGGCCGCCGAGCTGGCGCCCGAGAGCGGCAAGGTGCTGGCCAACCTGGCCTTGCTGCTGCTGGTCGAGGGCGAGCCGGTGCGGGCCCAGAACGTGATGGACCGCGCCAAGCTCGGCGACGAGGCGCGCGGCCAGGTCCTGCGCCTGGCCTCCGAAATCCGCAGCCAGACCGCCGCGCCGCGCGGCGTGGCGCCGGCCGCCGCGGCCGACACCCCGGCGACCCGGGTGTCTCGCGGCGAAGGCATCGTCATGCCGGTCATGAGCCCGCTCATGGACCGGCTGGGCAACGGCCCGATCATGCGCTAACCAGGAATCCCAACATGTCTCGAACCGTACGCTTTGTTCCGTTCTCCCTGGCGCTGCTGGTGGCGGCGGCCATGCCCTGGACCAGCCAGGCGCAATCGAACGCGCCGCTGACCGGCGGCGCCATGGATGGCGGCGTGGCCCAGGCCTCGCCGGTGGCGCCGGTGGCCCCGGCGGCCGCGCCCGCGGCGCAGATGCCGG
>NZ_CADIJR010000109.1 GCF_902859645.1 Achromobacter insuavis | reverse complement strand
GGGCGCTGGGGGCCGGCCGCGCCGGCGCGGCGCGCGGGCGCACCCGCTTGGGCGCCGCGATACGCATGGCCGCGCGCTGGATGCGGCTGAGCTTCTTCGCGGCGGTGAAAAACAGATGGGTAAGACTGCGCGCCATTGATCGGGCCTGTGAACGCTGTGTGACTCCACGACGACGTTTGAAAACCACCTGGCCGCCATGCGCGGCCCGCCGACTGCCGCGTCCGCCGAATGCGGACGCCCATGCTCCGGGACCGGCCCGGCTCAGAACCGACCGGACTGGATCGCCGCGCCGCTCGTCAGCAATTCCAGACAGGAGACCAACGCCACCGCGATGGTGATGATGGAGAGCACCTTGACGACCTTGCTGGTGCCTGGCCGGGTCAGCGTCGCGGTCATGCGCGTGACGATGTATGCCCCAACCATCAGGCCGATTGCCGGAATCATAGAAGAGCCTCCCCTTGAAGAGTCTGTGCGGGCCCGCCGGATGCGCAGCCCCTCGATAACGCGGTACGCAGCCAAAAGCGCCGCCTCTGCGGGCGGCTGATTTAGCGAGAGAAATGTATCACACAGTAACTTGTCATCGCAGCTTTTCGAGCGCCGCGGCGGCGGTCCGGTTTGCAGAAAATCAAGGCGCGCCGTCCTGCGATCAAGGCCGGCTTGAGGCGGCGGCGCAAAACCCTTATGGTGGAAACCCTGATAACTATTCGCACCCGCTCAGCAAACCATGTTCCCGAACGACCGCCGCCAGACCCTGGGCGAGGAAATCGCCAACACCATCAGCCACGGTCTGGGCGCGGCCGGCGCGCTGGCCGCCGCCCCGATCCTGATCGTCGCCGCCGCGCGCCAGGGCGATGCCGCCTTCATCGCCGGCGCGGCCATCTTCGCCGCCAGCATGTGCCTGCTGTACCTGGCCTCGGCCATCTACCACGCGCTGCCCGACAACCGCGCCAAGCGCCTCTTCAACGTGCTCGACCACTCGGCGATCTACCTGCTGATCGCCGGCACCTACACGCCGTTCGCGCTGGGCGCGCTGCGCGGTCCGTGGGGCTGGACGCTGTTCGGCCTGGTGTGGGGCATGGCGCTGCTGGGCGTGGGCCTGAAGGCCAGCAAGCGGCTCGACCGCCCCGCCCTGTCCACCGGGCTATATCTGGCGATGGGCTGGCTGGTGGTCATCGCCGTCAAGCCGATGCTGGAACTGGTGCCGACCGGCGGCCTGTGGTGGCTGCTGGCGGGCGGACTGGCGTATACCGGCGGCGTGGTGTTCTTCGTGTTCGACAACCGCTGGCGCTACGGCCACTTCGTCTGGCACCTGTTCGTGCTGGCCGGCACGGTCTGCCATTTCTTCGCCGTGCTGTGGTACGGCGCGGGCGCTGCCTGAACGCGTTCAGGCCCGGCCCTGTCGAGGGGCCGCGCTAGCGCGCGGGCACCTGCGCGGCGGGCCGCACGTAGCCGTCGACCAACTGGCGGCCATGGTGGATGGCGGCATCCACCGCCATGACCGGCGATGACACGAAGCCACCCGCCGCGAACAGCGGCACCACGTGGTTGTCGTTCAAGCGGTGCCAATCGGCGGCCAGTTCGACCCCCACGGTCGCGGTGAAAGCGGGGCGGCGGCTGCCCGCCACGGAAATGCGGGACACGCTGGCGATCAGCCGGTAGCCCTTGTAGACCATGTTGTTATGGAACATGCGTCCTCCTGTCTGAAGCGGCGGCCCCTCGGGGCCGTCGTTCACATTGCGCGAATCTGCGTCGCGTGCGGACCTTTGGCGCCTTGCGCCGTGACGTAGCTGACGCGCTGGTTCTCGACCAGCGCCTTGTGGCCGTCACCGACGATTTCAGAGAAATGCGCGAACAGGTCCTTGCCGCCGTTCTCGGGCATGATGAAGCCAAAGCCCTTGGCGTCGTTGAACCACTTCACAATTCCGGTTTCCATCATTTCACTCCTTGCGTAGCGGGCATGGCCCGGGAAGGGAGCCTGTCAAGGAAAGGGACGGCGAACAATGAGGCGCCAGCAGGGGCGCGATACCGGACGTTGATCACGATGCTCGAAAAGCTGCAAGTCCACTATGGGTGCCCGACCGGTGAAAGTCAATGTATGTTTCCAATTAGCGCCGATGCCGGCCCGTAATCTCCATGATCACGTTTGTGATAATCGGGACATGGACGCGCGCGGCAGCGAGCCGATTGCGTAACTCTCTGCGCGAATCCCCGTTTCGCACGATAAAGCGCGTATGCTGAAACGGTGGTGCTTGAACGCGCGTCTCCTCGCCGTATCGCCATCCCGGAGGAAGACGACCGTGAGTCGCATCGGAAGGTCCATTGCCAGATTCGCCAACGCCTGCGTGAAACTGTTGCCGCCCGCCACGCCCGCGGCGGCCAACACGCCGACACGACCCGAGCGTACGCGCGAACATGCCGCGATTTCCTCGCCATGGCGCATCTACCGCATCTACGCGCGCCCCGGCCATCTGCTGCTGCGCGACGAGCATGGCCGCATCCTCGACCTGGGCGTCATGAAGGGCGCCGAACCCAACCTGACCTACCGCTTGTTCGCCCGCGGCCTGCAGGGGCGCGGATTCGCCACCCGCACGCTGCTGCTCGATGACATCGCGCAACGCATCGAATCGGGCGAGGTCGGCAACGACTTGCTCAAGTTGCCGCTGTGGGCGCAGCCGCTGGGCGCGGACCTGGACCGCGGCACGCATACCGATGTCTCGATGAAGCTGGGGCGCTGAGCCCGCCGCGCTGTCCCCGCAAGCCTGTCCGCGGCCGGCCCTAATCGGGCTGGCGCAGATAACCCGTGGGCGGACGGCCCAGCACGCGCCGGAACATGGTCGAGAACGCCGCCGGGCTCTGGTAGCCGAAGTCCAGCGCGATCGCCGTGACCGGCGTGCCGGCCGCCAGCCGCGCCAGCGCCAGCACCACGCAGGCGCGCTGGCGCCAGGCCGAGAACGCCATGCCGGTCTGCTGGCGGAAATGGCGGCTGAAGGTGCGCGGACTCATGTGCAGGCGCTCGGCCCAGGCCTCGGGCGACTGGCGCACGTCGGGCGCGGCGATGAAGGCGCGGCACAGCGGCGCCAGGCGCCTGTCGCGCGGCAGCGGGATGTGCAGCGGCAGCACTGGCGCGCGCGTCACCTCGTGCAGCAGCAGCGCCGCCAGCGCGCCGTCGCGGCCGGCCGGGTCGTAGTCGGCCGGCATGTCGACCGCCGCCAGCAGCAGCTGGCGCAGCAGCGGCGACACCTCCACCACTTCGCAGGCGGCGCTGGCGGCGCGGGCCGCGCCGGGCTCGATATAGGCGCTGCGGGTGCTGACGTCCTGCATGCGCACCTGGTGCGCCACGCCGGCCGGGATCCAGACGGCGCGCTGCGGCGGCACCACCCAATTGCCGTCGCGGGTGACCACGTGCATGACGCCGGTGGCGCCGTACAGCAGCTGGGCGCGACGGTGCGTGTGCGCCGGCAGCAGGTGGCCGGGCGGATAGTCGTTACCGATGGCGACCACCGCGCGGTCGAGGCGGTCGTGCAGGTCGATGTGGCTGTTGCGCATGACGGGATTGGCCGGAATGCAAACATTATTGTCCAATCCTCGAAAGCAAGCCACCGCCGGCCGCCCTATCGTGGCGTTTTCCCCGGAAAGGACGCAAGACATGCTGTACGTGACATTGGCGCTGTTCGGCGCGTTGAGCGGCGTGACCACGGTGCTGTTCGGCTTTGGCGGCGGCTTCGTGGTGGTGCCGGTGCTGTATGGCGTGCTGACCGCCACCCACGGCGCGCAGGACGCCATCGGCCAGGCGGCGATGCATATCGCGGTGGCCACCTCGACCTGCGTGATGATCGTCAACTCGGTGGCCGCCACCCGCAAGCACCAGCGCGCCGGCAACATCGTGCGCAGCTACGTCTGGCCGCTGGCCGCCTTCATCGGCGCGGGCGCGCTGCTGGGCGCCTGGGCCGCCACCCGCGCCAGCGGCGACGTGGTGCGCTATGCCTTCATCGCCTACCTGGGCGTGACCATCCTCGACTGCCTGCTGCGCCAGGGCTTCATGGCGCAGCACGAGGCGCGCGCGGCGCGACCGCTGGGCCAGGGCGTGACGGTCGGTGGCGGCGTGGTGGTTGGCGTCATCGCCACGTTTCTGGGCGTGGGCGGCAGCGTGATGACGGTGCCGCTGCTGCGCCGGCGCGGCCTGCCGATGGCCAAGGCGGCCGCCATGGCCAATCCGCTGACGCTGCCGGTGGCGATTGTCGGCACGCTGGCCTACATGGCGGCGGCGCGCGCCCTGCCGGCGCCGCTGGCGCCATGGATCATCGGCTACGTCGACCTGCTGGCCTTCGCGGCGCTGGCGCTGGGCTCGCTGGCGGGGATCCGGCTGGCGGCGCCGCTGATCCCGCGCATTCCGGACCGCTTGCACGCCCGCGTCTATGTCGCGCTGCTGGCGCTGGTGCTGCTGAGCATGGCGCTGGCCTGAGCGCCGCGGCGATGGCCTATGATCGGGGCATCCGACCCGATGGCGCCCTGCCTTGACTCCGCTGCCCGATCCCCACGCGCCCTTTGTCCTGACCGGCCGCATCGCCCAACGCGTGCAGCGGCTGCCGGCCGGTGACGCGCCGGACCCCGCCGCGCGCCGCCAGGCCGAATACCAGGCGGGACGCGAGCTGGCCGCGACGCTGCTGGCCGGGCTGGGCGCGCGGACCGTGCAGGTTGGCGCGGACGCGGACCGCGCGCCGCGCTGGCCCGAGGGCTTCGTCGGCTCCATCAGCCACAGCCGGCACTTGCTGGGCGTGGCCGTGGGCCGCCAGGCCGACACGCGCGGCCTGGGCATCGACCTGGAAGCGATCGCCGACGCCGAGGCGATCGAGGCGATCGAAGCCGTCTGCATGCTGCCCGATGAACACGGCCTGGTGGCCGCCGCCCTGCCCCGCGCCGACTGGGCCACGCTGGTGTTCTCGGCCAAGGAGGCGCTCTACAAGTGCCAATTCCCGCTGACGCGCTGCCCGCTCGAATTCAGCGACCTGGCCGTGGTGCATGCGGACGTGACGGCGCAACGGCTGGTGCTGCGGCTGCAACGCGATGCCGGCCCGGATTTCCGGCGCGGCCAGTCGTTCCATTGCGGCTACCGGCTGGGCCAGGGACACGTGTACACGGCGGTGCAACTGGCGCCCTGACGGCACGGGCACACAGCGACACAACACGCGCCCCGGCCGCGCGCGGCCGACACCGGGCCTGTGATCCGCTTGCGTAATGTCACGAAGTTGCGCGCAAAACATTTCCGCCGCGCGCCCGGGGCGCCTCCCCCGCGCGCGCCCGGCGCCACGGTGGTCCGCCGACACAGGAAAACACATTGCGAAACTTGAACCACGCCCGGGCTGGTTGTCATCATGGTCGGACATTTACCCGGAATTAGGAGGTTTCCATGCAGCGTTCCAAAACCGCAATCCTGTCGGCCGTTCTTGCCGCGGCCGTCTTGTCCGGTGCTCCCGTCCTGGCGCAGAACGCGCCCGCCAGCCAGACGCCGATGGCGCCCGCCGCCGCGCAACCCACCGACCAGCAGCTGCAACGCTTCGCCTCGGCCTCGCAGAAGGTCTCGGGCGTGGTCGACGAATACCGTCCCAAGGTCGACGCCGCCAAGACCGACGAGGCCAAGCAGAAGGTGATCCAGGAAGCGGACGCCAAGATGGTCAAGCTGGTGCAGGCCGACGGCCTGTCCGTCGAGGAATTCAACGGCATCGGCCGCGCCGTGCAGCAGGATCCGCAAGTCAAGCAGCGCCTGATGAACATGGGCAAGGCCGGCGCGACGGTGCAGTAGGCGCGCCCCCTTCCCCGCTCGCCGCGCCTTGGGGGTATCCTGCCGGGGAACCCTTCAAGGAGCGCGGCATCTTGACCCCCGATCTCACCCTCTACGACCTGGCAGGCGCCGACCCGGCGCTGCGTTTCAGCCCGCATTGCTGGAAGACGCGCATGGCGCTGGCCCACAAGGGGCTGTCCGCCAACACCGTGCCGTGGCGCTTCACCGACAAGGAAGCGATCGAATTCTCGGGCCAGAAGCTGGTGCCGGTGCTGGTGCACGGCGACCACGTGATCAGCGATTCCTGGCAGATCGCCTGCTATCTGGAAGACACCTTTCCGGAACGCCCGTCGCTGTTCGGCGGCGACACCGGCCGCGCCCTGAGCCTGTTCGCCAACAGCTGGGCCGACACCACGCTGGTGCCGACGCTGGCGCGGCTGCTGCTGCCGGAAATCCACGCGCTGATCGACGCGAAAGACAAGGACTATTTCCGCCACACTCGCGAAAAGCGCTTCGGCCCGCTGGAAGCGCTGCCCGCCGTGCAGGAGGAACAGCTGGCGGCCCTGCGCGCCTCGCTGCTGCCGCTGCGCCAGATGCTGGCGCGGCAGCCGTACCTGGCCGGCCAGCAGCCGGCCTATGCGGATTACGCGGTGTTCGGTTTCTTCATGTGGACGCGCTGCACCAGCGCGCTGGAACTGCTGGCGGCCGACGATCCCGTGGCCGCCTGGCGCGAGCGCCTGCTGGACGCCCATGGCGGGCTGGCGCGCCAGGCGCCGGTGCCGCCGGCATGAGGGCGGCGGCGGCGGGCGCCGCCCCGCCGCTCAGGTCTTCAGGCGATAGCCGGTCTTGAAGATCCAGCGCACCACCACCAGGCACACCGCCAGGAACACCAGCGTCATGGCGGCGCTGATGCCGACGTTGACGTCGGCCACGCCGTAGAACGCCCAGCGAAAGCCGCTGACCAGGTAGACCACCGGGTTGAACAGCGTCACGCCCTGCCAGAACGGCGGCAGCATCTTGATGGAATAAAAGGTGCCACCCAGGAAGGTCAGCGGCGTGATGATCATCAGCGGGATGATCTGCAGCTTCTCGAAGCCGTCGGCCCAGACGCCGATGATGAAGCCGAACAGGCTGAAGGTGATGGCGGTCAGCAGCAGGAAGCCCAGCATCGCGAACGGATGCGCGATCTCGAACGGCACGAACAGGCGCGCCGTGGCCAGCATGATCAGCCCCAGGATGATGGACTTGCTGGCCGCCGCCCCGACGTAGCCGGCGACGATCTCCAGGTACGAAATGGGCGCCGAGTGGATCTCGTAGATGGTGCCCGAGAAGCGCGGCATGTAGATGCCGAACGAGGCGTTGGCCACGCTCTGGGTCAAGAGCGACAGCATGATCAGGCCCGGCACGATGAAGGCGCCGTAGCTGACGCCGTCGATCTGCACCATGTGCGAACCGATGGCCGAGCCGAACACCACGAAATACAGCGAGGTGGAGATGACCGGCGACAGCACGCTCTGCATCAGCGTGCGCCAGGCGCGGGCCATTTCAAAACGATAGATGGCGCGGATTGCGTAGAAATTCATGATTGTCCGTGCACCAGGCTGACGAAGATTTCCTCGAGCGAGCTTTCCGAGGAATTGAGGTCGGTGAATTCGATGTCCAGTTCGGTCAGGCGGCGCAGCAGGCCGGAGATCTCGCCGCCGCCCTGGTTGTCGTAGGTGTAGACCAGCTGGCGGCCGTCGGCCGACATTTCCAGGTGGAACGGTTCCAGCGCCGTCGGGATGCCCGGCAGCGGCGCCTTCAGCGTCAGGGTCAGGCGGCGCTTGCCCAGCTTGGCCATGAGCGCGTCCTTTTCCTCGACCAGGATGATCTCGCCCTTGCGGATCACGCCGACGCGGTCGGCCATTTCCTGGGCTTCCTCGATGTAGTGGGTGGTCAGGATGATGGTGACGCCGTTCTCGCGCAGGCGCCGCACCATGTCCCACATGCCGCGCCGCAGCTCGACGTCGACGCCGGCGGTGGGTTCGTCCAGGAACAGGATCTTGGGTTCGTGCGACAGCGCCTTGGCGATCATCACGCGTCGCTTCATGCCGCCGGACAGGGCCATAATGCGGCTGTCCTTCTTGTCCCACAACGACAGGTCGCGCAGCACCTTCTCGATGTATTCCGGGTTGGCCGGCTTGCCGAACAGGCCGCGGCTGAAGGTGACGGTGTTCCAGACGCTTTCGAAGGCGTCGGTGGAGATTTCCTGCGGCACCAGGCCGATGGCCGTGCGCGCGGCGCGGAAATCGGTCAGGATGTCGTGGCCGTCGGCCAGCACCCGGCCTTCGGTCGGGTTGACGATGCCGCAGATGATGCTGATGAGCGTGGTCTTGCCGGCGCCGTTGGGGCCGAGCAAGGCGAAGATCTCGCCGCGTTGGATTTCCAGGTCGACGCTCTTGAGCGCCTGGAATCCCGAGGCGTATCGCTTGGATAGGCCCTGAACTGAAATGACCGGCTGCACTCTGGCTCCCAGCGTGGTGGACAACCCTGGATTTTACCCGTCCGCCGGACCCGGCTTGTTCGGCCTGGCGGAACGGTGTGTTTGATAAATGCGATAAACGGACCGGCCTGCCGTACACTGCCCGGACAGGAAAAACAGGGCAAGAATCGCCCGACACTGGGGAATCGGGCCGGCCAGGCCCGTCAAAAGGCTATGTTCGCGGATCTGAAACACCTGTCGCACCACGCCGCCTGGCGCCGCCAGCTGGAAATGCTGCTGGAATCGGCCGGCGAGGGCATCTACGGCATCGACCTGCGCGGCCGCTGCATCTTCATCAACGGCACCGGCGCGGCCATGCTGGGCTACACCCCCGACGAGGTGGTGGGCCGCAACATGCATTATCTGATCCACCACTCGCACGCCGACCGCAGCCTGATGCCGGTGCACGATTGCCGCATCTTCAAGGCGTTTCGCGACGGCCGCGGCGAGCGGGTCGATGACGAGGTGCTGTGGCGGCGCGACGGCTCCTGCTTCGACGCCCAGTACGCCTCGTATCCGATCCGCAACGACCAGGAGGTGGTGGGCGCGGTCGTGACGTTTTCGGACATCACCGCGCGCAAGCGCATCGAACGCGAACTGCAAGGCACCCGGGCGCAGCTGGAAGCGCGGGTGCAGGTCCGCACCGCCGAACTCAGCGCCGCCCATGAATCGCTGCGGCGGCTGGCCTCGCACCTGAGCACGCTGCGCGAGCAAGAGCGCGCCCACATCGCCCGCAACATCCACGACGACCTGGGCGCCTCGTTCACCGCGCTGCAACTGGACCTGAACTGGCTGCGCCGGCAACTGGCGGCCGAACCGCCCCTGCAGGCCCACCTGGACCGCATGCTGGAGGTGACGCAGACGGCCATGGACGCCACCCGCCGCATCCTCAACGACCTGCGGCCGGTGGTGCTGGATCACCTGGGGCTGTGGGCGGCGCTGGAAACCCTGCTGCAGGACCTGCAGGCCCGCAGCGGACTGCGCTGCCGCTACCTGTGCCCGCCCGACACCGAGCGCCGCCGGCTGGAGCCGGCGGCGGAGATCGCCGTCTACCGCATCGTGCAGGAACTGCTGACCAACGTGCAACGCCACGCGCGGGCGCGCAGCGTCAGCGTCAGCGCGGTCTGGGGCGAGGACGGCCTGCTGCTGGCGGTGGAGGACGACGGCGTCGGCATGCAGTTGCCCGAGACGCGCCAGACCTTCGGCATCCTGGGCATGCGCGAACGGGCCCGCGCCATCGGCGGCGACCTGGAGCTGGACAGCGCGCCCGGCGCCGGCCTGTGCGCCCGCCTGCGCCTGAACCCGCAAGCGGCCTGAGGAGACGGCGCCATGCCCCTGAACCTGCTGATCGTCGACGACCACCTCATCATCCGCCGCGGCCTGGCCCGCATCCTGCAGGAAGACCCGCGCGTCGGCCTGGTGCGGGAGGCCGCCGACGCCCCCGCCGCCCTGCGCGCGCTGCGCCAGGAACCCTTCGACGCCATGGTGCTGGACGTGGCGCTGGGCGAGCGCGACGGCCTCGATGTGCTCAAGACCGTGCGCGCCGACCATCCGGCGCTGGGCGTGGTGATGCTGTCGGTCTATCCGGAATCGCAGTTCGCGGTGCGGGCCCTGCGCGCCGGCGCCCATGCCTACCTGAACAAGGGCTGCGATCCGGACGAGCTGCTGGCGGCGCTGGTCAATGCCGCCGCCGGCCGGATGTACGTCACGCCGGCCGTTGCCGAATTGCTGGCGCACACCGTGCGCCAGGACAGCACGCGGCCGGCGCACGAGCTGCTGTCCAACCGTGAATTCCAGGTGCTGCAGCTGCTGGCGGCCGGCAAATCGGTGTCGGCCATCGGCGAGCAGCTGGCGCTGTCGGTGAACACCATTTCCACTTACCGCGCCCGTATCTTCGAAAAACTGGGCGTGCGCACGCTGGTCGAGCTGGTGGACTACGCCCGCGCGCACCAGCTGGGTGCGCGCTGAGCGCGACGCGCACCGGCCCGGCGCGGCCGCGCACCGTGTAGTGCGCCCCCTACACGGATATCGTCGAACCGGCGATACCGGCCGCGGGCGGCGCGCGCCAAGATGGAGGCATTCCGAACCCTGGAGGCCTCCATGTCCCTGTTCAGCAATCCGTTCGATCCCGCCAGCCGCCTGGCCTGCGCCTGCGGCCGCCATGCCTCCCAGGCCGAGCACGCACGCGCGGCGGCGGACGGCCTCGATGCCCGCGCTGGCGCGGCGTCCGACGAGGCCGCCTTCGACCGCGCCGTGGAAGGCGCCGTCATGCGCGCCCTGTTCCCGCAGGACGGGCTGCGTCGCCGCTTCCTGCGCGCGGTCGGCGGCGGCACAGCCATGGCCGCCGTGTCGGCGCTGTTCCCGCTGGCCGCCGCCAAGGAGGCCTTCGCCCAATCCACCGGCCCGCTCGAAAAGCGCAAGCTGAAGGTCGGCTTCATCCCCATCACCTGCGCCACGCCCATCATCATGGCGCATCCCATGGGCTTCTACGGCAAGCAGGGGCTGGACGTGGAAGTGGTCAAGACCGCCGGCTGGGCGCTGATCCGCGACAAGGCCATGTCCGGCGAGTACGACGCCGCCCACATGCTGTCGCCGATGCCGCTGGCCATCACGCTGGGCGTGGGCGCCAGCCGCGCGGTGCCGTGGACCATGCCCGCCGTGGAGAACATCAACGGCCAGGCCATCACCCTGTCGATGAAGCACAAGGACCGGCGCGATCCGAAGGACTGGAAGGGCTTCAAGTTCGCCGTGCCGTTCGACTATTCCATGCACAACTACCTGTTGCGCTACTACCTGGCCGAACATGGCCTGGATCCGGATACCGACGTGCAGATCCGCGCCGTGCCGCCGCCGGAGATGGTGGCCAACCTGCGCGCCGACAACATCGACGGCTTCCTGGCGCCGGACCCGGTCAACCAGCGCGCGGTGTACGACGGCGTGGGCTTCATCCACACCCTGTCCAAGGCGATCTGGGACGGCCACCCGTGCTGCGCGTTCTCCGCCAGCCGCGAGTTCGTGACCACCCAGCCCAACACCTACCAGGCCCTGCTCAAGGCCATCATCGAGGCCACCGCCTACGCCCGCAACCCGGCGCACCGCAAGGAGATCGCCACCGCCATCGCCGCGCCCAACTACCTGAACCAGCCGGTCACCGTGGTCGAGCAGGTGCTGACCGGCACCTACGCCGACGGCCTGGGCAAGGTGCTGACCGATCCGAACCGCATCGACTTCGATCCGATGCCCTGGGGCTCGTTCGCGGTGTGGATCCTGACGCAGATGAAGCGCTGGGGCCAGATCAAGGGCGAGGTGGACTACCAGAAGATCGCCAGCGAGGTGTTCCTGGCCACCGACGCGGTGCGCCTGATGCGCGAGGCCGGCCTGACCCCGCCCGCCGAGGCCGCCAAGACCTTCAGCGTGATGGGCAAGCCCTTCGATCCGGCCCAGCCCGAGGCCTATCTGGCCGGCTTCAAGATCCGGAGGACCTGATGCGGGCCGTGCAACCCTGGCGGGCGACCTTCCTGTCCGTCATCCTGTTTCTGCTGTTCCTGCTGCTGTGGCATGTCGCCACCCGCCCCGCCGCGGGCGCGGCGACGGTCGATCCGGCCTATGCGGCGCTGGTCGGCAACGCCGCCGCCAGCGGCTCGCAGACGCCCTTCCCCGGCCCGGCCGAGGTCGGCGCCCGGCTGTGGCAGCACCTGCGCGATCCGTTCTACGACCGCGGCCCGAACGACAAGGGCATCGGCGTGCAGCTGGCGTATTCGGTGGCGCGGGTGCTGACCGGCTTCCTGCTGGCGGCGCTGGTGGCGATCCCGCTGGGATTCCTGATCGGCATGTCCAGGACCGTCTACCGCGCCTTCGACCCGTTCATCCAGGTGCTCAAGCCGATCTCGCCGCTGGCCTGGATGCCGCTGGCGCTCTACACCATCAAGGACGCCGACACCTCCGCCATCTTCGTGATCTTCATCTGCTCGCTCTGGCCGATGCTGGTGAACACGGCCTTCGGCGTGGGCGCCGTGCGGCAGGACTGGCTGAACGTGGCGCGCACGCTGGAAGTGTCGCGGCTGCGCACGGCCCTGCAGGTGATCCTGCCGGCGGCCGCGCCCACCATCATGACCGGCATGCGCATCTCGGTCGGCATCGCCTGGCTGGTGATCGTGGCGGCCGAAATGCTGATCGGCGGCACCGGCATCGGCTACTTCGTGTGGAACGAATGGAACAACCTGTCCATCGCCAACATCATCTGCGCCATCCTCTTCATCGGGCTGATCGGCATGCTGCTGGACACCGTGCTGGCGCGCGCCGCGCGGCTGGTCAGCTATCGGGAGTGAACGCCATGAGCCAACCCTTTCTGCAAGTTCAGGCGCTGGCCAAGCGCTACCCCGGCCGCAACGGCCAGCCGACGGCCCCGGTGTTCGAGAACATCCACTTCGACATCGGCCAGGGCCAGTTCGTCTGCGTGATCGGCCACTCGGGCTGCGGCAAGACCACCATCCTGAACATCCTGGCCGGCATCGACGAGGCCAGCGAGGGCGTCGTCATCATGGACGGCCGCGAGATCGCCGGCCCGTCGCTGGCGCGCGGCGTGGTGTTCCAGGCGCACGCCCTGCTGCCCTGGCTGAGCGCGCTGCAGAACGTCGAATTCGGCGTGCGCTCGCGCTGGCCGGAATATTCCCGCGCCCAGGTGCGCGAGCACAGCCTGCGCTACCTGGACATGGTCGGCCTGGCCCGCGCCGCCGACAAGAAGCCGTGCGAGCTGTCGGGCGGCATGAAGCAGCGCGTGGGCATCGCCCGGGCCTTCGCCATCCAGCCGCGCATGCTGCTGCTGGACGAGCCCTTCGGCGCGCTCGACGCGCTGACGCGCGGCACCATCCAGGACGAACTGCGCGCCATCGTGCAGGAAACGCGCCAGACCGTCTTCATGATCACGCACGACGTGGACGAGGCCATCCTGCTGTCGGACCGCATCCTGCTCATGAGCGCGGGCCCGCATGCCCGCATCGCCGAGTCCGTCGACGTGGACCTGCCGCGCGGCCGGACCCGCGCCAGCCTGCACCACGAGCCGCGCTATTACGAAATCCGCAACCATCTCGTCGACTTCCTGGTCGACAAGGCTTCCCACTAGGAGTGAACCCCCATGATGTCCCGCGCCGAAGTCACTGAACTGGTCGTTACCCGCCGCCTCGAAAAGAAGCTGTCGTGGGCCGCCATCGCCGAGGCCGTCGGCCAGAGCAAGGAATGGACCACCGCCGCGCTGCTGGGCCAGATGACCCTGACCGAGGAACAGGCCCTGGCCGCCGCCCGCGTGCTGGACCTGCCCGCCGACGCGGTGGTGCAGCTGCAGGTGGTGCCCTACAAGGGCTCGCTGCCGACGGCGGTGCCGACCGACCCGCTGATCTACCGCTTCTACGAACTCATCAACGTCTACGGCACCACCTTCAAGGCGCTCATCAACGAGGAGTTCGGCGACGGCATCATGAGCGCCATCGACTTCCGCATGGACCTGACGCGCGAAGCCGACCCCAAGGGCGACCGCGTGCAGATCGTGATGAGCGGCAAGTTCCTGCCGTACAAGACGTATTGATGCGGCCCGGGGCGGTCAGCCGTCCACCGCCAGTTCTTCCCAGCCCAGGTCGCGGGTCCGGGCCAGCGCGCCGGTGACCGTGGCGGCGGCCGTGCGCGCCGCCTCCACCAGGGCGTCGCCGGCCAGCAGCCGGGCCGTGATGGCCGCCATGAACACGTCGCCGGTGCCGTGCACCGACGGCGGGATGGCGATCTCGGGGTGGCTCAGCACCTGGCAGTCGGCGCGCGTCACCACCGCCAGCTGTAGCGTGCCGGGCGCCGCCGCCTGCGGCGCGGCGCTGGTGACCACGATCCACTCGGGGCCTTCGGCGATCAGTTCGCGCGCGGCGGCCGCGACCTCGTCGATCGAGGCCAGCGGCCGGCCCACCATCTGCTCCAGCTCGAAATGGTTGGGCGTCATGCCGTGGGCATGCGGCACCAGCTTCCTGCGGTATTGCGCCACCAGGCCGGCATCCACGTACAGGCCGTCGTTGCGGTCGCCCATGACCGGGTCGATGTGCACCCGCAGGTCCGGCCGCGCGGCGCGCAGCGCGGGCAGCCATTGCGCCAGCAGGTCCGCCTGCCCGGGCTGGCCCAGGTAGCCGCAGACCACGGCCCGCGCCACCTGCGTCACGCCGCGCTCGTCCAGCCCCTGCAACAGGCCCTCGAACCAGTCCAGCGACACCGCGCCGCCATGCAGCGTCGGATAGTGCGGCGTATTGCTCAGGATGACGGTGGGCAGCGCGATGGCGCGCAGGCCCGCCTGGCGGAAGATCGGCATGGCGGCGTTGTTGCCGACGCAGCCATAGACGACCTGGGATTGGATCGAGACGACGTCCACCCGCGCGGTCACGGCGGGCAGCGCTGCGCCGGGCGTCGGGGCAGCGGGAATGGCGGTCATACGGCGGGCTCCTGGGGCGAAACGGAACGGATGGCCGGCGTCATGGAGGCCGGCGGTTGCGCCCTATTCTATGCCTACCTCGCCTCAGTCCCGCGCCGACGCCAGCCAGCCGGCGCCGTCCAGCACCGCGTCGTCGATGCCGGCCAGGTACGGCGCGAACGGATACGCCAGCGACGACACGATCTGGCATTGCGCCAGCTGCGGATGGTCGGCGTTCAACAGGTACTGGTGGCCGCCGGCCGCCGACGGCACTTTCAGCAGCAGCGCGTCGCCGCGCGCCAGCCAGGCGTTGCCGAAGGCGCGCGAGGCCTGCAGGTCGGTCTGCCAGCCGGCCGGCGGCCGCGGCTCGGCCACGGCCGCCGCCGGCACCACCACTTCCAGCAGGAAGTAGTTGCGCGGCAGCGCGCGCGGATGCGCCACCTCGGCCTGCGCCAGGCGCGCGAACACGGCG
>NZ_CADIJR010000108.1 GCF_902859645.1 Achromobacter insuavis | reverse complement strand
CGGGGTCTGGCGCACCGGGCAAGCCTTCGATCCCGGGAGGTTGAACCTGAAAACAGCTTGATCCGGACCATAGAATCTCGTTGCCGCCTACGGCGGCTGCCTTCGGATTCCCTCGGGCGCATCGAGGTTGCCCGCCACCGGGTCCGCCTGCCCGAGGGGCTACGGATTTCGAGGCTTGTCGCGCTGCTAGATCTGTGTGCAGGGCATGGAACCTGCAGGGCTGCCCATCGCGACCGCGCGGGCGGTCACGATGGGCGTCTGGGCAGTTGAAAGTGGGGCGGGTGCGCTGCGCGCGGGTGACGAGCGGTTTTCTAATGGTGCCGCACGTCGTGGGGGAGGGGCGGTGGTGGTCGGCGCGGCGGAAGGCGCGTTGCGCGTGACGAACCTCTCGCGCCGACCACAAACAGTCGGGGTACCGACACGCTTTCAATCGCAAGCGGTTCCGCTGTTGCCACACGCGCGAGCGTCATCGCTCAGACGCAAGACACCGCGTAAGCCGCAAAAGGCCGCCCGCGCGGCCGGTTTGCGGCGGGCCCCGCCCCACCACTCCTCACAAGCGCGCAGCGGCATCCCCAACCGCAAGACCTCGCGGATGCCCTCCGATGGCCGCCCGCGCGGCCGAGGAAGGGCGACCACCGCAAGATCTTCCAATCCGCGCCAGCCCCACATAAGAACACCAGCACCATCACCCACACGCGAGAGCGTCATCGCTCAGACGCAAGACACCGCGTAAGTTCTAAGAGGCCGCCCGGGCGGCCTCTTAGAACGGGCCCCGTAAATCTCTCCCCCCCGCTCTGACGTTGCATCAACACGCCAAGCACACAGCTCGCCCCAAAGCCCGTGAGTAAGTCTCATCGCGAGCGCGTGGCGGGGTCGGTGGGGGATGGCGGGGCGTGTAGATGCGCCCGAGGGAAACCGTAGGGAGCCGAAGGCGGACGAGGTTGACGAAGGGGAAGTCCGGAGCGAACGCTCCGGACCGCAATCGTAGCCCCGCCATCCCCCACCGACCCCGCCACGCGCCCCTCAAGAACTCAAACACACCGCAACAACAACAACAACAACAACAACAACAACCTACAATCCCCAAATGCCCCCCACCCGCCTCTTCTACGCCCTCTGGCCCGCGCCTGCCCTGGCCGACACCCTGGCAACCTGGGCCACCCAGGCCCGACCACACAGCCAAGGCCGCCCCATGCGCACCGAAACCCTGCACATGACGCTCGCCTTCCTGGGATCCGTAGAAAAGGAAATCGCCGACGAGCTCATCGACGCCACGCCCTACCATCGCCTGCAGCCCGGCACCGTCACCCTCGACCGCTACGGCGTCTTCACCCGCCCCGGCATCCTGTGGGCCGGCCCCGAACGCACCCCGGATTCGCTGCAGGCCAGCCATGATGGCCTGTGGCTGTGGCTGTCCGCCTTCGGCTTCGTCCCGCCGGCCCAGCCGTTCCGCCCCCACGTCACGCTGCTGCGCAACATCGAGCGCAACGACCCGCCCGCCGACGCGCCGCCGCCGCTGACCTGGCACTACGACCGCATGGTGCTTGTGGCATCCGAATCCACCGACGGCGGCAGCCGCTACCGCGTCGTCGCCCGCTCGAAACCGCAACCGGGCTGAGGCCACTCGCCGGCGCTCTGGCACAATCGAGCGCGTCGCAACGACTTAGGATCGCCATGATCATCCTGCTCGACCAAGACGGCGTGCTGGCCGATTTCGAACATGCCTTCATCGACGCCTGGCGCGCGCGCCACCCCGACATCGCGCCGGTGGCGTTCGACGATCGAAAATCCTTCTACATCCGCGAAGACTACGCGCCCGAGCTGCGCGGCATGGCCGAGGCCATCTACACCGCGCCCGGCTTCATCCGCGACCTGCCGCCGGTGCCGGGGGCGCTGGACGCCGTGAAGGAACTGCTGGCGCTGGGCATGGACGTGCGCATCTGCACCTCGCCGCTGTCCCAGTTCGAGAACTGCGTCGCCGAGAAATACCTGTGGGTCGAAAAGCACCTGGGCCGCGACGCCACCAACCGGCTGATCCTGACCAAGGACAAGACCCTGGTGCACGGCGACCTGCTGATCGACGACAAGCCGCTCATCCAGGGCGCGGTCAAGCCGCGCTGGAAGCACATCCTGTTCGACGCGCCCTACAACCGCCAGGTCACCGACCGCCCCCGCATCAGCTCCTGGGCCGACTGGCGCAACGTCCTGGCGGGCGAGCTGTATACGGCGGACGAATGACGGCCGGATGACACCCTGACGGGGGATGCCCGGCCCTGTTCAGCGGCCGGGGTTGGGACTATCCTGTGGTGCTGTATCCCCACATCCTGGAGGAGCCCGCACCATGAATCTGCACCGTCTGCTCAAGCAGCGAGAAGCCGACCACAAGCCCTTGCGCGTAGCGCTGCTGGGCGCCGGAAAGTTCGGCGCGATGTTCATGAGCCAGGCTCCCCGCACGCCCGGCATGCGGCTGGTGGCGGTGGCCGACCTGACGCCCGACCGGGCCCGCGCCGCGCTCACCCGGGTCGGCTGGCCCGCCACCGCGCTCAACGCCGCCAGCCCCGGCGACGCCTTGAAGAACGGCAAGGTCTACTTCACCGACGATCCGCACGCCGTCATCGCCAGCCCCGAGGTCGACATCGTCATCGACGCCACCGGCCAGGCGGCCGCGGGCATCGGCCACGTGCTGACCTGCTGCGAGTACGGCAAGCACATCATCATGGTCAACGTCGAGGCCGACGCGCTGGCCGGGCCGCTGCTGGCGCGGCGGGCCAGGGAAGCCGGCATAGTCTATTCGCTGGCCTATGGCGACCAGCCGGCGCTGATCTGCGAAATGGTGGACTGGGCGCGCGCGGCGGGCTTCGAGGTGATGGCGGCCGGCAAGGGCACCAAGTACCTGCCCGAGTTCCACACTTCCACGCCCGACACGGTCTGGCCGTACTACGGCTTCACCGCCGAGATGGTGGCCGCCGGCGACTTCAACGCGCAGATGTTCAACAGCTTCCTGGACGGCACCAAGAGCGCCATCGAGATGGCCGCGGTGTCCAACGCCACCGGCCTGCTGCCCTCGCCGTCCGGCCTGCATTTCCCGCCCTGCGGCGTGGACGACCTGGCCCGCGTGCTGCGCCCGCGCGAGGACGGCGGCATCCTGCATCATCGGGGCCAGGTGGAAGTGATTTCCTCGCTCGAACGCGATGGCCGGCCGGTGTTCCGCGACCTGCGCTGGGGCGTGTACGTGACGCTCGCGGCCGACAGCGATTACGTGCGACGCTGCTTCAAGGAATACGGCCTGGTCACCGACCCCAGCGGCAACTACACCGCCATGTACAAGCCGTATCACCTGATCGGCCTGGAACTGGGCATCAGCGTGGCCAGCGTCGGGCTGCGGCGCGAGCCCACCGGCGCGCCCGCTGGCTGGCACGGCGACGTGGTGGCGACCGCCAAGCGCGACCTGCAGGCCGGGCAGCTGCTGGACGGCGAAGGCGGCTACACGGTGTACGGCCGGCTGATGCCGGCGCGCGACTCGGTCGACGAAGGCTACCTGCCGCTGGGCCTGTCGCACCAGGTCAAGCTCAAGCACCCGGTGCGGCAATCGCAGGCGATCCGCTGGCGCGACGTGGAGTACGACGAATCTTCCGCCGCCGTGCAGTTCCGGCGCGAAATGGAGCAGACCTTCGCCTGAGCCCGCGCGGCTTCACCGCGAACACGCCCACGCACGGGTAACGGCGCGCGGCGCGGGCTGGCCGCGAGGGCAGCCGCGCCGATCCTTGTCCGCCGCGCTCAGACCGGCGGCGAACGCTCCGCCTGGAACAGACGCAGGCGGTCGGCGGCGTTGCGCAGGTGCTGCTCGGCGGCGCGGCCCGCGGCATCGGAATCGCCGCTTTCGATGGCCGCGAAGATCGCCTGGTGCTCGCTCTGCACCGCCGCCATGCGCTCGGCGTACATGCGCGCCGTGTTGTTGCGGGCGCTGCGGATGACGCGCCGCACATTCGCCTCCAGGTAATCGTTCAGCGCCACCAGGTGCGGGTTGTGCGTGGCCTGCACGATGGCCTGGTGGAACTGGTAGTCCTCTTCGTCGCCCAGCTTGTCGTTGATGAGCGCGTACTCCATGCCGACCAGCGCCTGGCGCATCTTCTTCAGGTCGGGGTCGGTGCGGCGCTGCGCCGCATAGCGCGCGGCGGTGACCTCGATCGACAGCATCAATTCCAGGATGTGTTCCAGGTCCTGGCTGTCGCCCGGCGAGGGCGCGGCGATGCGGAAGGCGTTGCGCTGGAAGTTCGGGTCGACGAAGACCCCGCTGCCCTGCTGCGAGGTGATCAGGCCCTCGGATTTCAGGCGGGCCAGCGCCTCGCGCACCACGGCGCGGCTGACCGAATAGATCTCGGTCAGCTGTTTTTCGGTGGGCAGGCGGTCGCCGGGCGCCAGGGTGCCCTGGCGGATCTGCTCGGCCAGCGCGTCGGCCACGCCCGCCGAGAGCGAGTGTTTGGGCGCGGCGCGTTGCGGGTCGGAGTCCCGCCTGTCCTGTGCTTGATTAGGCTGCATGTGGAATCGTTAAAACGAGGCGGCGGCTCGCGGGGCGGCTGCCTTGGTTATAGGAATTTTCGACGTTTCACTACGGCTGCGCCCTTGAAAATTATAGGATTTTGCCGGAATCGAGGGCGCGGCCGTTTCAGACTTTACGCGATATAGATGCCGCCGTTCACCTGCATCACCTCGCCCGTCACGAAACCGGCCAGCGGCGAGCACAGGAAGGCGATCGCGCCGGCGATTTCCTCGGCGGTGCCGAAGCGCCGCAACGGCGTGCTTTCCAGCAATTGCGCGCCCTTCTGGCCGATCAGGTCGTGCGTCATGGAGGTCGCGATGATGCCCGGCGCCACCGCGTTCACGCGGATCTGCGGCGCCAGCTCCAGCGCCAGGCTGCGGGTGAAGCTCTGCACCGCGCCCTTGGACGCCGAATAGGCCGCGTGCGCGTAGCTGCCGCGCTGCGCCGCCAGCGAGGTCAGCAGCACGATCGAGCCGTTCTGGCGCAGGTGGCGTTGTGCGGCGCGGCAGACATAGAAGGTGCCGTCCAGGTTGACGCCCATGAGCTTCTTCCAGGCCTCGTCGCTGGTGTCCTTGACCAGTTGCTCGGGGTAGATGCCGGCGCAATGCACCAGGTGATCGATGCCGCCGAAATGCTGCGCGGCGCGTTCCAGCACCCGGTCGCAATCGTGCGAGGCGGCCACGTCCAGCGCGTGCACGAACACCCGCTGGCCGCTGGCGTCCAGCTCGGCGGCCACCTCGTCCAGGCGCGCCTTGTCGATGTCGGTCAACACCAGCCGGGCGCCGTGGGCGGCCATCAGCCGCGCGGTCGCCAGACCGATGCCATTGCCCGCGCCGGTGATGGCGACTACCTGTCCTTCGAACGAAATCATGCTGTCTCCAAAACTCTTTTTCGACGGCCCGCGCCCCATCGCCCAGCGCCGCCGGCGATTCGATTGAACCGCCAAATGCATCGCTTGACACGGGAAAAACGCTTGCCCTATGATTTATCGGACAACTTAATAAAGTTGCCTGACAACTTGTGTTGAAAGCGTAAAGCAACTGGCGATTTCAAGCAAGGGCGTCAAGAAAACACGGCCAACGGCCGCATGACAGGCAGGGGACAACCAGGTGGACATCACCGGCAGCACAACCGTATTCGCGATCGCGGCCGACCCGATCGCGCACGTCAAGACGCCCCAGCGGCTCAACGCCCTGCTGCGCGAGCGCGGCATCGACGCCGTCATGGTGCCGTTCCACGTGGCCGCCGCCGGCCTGCCCGGCCTGTTCGCGGGCCTGCGCGGCCTGGCCAACCTGGGCGGCCTGGTGGTCACCGTGCCCCACAAGGAAAGCGCCGCCGCGCTGTGCGACGCGCTGACGCCCGCCGCCGAACTGATCGGCGCCGTCAACGCCGTGCGGGTGCGCGACGGCCACCTCACCGGCGGCAACTTCGACGGCCTGGGCTTCGTCGCCGGCCTGCGCAGCCAGGGGCACGACCCCGCCGGCCGCCACGTCTACCTGGCGGGCCTGGGCGGCGCCGGCAAGGCCATCGCCTGCGCCATCGCCGAGGCCGGCCCGGCCAGCCTGCGCCTGTACAACCGTTCGTCCGACAAGGCCGAGGCGTTCGCCGAGCGCCTGGCGCGCCACCATCCCGGCCTGGCCATCCACGTGGCCGGCACCCGTCCCGAGTCCTGTGACATCGCCATCAACGCGACCACCCTGGGCCTGGACGACAACGATCCCCTGCCCTTCCAGCTGGATGCCCTGGCGCCCGCCGCCGTGGTGGCCGACGCCGTCATGAGCCGCGTCGACACGCCGTTGCTGCGCGCCGCCGCCGCGCGCGGCTGCCGCACCCATCCCGGCCTCTACATGCTGGAAGGACAACTCACCGAAATTGCCCGCTTCCTGGGCATAGAAGAGCCGCAATCCTGAGCGCGCTTGCTTGATTCACGGACCTACCACTCCCGTTCCCACGGAGGAGACACGCATGAAATTGGCTTTCACCACCGGCCTGTTGTGCCTGGCCGGCATTGCCGCATCGGCCCAGGCCGCGCCCGTCAAGATCGGCCTGATCGAGACGCTGTCCGGCCCGCAGGCCTCGACCGGCCTGATGTTCCGCGCCGCGGTCAAGTACGAACTGGACCGCATCAACGCCGCCGGCGGCTGGAACGGCCAGCCGCTGGAACTGGTCGAGTTCGACAACCAGGGCGGCCCCGTGGGCGCCTCCGACCGTTTCCGCGCCGCGGCCGCCGAAGGCGTGCAGATCCTGGTGCAGGGCTCGTCGTCGGCCATCTCCGGCCAGCTCACCGAGGACGTGCGCAAGCACAACCTGCGCAACCCGGGCAAGGAAGTCGTGTTCCTGAACGTGGGCGGCGAGGCCCTGGAACTGACCGGCCAGAAGTGCCACTTCTACCACTTCCGCTTCACCACCAACGCCGACCTGCGCGTCAAGGCGCTGGCCTCGGTCATGTCGGCCGACGGCACGCTGGGCAAGCGCGTCTACGCCATCAACCAGAACTACTCCTGGGGCCAGGACATGGAAGGCGCCACCGAGCGCTTCGCCAAGCAGTACGGCTATGAAGTGGTCGGCAAGACGCTGCACGAAGTCAACAAGATCCAGGACTTCGCGCCCTACGTGGCCCGCATCCGCTCGGCCAATCCC
The DNA here is from genome assembly GCF_902859645.1 of Achromobacter insuavis. Classification (GTDB taxonomy): domain Bacteria; phylum Pseudomonadota; class Gammaproteobacteria; order Burkholderiales; family Burkholderiaceae_B; genus Achromobacter; species Achromobacter insuavis. The sequence goes on along the minus strand of NZ_CADIJR010000108.1, from coordinate 8,426 downwards.
GACACCGTCATCACCGGCAACTGGTCCAACGACCTGTTGTTGCTGATGAAGGCGACGCAGTCGGCCGGCCTGAAGGTGCGCTTTGCCACCGTGTTCCTGGACCAGGTCGGCAACCTCGCCAACGCCGGCGACGTGGCGCTGGGCCATTACATCGCCCACCCCTACAACATCGAGGCCGCGGGCGAGGAAGGCGCCAAATTCGCCGAGGACTACAAGGCCAAGACCGGCCACTACCCCAGCTACACCGAGCCGCAGACCGTGATCGGCATCACCTTCCTGGGCGAGGCGCTCAAGCAGGTCAAGCCCAAGGACGGCAAGCTGTCGGTGCCGGACCTGGCGCGGGCGCTGGAGAAGGTCACCTACACCTCGCCGCTGGGCACCTACACCATGCGCGCCGAAGACCACCAGGTGCAGCTGCCGATGGTGGTGTCCAAGGTCGGCAAGAACGCCAAGTACAAGGCCGACGGCACCGATATGGGCTTCGAGGCGGTCAAGGTGCTGTCCGCCGCGGACGTGTCCGCGCCGGTGCAGGCCACCTGCAAGATGGTTCGCCCGGACTGATGACGCGATGGCCGCGGACGGCATGCCGTCCGCGGCCACTCGCCAATAAAACGCTCACCGGCGCGGGGCCGGAAAAAACAGGGCGTGATCGATCGCCAGGCGCCCGGCGCCTGCGCGCAAGGATTTTGGAGCGGACATGGAATACTTTACCGTCTCGCTGTTGAACGGCGTGATTTACGGCCTGCTGCTATTCATGGTGTCGGCAGGCCTGACACTGATCTTCGGAATGATGGGCGTGCTCAACTTCGCGCACGCCTCGTTCTACATGATAGGCGCGTACGCCGCCTATACCCTGACGCCCGTCACCGGGTTCTGGACCGCGCTGGTGCTGGCCACCGTCATCGCCGGCGTGCTCGGCATGGGCGTGGAACGCTTCTTCCTGCGCCGCGTGCACAAGTTCGGCCACGCGCAGGAATTGCTGGTGACCTTCGGCCTGGCGTTCATCGTCGCCGAGCTCATCAAGCTGTTCTACGGCGACTTCCCGGTCGACTACCGCGTGCCGCAGTTCCTGAACTTCGCGGCCTTCCGCGTGTTCGACGCCGACTATCCCTTCTACCGCCTGCTGATGGGCGGCGTGTCTCTGGCGATGTTCGCGGTGATCTACCTGCTGCTGTCGCGCACCCGCGTCGGCATCGTGGTGCGTTCTGCCATCTACCGCCCGCGCATGGCCGAGGCCCTCGGCCACAACGTGCCGCTGGTGTTCATGAGCGTGTTCGGCGTGGGCGCGGCGATGGCCGGCCTGGCCGGCGCGGTCGCCGGCGCGTTCTACACCACCAACCCGAACATGGCGCTGGAACTGGGCGTGCTGGTGTTCGTGGTGGTCGTGGTGGGCGGCCTGGGTTCGCTCGAAGGCGCCATGATCGCCTCGCTGCTGATCGGCCTGATCAGCTCGTTCTCGGTCGGCATCGACGCCAGCCTGGCGACGCTGTTCGGCCTGTTCGGCGCCGGCGAGTGGGCCGAGAGCGTGGGCGGCCTGATGACGGTGAAGATCTCCAGCCTGGCCGCGACCCTGCCCTTCCTGCTGATGCTGGTGGTGCTGCTGGTCAAGCCCTCGGGCCTGAAGGGAGAACAGGCATGAGCCAGGCTCCCGTTTCCTCGCGCCGCGCGCCGGCCGCCCTGTTGCTGCTGGCCTGCGTGGCCGCGCTGTGCGCGCTGCCCTGGCTGCTGCCGCCGGGCCAGCTGGTCGCGGCGGTGCAGATGCTGATCGCGGCGCTGTTCGCCTGCGCCTTCAACCTGCTGGCCGGCCAGGGCGGCATGCTGTCCTTCGGCCACGCCGCCTACTTCGGCGTCGGCACCTTCGCCACCATCCACGCCATGAACGCGCTGGGCGGCGCGGGCCTCCTGCCGACGCCGCTGATGCCGCTGGCCGGCGGCGTGGCCGGCCTGCTGTTCGGGCTGGTCGCGGGCTGGTTCGCCACCATGCGCGCCGGCGTGTACTTCTCGATGATCACGCTGGCGCTGGCCGAGCTGCTGCACGCGCTGGCGCCGCACCTGAAGGGCGTGTTCGGCGGCGAAGCCGGGCTGTCCGCCATGCGCATGCCGGCCTGGGGCTTCACCTTCGGCTCGGACATCGAGGTGTACTTCCTGGTGCTGGCCTGGGTGCTGGTGTCGCTGGCCGCGCTGTATGGCCTGACCCGCACGCCGCTGGGCCGGCTGACGCTGGGCCTGCGCGAAAACGCCAACCGCCTGCGCTACCTGGGCTACCGGCCGCACACGCTCAAGACCATGGTGTTCGCGCTGTCGGCCATGTTCGCCGGCATCGCCGGCGGCCTCCAGGCCCTGAACATCGAAGCCGGCAACTACGTGCTGTTCGAGGTCAAGCTGTCGACCGACGCGGTGCTGTTCGCCTACATCGGCGGCGTCAACGCCTTCCTCGGCCCGGTGCTGGGCGCGTCGATCCTGACCTTCCTGTCGCAGACGCTGGCCGACATCACCCGTTCCTGGCTGCTGTACCAGGGCATCCTGTTCGTGCTGGTGATGCTGTTCGTGCCGGACGGCCTGGTCGGCCTGGTGCAGCGCGCCGCCAAGTCGCTGCGCCAGCGCGGCCTGGCCGACTGGCTGCCGCGCGCCGCGGTGTCCGTCGCCGGCGGCCTGCTGCTGACCGGCGCCACGGTGTTCTCGGTGGAACTGCTGCAACGCATGTTCGCGCGCGACTACCGCTCGCTGCTGGCGATGAACCCCGATGCCGGCTGGCCCGCCATTTCCCTGTTCGGCCACGACTGGGCGCCGCTGGCGCTGTCGACCTGGCTGCTGCCGCTGGCGCTGTTCGCGGGCGGCCTCCTGGCCTGCCGCTGGGCGCTGGTCCTGTGGCGCGGCGAGGCCGACGCCGCGCCCGTGCTGGAGACCGCAAAATGAGCCACGAGATCCTGACCCTGACCGACGTGCGCAAGTCCTTCGGCGACGCGCAGATCATCCGCGGCGTCAACCTGAAGGTCGAGGCCGGCGAACGCCATGCCGTCATCGGCCCCAACGGCGCCGGCAAGTCCACGCTGTTCCACCTGATGTCGGGCTCGTTCGCGCCGACCTCGGGCGACATCAGCCTGCGCTCGCGCCCGATCGGCGGCCTGCCGCCCGAGCGCATCAACCGCCTTGGCCTGGCGCGTTCGTTCCAGATCACCAACGTGTTCCCGCGCCTGTCGGTGCGCGAGAACCTGCGGCTGGCGGTGCTGCGCATGCACGGCCTGGTCTACAACTTCTGGCGCCCCATCGCGCGCCACCGCGCCGTCAACGAGAACGTCGACCAGCTGCTGGAGAAAGTGCGCCTGGCCGCCAAGCAGCATACCGCCGCGGGCGACCTGAACTACTCCGAGCAGCGCTCGCTGGAAATCGGCATGACGCTGGCCTCGCGGCCCAAGGTGATCCTGCTGGACGAGCCGATGGCCGGCATGTCGCAGCACGAGGTCGACTACACCGTCGAACTCATCAAGGACGTGACGCGCGACTGCACCCTGCTGATCGTCGAGCACGACATGCAGGTGGTGTTCTCGCTGGCCGACCGCATCAGCGTGCTGGTGTACGGCGAGATCCTGGCCACCGGCACGCCCGCCGACATCCGCGGCGACGCCCGCGTGCGCGAAGCCTATCTGGGAGAGGAAACGGTATGAGCATGCAATCCCCCCTGCTGGCCCTGCAAGGCGTGCACGCGCACTACGGCAAGAGCCACATCCTGCACGGCATCGACCTGACGGTGGGCCGCGGCGAGGTGGTCAGCCTGCTGGGCCGCAACGGCGCCGGCCGCTCCACCACCATGAAGAGCATCATGGGGCTGGTGGACGTGACGGGCGGCCGCATCGCCATCGAAGGCCGCGACATCACCAACAAGCGGCCTTTCGAGATCGCCCGCGCCGGACTGGGTTTCGTGCCGGAAGAGCGCGAGGTGTTCGCCAACCTGACGGTGGACGAGAACCTGCGCATGGGCGAACAGCCCGCCCGGCCCGACGCCCCGGCCTGGACCATCGAACAGATGTTCGGCTATTTCCCGCGCCTGAAGGAACGCCGCAATACCCGCGCCGGCAACCTGTCCGGCGGCGAACAGCAGATGCTGACCATGTGCCGTTCGCTCCTGGGCAACCCCAAGGTCATGCTGATCGACGAACCCACCGAGGGCCTGGCGCCCAAGATCGTCGAAGTGATCGCCGACGTGATCCGCGACATCCACCAGCGCGGCGTGTCGGTGGTGCTGGTCGAGCAGAAGCTGACCATCGCATTGAAAGTGTCCACGCGCGTCAGCGTGATGGGCCATGGCCGCATCGTTTTCGAAGGACCGCCCGCGCAACTGCATGAGCGCCAGGACGTGGTCCAGGAATGGCTGGCGGTCTGACCGCGGCCCTATCTGTAGAGGCAAGCACTTGGACAATACCCCTGAAGTACGCCACGCCGATCTGCGCGGCAAGAACGTGGTGATCACCGGCGGCGCCAAAGGCATCGGCTACGCCACGGCCGAGGCGTTCGTGCGCCAGGGCGCGCGGGTGGCGCTGCTGGACATGGATCCGGTAGCGCTGGACGCGGCCGTGGCCGGGCTGCGCGCGGCCGGCGGCGAGGCCCTGGCCGCGCAGGCCTCGGTCACCGACGCCGACGCCGTCGAACGCGCCTTCGCCCAGGTCGAGCAGGCCTGGGGCGGCATCGATGTGCTGGTCAACAACGCCGGCATCTCGGCCAACAAGCCGTCGCTGGACGTCACGCCCGAGGAATGGCGCCGCGCCGTCGACATCAACCTGACTGGCGTGTTCCTGTGCGCCCAGGCCGCCGGCCGCCGCATGGTGCCCAAGGGCGAGGGCTGCATCATCAACCTGGCCTCGATGTACGGCGTGGTGGCCGCGCCCGACCGCGCCGCCTATTGCGCCACCAAGGGCGCGGTGGTGCTGCTGACCGAGACCCTGGCGGTGGAATGGGGCCCGGCGGGCGTGCGCGTGAACGCGCTGGCGCCCGGCTACGTCGAGACCGACCTGGTGCGCGACCTGGCCGCGCGCGGCCGCCTCGACCCCGAACGCCTCAAGCAGCGCACGCCGCTGCGGCGCCTGGCGCAGCCGGCCGAAATGGCCGACCTGGCGGTGTTCCTGGCATCCAGCCAGGCCGCCTACATCACCGGACACACCCTGGTGGCCGATGGCGGCTGGAGCCGCTACAGCTACCTCTGACGCATCGACGCTTACCTACATTCTGGAGATTCACTCATGGCCACCTACCAACCGCTTGGTTCCCAGGCGCCCTGGCGGCAACTCACGGTCGAGGCCTCGGACTGGCAGCAGGCCGACCCGGCGCTGCTGGCCACCATGCTGACGCAGCTGCACTGGATCCGCGCTTTCGAGGAAGCGGTGCTGGACCTGGCCGCCGAAGGCCTGGTGCACGGCCCGGCCCACTCGTCGGTGGGCCAGGAAGGCGGCGCAGTCGGCTCGGTGCTGGCGCTGGGCGCCGGCGACCAGATCAACGGCTCGCACCGCGGCCACCACCAGTTCCTGGCCAAGGCCCTGCAACACGTGGCGCCGCTGGGCCTGGACCCGCGCAACCCGCTCACGCCCGCTATCGATGAAGTGCTGCACAAGACGCTGGCCGAGATCATGGGCCTGGCGCAAGGCTACTGCCGCGGCCGTGGCGGCAGCATGCACCTGCGCTGGCTGGAAGCGGGCGCGCTCGGCACCAACGCCATCGTCGGCGGCGGCGTGCCGCTGGCGGCCGGCGCGGCCTGGGCCCACCACCACGCCGGCACCGACCGCGTGGCGGTGACGTACTTCGGCGACGGCGCCGTCAACATCGGCTCGGTGCTCGAGACGATGAACCTGACCGCCGCGTGGAAGACCCCGTTGTGCTTCTTCATCGAGAACAACCGCTACGCCGTGTCCACCACGGTCGAGGAATCGACCGCCGAGCCGCGCCTGTCGGCCCGTGGCCAGGCCTTCAACATCCCGGCCTGGCAGGTCGACGGCATGGATCCGCTGGCCGTGCACCTGGCCATGTCGGAAGCCGTGGCGCACATGCGCGCCGGCAACGGCCCCACCATCATCGAAGTGGACGTCTACCGCTTCTTCCACCAGAACGGCCCCTTCCCCGGCAGCGCCTTCGGCTACCGCAGCAAGGAAGAGGAGGCGCAATGGCGCCGCCGCGATCCGCTCGACAAGATCGCCGCCGAGATGATCGGCCGCCAGCTGATCACCCAGGCCGAGGTCGACGCCCTGCGCCAGCGCTGCAAGGACGTGATGAAGGACGTGTCGGGCCGCCTGACCGAGGCCGCCGACGGCGGCAAGCGCCGCGTGCGCGCCGACCTGTGGCCGCGCCCCGACTTCCGCGACGTGGGCCTGCGCAGCGACGGCTCGGAACTGGCCGGCCTGCGCTACCAGGACGCCGCCGACTACGCCGGCGCCCGCGCCGAGCGCAAGTTCGTGGACGCGGTGGCCGATGTGCTCGACCGCCGCATGGAGACCGACCCGGGCGTGGTGGTGCTGGGCGAGGACGTGCACCGCCTGAAGGGCGGCACCAACGGCGCCACGCGCGGCCTGAAGGACAAGTACCCCGATCGCGTGCTGGGCACGCCGATCTCCGAGAACGCCTTCGCCGGCCTGGGCGGCGGCCTGGCCATGGACGGCCGCTACAAGCCGGTGGTGGAATTCATGTACCCCGACTTCATGTGGGTCGCGGCCGACCAGATCTTCAACCAGATCGGCAAGGCCCGCCACATGTTCGGCGGCGACATCGACGTGCCGTTCGTGCTGCGCACCAAGGTCGCGATGGGCACGGGCTACGGCTCGCAGCACTCGATGGACCCGGCCGGCGTCTTCGCCACGGCCCCGGGCTGGCGCATCGTCGCGCCGTCCACGCCGTACGAGTACATCGGCCTGATGAACACCGCGCTGGCTTCCAAGGACCCGGTGCTGGTGATCGAGCACGTGGATCTCTACGCCTCGTCGGGCGAGGTCCCCGAGGGCGACCTGGACTACGCCATTCCGTTCGGCAAGGCGCGCGTGCGCCGCGGCGGTTCCAAGGTCACGGTGCTGACCTACCTGTCGATGGTCAGCCGCGCGCTCAAGGCCGCCGAAGAGACCGGCGTCGACGCGGAAGTGATCGACCTGCGCACGCTGGACCGCGCCAGCCTGGACTGGGACACCATCGGCGCCAGCATCCAGAAGACCAACAACGTGCTGATCGTCGAACAGGGCGCGCGCGGCACCTCGTACGGCGCCATGCTGGCCGACGAGATCCAGCGCCGCTACTTCGACTGGCTCGACCAGCCGGTCAAGCGCGTCACCGGCGGCGAGGCCTCGCCCAGCATCTCCAAGGTGCTGGAACGCGCGGCCTTCGCCGACACGGAAGAAGTCATCGCCGGCCTGAACGACGTGCTGGCCGACCTGGGAGAACGCGCATGAGCGCCGCCCTGCGCATGAGCGTGCCGATGGAAGTCGGCATTTGCTGCGCCGACCTGGACGCGCAGCTGGCGTTCTACACCGAAGTGGTCGGCCTGGCCCTGGTGAACCGCGTCAGCGTGCCGGCCGACAAGGCCCGCGCCACCGGCCTGACGCAGCATGGCTACGACGTGGCGCGCCTGCAGACCTCGTACGGCGAGCGCATCAAGCTGCTGCAACCGGCCGTGGCGCCGGAGCCGGCGGTGCGCGGCGGCGCCATCCTGGACCGCCAGGGCAACGCCTACCTGACCTTCATCGTGCAGGACCTGGCCGGCACCGTCGAGCGCCTGCGGGCGCGCGGCGTGGCCTTCGACAGCGATCCGGCGCCGATGGAAGTGCGGCCCGGCACCTGGCTGGCCTTCTTCCGCGACCCCGAAGGCAATGTGCTGGAACTGGTCGAATACGACGACCCGGCGGCCTACCGGCCCGACCTGGCCGTGCGCGCAGAATAGGACGAACTACACGTGGCACACCTTATCAAGCTCCCCTCCGTCGCGGCCGATGCCGACGTCGGCACGCTGCACCAATGGCTCAAGCAGGAAGGCGACACGGTCGCCGTGGGCGAGGCGCTGGCGGAAATCGAAACCGAGAAAGCGATCGTCGAGATCAACGCCGAACAGGCGGGCGTGCTCAGCCGCATCGTGGTGCAGGCCGGCCCGGCATCGGTGCCGATCAACACCGTGATCGGCGTGCTGCTGGCGCCGGGCGAAGATGCCAGCGCGATCGAGAAGGCGCTGGCGGAACACGGCGCGGGCGCCGCAGCATCGGCCGCCGCAGCAACGGCTGCCGCAACATCGGCTGCCTCGGCAACGGCTCCCGCAAGCGCTCTCGCTCCGTCCGCGACGGCCGGCGCCGCCGCACCGGCCTCGCCCGACGCCGCCATCGCCCCCGGCACCCGCCGCTTCGCCAGCCCGCTGGCGCGCCGCCTGGCCGCGCAATGGCACGTCAACCTGCTCGAGGTGCAAGGCACCG
>NZ_CADIJR010000107.1 GCF_902859645.1 Achromobacter insuavis | reverse complement strand
GCCCCCGCCGCGCCGGCCGAACCGGTCGCCGCTCCGGCTCCGGTTGCTGCCCCGGCTCCGGTTGCCGCTCCGGCGCCGGTCGCCGCGCCCGTGGCCGCCGCGCCGGTCAGCGCCCAGCCCATCGTGGTGCCGGCAACGGCTCCGTCGGCCAAGGCCCAGGCCCTGCACGAAGTGGTCAACGCCGCCGGTCTGCAGTGGGTGGAAACCGACCCAGAGCGCCACGCGCAGACGCAGCTGCGCATCGCCGCCGCGCACACGCCGGTGCGCCTGGGCCGCGAGCGCAAGCCGGTGGCGCAGGTCTCGAACGAACCCCTGGTTCAGGTCGAAACCCGCCACTGAAGCAAGCCGCGCAAGCAAAAGCCCCCATCGAATGATGGGGGCTTTTTTTTCAGATCACGCACCTACGTTCGACAACCTGCTCGACCGCCTCTGCTTCGGGGGCCGGCGAGCAACGCTGGCAGTTGCCGGCGGTCAGCTCGCGCAGCGCGCATTCATCGCGCTTCCGGCCAAGTCTTCAGAACGCGCACACCTTCGGTTCCAGCCCCGGGCCAAAGCTGGATCACGTATCGGTCATCTCCTTCCAGGCCATCTTCATCGAGCGTGTCCAGGCCGGAAAAACTGGCACGCACGCCGAGCGGCCCCACCGTCACGGGAAGTCGCGGCGCGGTGGGCGCGTAATCCGTCAAGCCGGCCAGCACGAGTTGACCCGAGGGACAATCGAACCGGGCCTCGACAACGTGTTGGTAGGCATCGAGATCGGGAGCGGGACGCTGATCGTGCCATTCAACGCGGATCGGCACGGTCATATTGCGCGCTGTCTGGAGGACGACGGCATAGGGCCCGACCATGAGGCGGCGGGCCAACACCTCATCGGTGTAATCGTCAGGCAGGTCGGGATGCCCCTCATCGTGCAGGTAGAGCTGGAAATAGTCGGCGAAGAGCTCGCCTTGATAGAGTATCGAGGATGCCGTTGGACGAGCGGCCATGGGCTGTGTCATCGTGATCACTCCGGTTCGCGAACCCTCAATGGGTGAAAGGCGGCATGCCCCGCCTGGAAATACGCCGCGAGTCGCCGGGGCATGGCGCGCACCGTGGTCGAAAAAAACCCTCGTCGCCGAGGGTTTTCGTTTGTCAGGCCGGATCGCGCAGCGATCAGAACTGGTACGTGTAGGTCAGCTGCACCATGTCCAGGCCCGGGTTCGGGCGCTTGATGCTGGCGTTGGAGAAGTGCGAGTAGCGCACGCCGATGCGGTTGTTCGGCGTCAGCAGGAAGCCCATGCCGACGTGGTCGCCGAACTGGAAGGCGGTGCTGATGTTCTCGTCGGCGAAGCGGGTGCGCGAGAACACGGTGGCGCCGATACCGGCTTCGAGGTAGAAACGCTCGCCGGTCCACCAGCGGAACATCGGGATGGCGTTCAGTTGCCAGACGCTGCTCGGCGAACGATCGCCGTCAGCCCACCAGTACGAAGCGCCGAATTCCGGCGTCAGGTCGAGGCGGCCCCAGTTGCCGCCGAATTGGTACGTCCAGATCGACGGGGTTTCGTAGTTCAGCGTCAGGCGCTGGTAGTGGTCACCGATACCGTAGTGCAGGCTCACGCCGCCCTGGGTGCCTTGAGACGACTGCGCGCTGGCAAGGGTAGCGCCACAGGCCAGGGCCAGACCGACAAGGCGGACGAGCATTTTCTTCTTGGTCGACTGCATTGGGAGCAACTCCGTATTTTGTTGGCACGAACACCCGGCAAAAATCACAGGTGACATCGAGTACTACAGAACATAGCAAAAACCGGGCCAGAAGGCTCGCAATATGTCGCAATAAGGCAACATAATCGATGGAAAACACTGTTCCGCCCGGCGGACGAAATGTTGTTGTCATGCGCCAGCCCGCGCGCACGTGAAAACGCCGCCGGCACAATGGCGCGGCGGCGTCCTGGTGAGCCTGCCCCGGACGGCATGGGCAGGCCGGCGGATCGGTCAGGCGGCGGTGACGACGTCGGCCGGCTGATTGGTCAGCAGCGCCAGCAGGCGGGCGATTTCCTCGCGCAGCTGACGGCGGTCCACGACCATGTCGATGGCGCCCTTCTGCAGCAGGAACTCGGCGCGCTGGAAGCCTTCGGGCAGCTTCTCGCGCACGGTCTGTTCGATCACGCGCGGACCGGCAAAGCCGATCAGGGCCTTCGGTTCGGCGATGACCACGTCGCCCATGAAGGCGAAGCTGGCGGACACGCCGCCCATGGTGGGATCGGTCAGCACGCTGATGAACGGCAGGCCGGCCGCCGACAGGCGCGTCAGCATGGCGTTGGTCTTGGCCATCTGCATCAGCGACAGCAGGCTTTCCTGCATGCGCGCGCCGCCCGAGGCGGCCACGCAGATGAAGGGCGTCTTGTTGTCGAGCGCGGCCTGGGCGCCGCGCGCGAAGCGCTCGCCGACCACCGAGCCCATGGAACCGCCCATGAACTCGAATTCAAAGCACGCCAGCGTGGCGGGCACGCCGCGGATGGAACCGCTGACCACCACCAGCGCGTCGGTCTCGCCCGTCTGCTTGACGGCTTCGGCCAAGCGCTCGGGGTACTTGCGGGTGTCCTTGAACTTCAGCGTATCCACCGACCGCGTGGACTGGCCGATCTCGACCCGGCCTTCGAGGTCGAGCAGCGACTCGATGCGAGCGCGGGCGCCGATGCGCATGTGGTGGTCGCACTTGGGGCAAACGTGCAGGTTGGCCGCGAGATCTTCGCTGTACAGCACCGTTTCGCACGACGGGCATTTCACCCACAGGCCTTCCGGCACGCGGCGGGCGCCGCTGTCGCTGGTCTTGTTGATGCGAGGCGGCAGGAGTTTTTCGATCCAGCTCATTGTTTGTTCATCCCGTAAGGAGGTCGCGCCAGGCCGTTCAGGCCGACGCGCTCTGTCGTTTTACTTGGTCCAGCGCCTGCCGGATGGTGCGCAGCCAGCCGCTGGCGGCGGCGACTGCGGCGTCGGTTTGCTGGGCGGCGGGGGCGTTGGCCACCGCCTGCTCCATGGTTTCAATCAGTTTGCTGCCGATGACGACCGCGTCGGCCACGGCGGCCACGCGCTGCGCGCTGTCGGCGTCGCGGATGCCGAAGCCCACGCCGACCGGAATGTCGCGCACGTGGCGGCGGATCACGGCCAGGCGCTCGGCCACGTTGTCGGTGTTGAGCGAGCCGGCGCCCGTCACGCCCTTGAGCGACACGTAGTAGACATAACCGCGGGCCACCTTGGCCACGGCCTGGATGCGGTCCTCGGTGGAGGTCGGCGCCAGCAGGAAGATCGGGGCGATGCCGTGGCGGCCGAGGGTTTCGGCGAACTCGACCACCTCTTCGGGCGGATAGTCGACCACCAGGACGCCGTCGACGCCGGCGGCTTCGGCGCGGCGGGCGAATTCAGCCTGGCCCATGCGTTCGATGGGATTGGCGTAGCCCATCAGCACCACCGGCGTGGCCGTGTCGCGCTGGCGGAATTCGGTGACCAGGTCGAGCACGCGGCTCAGCCCCACGCCCTGGGCGATGGCGCGGTCGGCGGCGCGCTGGATCACCGGGCCGTCGGCCATGGGATCGGAGAACGGCACGCCCAGTTCCAGGACGTCGGCGCCGGCCTCGACCAGCGCGTGCATCAGGGGAACGGTGGCGGCGGGCGAAGGATCGCCGGCCGCGATGTAGGGGATCAGCGCCGCGGCGCGGCCGGATTCGGCGGTGCGCGCAAAGGCGGCGGCGATGCGATCGGAGCGGGTTGTCGTCATATCAGAGTTCGATACCGGCGCGTTCGGCGACGGTATGCATGTCCTTGTCGCCACGGCCCGACAGATTGACCAGGATGACCGCGTCGCGCGGCAGCGTGGCGGCCATCTTCACGGCCTGGGCGATGGCATGGGAGGATTCCAGCGCCGGCATGATGCCTTCGATGCGGCAGCAGTCGTGGAAGGCCTTGAGGGCTTCATCGTCGGTGATGCCGGCGTATTCGGCGCGGCCGGTATCCTTGAGCCAGGCGTGCTCGGGGCCGACACCCGGGTAGTCCAGGCCGGCCGAGACCGAGTGCGTTTCCTGGACCTGGCCGTCGGCGTCCTGCATGACGTAGGTACGGTTGCCGTGCAGCACGCCGACCTGGCCGGCGGCCAGCGACGCGGCATGCTTGCCGCTGTCCATGCCCTCGCCGGCGGCTTCGACGCCGATCAGGCGCACGTTCTCGTACGGAATGTAGGGGTGGAAGATGCCCATGGCGTTGGAACCGCCGCCGACCGCGGCCACGACGTAGTCGGGCTGGCGGCCGATGGCCTCGGGCATCTGCGTCAGGCATTCATTGCCGATGACGGTCTGGAAGTCGCGCACCATGCGCGGATAGGGGTCGGGACCCGCCACCGTGCCGATGATGTAGAAGGTGTTCTCGATGTTGGTGACCCAGTCGCGCATGGCTTCGTTGAGCGCGTCCTTCAGGGTGCGCGAACCGGACGTGACCGGCACCACCGTGGCGCCCAGCAGCTTCATGCGATAGACGTTGGAGGCCTGGCGGCGGACGTCTTCGCTGCCCATGTAGACCACGCATTCCATGCCGTAGCGGGCGGCCACCGTGGCCGTGGCCACGCCGTGCTGGCCGGCGCCGGTCTCGGCGATGACGCGCGGCTTGCCCATGCGCTTGGCCAGCAGGGCCTGGCCGATGCAGTTGTTGACCTTGTGCGCGCCGGTGTGGTTCAGGTCTTCGCGCTTGAACCAGATCTGGGCGCCGCCCAGCATTTCCGACCAGCGGCGGGCGTGGTAGACCGGGCTGGGGCGGCCGACGAAATGCTTGAGTTCGTAGTTGAACTCTTCCAGGAAGGCGGGATCGGTACGGTAGTGGTCATAGGCGGCGCGCAGCTCGTCGAGCGCGTGCATCAGCGTTTCCGCCACGAAAACACCGCCATAAGGACCGAAATGGCCCTGGGCATCCGGAAAATCGTAAGGTTTCACCAAGCATCTCCCCCGGTATCGCGGCCAACCTCTGCCGGCCGCAAATCCGGTTTGCAACCCGTCATTTTACCTGACGCCGGCCATGGCGGGGGGTCGCCCCCGACCCGGCCGGGCGCCTCCCGGGGTGTCCCGGGCGGACGGCCCGGCTGGTCGCCCATGCCGGTCACCCTGGCCGGGTCGCCTCAGAGCGACTGGCCCATGCGGCGCAGGAACGTTTCGCAGGCGGCCAGCTGGTCGAGCGCGACGAATTCGTCGGGCTTGTGCGCCTGTTCGATGTGGCCGGGGCCGCAGACCACCGTGGGGATGCCGATGCCCTGGAACAGGCCAGCTTCGGTGCCGTAGGCGACCTTGCGGGTGGCGCGGTCCTCGGTCAGGGCGCGCACCAGCTGGGTGATGGCGGCTTCCTCGGAGGCCTCCAGGGCGGGCGCGGCGGCGCCGGTCTCGATTTCGATGCTGGCGCCGTCGAATTCGGCCTTCATGCGCGGCAGGAGCTCATCGCGCACGTATTTTTCGACTTCTGCCTGGATCTGGTCGGGTTGCATGCCCGGCAGGTTGCGGAATTCATAGGTGAATTCGCACAGTTCGGGAATGGTGTTGACCGCGATGCCGCCCCGGATCTGGTTGGTCGTCATGGTCGAGAACGGCACGTCGTAGAACTGGTCGTACGGGCCGTTGGCCTTGAAGCTGTCGGCCAGATCGCGGATGCGGCAGATCAGGCGGGCGGCGTATTCGATGGCGTTGCAGCCGCGCGGGGTCAGCGACGAGTGCGCCGCCTTGCCGTGCACCTTGCAGCGGAACAGGTTGATGCCCTTGTGCGCCACCACCACCTGCATGCCGGTGGGCTCGCCCACCACGCAGCCTTCGGGACGGATGCCGCGGTCGTGCAGGTCGGCCAGCATGTACGGCGCGCCGGCGCAGCCGACTTCCTCGTCGTAGGAGAACGCCAGGTGGATCGGCTTCTTGCGCGGCATCGCCAGGAATTCCGGCACCAGCGCCAGCGAGCCGGCGATGAAACCCTTCATGTCGCAGCTGCCGCGGCCGTACAGCAGGCCGTCTTTCTCGACCAGCTTGAACGGGTCGGTGCTCCAGTCCTGGCCGTCGACCGGCACCACGTCGGTATGGCCCGACAGGACGATGCCGCCCTGCTGGTTGCCGTCCTGCGCCGGCAGGGTGGCGAAGAGATTGGCCTTGGTGCGCTCGGGATTGTGCGCCAGCCATGCCTCGACGCCCTGGCCCTTGAGCCAGTCACGGACGGTCTCGATGAGGGCAAGATTGGAATTTCGGCTGGTGGTGTCGAAACCGACCAGCGTCTCCAGCCAGGTGCGCGCGTTCATGTAGCAACTCTCTCGGGGAAAAGAAGGAGTGTAAAGCCAGGACGCGTCCGCGTCCCGCGGTCGCGTGGCCGTCCGAGGCGGACACAGGCCTAGAATGACGCCATTCCAGCCGTAAACCCCCAAGGAGAATCCGTGCAGCACAAAGCAGTTCCCACGCGCAACATCGTGGCGGCAGTCATTGGCAATGCCCTCGAATGGTATGACTTCCTGGTGTTCGCGTTCATGACGCCGATCATCTCGAAATTGTTCTTCCCCACCGATCCCAGCGTTCCCGGCAGCGAGCTGAACGCCATCCTGATGACCACCGCGATCTTCGGCGTCGGGTTCTTCATGCGCCCCGTGGGCGGCATCATCCTGGGCCTGTATGGCGACAAGAAGGGCCGCAAGGCGGCGATGGTGCTGGTGACCTCGCTGATGGCCGTGTCCATCGCCCTGATCACCGTGGCCCCCACCTATCATGCGGCGGGCATCCTGGCCCCCATCTTCATCCTGATCGCGCGGCTGCTGCAGGGCTTCTCGGCCGGCGGCGAGTTCGGCACCTCGACCGCCCTGCTGATCGAGATGGCCCCCAATGGCAGGCGCGGCTTCTACGGCTCGTGGCAGATGGCCGGGCAGATGCTGGCGCTGCTGCTGGGCGCGGCCTGCGGCACCCTGATCACCGAGTTCTTCACGCAGGAGCAGATCGCGGCCTGGGCCTGGCGCCTGCCGTTCGCGTTCGGCCTGGTGATTGTGCCGATCGCCATCTATATCCGCCGCAACATCGACGAAACCGACGCCTTCAAGCAGATGAAGGAAGACGAGCGCCAGGCCGCCGCGCGCGGCGAGGTGCAACGCCTGAGCCTGGGCGAGATGGTGCGCGCCCACACGCGCGAAACCCTGATCGGCGTGGGCCTGGTGGTGACGGCGACGGTGTCGATCTACATCACCTTCACCTACCTGGTGACCTACTCGACCCAGATCCTGAAGCTGCCGCTGAACCAGACCTTCCTGGTGCAGATGGCGGGCGCGGCGCTGATGGTGCTGCTGACGCCGTTCATGGGCGCCTGGTCCGACCGCGTCGGCCGTCGGCCGCTGGTGATCGGTTCGCTGATCGGCTACCTGCTGGTGCTGTACCCGCTGTATCACTGGCTGTCGGACGCGCCGTCGATCGGCCGCCTGCTGACCGTGCAGATCGTGGTCTGCGTATTCGTGTCGGCGTTCTTCGGCGTGTTCAGCACCGTCATGGCGGAGCTGTTCCCGGCGCGGGTGCGCTCGGTCGGGCTGTCGCTGGCCTATAACGTGGCGGTGATGATCTTCGGCGGTTTCGCGCAGTTCATCGTGACCTGGCTGATCAAGACCACCGGCTCGCCGATGGCGCCGGCCTACTACGTGATGTTCGGCGTGGCGCTGGGCCTGGTGGCGTCGTTCTTCATGCGTGAACGCGCTCACGAGAACCTGGACCACTGAGCTTCGCCGGGATGCGCCCGGGCCGCGATGGCCCGGGCAGCCGCTTCCGCATTCTGTCCCGCGCGGCCTGCATCCGGGCTCCATCCCGGATGGCCTGCCTTGGGACCTATCCCTCCAGGATGCCGCGCCGGGCTAGCGGCGCGCCGCCGACGACACGCCCGGCACCTCGGCCAGCGCATCGAGCGCGCGGGCCAGCGATTCGCCGCCGCGCACTTCCACCGTGAACACCATGTGGGCCAGCGACTGCCGGCTCTGCGTGTTCACGCCCACCACGTTCAGGCGCAGGCGCGCGAACACTTCGGACAGGTCGCGCAGCAGGCCGGAACGGTCGTGCGCGCGCACGCTGATGTCGACCGGGTAGAACGTGTCGGCCGGGGTCTCGCCCCAGGCCACCTCGATCACCCGTTCGGGCTCGCGCGCGGCCAGCGCCAGATAGCTGTGGCAATCGCTGCGGTGGATCGACACGCCGCGCCCGCGCGTGACGAAGCCGGCGATGGCATCGGGCGGCGCCGGACGGCAGCAGCGCGCCAGCTGCGTCAGCAGCGAGCCCACCCCCACCACCAGCACCCCGCTCTTGCCGCTTTTCTCGGCGCTGCCGGCGCTGGCGTGGCGCAGCGCCGCCGGCTGCGGCTCGACGGCTGGCCCCGGCTGCTGGAACACGGCATCGATCTGCCGCAGGCTGAATTCTTCCTTGGCCGCGGCGACATAAAGGTCGTCGGCGCGGGCAAAGCCGAGGTTCTGCGCCAGCTGTTCGAGATTGACGGCGGTCTTGCCGAGCCGCTGCAATTCCTTTTCGACCAGCGCCTGGCCTTGCGTGATGCGCTGCTGCAGTTCGATGGCGTTGAACCACATGCGCACCTTGGCGCGGGCCCGCGGGCTGGCCAGGAAACCGAGCTGCGGGTTGAGCCAGTCGCGCGACGGGCCGCCCGACTTGGCCGAGATGATCTCGACCGTCTGGCCGGTGGCCAGGCGCGTCTGCAACGGCACCATCTGGCCATCGACGCGCGCGCCGCGGCAGCGGTGGCCCAGGTCGGTGTGCAGGTGATAGGCGAAGTCGACCGGCGTGGCGCCGGCCGGCAACTCGATCACGCGCGCCTGCGGCGTCAGCACGTAGATGCGCTCGTCCGTCGGCGCGGGCGCGGCGGCGGCGTGGCGGCTCTTGCCCGGGCCGGACCTGGCGGCGGCCGGCCTGGCCGTCTCGGGCGTGTCGGCGGCGGGCGCATCGCCCGCCTCGACGTCGCTGTTCCAGGCCAGCAGTTGGCGCATCCAGGCCAGTTGCCGGTCGTATTCGCTGGAGGCGGCCACCTGCCCGCCCTTGGCGCCGGCCTCCTTGTAGCGCCAGTGCGCGGCCATGCCGTACTCGGCGAACTGGTGCATCTCGCGGGTGCGGATCTGCACCTCGAACGGGCGGCCGTCGTCGTCGGCCACCACCGTATGCAGCGAGCGGTAGCCGTTGGGCTTGGGCCGCGAAATGTAATCGTCGAACTCGTCGGACAGCGGCGTCCACATCTCGTGGACCATGCCCAGCGCCGTGTAGCAGGCGCGCACGTCGTCGACGATGATGCGCAGCGCGCGCAGGTCGTACATCTGGGAGAAGTCCAGGCGCTTGACCCGCATCTTGTTCCAGATGCTGTAGATGTGCTTGGGCCGACCGCTGACCTCGGCGTCGATGCCATGCTTGGCCAGCGCCGTCTGCAGGCGCTCGATGGCGCCGGCGATGAAGGCTTCGCGCTCGACCCGCTTTTCCTCGAGCAGGCGGGCGATCTGCTTGTAGCGGTCGGGCTCCAGGAAGCGGAACGCCAGGTCTTCCATTTCCCACTTGATCTGCCAGATGCCCAGGCGGTTGGCCAGCGGCGCGTACAGGTCGAGCGTCTCGCGGGCGAAGTCGGTCGAACAGGGAGTCTTGCTTTCGGCGTGCCAGCGCAGAGTCCGCAGGCGCGAGGCCAGGCGCATCAAGACGATGCGCAGGTCGGCCGCCATGGCCAGCAGCATCTTGCGCTGCATTTCCTTCTGCGAGCCGGTTTCCGCCACCGCGTCGCTGGCCTGCCGCGCCACCACGCCCAGCCGCAGCAGGGCCCGGGTGCCCTGGACCAGGCGCGCAACCTCGGCGCCGAAGGCCGTGGCGACCGGGTCGTTGCGCAGCGCGGGCGCCGGCACGGTCAGGTCGGTCGGCAAGGCCGCCAGCAGGGCCGCGGCGCGCGTGGCCGCATCGGTATGCAGGCCCGCCAGGATCCGCACCACGCCCGCGCCGTGCGAGGCCAGCGGTTCGCCCGTCAGGGCCTGCTGGCCCTCGAAGCGGGGAACCGACCAGGCCACCGCCTGGTCGATAAGCGCAAGGCCATCGGCGTCGAGCCCCGCCCCCGCCTCCTGTCGCCAGGAAGCGTCGAAAGGCGAAGGCGCATCAGGAACGGGCGGGGCGGACATCGCGGGAGTATTGCGGTTACGGTAATCGAAGATTCCGACACTCTACACTAGGAATCAACGCTGAAAACCCCGGCAACCACCGGGCACATATACAAGGAACCCAAGCTTATGTTGCGCTGGCTCAAGGGCCGGGGTGCGCGCGCCGCCGAGGTGGCGCAGATGCAGGCCCGGATCGCGCCCGAACTCTGGCGGCAGGTGCTGGACGCCCACCCCTTCCTGGCGGCGCTGGACGCCGATGAATCCGCGCAGTTGCTGGCGCGCTCGGCCTGGCTGCTGGCCAGCAAGACGATCAATGGCGCCCAGGGCCTGGAGGTCACCGACTTCATGCGGCTGTCTATCGCCGCCCAGGCCAGCCTGCCGATCCTGAACCTGACGCCCACGCTGTACGAGGGCTGGGACGAAATCATCGTGTATCCGGCCGGATTCCGCATCCCGCGCAAGCAGATGGACGAGGACGGCGTGATGCACGAATACCTGGAGGATGCCGCCGGCGAGGCCTGGGACGGCGGCCCGCTGGTGCTGTCCTGGGAGGACACGCAACTGTCCGAAGGCGGCTTCAACGTGGTGATCCACGAGTTCGCGCACAAGCTCGACCTGCAATCCGGCTTTGCCGACGGCATGCCGTCGCTGGCGGCGCACGGCGATCTCAAGCCGCGCGACTGGCGCCGCGTCCTGGACGACAGCCTGGACCGCTTCATCGCCGCGGTGGACGCGGTGGAGGCCGCCGTTCCGCACGACGTGGATCCGGAAAGCGCCGAGGCCGACGCCTGGTACGGCCGCTTGCCGCTCGACCCTTACGCCGCCACCGACGAGGCCGAGTTCTTCGCCGTCAGTTCCGAGCACTTCTTCGTCGATCCCCACCCGATGGCCGAGGCGCTGCCGGAATGGTTCGGCCTGCTGCGCGCCTATTACCGCCAGGACCCCCTGGCGCGCTACGCATGAAACGGCTGCTGATCGTGTGGCACTCCCGCACCGGCGCGGCCCGCCAGATGGCCGAGGCCGCCGCCCGGGGCGCGGCCGCGGCGGCGGCGCTGCTGGAACAGCCGGACGAACTGGCGGTGACGCTGCGCCGCGCCGCGGATGCCGGGGTGGACGAGGTGCTGGCCAGCGACGGCTTGCTGTTCTGCGCGCCGGAGAACCTGGCCAGCCTGAGCGGCGAAATGAAGGAATTCTTCGACCGCTGCTACTACGGCGCGCTGGACCGCATCGCCGGCCGCCCCTACGCCTGCCTGGTCAGCGCCGGCAGCGATGGCGCCGGCGCGGCGCGCCAGGTGGAGCGCATCTGCACCGGCTGGCGCCTGCGGGCCGTGGCTCCGCCGCTGATCGTCAATCTGGGCGCACAGACGCCGCAACAGATCGCCGCCCCCAAGACCGTCGCGCCGGCCGAGCTGGCGCGCTGCGAAGAAGCCGGCGGCCTGCTCGCGGGCCTGCTGCTGACGGCGGGGTGACGCCACGCGAGGCGTCCAGGAATAAAAAAAGCCCTCCGGCCTGCCGGAGGGCTTTTCATCGTGCGTCCGCGCCGATCAGGCGATGGCGGCGGTGACGACGATCTCGACCTTGAAGTCGGGGTTGGCCAGGCGGGCCTCGACGGTGGCGCGCGGGGGCGAGTTGCCGTCGGCGACCCAGGCGTCCCAGGCCTTGTTCATGCCGTCGAATTCCTTCATGTTGGCCACGTAGATCTGGGCCATCAGGATCTTGGTCTTGTCGGTGCCGGCTTCGGCCAGCAGGCGATCGATGGTGGCGAGCACTTGCTCGGTCTGGCCGGTGATGTCCAGCGTGGAATCGTCCGGCACCTGGCCCGCCAGGTACGCGACGCCGTTGTAGACGGCCATGTCCGACAGGCGCTTGGCGACGTGGAAGCGCTTGATGCTGCTCATGAATATTCCCCTAATGACGAGTTGCGGGTTGAACAATGCGAAGAATGGCGAACTTTACCCTGCCCGGGCCGGGCCCCGCTAGGCGGGCGGCAGCTGGAACACCTGGCGCAGATAGGCCAGGTAGGCCGGATCGTCGCACATGGTCTTCTCGGGCGCGTCGGACACCTTGGCCACCGGCTGGCCGTTGCAGCGGACCATCTTCATGACGATCTGCAGCGGTTCGTGGCCCAGGTCGTTGGTCAGGTTGGTGCCGATGCCGAACGAGACCTTGCAGCGCCCGGCGAACTGGCGCGCCAGCTCGATGGCGCGCGGGAAGGTCAGCGAATCCGAGAACACCAGTGTCTTGGCGCGCGGGTCGACGCGGTTCTTGCGGTAGTGCTCGAGCAGCCGCTCGCCCCAGACGAAGGGATCGCCCGAGTCGTGCCGCGCGCCGTCGAACAGCTTGCAGAAATACATGTCGAAGTCGCGCAGGAAGGCGTCCATGCCATAGACGTCCGACAGCGCGATGCCGAGGTCGCCGCGGTATTCCTTGGCCCACACCTCCAGCGCGAACACCTGCGAATCGCGCAGCCGCGGACCCAGCGCCTGGCAGGCCTGCAGGTATTCGTGGCCCATGGTGCCCAGCGGCAGCACCTCGTGCTGCTTGGCCAGCAGCACGTTGCTGGTGCCGGCGAAGTGCGGACCCATCTGAGCCTTCATGGTCGAGACGATCTCTTCGTGCCAGACCTTGGAGAAACGGCGCCGGGTGCCGTATTCGGCCACGCGGAAATCGGCCAGCGCCGGGTCGTCCAGCACCAGGTGCATCTTGGATTGCAGGCGCTTGCGGCCCTCGGCCCAGTCCGGGTTCTTGCGCGTGTTGCGGAAGTAGACCTCGTTGACGATGGCCAGCACCGGGATCTCGAAGAGGATGGTGTGCAGCCAGGGGCCCTTGACCTCGATGCTGATCTCGCCCGGCCCCTCGCCCTCTTCGATGCTGATGCAGCGCTCGGGCAGGTGGAACAGTTCGAGGAAATCGACGAAGTCGCTTTTGATGAAACGCAAGCCACCCAGATATTTAAGTTCGTCCTCGGTGAAGCGCAGCTGGCACAGCTGGTGCACTTCTTCGCGGATTTCATCCAGGTAGGGACGCAGGTTGACCCCGCGCGTGCGGCACTTGTAACGGTACTCGACCTGGGCAGCGGGAAACTGATGCAGCACCACCTGCATCATGCTGAATTTGTACAGGTCGGTGTCGAGCAGCGAGGTGATTATCATGATTACGCGTATCGTTTCGCGACACCATAGCACAGCGGGACCCCGCAATACCCCAATGCGCCACGATGTCAACACGGGTATTGGCGGCGGTTTGGCGCCGCATTGGGTAAAATCCGCCCAACAAGACACAAATGCCGCCTGCCCGGAGTTCCTGAGAATGACCCACGTAGTCACCGAAAACTGTATCAAGTGCAAGTACACCGATTGCGTCGACGTATGCCCGGTGGACTGTTTTCGTGAGGGTCCGAACTTCCTGGTGATCGACCCCGACGAGTGCATCGACTGTGCCGTGTGCATCCCCGAATGCCCGGCCAACGCCATCTACGCCGAGGAAGACGTGCCGCAGGACCAGCTCAACTTCATCGCCCTGAACGCCGAGCTCTCGCCCGAGTTCGCCAGCATCAGCCGCGCCAAGAAGCCGCTGCCCGACGCCGACGAATGGAACGGCAAGCAGGACAAGCTGCAATACCTGGAAAAATAATCCGCGAGCGCGGGGCCGCCCAGGCCTCGCGACGCGCGATGCCCCGATGACCGACGATTCCAAATACACGCGCCAAACCGTTACCCACGTCCATACCTGGGTGCCCGACAAGCTGTTCTCGGTGCGCGTCACGCGCGACGACGCGTATGCCTTCCAGCCGGGCCAGTTCGCCCGGGTCGGTCTGCCCGGCGCCGAGGATCCCGCCGGCCCGCCCACCCTGTGGCGCGCCTACTCGATGGTGTCGGCCCCGCACCAGCCCTGGCTGGAGTTCTATTCCATCGTGGTGCCCGAGGGCCTGTTCAGCCCGCGCATGGCGCGGCTGCAGCCGGGCGACGCGCTCTATGTCGAAAAAGCGCCCTACGGCTTCCTGACGCTGGAGCGCTTCGCGCCCGGCGGCGACCTCTGGCTGCTGGCCTCCGGCACCGGCCTGTCGGCCTACCTGTCGATCCTGCGCGATCCTGCCGTCTGGCGCGCCTATCGCCGCATCGTGCTGGTGCACGGCGTGCGCACCGCGGCGGAGCTGGCCTACCGCGAGGAAATCGAAGGCTGGCGCAATGATCCGTCCCTGAGCGAGCTGTTCGCGGCCGAACCGGACAAGCTGATCTACCTGCCCATCGCCACCCGAGAGGCGCTGCCCGGCATGCCGCAGGCGCGCCTGACCACCCTGATCGCCGACGGCGGACTGGAACGCCTGGCGGGCCTGCCGCTGGACCCGGAGCAAGCGAAGATCATGCTTTGCGGCAATCCGGACATGCTGGCCGATGCCCGCAAGTTGCTGGGCGAACGCGGCTTCAAGCCGGGCCGCCGCGGCATCCCCGGCAACCTCGCGGTGGAAAACTACTGGTGAGTCCCCGCCCCTGTCGGATCGGCCCCTGGCCCGTCCGGCCTAGGACGGAAATCCCCCTTTTTATGCCGCCGGCGCCCCTGGATTCCGCCCTAAACTGGTGCGCAAGGGATGACGGGTCGCATTTTCGCAACACAAAATCCGGTTTTCGGGCGCTTTCGTCAGACAAATTGGAAATACCGTTACTCCCCGGCGCAATAATCGGGGCACACGCACGACCCAGAAGGACTTCCCCAAATGCTGTACCAATTGCACGAAATGCAGCGCGCCTTCCTGACTCCGTTCGCTGCTTTCACGGATGCCGGTTCCCAGCTGTTCTCCAGCCCCTATAGCCCCCTCGCCTACACTCCGATCTCGCGCCAGATGGCCGCGGGATACGAGCTGATGACGCGCATCGGCAAGGAATACCAGAAACCCGCCTGGAACCTGCCGGCCACGGACATCAACGGCAAGTCGGTGCGGGTCACCGAATCGGTCGTGCTGGACAAGCCCTTCTGCCGCCTGGTGCACTTCCACCGCGACGTGCGCCAGACCCCGCAGGACGATCCCAAGGTGCTGCTGGTGGCGCCGCTGTCCGGCCACCACGCCACGCTGCTGCGCGACACCGTGCGCGCCCTGCTGCCCGGCCATGACGTCTACGTCACCGACTGGATCGACGCGCGCATGGTGCCGCTGTCGGCCGGCCCGTTCCACCTGAACGACTACGTGCGCTACGTGCAGGATTTCATCCGACACCTGGGGCCGGACGTGCACGTGATCTCGGTCTGCCAGCCCACCGTGCCGGTGCTGGCCGCCGTGTCGCTGATGGCCTCGGCCAACGATCCCTGCCAGCCGCGCAGCATGGTCATGATGGGCGGCCCGATCGATCCGCGCCAGTCGCCCACGCAAGTGAACCGCCTGGCCACCACCAAGCCCTATTCGTGGTTCGAGAACCAGGTCATCCACCCGGTGCCGCCGCGCTATCCGGGGTCGGGCCGCAAGGTCTACCCGGGCTTCCTGCAGCACGCCGGCTTCATGGCCATGAATCCCGACCGCCACATGAAGTCGCACTACGACTTCTACCTGGACCTGCTGCGCGGCGACGACAGCGACGCCGAGGCCCACCGCCGCTTCTACGACGAATACAACGCCGTGCTGGACATGCCGGCCGAGTTCTACCTGGACACCATCCGCATGGTGTTCCAGGAATTCGCGCTGCCCAACGGCACCTGGGAAGTCGACGGCCAGCTGGTGCGCCCGGCCGACATCAAGAAGGTGGCGCTGTTCACCATCGAAGGCGAGCTGGACGACATTTCCGGCCAGGGCCAGACGCGCGCGGCCATCAAGCTGTGCAAGAACATCCCGGCCGACCGCAAGATGCACTACACCGCTCCTAACTGCGGCCACTACGGGATTTTCTCGGGCCGCCGCTGGCGCGAAATGATCTGTCCTAAAATCGCGGAATTCATCCGGCAGTCGGCCTAGGGCGATCCGTCCTTGCCGAACCGTAGTCCACGGGGCCTGAAGGGCCCCGTTTGTTTTGATGCCCGACGGGCATTGCCTGTTTTCCCGCCCGCGCGGCCACGCCCGGATTCGCGCCCGCGCGGCGCCTTACGCTTTTCACTGTTCGCCATGTCCTGTCGTTCACTCGCCGACCGCGTCGACGCCCTGCTGCCCCAGACGCAATGCACCAAGTGCGGCTATGACGGCTGCCGGCCCTATGCCGACGCCATCGCCGCCGGCGATGCGCCCATCAACCGCTGCCCGCCGGGCGGCGACGAAGGCATCGCCGCGCTCGCCGCCCTGCTGCAGACGTCCGCGCTGCCGCTCGACCTGAGCCGCGGCGAGCCCGGCCCGCTGCTGGTGGCGCGCATCGACGAGGCGCACTGCATCGGCTGTACGCTGTGCATCCAGGCCTGCCCGGTCGACGCCATCGTCGGCGCCAACAAGCACATGCACACCGTGCTGGCCGACTGGTGCACCGGTTGCGACCTGTGCGTGGCGCCCTGTCCGGTGGACTGCATCCAGATGGTGCCCGCCGGCCGCGCCTGGAGCGCCGAGGACGCCGCCGCCGGCCGCCAGCGCCATCGCCGCCACCAGGCGCGCATGGAGCGCCTGGCCGCCGACAACGCGCGCCTGATGGCGCCCGAACCCGCGGCGGCGGCCAC
>NZ_CADIJR010000106.1 GCF_902859645.1 Achromobacter insuavis | reverse complement strand
CCCGCGACGCCGGCGCCGGCCACGCCGGAACCCGCCTCGCTGCTGGGCAAGCTCAAGCGCCTGTTCTCCTCGGACGACGCGGCGCCGGCCGGCGCGGCCAAGCCCGCGGCGCGGGGCCGCGGCCCGACGTCCGTGACGCGGCTGCTGGAAGCGCTGGACGAAACCCTGGTCTTTCTCGAAGCGCACCGCAATGAATACCTGCTGCTGGAGACCATCGAGCTGGAACTGATGATGGAATCCGAAGAGGCCGCGCTCAAGGCCAACGCGGAAAAGGAAATCGCGCGCTGCCGCCAGGCCGGCGCGGCGCTCGATGCGCTGCCGGCGGATCCCGCCGAGGCCGGGCGCCAACTGCTGGCGGCCACCGTCGAACGGGGCGAGCCGCCGCTGGACGCCTTCCATGGCCTGCGCCTGGACGACGGTTTCGACGGCAGCCGCACCGGCAATACGGACTACGTGCTGGGCCTGGCGTGGAGCGACGTGCTGTACTTCGCGCTGCACAACCGCGAGGAATTCGAGACGCGGCAGGCGCAGCCCGACGAGGACTGACAGCCGCGCCCGCGGCCCGCGAGGCGATCCGGATCGAGGACCTGGCGGCTATGCGCCTTGCGCGCCGGCGGCCTGGCGCAATGCCGGCCGGTTATCCCGAATCCACTGCGTCAGCCCATGCACCGCGATGCCGCGCTGCGCATTGAACGTGCGCGCCGGTTCCCAAGCCACGCCCCGCCCTTGCGCGAACACGGCGCGGTATTTGCGCATGCCGTCCTCCGGCGCGGCGGCCAGCTGCCGTTCCAGTTCCGGCACGGTCCAGACATGGCGCCCGATCTCGATGTCCAGCTCGCGCGCCACGCGCTCGGCCAGTTCGCCGTAGGTCACGGTGTCGCCGGCGACATGGACGGCCTGGTTGGCGATGCGCGGCTCGGCCCACAGGATCTCGGCGGTCAGTTCGCCGATGTCTTCGGCGGTGGTGACGGTGACGGCGGTGTCCCAGCCGCCCAGCGCGTTGACGCGGCGGCCGGCCAGATCGACCACGCCGAACGACGGCTCGAACAGGAAGCTGGTGAACATGCCGGTGGAGACGATGATCCATTCGGTGGCGCGCTGCGCCCGCAGCATGTCGCGCACGTCGAGCTGTTCGTCGAACAGGTCCTGCGGGCTGCCGCGGCCGATGGCGTCGTAGTCGACGCCGAACTGCCAGGGCACGAAGCGCCCGACGCCGCCGGCCAGCGCGGCCTGCGCGATCTTGCGCTGCACGCCCGGGCCGCCGACAAAACCGGTGCACGAGATCACGGTATCGAAGCGGCCGAATGTGGCGGCCAGTTCAGCGGTCGATTGGGCAACCAGGTCGCCTTCGACGATGCGCACGCCCAGGGCCTGCAGCTCGGCCAGGTCGCGCTGCTTGCGCGGATCGTCGGAGCGCGGCCCCGCCGGCCGCAACAGCACCGACAGGGACACGCCGGCATCGCCCGCGGCGCGGCGCGCCAGGCCGCGCAGCATGGCCATGCCGAGCTGGCCCGCGCCCAGGACCAGGATGGCGTTGTGATTCAACATGGAAACTCCGGGGAAATGATTCAGGGAAGGCACCGCGGACGACGGTGGCTGACACGCCGCCAACGTCCGCGCTGCCGGCATGCGGGCAGTGTAGGAGCGCGCCCCGCGCCCATTGTTCGGCGCGCCTGAATTCACAACGCGCGCTGCGCGAACCCGTCGCGCCCCTACCCGAGCCGGCCCGTATCGAGGCCGATCCGCCCACCGCGCGAACCGCTTAACATTCCCCTTCTCCAGCGCATTCCCCAAGGCTCCCGTCCATGGACAAACTTCAAGCAATGGCGACGTTCGTGCGCGTGGTGCAGGCGCAGAGCTTCAGCAAGGCCGCCGAAACGCTGGCGATGCCGCGCTCGTCGGTGACCACCACGATCAAGAACCTGGAGGCGCACCTGGGCACGCCGCTCCTGCGGCGCAGCACCCGCAGCCTGAGCCTGACCGACGCCGGCGCGCGCTACTTCGCGTCGTGCCAGGCCATCCTGGCCGACATCGCCGAGGCCGAACACGACATGGCCGCCACCACGCAGGCGCCGCGCGGCCGGGTGCGGGTGGACATGCCGGGCGTCATCGGCCGCGCGCTGGTGGTGCCACGGCTGCGCGAGTTCGAGGCGCGCTATCCGGACATCGAGGTGGCGCTGGGGCTGAGCGACCGGCCCGCGGACCTGGTGTACGAAGGCATCGACTGCGCCATCCGCAGCGGCCCGCTGGCCGATTCGACGCTGGTGGCGCGCCCGCTCGGGCGGCTGGCGTGGCTGACCTGCGCGGCGCCAGCCTACCTGAAGCAGTTCGGGGAACCGGACTCGGTGGCGGCACTGCAAAGCCACCGCATCGTCAACTACCTGTCCAACGCCAGCGGCCGGCCGTTGGACTGGCGCTTCCGGGTCGACGGCGAGGACATCGCGCTGGCGTTGCCCGGCCGCTATTCGGTCAACGAGACCGAGGCCTACCTGCACTGCGGCCTGGAGGGACTGGGCCTGATCCAGCTGTCGGAGGTGGCGGCGTCGATCTACCTGCGCAGCGGCCGCCTGCGCGAAGTGCTGGCGCAGGCGCGCTGCGCGCCGGTGCCGATCTCGATCGTCTATCCGCAGGCGCGGGCCACGGCGGCGGTCAGGACCTTCGTGGACTGGACCGTCGCGATCATGCGCGACGCCTTGCCGGCCTGATGGCACGGGCGGCGGCGGGCGCGGCCGCTTGAGTGCGACATCGGCCCGCCGGCCGCGCATTCGCGCCACAGCGTGACAAATCCGCCACTCATCTACAATCCGGGGTCACATTGATCGGCTGCTCTGGGCGGCCGGTCCGCAGCCCCCAGGTAGTATGACCCGCGCGAAGAAACCCGCTCCCAGAAAGAGAAGCCCCTCCTCCCGAACCGCCGCCCGCTCCGCCGGACGGATCCCGCGTTTCCTGCGGGCGTTGATCGTCACGTCGCTGGCGAGCTTCGGCGCCGCCACCTACGTGCTCCACCCGCAGTGGAAGATACCGGCGTCGGTGGGCGATGCCCTGTCGCACCTGGGCTGGCCGGGGCAGGAACGCACGGCGCCGGTGGCGCTGCCCGCGCCCAACGCGGCGCTGGTGCAGACCGCGTTCACGGAATGTCCGCAGTTCTTCCCCAACGCGCGGCCGCCGGCGGTGCCCGCCGGCCAGCAGCTGCGCGAGGTCTGTTTTTCCTCGTTCGCCATCCTGCACAACGGCCAGACCAAGACGCCGGTGTTCGTGGCCGAACGCCTGAACCGCCAGAACCTGGCGCAGGCCAAGGGCCTGCACCGCACCGACAAGTTCTACGCCGAGGCGCGCGTGCCGCGCGCCGAACGCGCCGAGCTGGACGACTACCGCGGCTCGGGCTTCTCGCGCGGCCACATGGCGCCGGCCGGCGACATGGCCACGCCGGATGCGATGGCGCAGAGCTTTTCGCTGGCCAACATGGTGCCGCAGGACCAGAAGCACAACGCCGGCCCCTGGAGCCGCATCGAGCAGGACACGCGCCAATACGTGATGCGCGCCTCGGGCGATGTGTATGTCTTCACCGGACCGGTGTACACCGAGCGGCCCAAGACCATCGGCGCCGGCGTCGCGGTGCCGACCTATCTCTACAAGGTCGTGTACGACGCCACCACCGGGCGCTCGTGGGTCCATTGGCAGGCCAACAGCGCCAGCACCAAGGCCGGCCCGCCGATCGGCTATGACGAGTTCGTCAAGCGCACCGGCATGCGGCTGCTGCCGCAATAGCCGCGCCGCTCAGGCGGCCTGGCGCGTCTCGCTGTCGTAGAGCACCGGCATCTGCCCGCGCCAGCGCGCCCACGCCGCGCCGCCGCTGGCGAGTTCGGCCATGAAGTGGGCGACGTTGACGCGGCTGACGTGGCCCGCATCGAAGATGGCGCTGCGGATGGGCGACGGATGCGCCTCGTAGGCGCTGACGGCATCGCGATCGCGCAGGCTGTCGGGACGCACCACCGCCCATTGCACGGCCGCGTGGCCCTGGCCGATGGCGGTGCGCAGGTAGTCCGCGGCCTGCTCGTTGTCGGCATGCGGCGGCACCAGCGCGCGCACCAGGCCGACCACGCCGCGCTGGGCCAGCGACAGCGGCTCGCGCAGGTCGCGGTTGCGGTTGCCGGCGGTGTTCATCAGCACGAAGCGGACCGGTTGCGGCGGCCGGTTGGCGGCGATGGCGCCGCACAGGCGGCGCACGGCGTCGGTCACCAGGCGGCGCGGCGCGCCGTAGATGCCCTTGAGCGTCGGGGTGTGGCCCAGGCACGACGCCACCGCCGCGCAGTCTGCCGCATGGCGCGCCAGATCGGCGTCATCCAGGTCCAGCACGCCGGCCTGAATCAAGGTCAGGCGGCTGTCGCCATGATGGCGCCGCAGCGCGTCGGGCGCGCGCACGATGGCCCTGACCGCTTGCCCGCGGTCGAGCAATTGCGCGACCAGCAGCCGTCCGGTCGCGCCGCTGGCGCCGACTACGAGTGTCCGCATCGCCGATCCTCTTTTTGTATGAATGGCGCGATTGGTAACCGAAAGATTGTATCCGGCACGCGCCTTGCCGATTCAGGCAAAATGGGCCGCGCGCGGCCATGGCAGTGCCCTGTGCGCTCCACCGGACAGGCCGCGCGGCATTTCGAATAACAAGGAAAACCATGAAACACGCCACCCGGATGGGCAGCCTGATCGCGGCCCTGCTGCTGACCAGCATTGCCGCCAACGCCATGGCGGCGGCCGATGCTGCCGCGAGCCCGGCCACGCCCGCGAAAACCGCGCCCGCGAAACCGGCCACACCGCCGGCCACGCCGCCGGCCGCGCCCGACGCCGCCATCGAGCCCGGCAACCTCGGCCCCATGAGCGAACAGGAATACCTGACCCGCATGGAAGCCGCGTTCAACAAGCAGGACGTCAATGCCGACGGCTATCTCACCCGCAGCCCGCTGCTGCAGGAAGCCACGCCCGAGCAGATCACCGCGATGGACACGGACGGCGACGGCCGCATCAGCAAGGCCGAATTCCTGGCCTACGCGCTGAAGAATTTCCAGGCCCGTCCGAAGTACGAGAAGAACCACTACGCCAAGCCCTGAAGGGGCGCGATCGCGGGTCCAGGCGCCGCCCGCGGCGATGCTATTAACGATTGGATACACAAGACGGAAATCGCAATTACCCCGTCGCGGCCGCGTGCTAAGTTACGTCCCCAGTTGACGGCGCCGCCCCGCGCGCGCCGGCGGCAGTGCGCTTTCCCCTTCCCTTTCTTCTCGACCATCATGCACAAGAACCAAGATCGCGCCCCGGCCTCGGCCGGCAAGAAACGGATAGCCGGCCTGCTGGCCCTGGGCCTGGCCCTGGCCACCGTGACCTCCGCCACGCTGGCGGGCGACCTGCCCCCGCGCGGCGGCCCCGCGGCCCAATCGCAAGGCCAGACGCAGATGCAGACCCAGCAGCCCGCGCAGAACGACGGCCGCTTGCCGCCGCGCGGTTCGACGCAGAACCAGGCGCCGGCGCAGGCGCAAGCCCAGGGCGGGCAGAAAACCGAGATCAAGGACCAGGCCGCTTACGAGCGCCTGCTGCACAACAGCGGCGTCAGCGTGCAATGGTTGTGGACCGACGCGCGCGGCAAGCTGAAGGCCGTGGACGAGAACGACGTGGTGCGCCTGGAAGGCGGTCACGCCACCGACAAGGGTTCGGTGTCGATCAACGGCCAGGTGCTGTCGATCTCGGCCGACCGCTTCACCTTCCGCGGCACCATCCTGATCCTGGACGCGCCGGACAAGGGCCGCCGTTGCGAACGCACCGGCGATTACGAGTTCCGCGCCACCGGCAAGCGCAAGTACTGGCGCCTGCAGCAGATGGAAGCGTGCGGCGGCCTGACCGACTACGTTGACATCTACTATTGATCGACAAGCGGCCGGATCACAGATGCCGGTGGCTGCACGCCATCGGCTGATCGGCGATGCCGGCCACCACCCGCGCCAGCGCTTCGGCGCTGTCCCGATCCAGACAGTCGGTGCGGATCATGCGGTAGCCCAGCGCCAGGCTGTATTGCCAATCCAGGTCGAACAGATGGTAGTCGCGCCCGTCATCGGGATTGCGCCATTGCACGGCCGGGTCTTCGTAGGCCGCGCCCAGCAGATCGAGGTAGGTGCCGATCGGCGGCAAGGCTTCGAGCGGTTCATCCGAGTCCGGCAAGGTCGGCGGCGACAGGTTTTCGCCAGCGGCCACGTAGGGTTCGGGGCGGTCGTACGCCAGCAGCAGCACGCCGAAGGCGGCCGGGTCCGCGTCGTATTGCGCGCGCAGGTCGGCGCCCAGGCAGTCACGCGCCGCCGGCCCCAGGCAGTAATAGGGGCTGCGCCAGGTACTGCTCTCGTCGTCGAGGAAACGCGCATCCGGCGTGATGCCGTGGCGGGCCAGCAGTTCCAGCGTCTCCTGCACGGTGTCGTCATGCCGCACCGGCATGGCGGCGGGCAGATGGCCGGCATCCCGGTACAGCGCGATCACGTCGCCAGGGGTGCGCATGCCGTCGCGGTACTGGAACGAGCCTTCCTTCAGGCCGGCCAGCCGCATGCCCAGGTTGAACAGTTCGGCGCGCGGCACCCGCGCGCCACGCGGCGCCAGCAGATAACCGTCGGCCAGCAACCTGGCCTCGAGCCCGCGCCAGTCGGGCGGGGCCCGATGCGGGTAACGCGGGAAGATGAACTGGTGATGCTCGGACATCGGACGCAGGCTCCAGTTGGCGTATTCTTTAACGATCAGGCAACCCACAGGATATCCCGAGAATGAATACCACCGTGATCAAGTGGCTGGCCAGCGTCGGTTTCGGCCTGCTCATCGGCCGCGCCGCCTACGGCGTCATCAACTCACTGCTGCAGATGGCCTTCGGGCTGGACCAGCCCGGCGCGCCGCTCGACCCGGTGGCGCTGGACCGCATGTTGATCACAGGCAGTGTGCTGTGCCTCGTGGTGGCGGTGGTGGTGGCGGTGGCGCTGCTGCGCGTGGCCGACAACCGGCGCCGCATTGCGTGGGGCTGCCTGGTGCTGGGCGTGACGCTGCTGCTGACGCTGCTGGCCGCCCTGCCGGGAATGGACCTGGGCGGGCATCCCGCCGGATCGGCCGACGCGCGCGACGCCAACACGGCGCTGTTCTTCTGGCTGCTGATCTTCGGCCTGCCCTACCTGGGTGGCGGCCTGGCGCTGACGATCGGCGGCGCGGTCATGCTGCGCAAGTTCCGTCTCGCCGCACCGCGCGCCTGACCCTTCCTTTGCCGGACCCGCACCGCTGGACCCGTACCGCATGACCACCCCGACGTCCGATTGGACGACCACCGCCATCGTTCCCGCGCTGGTGCGCGGCGCCCTCGAACTCGAAGCCACCGCGCGCGGCCTCCTGCCGCATCGCCTGCCCGCCTGGGCCCGGGCGCAATGCCCAGACCCGCAGCTGGCCATGGTCGAAGCGCAACCCTCGGGCGTGCGGCTGGTGTTCCAGACCCGCGCCACCGCGATCGAGCTGGACACCGTGCCGACGCGCTACGCCTACACCGGCGTGCCGCCGCGTCCGCTCGGTCTCTACGACCTGCGCATCGACGGCCGGCTGGCCGGCCAGGCCAGCGCCGATGGCGGCGACGTGGTGACGATCGACATGGCGACCGGCGCCCGCGCGCACCAGCGCGGCCCCGTCGCCACGCTGCGGTTCGACGGCCTGCCCGGCCAGGCCAAGCGGATCGAGATCTGGCTGCCGCACAACGAGACCACGGCGCTGGCCGCGCTGCGCGCCAACGCGCCCATCGACCCGGTCGATGACGACGGCCGGCCGATGTGGCTGCATCACGGCAGTTCCATCAGCCACGGCTCCAACGGCGACAGCCCGACGGCGATCTGGCCGGCGCTGGCGGCAAGCCTGGGCGGCGTCGAACTGGTCAACCTCGGTTTTGGCGGCAGCGCCCTGCTCGATCCGTTCATGGCGCGCACGATCCGCGACACGCCCGCGGACCTGATCAGCCTGAAGCTGGGCATCAACGTGGTCAACGCCGACCTGATGCGGCTGCGCGCCTTCGGGCCGGCGGTGCACGGCTTTCTGGACACGATCCGCGACGGTCATCCCGACACGCCGCTGCTGCTGGTGTCGCCGCTGTTCTGCCCGATCCACGAAGACACGCCCGGCCCCGGCGCGTTCGACATGGACGCGCTGGCGGCGGGCAAGGTGTCGTTTCTCGCGACCGGCGATCCGGCCGAGCGCCGCGCCGGCAAGCTGACCTTGACGCTGATCCGCGACGAACTGCGGCGCATCGCGGCGCAGCGCGCGGCCAGCGATCCGAACCTGCGCTACCTGGATGGCCTGGCACTGTACGGCGAGGCCGATTTTGCCGACCTGCCGTTGCCGGACCAACTGCACCCGGACGGCGCGGCGCATCGCCGCATCGGCGAGCGTTTCGCCCGCCTGGCGTTCGGCCCGGACGGGCTGCTGCCGCGCGCCGGCTGACACGCGCGCCGCCGGGCGGCGCGACGGCCACGAGCCGCCGCGCCTGGCGCATCAAGCCGGACGGCTGCGCGCCACGTCCTCGCCGACGCCGCGCGGCAGCAGGAAGATATCCAGCATGCCGATCAGCGACACCAGCCCCACCACCAGGAACGCCAGGCGATAGGCCGCGCCCGGCGCGCCCTCCAGGCCCAGCAGCGGCACGCTCCATTCGCCGATGCGGATGGCGATGGCGCCCAGCGCCACGCCCATCCCCAGCGCCAGTTGCGACATGGTGGAGAACAAGGTGTTGGCCGCGCTCATCTGCGGCTGCGGCATCTCGGAGAACGCCAGGGTATTGAGCGCGGTGAACTGCATCGAGCGCGACATGCCGCCGATGAACAGCAGCAGCGCGGTCAACGCCACTGGCATGTCGGGGCCGATCAGCGCGCACGCGGTCAGCGCCGCGGTGTTGAGGATGCCATTGCCCACCAGCGTGGGCCGGAAGCCGAAGCGGCGCAGCACCGGCGTGGTGAACAACTTCATCGTCAGGTTGCCGGCGAACACCGCGATCACCAGCAGGCCGGCGCGGAACGCATCCATGCCATAGCCGACCTGGAACATCAGCGGCAGCAGGAACGGCACCGCGCCGACCGACATGCGGAACAGCGAACCGCCCCAGAAGTTGGC
Organism: Achromobacter insuavis; assembly: GCF_902859645.1. Lineage (GTDB taxonomy): Bacteria > Pseudomonadota > Gammaproteobacteria > Burkholderiales > Burkholderiaceae_B > Achromobacter > Achromobacter insuavis. Next base: position 7,679 of record NZ_CADIJR010000106.1, on the reverse strand, counting down.
CGCGTAGGCGCGGATCTTCAGCGGCGTGAGGGTCAGCATGGGATGCGCGTGGCGGCGCAGGTGGCGCACGCCCAGCGCCAGCAGCGCGACGCTGGCCGCCAGCCACAGGCCGATGCGGTCCCAGGCCGGCGTGGCGCCGCCGAACAGTTCCAGCGCCCACAGCAGGCTCGACAGGCCGCCGCCGATCCACAGGAAGCCGGCCCAGTCGAACGGACGCCGTTCGGCGGCGCGGTCGCTCGGGATCAGCACCCAGGCGGCGGCCAGCGCGGCCAGGCCCAGCGGCAGGTTGAGGTAGAAGATCCAGCGCCACGAGGCGTAGGTGGTGATGAAGCCGCCGACGGGCGGCCCCAGCACCGGCGCCACCAGCGCCGGCCAGGTCAGGATCGACATGGCGCGGATCAGTTCGTGCTTGGGCGTGTTGCGCAGCACGACCAGGCGGCCGACCGGCACCATCATCGCGCCGCCCACGCCCTGCAGCACCCGCAGCGCGATGAAGGACCAGAGGTCGTTGACCATGCCGCAACCGAGCGAGGCCAGCGTGAAGATCACCAGCGCGCTGCAGAACACGCGGCGCGCGCCGTGGCGGTCGGCCATCCAGCCGCTGATGGGGATGAAGATGCCCAGGGTCAGCAGATAGGCGCTGACGCCCAGGTTCAGGTCCACCGGCAGCACGCCGAAGTCCTGGGCCATGGCCGGCACGGCGGTGGTGATGACGGTGCCGTCCAGGTTCTCCATGAAGAACGCGGCGGCCACCAGCAAGGCGGTGAAGTACAGGCGGCGCGCATCCGGCGGCGGCGTGGCCTGGGCAGTGGTGGTTTGGGAAGCAGTGGGGGTCATGATGTGTAGCGGTCCCGAAGGAGGGAGCGCCTGCGGCGACGGGGCCCGACCCCGCGTTCACGCAGGCGCGCCCGGCCGCGGCAAAGCGGTCCGAAGGCGCGTTGGATGACGTGAACGCTTACGGCGCCACGGCGGGAATGCCATGGCAGCCTGCGAATCATAATGGGAATCGCTTAATTCAGCCTGAAATTTTCTTCGGCCGGGAATTTCCGCGCGGGCGGTTGCGCGGCGGCCGACTGAATTATCTGGTCGTCACCCGCTTGACTGCTTCCAGGGCGCAGTGCTGATCATCGGCGGGACCGCCTGTGCCAGCCACGCCAATTGCGCCAATGACGGTATCGCCAGATTTGATGGGAACGCCGCCACCCAATAGCAACAGTTGCGGCACGGTATTCAAGTTTTGCGTCTCAGGGTTTGATGCGGCCTTTTTAGCGAGTTCGCGGGTGTCGCTTTTGGTGGAAAGCGCGGTGTAGGCCTTTTTTTGCGCGGCAATTGTATTGTGAGGACCGACATTGTCGTCACGTTGGAGAGCGACCAGATTCCCGCCTTTATCGACAACGGCAACAACGCCCGTTCTTTTCTCGTCGTGGCAAACGGAAAGCGCCGTGTTCACCAACGAAGATGCCATCGCCGACGTCATTTCTGAATGGGAAGCGTCCTGGCCCGCGAAAACCGAGTTATTCAGGAGCATTGCGGGAATAATGAAATGCAAAAATACTTTATTCATAAAAAAACCATTTCTACCAAGCAAGGAAGCGATATCTTATGGCGATACCCGGAATAAAGAATTAAACAAAAATTTAACTTTGAGCGTTTGACCCTGCCGCACCACCAACATTACCATCCTTGTTCATTTTTCATTTTCAAACAAGGATAGATAATGAATGGATATTTAAAACATGCGATTGCAGCGGCATTGCTGTCGGCATCAGCGATTTCAATTTCGGCAAATGCCGAAACAGCGAAGAACCCCATCAGCGTCCATGTGCTGAATCTGAAAACAGGCGTGCCGTCCGAAGGCGTTACGGTGATTCTTGAAAAAAAGGAAGGGGAAAAATGGATAAAACTGAATTCCGCCATTACCAGCAAGGACGGGCGCATCAATGCGCTTTACCCGGCTGACGAGGCGATCAATCCAGGCGATTACAGAGTGACTTTCGAAACCGGAAAGTATTACGCCGCTCATAACGAGGACACATTCTTCCCTGAAATTCCAGTTATCATCCATGTGCCAAAGTCCGGTGAGCACTACCATGTGCCGCTACTGCTGAGCCAGTACGGATATTCAACGTACCGCGGAAACTGATAAACGGATTCACACGGGTTTTCCGGCCAGGTCACGCGCTTGCCGCGGCCCGTGAAGTGGCGCCCCCGCGGCGCCGCAAACGCCGCCCGGGCCATGCCGGTACAATTTCCCTCGCGTTTTCCCCTACCTGTCGTCCAAGCTCCTCACCCATGTCCAATCTCATCGTCCACGGCGGCACGCCCCTGCGCGGCCGCGTCATCCCGTCGGCCAACAAGAACGCGGTGCTGCCGATCCTGTGCGCCACGCTGCTGACCGACCAGCCGCTGCGGCTGCACGGCGTGCCCGACATCACCGACGTGCGCAAGATCCTCGACATCTTCCGCACCCTGGGCAGCGAGGTGCGGCTGGACGAAACCACCCGCACGCTGGACCTGCACCACCGCGACACGACGTTCGACGCCGCGCGCCACCGCCTGCCGGAAGAGATGCGCTCGTCCATCATGCTGGTGTCGCCGCTGTTGGCGCGCTTCGGCGTGGCGCGGCTGGAGGACAACGTCAAGGGCTGCACGCTGGGCGTGCGCGAGATCGATCCGCACGTCGACATCTTCCGTTCGTTCGGCGGCGAGGTCGAACGCGCCAGCGGTTCGCTGCTGGTGCGCAGCGCCGGCCCGCTCAAGCCGACCCATCACTGGCTGGACTACGCCTCGGTCACCACCACCGAGAACTTCGTGCTGTGCGCGGCCGCCGCGGCCGGCGAATCGACGCTGACCAATGCCGCGTCCGAGCCGCACGTGCAGGAGTTCTGCCGCTTCATGACGATGATGGGCGCCGACATCGACGGCATCGGCACCTCGCGCCTGACGGTGCGCGGCGGCGCCACGCTGCGCGGCGGCGAGTTCACCTTCGAGGAAGACTTCCACGAGATCACCACCTTCCTGGCGCTGGGCGCGATCACCGGCGGCGACGTGGTGGTGCGCAACAGCACGCCGTCGAACTTCCCGCTGATCGACCGCACCTTCGCCAAGTTCGGCGTGAAGATCGTGCACGAGAACGGCTGGTCGCGCGCGCTGCGCGACGGCCCGCTGAAGGTGCAGACGCCCTTCACCAGCAACGTGCTGACCAAGGTCGAAGCCGCGCCCTGGCCGTACTTTCCGGTGGACCTGCTGCCCATCTTCATCGCGCTGGGCGTGTGCGCCCAGGGCAACGCGATGTTCTGGAACAAGGTCTACGACGGCGCGCTGGGCTGGACCGGCGAGCTGTCCAAGTTCGGCGCCCACGTGTTCTCGTCGGACCCGCACCGCGTCATCACCTTCGGCGGCAATCCGCTGACGCCGGCGGTGGTCGAAAGCCCCTACATCATCCGCGTGGCGATCGCGCTGTTCATGATCGCCAGCAGCATCGAGGGGCGCTCCGAGATCCGCAACGCCACCCCGATCCGCCGCGCCCACCCGCGCTTCGTCGAGAACCTGCGCAGCCTGGGCGTGCAGGTCGAGTGGACCGCCGAGGAATAGCGCGGGCGGTTTCCTATAATCCCGGGATTCCCTCGAACGGCGCCACGGCGCCTTTTTGCTTGCCAGGATCCCCCCCATGTCGTCGATTGCCCGCCAGGATGTCCATGTGCCCACCCCGCAAGGCCGCCTCTTCGCGCGGCGCTGGGACCCGGCGGGCCGGGACGCGGGCATGGCGCCGATCGTGCTGCTGCATGATTCGCTGGGCTGCGTCGAGCTGTGGCGCGATTTCCCCGAACAACTGGCCGAGGCGACCGGGCGCGGCGTCATCGCCTACGACCGGCTCGGGTTCGGCCGCTCCGATCCCAACCCCGCCACCCTGGCCACCGGCTTTGTCGAGGCCGAGGCCCGCGACGGCTTCCAGGCGCTGCGCCAGGCGCTCGACATCGGCCCCTTCATCGCCTTCGGCCACAGCGTCGGCGGCGGCATGGGCATCTGCTGCGCGGCGGCCCATCCCGACGACTGCCGCGCGCTGATCACCGAATCCGCGCAGACCTTCGCCGAAGACCGCACGCTCGACGGCATCCGCGCGGCGCAGCGCAACTTCGCCGAGCCCGGCCAGCTGGACCGCCTGAAGAAATATCACGGCGACAAGGCCGCCTGGGTCCTGAGCGCCTGGGTCGACACCTGGCTGTCGCCCGCCTTCGCCGACTGGAACCTCAACGACACGCTGCGCCAGATCACCTGCCCGGTGCTGGCGCTGCATGGCGAAGCGGACGAGTACGGTTCGGCCGCGCACCCCGAGATCATCGCCCGCCTGACCGGGGGCAAACAGGCGCTGCTGGAAAACTGCGGCCACGTGCCGCACCGCGAACAGGCGCACATCGTGCTCGACCTGGCCAGCCAGTGGCTGCGGGGCGCGGTGCGCGGCTGACGGCCGCCGGGGCCTGCGCAGGCAGGCCCCCTCCCGGAAGGGAAAACCCCAGGGGCGTATTGGCGCAAAGGTTGTATACACTCTTTGCACACCATAGTACGCGCCAGGCTCCGTCCAAGTGTTGCTGCTGTAATTGGTCCGCCCGGCTTCCTTTACGGCCATGCCCACACCTGGGTCAGGGAGCTCGCCATCGATATCCGAAATCCGTCGCCCGGTCTCTACAACGAGGACCTGGCCCCCACGAAAGAGCGTCGCTGGGGCGCCTTCAGCATCTTCAACGTCTGGACCTCGGACGTGCACAGCCTGTGGGGCTACTACCTGGCCGCCAGCCTGTTCCTGCTGTGCGGCAGCTTCGTCAACTTCCTGATCGCCATCGGCCTGAGCTCGCTGGTGATCTTCTTCCTCATGAACCTGATGGGCTATGCCGGCGAGAAGACCGGCGTGCCCTACCCCGTCCTGGCGCGCGCCTCGTTCGGCATCTGGGGCGCCAATCTGGCGGCGCTGGTGCGCGCGGTGGTGGCGTGCTTCTGGTACGGCGCGCAGACGGCGGCGGCCTCGGGCGCCATCGTGGCGCTGCTGGTGCGCAACGACAGCCTGCTGGCGTTCCACCAGAACACGCACTGGCTGGGGCATTCGGGGCTGGAGCTGATCTGTTATGTCGGCATCTGGGCGCTGCAATTGCTCATCATCCAGAAGGGCATGGAAACCGTGCGCCGGTTCCAGGACTGGGCCGGCCCGGCGGTGTGGATCGCCATGCTGGTGCTGGCGGTGGGGCTGTGCGTGAAGGCCGGCGGCTTCAGCCTGGACCACGGTATTCCGATGGACGTGCTGCTCGACAAGACGCGCGACGCGGGCGTGAACGGCGCGCCGGGCAGCTTCTGGGCGCTGATGGCGGTGGGCGCGACCTGGATCACCTACTTCGCCGCGCTGTACCTGAACTTCTGCGATTTCTCGCGCTATGCCCGCGACAAGCAGGCGGTCAAGCGCGGCAACCTGTGGGGCCTGCCGGTGAACCTGGTGGCCTTCTCGCTGGTGGCGGGCGTCACCACCATCGCCGCCTACAAGGTCTATGGCGAAGTGCTGCTGCACCCCGAGCAGATCTCCACCAAGTTCGACAGCTGGGTGCTGGCGCTGCTGGCCGCCCTGACCTTCGCGGTGGCCACGCTGGGCATCAACGTGGTGGCGAACTTCGTGTCGGCCGCGTTCGATATCTCGAACGTGTTCCCCAAGCGCATCGACTTCAAGCGCGGCGGCTACATCGCGGCGTTGATCGCGCTGGTGCTGTATCCGTTCGCGCCGTGGGAAGGCGGCGCGGCGCACTTCGTCAACGCCATCGGCGCCACCATGGGGCCGCTGCTGGGCATCATCCTGGTGGACTATTACCTGGTGGCCAAGGGCCGCATCAATGTCGCGGCGCTGTACGACGAGCACGGCGAGTACCGCTACCAGGGCGGCTGGAACGTCAACGCGCTGATCGCCACCGGCATCGGCAGCGTGTTCTCGACCATCCTGCCCAACTTCACGGATTTGCTGCCGGCGTGGTGGGCCACCTATGGCTGGTTCTTCGGCGTGATGATCGGCGGCGGCGTCTACTGGGTGCTGGCCACGCTGCGCCCGCGGGTGATTCCCGCCATGGCCTGAGGCGGCCCGCGCCGGCGCGGACCCGGGCTCGACGCCCGGGCCGCGCTCGCGGTACCCTGCATGCGACAGCCGCCACCCATGGCGCCGCGCCCCTGCATGGAGATTCCGCCCCCATGAGCCACCTGGTCTTGCTGCTGCTTGGCGTCGACTATCTGCACAAGCGGGCCCGCGCCCTGATGATCGGCGGCTGGCTGATGCTGGCGGCCGGCGCGTTCGTCTTCATCGACGCGCTGGACAACGCCCTCTACTTCCCCCTGGACTTCTTCGCCGCGCTGCTGGTCATCGAAGGCATCGCCACGCTGGCCACCGCCACGTCCGGCGTCGGCGGTCAGCGGGTGCTGCGCTACACCAAGGGCGTGTTCGTGCTGCTGGCCGGCGCCCTGGTGCTGGCGGGCCAGCATCACGGCCATTTCGTGCTGTCGATGATCTTCGGGCTGCTGTTCCTGGTCGACGGCCTGATCCAGTGCATCGCCGCCTACGTGGTGCGCTACCCGCGCTGGCGCGTGGTGTTCGCCTCGGGCGTGGCCGAGGTGCTGCTGGCGATCTTCTTCTTCCAGCCCTACCCCACCCACTATGTCGGCACGGTGCCGTACTGCATCGGCCTGTTCCTGGCGATCTCGGGGGTCAAGCTGCTATGGCTGGCCCGCCGCGTGCGCAACCTGGACGCCAACCCGGCGCTGGCCAGCAATCCCGACCCCGCCTTCATGCCGACGCGCGTGGACGGCCCCGCGCAGAAGGTGTTTGACGGCCCGCCGCAAGCCGGCGAGCGCGCCCTGACCGTGCATGTGTGGACGCCGTCGGGCTCGGCCAGGACCGAGACGCGCAACTATCCGGTGGTCGACCGCTACATCGCCGCCGTGGACAGCAACGGCGTCATCTCCACCGGCCATGCCGCGCTCGAATCCCCCGACGGCGTCTACATCAGCCTGTACCCGGCCCAGGAAATCGACCGCTCGCCCGAACAATTCGGCGCGTTGCTGCGCGCCACCGCCGAGAACAACGTGCCGGGCATCTATCAACCCGATTACGCCACCGAATCGCAGGCCTGGTGCCCGTCGACCATGCAGGTGCGCATCCGCAACTACGACGCGGCCAGGCTGCGCGCCTTCTGGGACGACTACCGCAAGACCGAGATCTACAACCTCACCCACCGCAACTGTTCCAGCTCGGTCTCGGCCGCGCTGGAGGCGGCGCTGGACGGCGTGGTCGGCCGCCTGCACGGACCCGGCGCCGGCTGGGCCGTGCTGTGGCGGCTGCTGTTCACCCCGGAACTGTGGGTGGCGGCGCAGATCCGCAAGCGCGCCCTGACCATGGCCTGGACCCCCGGCCTGACGCTGGACTATGCGCGCGCGCTCAGCATGCTGGCGGATCCGCGGCCCTTCGGCTGGTGGAAGATGTCGCAGGCGGCGATCCGCCAGATCGCGGCGCTGCGCGCCAGCTGGCGCCGCCAGGACCGCGAGGCGGTCGCGCGCAACGCCCAGACCCAGTCATGACGGCGCTGCTGGCGGTCATGGCCGTGGCCGGCGCCGCGTGGGGCGCGCTGGCGCTGTGGTTCCAGTCGCCCGCCCGCGGC
>NZ_CADIJR010000105.1 GCF_902859645.1 Achromobacter insuavis | reverse complement strand
CCCCCGGCACGGCCCCGCCGCCCGCCGCGCCCAAGCCCGCCGCCACCGGCCACGAAGCCGACGCCCAGGCGCTCGACGCCGCGCTGGTCAACCGCATCACCTGGGGCGCCACCCCGGCCGAGCTGGCGCGCATGCGCGAACTCGGCCCGCAGCGCTATCTGCAGGCGCAGCTGCATCCCGATCCCGGGGCGCGCCTGCCCGCCGCCGTGCAGCAACGCATCGACGCGCTGTCGATCTCGCGCCAGAGCGCCGAGGACGCGCACGCCGAACAGCGCGGCCTGCGCCAGGGCGCCAAGGACGCCGCCCCCGACGCCAGGCAGCAGGCCCAGCGCGACGCCCGCGCCATCTCGCGCCAGCGCGCCGACGACACCGCCAGCCGCGCGCTCTACCGCGCGCTGTACTCGCCCAATCAATTGCAGGAGCAGATGACCTGGTTCTGGATGAACCACTTCAACGTCTATGCGGCCAAGAACGACGTCGGCACCTATATCAACCAGTATGAGGAACGCGCCATCCGCCCGCACGCGCTCGGCAAGTTCCGCGACCTGCTGGCGGCCACGCTGCGTTCGCCGGCGATGCTGGTGTACCTGGACAACACTCAGAACGCCGTGGGCCGCATCAATGAAAACTACGCGCGCGAACTGATGGAGCTGCACACGCTGGGCGTCAAGGGCGGCTACACGCAGGCCGACGTGCAGGAACTGGCGCGGATTCTCACCGGCCTGGGCATCCACAACCAGGAAGGCCCGCCCAAGGTGCGGCCGGCGCTGCGCGGCCAGGTGGTGCTGGACGGCCTGTTCCTGTTCAACCCGGCGCGCCACGACTACGGCGACAAGCAGTTCCTGGGCCACACGATCCGCGGCGCCGGCCTGGCCGAGGTCGACGAGGCGGTCGACCTGCTGGCGCGCCATCCCGCCACCGCGCGCTTCATCAGCGCCAAGCTGGCCGCCTACTTCATGGGCGACGCGCCGCCGGCCTCGGTCATCGACAGGATGGCCCGCACCTTCCAGGCCAGCGACGGCGACATCGCCGCCACGCTGCAGACGCTGTACGGCTCGCCGGAATTCACGCAGTCGCTCAGGACCGGCGTGTTCAAGGACCCCGTGCATTACGTGTACTCGGCCTTGCGGCTGACCTACGCCGACCTGCCTCCCATCGCCAATCCGCGCCCGGCCATGGCCATGCTCAGGCAGCTGGGCCAGCCGCTGAACCAGCGCCTGACGCCCGACGGCTATCCGCAGGCGCAGTCGGACTGGGCCGGCTCGGGCCAGATGACCGCGCGCTTCGAAGTGGCGCGCGCCATCGCCGCCGCGCCGCAGGCCTTCTACCGCGAGGGCGACGACAAGGGGCCTGTGGAATTGCCGCGCCTGCCCGACCTGCTGCGCGAGAACGCCGCCGACGGCCTGTTCGCGCGCCTGTCGCCCGCCACCCGCGACGCCATCGCGCAGGCGAAGAACCCCAAGGACGCCAACACCTATCTGCTGGCCTCGCCCGAATTCATGCGGCGCTGACCCGCCGCGGGAGACACATCATGCATCGCCGCCGCATCCTGCAACTCCTGGCCTCGGCGCCGCTCGTCGCCGGCGCCAGCCGCCTGTACGCCGCGCCGGCCGCCGCCGGCAACAAGCTGCTGGTCGTCTTCATGCGCGGCGCCTACGACGCCGCCAGCCTGCTAGTGCCGGCCGGCAGCGACTTCTATTACGAGTCGCGCCCGAGCATCGCCATCGCCAGGCCCGGCAGCGGTGCCGGCGCCGCCCTGCCCCTGGCCGACGGCTGGGCCCTGCACCCGGCGCTGGCCGAAAGCCTGATGCCCTTCTACCAGAAGCGCCAGCTGGCCTTCGTGCCGTTCGCCGGCACCGACGACACCAGCCGCAGCCACTTCGAGACCCAGAACCGCATCGAACTCGGCCAGGGCGCGGCCCGGGACAGGAACGGCGACTTCCGTTCGGGCTTCCTGAACCGCCTGGCCGCCGCGCTCGACGGCAAGGGCATGCAGGCGGCCGCCTTCACCACCGAGGTGCCGCAGATCTTCCGCGGCGCCGAGCGCGTGCCCAACATCGACCTGGGCGGCGCGGCCCGCAAGTCGCGCCTGTCCGAGGCCGACAACCGCGCCATCGCCGCGATGTACCAGCACACCGACCTGGGCGCCTCGGTCGCCGAGGGCCAGCGCATCATGGGCGCCACGCGCGCCGAACTCGACGCGGAAATGGAGGCCGCCAGCGGCAACGCCGTGTCGGCCGACAGGCTGGAGCAGGAAGCGCGCCGCATCGGCCGCTTCATGCGCGACAGCTACAACCTCGGCTTCGTCGACGTCGGCGGCTGGGACACGCACGTCGGCCAGGGCAACGCCAGCGGCATGCTGGCCAACCGGCTCGGCCAGCTGGGGCGGGCGCTGGCTGGCTACGCCGATGCCATGGGCCCGGCCTGGAAGCAGGCCACGGTGGTCGTCATCAGCGAATTCGGCCGCACCTTCCGCGAGAACGGCAACAAGGGCACCGACCACGGCCACGGCACGGTCTACTGGGTGCTGGGGGGCAATGTGCAGGGCGGCCGCATTGCCGGCCGCCAGGTCCCGGTCAAACGCGAGACCCTGTTCCAGGACCGCGACTACCCGGTGCTCAATGAATACCGCGCGCTGTTCGCCGGCCTGTTCTCGCGCCTGTACGGCCTGCCGCCGGCCCGGCTGGCGCAGGTGTTCCCGGGCACCCCGCCGCTGGACCTGAAACTGGTCTGAATGCAGGCCAAGGGTATACCCGCATCGGCAACAGGGATTTGCGGCGGCGCGCGCGAGCGGCTGCTCTAAAATTCGCGCACCCTTCCCTGTCGCCGGGGCCCCGTGCGCCCGGCCCTCTCCCCGGTTTTACATGCCCCTGCATCTCATCGCGCTGGCCGCCGCCGCTTTCGGCATCGGCACCAGCGAATTCGTCATCATGGGCCTCTTGCCCAACGTTGCCGCCGACCTGGACGTCAGCATCGACATCGCCGGCCTGCTGATCACGGGCTACGCCATGGGCGTGGTGATCGGCGCGCCCATCATGGCCATCATCACCGCGCGCATGCCGCGCAAGGCCACGCTGATCGGCCTGGCCAGCACCTTCGTGCTGGGCAACCTGCTCTGTGCGCTGGCGCCGGGCTACGGCACGCTGATGGCCGCGCGCGTCTTCACCGCCTTCTGCCATGGCGCCTTCTTCGGCATCGGCGCGGTGGTGGCGGCCGACCTGGTGCCGCGCCACCAGCGCTCCAGCGCCATCGCGCTGATGTTCACCGGCCTGACGCTGGCCAACGTGCTGGGCGTGCCGCTGGGCACCGCGCTGGGCCAGGTGGCGGGCTGGCGCTCGACCTTCTGGGTGGTCAGCGGCATCGGGCTGGCCGCGGTGGCGGCGCTGGCGGCGTGGCTGCCCGGCCGCATCCCGATGCAACCCGGCAACATCCTGCGTGAATTCCGCGTGCTGCGCGACGTGCGCGTGCTGTGGCCGCTGGTCGCCAGCGTGCTGGCCTCGGCCGCGCTGTTCTGCGTGCTGACCTATATCGCGCCGATCCTGCGCGACATCACCGGCGTGTCCGAACGCGGCGTGACCGGCGTGCTGCTGCTGTTCGGCGTGGCGCTCACGGTGGGCAGCACGCTCGGCGGCAAGCTGGGCGACCGCAATCTGGAAGTGTCGTTGCGCCGCATCTTCCTGGGCCTGCTGCTGGTGTTCCTGGCGCTGAGCCAGGCCATCCACGCGCTGGCGCCGATGCTGGTGATGACCTTCATCTGGGGCACGCTGGGCTTTGCCGTGGTGCCGCTGCTGCAGACGCTGATCGTCGACCAGGCGGCCGAGGCGCCCAACCTGGCCTCGACCCTGAACCAGGGCGCCTTCAACCTGGGCAACGCCGGCGGCGCCTGGCTCGGCAGCCTGGCGCTGGGCCACGGCCTGCCGCTGACCGACCTGCCATGGATGTCCGCGGCCATCACCGCGGCGGTGTTGCTGCTGACCCTGTGGGGCACGCGCTACTATGGGCGCCACGCCGGGATGACGCAGCCGCCGCAAACCGGCGCGCTGGCCTCGTCCCGTTCCGACGCCTGACCCCAAGGAGCCCGCATGAGCACGATCTACGATTTCTCGGCCCGCGACATCCACGGCGCCGACCAGCCCCTGTCCGCCTACCGCGGCCGGGTGCTGCTGGTGGTGAACGTGGCCTCGAAATGCGGCTTCACGCCGCAGTACTCGGGCCTGGAAGATCTGTACCGCGCGCTGCGCGACGACGGCCTGACGGTGCTGGGCTTTCCCTGCGACCAGTTCGGCCGCCAGGAGCCGGGCAACGAGGCCGAGATCCTCGACTTCTGCACCACGCAGTACGACATCACCTTCCCGCTGTTCGCCAAGATCGACGTCAACGGCGCCGACGCCGACCCGCTGTACCGCTGGCTCAAGGGCGAAAAGCCCGGCGTCTTCGGCACCGAGGGCATCAAGTGGAACTTCACCAAGTTCCTGGTGGGCCGCGACGGCCAGGTGATCAAGCGCTACGCCCCCACCGACACGCCGGCCGGCCTGAAGGACGACATCGTCCGCGCCCTGGCGGCGCCCGCCGCCTGAATCGCCCTGGCCTGGCCGACGCGTCGCGCCAGCCCGTCCCCGGCGCGGCGTCCAGCCGCCGCCTTGCCCAGCCCGCCCCCCTCAGCGCAACGGCGGCAGCCGGCGGCGCACCGTGTGCGCCTTGACGATAGCGGTGTTGGTCTCGGCGAACTCGGTCACGCGCTCCAGGATGCCGTCCAGGTGGGTGATCGAGCGCAGCACCACGCGCGCGATGAAGCAGTCGTCGCCCGTGACCTTGTCGCATTCCACGAATTGCGGGATCTCCTGGATCAGCCCCTCGACCCGCCGCAACTGGCCCGGCAGCGGCCGGATGCGCACGATCGCCTCGAGCGTGTAGCCCAGCGCCACCGGGTCCACGTCCAGGGTATAGGCGCGGATCACGCCCGATTCCTCCAGCCGCCGCAGGCGGTCGGCCACGCTCGGCGCGGACATGCCGACCTGGCGCGCCAGGTCGGCGGTGGTGGTGCGCGCGTTGGCCGTCAGCGCCTCGACCAGGCGGCGGTCGATACCATCCAGGACGGGGTTTTCATTTTTTAGGTCATTCTGCATAAATTCCACCCGAACGAAGGTTGACAGGCCAAACCGGCACAGCAACATCATATAACCGGCCCGATCGGCCTGGGATAATTTCTCCATCGAATCGTGGACCGCGCGGTCCCCTGGAGCCTTCCATGTCCCCCTCATCCGATCGCCTCGGCCTGGCCCAGATGGCCGCCGCCATGACCCTGTCCGGCACCCTGGGCGTGTTCGTCCTGGAATCCGGCCAGAGCGCCTGGAACGTGGTGTTCTTCCGCTGCGTCTTCGGCGCCCTGTCGCTGTTCCTGTACTGCTGGGCCCGCGGCCTGCTCAAGCCCGGCCTGTTCACCGCCCGCACGCTGGCGCTGGCGCTGGCCGCCGGGGCCGCGCTGGTGCTGAACTGGGTGCTGCTGTTCTCGGCCTACCGGCTGGCGTCGATCTCGCTGGCCACCGCCGTCTACAACGTGCAGCCCTTCTTCCTGATCGGCCTGGGCGCGCTGTTCCTGGGCGAGCGGCCCACGCGCGGCAAGCTGGCCTGGTCGGTGATCGCCTTCGCCGGCCTGCTGCTGGTGCTCAAGCTCACCGACCACAGCGGCGGCGACGCCTACCTGTCGGGCCTGCTGCTGGGGCTGGGCGCGGCGGCGCTCTATGGCATCACCGCCGTCATCGTCAAACGCCTGAAGGGCATCCCGCCGCAGGTGCTGGCGCTGGTGCAGGTGACGCTGGGCGCGGTGATGCTGCTGCCGATGGCCGACTTCCAGGCGCTGCCGGCCGCCCCGCTGCAATGGGGCTACCTGGTGGCGCTGGGCCTGGTCCACACCTGCCTGATGTACATCCTGATGTATTCGGCGATCCAGAAGCTGCCCACCACCTCGACCGCCGCCCTCAGCTTCATCTACCCGGCCGTGGCGATCCTGCTGGACCTGGTGGTGTACGGCCACCGCATGGACGCCACCCAGGTGCTGGGCGTGGCCATGATCTTCCTGGCGGCCGCCGGCGTCAGCCTGAACTGGCAGTGGCGTCTGCGCGGCGGCGCCCGGCCCGGCGCGGCCTGAGCCGGGGCGCGGGCCAAACCCGCACCGCGCCCCCGGGTATTCGGCCGCCCGCCCGGGGCGCCGCTATCATGGGCCTTCCGATCCGCCGGCAGTGGCCGGCGGCGCCAAGACGCTAAGGAATCCCCATGATCGATCTCTATTACTGGACCACCCCCAACGGCCACAAGATCACGATCTTCCTGGAAGAAACCGGGCTGCCGTACGAGATCCACCCGGTCAACATCAGCAAGGGCGACCAGTTCAAGCCCGCGTTCCTGGCCATCGCGCCCAACAACCGCATTCCGGCCATCGTCGACCAGCAGCCCGCCGACGGCGGCGCGCCGCTGTCGCTGTTCGAATCCGGCGCCATCCTGCAGTACCTGGCCGAAAAGACCGGCCGCTTCCTGCCCGCCGACCTGCGTGGCCGCGCCGAAGTCTCGCAATGGCTGTTCTGGCAGATGGGCGGCCTGGGCCCCATGGCCGGCCAGAACCACCACTTCTCCGGCTACGCGCCCGAGCGCATCCCCTACGCCATCGAACGCTACGTCAAGGAAACCAACCGCCTCTACGGCGTGCTGAACAAGCGCCTGGCCGACCGCGAATTCGTCGCCGGCGACTACTCCATCGCCGACATGGCGGCCTACCCCTGGATCGTGCCGCACGCCAAGCAGGGCCAGGACCTGAACGACTTCCCGCACCTGAAGCGCTGGTTCGACGCCATCGCCGCGCGTCCGGCCGTGCAGCGCGCCTACGCGCTGGCCGACAAGGTCAACACCGCGCCGTCCGTCAGCGACGACGAATCGCGCCGCATCCTGTTCGGCCAGACCGCCCAGAACGTGCGCTGAGCGAGGCCGCCATGACCGATTCCCCGCTACGGTTCCGCCGCGCGCGCCTGGGCGACCTGCCCGAGATCGTGGCCATGCTGGCCGACGACGAACTGGGCGCCAGGCGCGAAGATCCCTCGATTCCGCTCAACCCCCGCTACACTGCGGCTTTTGCCGCCATCGAGCAGGACCCGAACCAGTTCTTCGCGGTGGTCGAGCGCGACGCGCGCCTGATCGGCTGTTTGCAGTTATCGTTCATACCCGGCCTGTCGCGGCTGGGCCAATGGCGCGGACAGATCGAGAGCGTGCGCATCGCCTCGTCGGCGCGCGGCCAGGGCCTGGGACGCGCCATGTTCGAGTGGGCCATCGAGCAGTGCCGCTCGCAGGGATGCGAGATGGTGCAGCTGACCACCGACCGCGCCCGGCCCGACGCCCGCCGCTTCTACGAAAGCCTGGGTTTCGTGGCCAGCCACGACGGCATGAAACTGAGCCTGTAGCCGCCGCCCGGCGCAGGCCCTGATTATCAAAGGAGCGCCCCATGCACGGCGAATACAAAGTCCCCGGCGGCAAGCTGGTGGTCGCGGACCTGGAAGTCCGCGATGGCCGCCTGGCCGATGTCCGCATCAGCGGCGATTTCTTCCTGGAACCGCCCGAGGCGCTGGAAGCCATCAACCGCGGCCTGAACGGCCTGCCCGCCGACGCCGGCGAACTGGAACTGGCGCTGGCGGTGCAGTCGGCGCTGCCCGCCGATACCGAGATGTTCGGTTTCTCGGCCGAGGCCGTGGCCGTGGTGCTGCGGAGGGCGCTGGCATGACCCGCACCGACTGGAACGACTACGACTGGCAGCTGATCCACGAAGCGCCGCAACGCCCCGCGCTGCACATGGCGCTGGACGCCGTCATCACCGACGAGGTCGGCGCCGGCACGCGCCCGCCCACCCTGCGCATCTGGGAATGGTCGGCGCCCGCGGTCGTGATCGGCCGCTTTCAATCGCTCAAGAACGAAGTCGACCCCGAGGGCGCCCGGCGCCACGGCATCGAGGTCGTGCGCCGCGTCAGCGGCGGCGGCGCGATGTTCATCGAGCCGGGCAACAGCATCACCTATTCGCTGAGCGCGCCGCAGGCGCTGGTGCACGGCATGAGCTTCCAGGAAAGCTACGCGTTCCTGGACGCCTGGGTGCTGCAGGCGCTGCAGGGCCTGGGCATCAAGGCCTGGTACCAGCCGCTCAACGACATCGCCTCGGACATCGGCAAGATCGGCGGCGCCGCCCAGGCCCGCCGCGCCGGCGCGGTGCTGCACCACGTCACCATGTCCTACGACATCGACGCCGATAAAATGGTGGAAGTCTTGCGCATCGGGCGCGAGAAACTGTCGGACAAGGGCACCACCAGCGCCAAGAAGCGCGTCGACCCGCTGCGCACCCAGACCGGACTGGCGCGGGAAGTCATCATCCAGCGCATGGTGGACACCTTCGCCGGCCTGCACCGGCTGACGCCGGGCCAGCTGGGCGCCGCCACGCTGGCGCAGGCCGAGGCCCAGGCCGCCGAGAAGTTCTCCACGCCCGAATGGACCGCGGTGGTTCCCTGATCCGCCGCGGGTAACCGTTGGACGGCCGCGCCCGCGCGCGGCCGGGTTTTCTGGAGGTAGTTCAATGCGTCGTCCCCGCACGCCGCGCGGCCTGTCCGCCGCGGTCCTGGGAGCCGCCCTGCTGGCCTTGGCCGGCTGCGGCAGTTCGCCCCCCGCCAACATCACGCTGGAGTCGCCGACGGCGGCCGCCAGCACGGCCACGCCCGAGAAGATCGGCGACCTGTCCACCGAGCGCATCAAGTGGGCGTCCAACAAGCCCGACTGCAAGGGCGACTGTCCGCGCATCGAGATCGACAGCGTGGCCTTCCCCGGCATCCCCAAGCTGAGCGCGCTGGTCGACCACGTGCTGGCCTACATGACCGGCACCGACGCCAACCGTCGCGGCCCCTACGAGACGCTGTCGGAATACACGCAGTATTTCTGGTCCACCGCGCGCCCGCGCGACGCCACCTACTTCAAGGCCAGCGTCAAGGACACCGTCGGCGACATCGTCTCGATCGAACTGCACACCGAGCAGTTCCTGACCGGCGCCGCGCACGGCATTCCGGCCACCCAGTACCTGAACTGGGAGCGCAGCCGCGGCCGCGTCATGGCGCTGGACGAGGCCCTGATTCCCGGCCGCCGCGCCGAATACGTCGCCGCGCTGCAGCGGGCCCACGCCAAGTGGCTGGCCAGCAACAGCGACGCCAAGCGCGACCCGGCGGCCTACAACAAGATGTGGCCGTTCCAGGAAAGCGACAACTTCGCGCTCACGCGCGACGGCATCGTGGTCAAGTACGACGCCTACTCGATCGCGCCGTATTCGTACGGCGAGCCCGAGCTGAGCATCCCCTACGCGGATCTGCGCGGCATCCTCAAGCCGGAACTGCTGCCGAAGTCCTAGGGCGGCGCCCGCCTTTGCGCCGCCCAAATGGAAACCGCCCCTGTCGGGGCGGTTTTCCTGTCTTCCTCACGCTCCTCCAGGCGCCGGGCCAGGGCCCGGCGCCAGAAGGACTTTACGGGTACAGGCCGCGCACCTGGCGAGCCTGCAGGATGCGCGTGCAAGCCACGATGAAGGCGGCGGTGCGCAGCGTCACCTTGTGCTCCTTGGCCACCAGCGCGATCGAGGCGTAGGCCTCGCGCATGATGCGTTCCAGGCGCTGGTTGATTTCGTCCTCGCTCCAGAAGAAGCTGGAGAAGTCCTGCACCCATTCGAAGTACGACACCGTCACGCCGCCGGCGTTGGCCAGCACGTCCGGCACCACGTACACGCCGTTCTCGGCCAGGATGTCGTCCGCTTCCGGGGTGGTCGGGCCGTTGGCGCCTTCCACCACGATCTTGGCGCGCACCTTGGCGGCGTTGTCGGCGGTGATCTGGCTTTCCAGGGCCGCCGGGATCAGGAATTCGGTTTCGAGCGTCCAGAACTCGTTCTTGTCCAGGGCCTGGCCGCCGGAGAAGCCGCCCACGCCGCCATGCTGCGACACGTGCGACAGCAGCTTGTGGACGTCGAGGCCGGCGGCGTTGTGCACCGTGCCGGTGTGGTCCTGCGCCGCGATGACCTTGGCGCCGGCTTCATGGAACAGGCGGGCGGCGGTGCCACCCACGTTGCCGAAGCCCTGCACCACCACGCGCGCCTTGGACACGTCGATGTTCAGGTCGCGGGCGGCTTCGCAGCCGACCACGAACACGCCGCGGCCGGTGGCCTCGACGCGGCCCAGGCTGCCGCCCAGCGCGATCGGCTTGCCGGTCACGACGCCGGTGGCGGTCGAGCCTTCGTTCATGGAGTACGTGTCCATCATCCAGGCCATGGTCTGGGCGTTGGTGTTCACGTCAGGGGCGGGAATGTCCTTGGACGGGCCGATGATGACGCCGATTTCCGAGGTGTAGCGGCGCGTCATGCGCTCGAGTTCGGATTGCGACAGCTTGCGCGGGTCGACGCGGATGCCGCCCTTGGCGCCGCCGTACGGCAGGTTGACCGCGGCGTTCTTGACCGACATCCAGGCGGCCAGCGCCATCACTTCCGACAGGGTCACGTCCTGGTGAAAACGCACGCCGCCCTTGCCCGGGCCGCGCGAGGTGTTGTGCTGCACGCGGTAGCCTTCGAAGTGGGCCACGCTGCCGTTGTCCAGCTCGATCGGCACGTCGACGATCAGCGAGCGCTTCGGGCGCTTCAGGGTCTCGACCCAGCGCGCCAGCGATCCGAGATACGGGGTGACCCGATCGACTTGTTGCAGGTAATTACCCCAGGGGCCGAGTTCTTCGGCATTCAGATAAGACGGCAAGGCATGGGTGGGAGTTTGAGACATGAACATGCTCTCCTGACAAAGTTGCGCCATTTTATCCATATCCTTTATGCGTCCCCATATTTTAAGAAAAAATATTAATTGGGGACGCAATAAGGAAATGAAGGCCGTGAGCGTTACCGAGCCTGCCGAAACGCTGCGCCTATCCTAGCCCCGCGCGACGGCAGCGTCCAGCCCGCGGGGCGCCCTCCCTGCCCGCTCCCCGCCCCACCGACGCTCGACCGGCGCCACATCACAGCCGCGTGTCAGCCCGGCCCGGGCGCCTGTCGCATTCCGCTTGAAACCGTCATCCACTTGACCCAGAATCAACCGGCCCCGGTTTTAGCGGTACCCGGCACCGGCGGCTTTCCAAAGCTTGTCATCCCGCGTTGCCGGCGGGCGGCGCCCGCTTGCATCCAGCACTTATGAAAATCAACCATAGAGGTGCGCATGTCGGATTTCTCCCTGATTGACAGCAATGACCCGCGTTATGCGACCCTGCAAAAGGGTTTCAACCTGCGCTTCCCCACCACGGGCCAGGGCGCCAACGCCATCTATGTCTGCAAGACCCCGCAGGACGTGCTCGACGCGGCCAACGCCGCGCTGGCCCAGGGCTGCCGCATCACGGTGCGCAGCGGCGGCCACTGCTACGAAGGCTTCGTGGCCAACAAACTGCCGCAGGACCACGGCCAGCCCCTGGCCATCATCGACCTGAGCCTGATGACCGGCCTGCGCTACCGCGAGGCCGGCGACATCCCCTCGCCCTGGAATCCCGCCGCGCGCTACCGCTTCGCGGCCGCGTCCGGCAACCAGAACTGGGACGGCTACCTGGACCTGTACAAGACCGCCAACCGCACCCTGCCCGGCGGCTCGTGCTATTCGGTCGGCTCGGGCGGGCACATCGTCGGCGGCGGCTACGGCCTGCTGTCGCGCCTGCACGGGCTGACGGTGGACTGGCTGTCGGGCGTGGACATCCTGGTGCCGCAAGGCCCGGGCGCGCGCAAGCTGGTCGCCAAGCACGTCAACCTGCACAGCACCGGCGCCGACCGCGACCTGTTCATCGCCTGCCGCGGCGGCGGCGGCGGCAACTACGGCATCATCCTGACCTACTACTACGCCGACCTGCCCGCCGCGCCCCAGGAAGCCTACTGGCTGTCCCTCTCTTACCCCTGGGCCAGCTTCGGCGCCGGCACGGCCGGTCGCGCCAACTTCGCGCGCTTCATGCGCGCCTACTGGCAGTGGTTCGCCGACCACGACGCCGACTGGAACAGCCCCGACCCGGCCAAGGCCAACGGCGGCCTGTTCACGCTGCTGAAGGTGCAGCATCGCTCCACCGGCGACGTGGTGCTGAGCATCCAGTACACCGGCAAGGACGGCAAGGTCGGCGGCGCGCGCGACCAGCCGTTCCTGGACTTCGTCGCCACCATGAACGCGGCGGCCAGCGCCGCGCCCGCCGTCAACCTGTCCACGCATTGGTACGGCCCGTCGCACCGCGTGGTCCATCCCGCGCCGCGGATGCTGGCCCATGCGGTCAACGATGCGCAGAAGATGGACTGGCTGTGGCTGACGCAGAGCATCAACGGCTCGGGCAGCAACCAGCGCGGCAAGTACAAGTCCGCGTATCACAAGGCCAATTTCAGCGACGTCGAGATCATGGCCATGTGGGAATACCTGAACGGCTCGGACGACCCGCGCCTGAACCAGGCGCTGGTGCAGATCGACTCGTATGGCGGCCGCATCAACCGCAACGACGAAACGGCCAACCCGACCAGCGTGTGCCAGCGCTCGTCGCTGCTGAAGTCGCAGTTCCAGGTGTACTGGACCGATCCGGCCCAGGACGCCTTCCACATCAAGTGGATCGCCGACCTGTACGACGAGTACTTCGCGCAGTACGGCGGCAAGCCCAGCAACCAGCCAGGCTCGCCGTTCGAGGGGTGCTACATCAATTACCCCGACACCGACATGAAGTACACCGACGCCAGCCACAGCCACGTCGATCCGCAGTGGCTCGACCTGTACTACGGCAACAAGACCGCCGCGCTGATCGCCACCAAGCGCAGCGTCGATCCCGACAATCTCTTCCACCACGAGATGTCGATCCCGCTGGCCGCGCCGCAGGCGTGAAAAAGCCCGCCGCCATGCGCCGCGCAAGCGGCCATGACGGCGGGCGGGAAGTCCGCGGCGGATCTCGCGCCGCGGACCGTGTCAGGCGGACAGCAGTTGCCAGGCCAGGCGCGCCGCCGCGCGGGCGCCATGGCCGTCGATATCGAAGCGCGGGCTGTACTCGGCCATGTCGGCCAGGCGCAGCTTGCCGCTGGCCTTGACGCGCAGCACGATCTCCTCGATCACCGCCATCGGCACGCCATAGGGCGCCGGCGCCGACACCCCCGGCATCACCGCCGCCGGCAGCACGTCCAGGTCGATGGTCAGGTAGACGTGGCGGGCCCGCGCCAGCAAGGCGTCGACGTTCGCCAGGCGCGCCGCCAGGTGACGCTCCTGCATGTCGCGGTCCTCGACCCACACCGCGCCCACTTCGGCCGCGCGCGCATACAGCGCCGGCGTATTGGCCAGCCGCGACACGCCCAGGCAGGCGTATTGCAGCGCCAGCCCCTGCGCCTCGCAGTAATGCGCGATCTGGTCGAACGGCGTGCCGGAACTGCCCGGCCGGCCGGTGCGCAGATCGAAATGCGCGTCCAGGTTCAGCACCAGCACCGGGCCCTCATCGCCCCGGTCCGCCAGCCAACGCGCCAGGCCCTGGAAGCTGCCCCAGGCGATCTCATGGCCGCCGCCCAGCACCAGCGGGCGGGCGCCCTGGCGCAACAGGTCGGCCACCGCCAGGCCCAGCCGCTCCTGCGCGTCTTCCAATTGGTCGCCTTCGCAGGCCACGTCGCCCGCGTCCAGCAGGCGCGTCAGGCCGTGCGCCGGCAGGCCGGCCATGTACTTGCGGATGCCGGCGGGGCCGGCCGCCGCGCCGATGCGGCCCTGGTTGCGGGCCACGCCCGCATCGCAGGCGAAGCCCAGCAGCACCGGCTCGCCCGCGGCCGGCGTCTGGCCCGCGGCCGGCTCGACGATGTGCGCCAGGCGGCGCGTGTCGCCGCGCTCGGCACTGTCGTCGCGCGCGGTCCACAGGCTCCTGTCGAGTTGCGCCGCCGTCATGCCGCCCCCTGCCCCGTGCTCAGCACGGCCTGCAGGAACTCGCGGGTGCGGGCCTCGCGCGGCTGGCTGAAGATGACCTCGGGCGCGCCCGATTCCAGGATCACGCCGCCGTCCATCACCGCGACCACGTCAGCCACGTCGCGGGCAAAGCCCATCTCGTGGGTCACGACCATCATGGTCATGCCTTCGCGCGCCAGCAGCTTCATGACCTGCAGCACTTCGCCCACCAGCTCCGGGTCCAGCGCCGAGGTCGGTTCGTCGAACAGCATGACCTTGGGCTGCATCGCCAGCGCGCGGGCGATCGCCACGCGCTGCTTCTGGCCGCCCGACAGGCTGGCCGGCATGGCCGACATCTTCTGCGCCAGGCCGACCTTGCGCAGCAGGTCCTCGGCCAGCGCGTTGGCCTCGTCGCGGCCCATGCCGCGCAGCGTGCGCGGACCGACGGTGACGTTGTCCAGCACCGACAGGTGCGGGAACAGGTTGAAGCCCTGGAACACCATGCCGACCTGCATGCGCAGGCGGTTCAGCGCCGCCTCGGGCAACTGCTCGCCTTCGTTCTGCAGCATCTGGCCGCAGATCTCGACGGTGCCGCCCTGGGCCACTTCCAGCCCGTTGCAGCAGCGCAGCAGCGTGCTCTTGCCCGAGCCGCTGGGGCCGATCACCACCACCACCTGCGACGGCAGCACATCGAAGTCGATGCCGCGCAGCACGGCGTGGTCGCCATAGGATTTCTGCAGGCCGCGGATGCGGATCATTTCTTTCGGATTCGCGGCGTTCATTGCACCATCCCCCCCGCGCGCAGGCGTTGCTCGATCCTGCGCAGTATCAACATGGCGGCCGTGGTCAGGACCAGGTAGATCAGCGCCACCACCAGATAGGTTTCCAGCGAGCGGTACGACACGCTGATGATCTTCTGCCCTTCGTGCATCAGGTCATGGATGGTCAACAGCGACACCAGCGCCGAATTCTTGATCAACGCGATGAACTCGTTGCCCAGCGGCGGGATCATGCGCACCACCGCCTGCGGCAGGATGATGATGCGCATGGCCTGGCCCGACGACATGCCCAGCGAACGGGCCGCCTCGGTCTGGCCGCGGTCGACCGACTGGATCGCGCCGCGCACGATTTCCGACACGTAGGCGCCGGAATACATGCCCAGCCCCAGCACGCCGCAGGCGAACGCCGGCAGCGTCACGCCGAACTGCGGCAGGCCGAAGAACCAGATGAACAGCTGCACCAGCAACGGCGTGCCGCGAAAGAACAGCAGGTAGACGCTGCACAGGTTGTAGATGATGCGGCGTTGCGGGTTGAGCCGGCCGACGCCGACCAGCAGGCCGATGACGCAGCCCAGCAGCAAGGCGCCGGCGGTCACCTCGATGGTGACCACCGCGCCGCGCACCAGCGCGTCGAAGTCGGCGAAGACGGGGGCAAAATCCAGGTTCATTTCGCGGGCGCCTCGAACCACTTGTTGACGATGGCCTGGTAGCTGCCATCGGCCTTGATCTTCTGCAGCGCCTCATTCAGGCCGCGCGTCAGCTCCGGCTTGTTCTTGGGCACGGCGATGCCGTAGTCCTCGGTGGTGACCTGGTCGGCCAGCACGGTCAGGTCGGTGGTGCTCTGGGCGAACAGCTTGGCGGCCGGCTTGCCGGTCACGGCGGCATCGGCGCGGCCGATCTGCACCAGGTTGAACATCTCCTGGTTCTTCTCGACCTCGACGCGCTGCACCGACGGGTAGTGTTCCTTCAGGTAGTTGACCGACTTGGTGCCGACCTGCACCGACACCTTGCGGCCGTCCAGGTCCTTCAGCGTCTTGATCGGGCCGTCCTTCTTGGTCAGCACGACCAGGCCGCCGGCGTAGTAAGGATCGGTGAAGTCCACCACCTTGCTGCGCTCGGGCGTGATGTAGATGGCGGACACGGCGATGTCGGCGCGGCCGGCCTGCAGGGCGGGAATCAGGCCCTTGAAGTCGATGTCGATCCATTCGACCTTCTTGCCCATGGCGGCGGCCAGGGCCTCGACCAATTCGATGTCAAAGCCGGTGCGCTTGCCGTCCTTGACGAACTCCATGGGCGGGAAGGTGGCGTCGGTCACGGCGCGGATGGTTTCCTGGGCGTGGGCGGTGCCCATGCTCCAGGCCAGGCCCAGGGTCAGGGCGGCGGTCAGCAGGGTGCGGCGAGTAGTCATGGCGAATCCTGATAGGAAGAAGTGGATACGGATACGGCGATCGGTACGGCGTGGGGTGTGGCGTCTAGAGAGGCGGCGGGAATGTGGGGGACAGCGTGAAATGCATGGAAGGCGGAAACCGGCGGCGTCAGTGCGCCTGCAGCCTGCCCGAGATGCGGCGGGCGGCCGCGACGGTCAGGTCGATGAAGGCCTGCGGCCGCTGGGCGGCGCGGGTGGACGGAGCCATCAGCGTGATGGAGGCCACCGCCTGGTTGGCGCGCTGGAAGATCGGCACGCTCACGCCCCAGACGCCGGCGTCGACTTCGCTGTCGGTCACGGCATAGCCCTGGGCGCGGATGGCCTCGAGTTCGTCGGTCAGGCGCACCGGATCCACGCCCGACTCGCGCGCCAGGATGGCCAGCGCGGCCTGCTGGCGCGGGGCCGGCATGAAGGCCAGCAGCGACTTGGCCGAGGCGCCGCGCGCCAGCGGCAGGCCGCGGCCCTTGGTGAAGGAACAGCGCAGCGGATGCTGGCTCTCGACCATGTCCAGGCACACGGCCTGGTCCTTGACCGCCACCAGCAGGCCGATGGTCTCGCCCGACGCGGCGGCCAATGCCGCCATGTCCGGCTGCGCTTCATGGATCAGGAACGAGGATTGGTCGAAACCCCAGGCCAGTTGCACGCACAGCGGACCGGGGCCGTATTCGCCCTCGTGCTCGGCGACGAAGCCCCAGCGCTTGAGCAGGGCCACCTGGCGGTAGAGCGTGCTCTGCGCCAGGCCGGTCTTCTCGGCCAGCGCGGCGATGCTCAGGGGGCCATCGTGCCGGGCCAGCGTGGCCAACACGTAAAGCACCCGGTCCGCGCCCGGCCCTACCGACTGATCCATCAACAAGCTCTCCTGGTGGTGATGGCGGCGAGATTATCAATTTATGGTGGTATCGGTCGAAATTTTTCCCACTCAATGAGAACTTACAGGGAAAACCCCGAAACACACGATCACAAACCCGTCCGCAAGGCCTGCCAGCGCCACGCCGGGCCGCCGTCCCGAGAGCGCGCCAGAGCTGCGCGGCCCCGGCCCGCCAGCCGGCGACTGCCAATAAAAAACCCGCCGGAAGGCGGGTTTCGGAACCAGCGGGACGCGGCCGGGATCAGGGCGTCGCGGGCTTGTCGTAGTTGTTCAGCCGCACCCCGGACACGCCGCCCACATTGGGCGCGTTGGTGGGCTTGGCGGGCGCGGCCGGCTGGGCCAGCGGCGGCGGCGCGTCCAGCGGCGCCGGCTGCGCGGCG